>NZ_JAXMMF010000133.1:0-31314 GCF_034366665.1 Tabrizicola sp. | reverse complement strand
AAGGTGGTGACCGGCTCTTCGGCAAGGGCGGGCAGCGGCAGCGTCAACAGAACGGCAGCACCAAGTCGTCCGAGCATCGGCTTCTCCACGCCATGTTTTCCGGGAAACTGCGGCGCGGTGGCCCGACATTCAACCCCGGGCAGGCCGGGGCCACGCGCTTGTTACTCTTCGTCAGGCTTCCGTGGCGGAGCGGACGAGGTCCGCACGCCCAACGCACGCCAGCGGGCAAGCTCGGCCTGCTGGTCAAGGCGCTGCTTGCGGTAGGCCTTGTAGTAGACGTTCACGTTGAACAGGCGTTCCAGGATGCGGCCGTTGTTGTCGCGCCGCCAGTCCAGGTCTTCCGAGGCCAGCGTCGCACGGATGCCGCCTTCAACCCCGAAGCGGGCCGCATGGCTGTAGAGAGCCGAGTCACCCGACGGGATGCCACCTGCCGCGCCGGGCGTGCCGCCCAGGGCGATGACGGCGTCAGCTTCCGGGTTCTGGTCAGAGCGGTTGAACCCACCGGGGGCGGGTTCGGGCAATTCGGCCAGATTTTCCGGCAATTCCAGCGGCTTCGGCGGTACGATGGCAAATTCGTCCGGCCCCTGGCCCGTGCGCAGGTTCATCAGCTGCGGGTCGCGGTCCCCGGCGCAGGCCGCAAGTGTGACCATCGCCGCAATCGCGATGACCGCCCTGCCGTATCCTGCCTGCATGAATGCCTCCGAACCGTCTTTGTGCCGTCTTAGCCTAAAGCAACGCGGGCGTCACGGGTGTTTAGCGACTGCGACGGGGGGGTTTTCCGCCGGTCGGCTTGTTGCCGTCGCTGCCCTTGGCAAAGATCACCAGCCCCAGCGCCCCTGCGAAGATCGCGATGTCGGCGACATTGAAGGCATAGGGGTTCTCGATCCCGCAGCAGGACATGTTCAGAAAGTCCGCCACCGCGCCATAAGCGATTCGGTCGATGATGTTGCCCAGCGCCCCACCGACCAGAAGACCGCCCGACAGTTCGGCCATCCGGTTTCCCGTTTCGTGCCGCATCCACCAGACCACCCAGGCCGAGATCGCCAGCGCCAGCACGATCAGCCCCCAGCGCGCCCAGTCCGAGCCGTTGGACAGAAGGCCGAAGTTGATCCCGTAGTTCCAGGCCATGCGGAAGGTCAGGTAGGGCGGGAAGACGTCGATCTCGCCCCGGTTGATAAGGTCCAGGCCATGCACCACGGCCAGCTTGGTCAGCTGGTCCAGCACAAAGACGACGGCTGCGATGATCCAGAACCGCCGCATCATCAGTGCCGGAAATGCCGCTGGCCGGTGAAGACCATCGCAAGGCCGCGTTCGTCCGCCGCTGCGATCACCTCGTCGTCGCGCATCGAGCCTCCGGGCTGGATGATCGCCGTCGCACCTGCTTCGGCGGCAGTGACAAGGCCGTCGGCAAAGGGGAAGAAGGCGTCCGAGGCGACGACCGAGCCTTTGGTCAAGGGACCGGGCAGGCCCAGCGCCTCGGCCATGTCCTGGGCCTTGCGGGCGGCGATGCGGGTGCTGTCCACACGGCTCATCTGCCCGGCGCCGACGCCTAAGGTTGCCCCGTCCTTGACGTAGATGATCGCGTTCGACTTGACGTGCTTGGCCACGGTCCAGGCGAACATCAGGTCGCGCAGTTCGGCTTCCGACGGCGCGCGCCTGGTCACGACCTTGAGGTCCGAGGTGGCAACATGTCCCGCATCGCGGTCCTGCACCAGAAAGCCCCCCGCCACCTGCTTGAACGCCAGCCCCTTGGCCTTCGGGTCCGGCAGCGCGCCCGTGGTCAGAAGCCGCAGGTTCTTCTTGCCCGCGAAGACCGCCCGCGCCTCGTCCGTGGCGTCGGGGGCGATCACGACTTCGGTGAAGATCTTGACGATCTCTTCCGCCGTCGCCGCGTCAAGAACCTGGTTCAGCGCGACAATCCCGCCGAAGGCGCTGGTCTGGTCACACTGGTAGGCGCGGGTATAGGCCTCCACCAGCGTCCCCGCCGTCGCCACGCCGCAGGGGTTGGCGTGCTTGATGATGGCGCAGGCGGGCGCTCCGCCAGCGAATTCCGCCACCAGTTCGAAAGCCGCGTCGGTGTCGTTGATGTTGTTGTAGGACAATTCCTTGCCCTGCCACTGCCGCGCGGTCGCGACACCGGGGCGGCGTGAGCCGTCGACATAGAACGCGGCCGCCTGATGCGGGTTCTCGCCATAGCGCAGGGTCTGGGCCAGCCTGCCCGCAAAGCTGCGGTAGCGCGGGGCGGGTTCCCTGATCTGGTCTGCAAGCCAGGTCGCGACGGCCGTGTCGTAGGCCGCGGTCCGGGAGTAGGCGGTCAGGGCAAGCTTCTGGCGGAAGGACATGGTGGTCGCGCCGTCATGCGCCTTCATCTGATCCAGAAGCGCCGCATAATCGCCGGGGTCGGTCACCACCGTGACGAAACGGTGGTTCTTGGACGCCGCGCGGATCATCGCCGGGCCGCCTATGTCGATGTTCTCGATGCAGGTGGCGTGATCGGCGCCCTTGGCCACCGTTTCCTCGAAGGGGTAGAGGTTGACGATCAGCAGGTCGATGGGTTCGATCCCGTGGGCGGCCATCGCCACCAGGTGTTCGTCATCGTCGCGCAGCGCCAAGAGCCCGCCGTGGACGTTGGGGTGCAGCGTTTTCACGCGGCCGTCCATCATCTCGGGGAAGCCGGTGACGTCGGACACGTCCCGCACCGCCAGTCCCGCCGCCCGCAGCATGCCGCTGGTTCCGCCTGTGGAAATCAGTTCGACCCCATAGCCCGCCAGGGCGCGGGCCAGGTCCAGAAGCCCGGTCTTGTCGGATACCGAGATCAGCGCGCGGCCGATGGGGACGAGGTTGGTCATCGCTGGAACCCTTCACTTGCCCGACGTCACTTTGCCGACGGGACGTGAGGGTCCACCCCCTCCAGGTCCCGGATGGCCAGCGGAGTATCCTTTGCCTTCGCCAAGGTCCAGCCTATCCGTGTCTCGAACCCCCGCGCTTCGCCGCGAAGCACAATCTGCAGGCAGGGCCGCGGGTTCAGCCGCCCGTTTTCCAGGTAGGCCGAGGGTTCCAGCGCCAGCTCAAGGGGGCCGGTGAAGCGGAAGATCCAGATCTCGCCGCTTTTCAGGACCATCGAGACAGCCGCGCCACCCATGTCCAGCGTCGCGTCGACCTCGGGGTGCAGGTGGAAGCGGATCGCGAAGCGCGCGCCAGCCATCGCGGTCTGGGTCATCGCATCCTCGAACCGCCGCCGCGCCTCGGCGGTCATCGCGGTCAAGGCATCGACACCCGACAGCCGCCGCCCGTCATGGGCCAGTGTCAGGCTGCGGCTGGCGGTCAACCCGTGGGTGGCGACCCAGCCGTCATGCGCAAGGTAAAGGTCCGTGCCTTCGGTCCCTACGGTCAAGCGCGAGGCGGTGACCTGGGCGCGCTGTTCCAGCGCGTCGCCGGACCGCCCGGTGCGTGAGGAGGACACGCCCTCCATCCCCAGGGCGGAATGGGATGGGGTCGCCCGCGCCGCCTGCGCCCATGCCTGTCCGAAGGCGATGCCCGAGCCGCAGTTGACCACCAGGGGCCGCCGCCCCGACGTCAGTTCGAAGGCCGAGGTCGAGGCATGGGCCGTAAGCGCCGCCCGCCCGCCTGGAGGGGCCGCCGCGTCGACGATGACCGAGGTCCGCCCACCATGCAGTCGCGCGTAACCCATCGAGATGGCCGGAGTCGCCCCGGCACGCACCGCAGCCGAGGCGAGGGCCTGATCCAGCCGCCCCTCTGCCGCCCGCCCGCCGCCGTGGAAGCGCGCCAGCTCACCATCCGCGTGGCGCAGGGCGCGCAGGGCCGGGGCGATGCGGGTGATGGCGTGGCTGACTGCCGGTGGCACGGCAAGGTTCGCCTCGGTCATGGCGCTGGCGGACCAGGTCAGGAGGGTCAGTACCTCCAGCAACTCCTCGGGGTTGCGGGTGGGGATGCCGCCCTCGGCGTCGACGTCCGTGTCGCAGGCGGCTGCCAGGGCCTGGGTGGCGGGGGCAATCAGCGCCTCCATCCCGATCAGCGAGATCCCGGCGTAGACCAGGCCGGTCAGCGCCTCAAAGTGGGGAAGGCCCTCGGCGGCGCTGCGCCAGCGCCGCGCCAGATAGGTCGCCTGCCGCGACAGTGCGGCGTAGAAGGCGGCCGACTGCGCCTTGTCGCGCGCCTGCAAGAGGATCGTGGCGTGATGCACCCAGCGGATGATCCTGCGGCCGGTCAGGTCGGGCGTCCAGCCCGGCCCCTTGCCCCGGCCATAGCGGTCGATCCAGCCCCAGGTACAGTCCTGCGCGCGGGCCAGGGCCTCCTTGGTCCCCAAGGCGGCCAGATCATCCAGCCAGGCAAAGCCCTGCGCGTCGGTCGCAAAGGCTTCGGGCGCGTCAAGGTCCCAAAGAGAGACGCCAGGCGCCTCGGCCAGATGCCCCGCCAGCAGGATGTTGCCCGCGACCAGCTGCTTGCCGCGGGTGTAAAGCCCGATGGACCGAGGTTCGGGCTGCGAGACAAAGCCACCGGCAGGCCGCGCGCGACGCGCTGCCATCACCGCCAGCCTGTCGGCCAGCCGGTCCAATCGTCTTGACGTGCTGCCGGTGCTGCCCACGTCCTGCCTCGCTGCTCGGGTGTCCGGTTTTCCCGGATCGTCCGGCGATGATAGGCAAAACCGGGCCGCTCGTCGATGACTTCGTCACTCCTCGCTGTGTTGCGACGAGAAGACGAAGTCGCACGAGGAGCCGTCACCCCAGATGGTCGATCCGCTGCAGCACCTGCGCCAGATGGCTGACCTGATCCAGCCAGCGCGCCAGAAGCTTCGGGTCATGCGGCGCGCCGTGCACCCCTGCCGGGATCTCGCGCGCCAGCACCGCCTCGATCGCCAGCGACACCGGCACCGACACCAGCCGCCCCATCGCCGTCCCGCGCACATCGCCCCAGGCATCCATCGCCCAGGTCTCGTGGAACACGGGCTTCCCGTCCCGCTCCGCCTTCAGCGCCACGAACAGCACCACCCGGTCCGGCTCGCCCTCGGCATAGGAGTTGTCCTTCAGGAGAGCCGCCGCCCGCGCCTCCAATGCCGCGTTGATCTCGGCCAGAGGTTTGCCTTCCAGCCCCTCGATCTCGCGGAAGATCGGCGCCCAGGCATCGGCCCAGCCGTTCAGCCGGATCGTGCCCCGGACGAAGTCCTTGACCTTCCAATGCTTTTCGAACCGATACTCGTCCATGAAAGGATAGCTGTCGCGGTTCGGATAGACCTCGAAACTTTCTGGCACGGGCAACGGTGCGTCATAGCGGCTGATCGCATCCCAGGGCCGCGCCACCCGCAGTTCCGTGAAATGCCGCAACGACCGCGAGGGTGACCGCAACGCCTTCAACACCCCCGCCGGGGCCCACGAGAACTTGTAGCGGAAGGCATTCGCCTCCTTGGGCACCCCGCCGCAATAGCTGGTGAAGCTGAGAACATTGTCGTTGTGATAGGCCTTCGACGCGCGATACCGCGCCACCAGATCATGCGCCATCAGATGGTCGATCCCGGGGTCCAGACCGACCTCGTTGATCGACACCAGCCCCGCCTCGCGGAACGCCTGATCCAGTTCCCGCATCTCGGGCGCGATGTAGCTGGAGGAGCAGAAGTTCGCCCCCTTCTCCAGACACAGCTTGGCGATGCCCACATGCTGGTCCGCAGGCAGCATCGACACCGCGATGTCGCCGGGTTTCAGCGCCTCCGCCAAAGCCTCCAACGAAAACGCCCGGATGTCCTGCGTCAGGTCGCCGACCTCGGCCTGCGCCTTCTCGACCGTGCGGTTCCAGACCGTGACCGGATGCCCCGCCTCGATCAGCCGCCGCAGCCCCGGAATCGACGACAGCCCCGTGCCGCACCAATGGATCGTCATGCTCTCACCCCCGTTTGCCCCAAGACCCAAAAATCTTGAGTAAGATTTTTGACAAATTCCTTCCTCAAGGAATTTGCTCACACACCCGCGACGTGCCTGTCGAATTCCACCTTCGCCCGCCCCCAGACGCCCTTGTCAAGCGCCGTCAGCGTCAGAAGCGACGGCAACAGCTGAGCCGCATAGTCCTGCGAGGATTCCACCGGCATCAGGCTGGGCAGGTTGTCGATGGCGGTCACGTCCAGCGGGGGCGCTTCATGCACCCGCAAAGCCGGGGCGTCCCACTCCGTCGCCCGGTCATAGACCTTGATCGGCGAGAAATCCGAGGTCGGGTCGCAGGCGATATCCCCGATCACCGTCAGTTTCCGCGGGTCAGTCTTCGCCGAAGCCGGGACAAACACCGGACACCCCGGCCGCGCGAGGATGCAGTTCAGGAAAATCTCGTGCTGGAGGACCTCCGGGAATGGCCCGCCGCTCGCCGTCTCGGCCATGTCCCACTTCGTCACTGCGACGCCCATCGCGGTGCAGAGGTCTGCGGCCCCCGTGCCGACCCGGCCCAGCGCCCCGATGATGATCGCCCGGGGCCGACCAAGGCCAGCCATCTCCTTGCCCAACTGAGCGAGCAACGCATCCTTTGACGGAACCTTCCGCACCGGCCCGGCAATCCCGCCGCGCTGTTGCGCCGCCCAGCATTGCAGCGACACCGCCGCCCCGGCATAGCCCGCCCAATAGCCGAAGGCGGCGACCCGGCGGCCATCCTCACCTACCAGATACTCCAGATCATACAGCACCCCGCCCCCGGCCTTGAACCGCTGCAGAAGCATCCGCCCCGCCGGTTGCCCCTTGTAGGCATGGCCGAACATGATGTGGCGGTGGGTAAGGGGAGTGCCATCCTCGGGCAGTTCCTTCAAACCGAAGATGATTGCGTCCGAGGGCGCCGTGGGCCAGGCATTCTCGGCCGCGATCCGGCAGCCCGCGTCGAGGTACCCGTCCAGGGGAATTGCCCGGACCGACGACCGCTCGACCGTCACGTTGATCCCCGCCTGCACCAGCGCTGCCGCACCTTCGGGCGTGATCCCGACGCGTTCCTCGTTCGGCCGTTGTTCGGCCCGCACCCAGAGATGGGTCATGTCCCCGTCCTTCCCCTACGTCCTTGCCCCCTGATAGCCCAGGTCCGCGAAGGGCAAAACCCCGCAAACAGACTGTTTCCCCGCCATCGCGGCTTGCAATGCGACCCGTATCGTCGCAAGTCTGCGCCATCCAACCTGACGAGTTTCGCCAATGCAGATTGAGCCTACCGCCCTTTCCGATGTCGTGATCCTGACCCCCCGCCGCTTTGGCGATGCCCGTGGGTGGTTCATGGAAACCTGGAACGCCGCGCGGATGGCCGATGCCGGGATTGACCTGCCCTGGGTGCAGGACAATCACTCGTTTTCTGCGGCCAAGGGTACGCTCCGCGGGTTGCACTTCCAGTCGCCGCCCCGCGCGCAGGACAAGCTGGTCCGCTGCACCCGTGGTGCGCTCCTCGACGTGGCTGTCGACATCCGCACCGGGTCGCCCACTTACGGCCAGCACGTCGCCGTCGAACTGACCCCCGACAATGGCCGCCAGCTTTTTGTCCCCAAGGGCTTCCTGCACGGCTTCGTCACCCTGACCGACGACACCGAGATCCAGTACAAATGCACCGACCTTTACGCCCCCGACCACGACGGCGCGGTCCGCTGGGATGATCCCGCCCTTGGCATCGACTGGGGCACCACGACGCCGACCCTGTCCGACAAGGACGCCCGCGCGCCGCTTCTTGCCGACATCGGCCAACCCTTCCGCTACGGGATCGCCGAATGAAGCTTCTCGTCACCGGAGGCTGCGGCTTCATCGGCTCCGCCGTCGTCCGCCTGGCCGTCGCCCGAGGCCATGAAGTCGTCAACCTTGACGCCATGACCTATGCCGCGAATGCCGCCAACGTGGCCGACGTCGCCCACTCCAACCTCTACAGCTTTGAACAGGCCGACATCCGCGACCGTGCCGCCCTTGACCGCATCTTCGCGCTGCACCAGCCAGACGCCGTGATGCACCTTGCCGCCGAAAGCCACGTCGACCGGTCGATCGACGGCCCCGCGGATTTCATCGAGACCAACATCACCGGCACCTTCAACATGCTGGAGGCCGCCCGCGCCCACTGGACCCGCCAGGGCAAGCCCGACACCTTCCGCTTCCACCACATCTCCACTGACGAGGTCTTCGGCTCCCTCGGTGCAGAGGGTCAGTTCACCGAACATACCCCCTATGACCCGCGCTCGCCCTACTCCGCCTCGAAGGCCGCCTCCGACCACCTGGTCCGCGCCTGGGCCGAGACCTACGGCCTGCCCACGGTCCTGACCAACTGCTCGAACAACTACGGTCCCTACCACTTCCCCGAAAAGCTGATCCCGGTCGTCATCCTGAACGCCCTGCATGGCAAACCGATCCCGGTCTACGGCAAAGGCGAGAACATCCGCGACTGGCTTTACGTCGAGGATCACGCCGACGCCCTCCTCCTCGTTCTCGAAAAGGGCCACCTCAACCGCAGCTACAACATCGGCGGCGAGAATGAGCGTCGCAACATCGACCTCGTCCGCACCATCTGCGCGCTTCTCGACGAGATGGCCCCCAAGGCCACGCCCTATGCCGATCAGATCACCTTCGTCACCGACCGCCCCGGCCACGACGCCCGCTATGCCATCGACCCCACCCGCATCCGCGAGGAACTGGGCTGGCGCCCGTCCGTGACCGTCGAGGAAGGCCTAAGGCGCACTGTCCGCTGGTATCTTGACAACCAGGCCTGGTGGCGGCCCCTGCTGGACCGGCAGGGCGTCGGCGAAAGGCTGGGCAAGGCATGAAGCTTCTTGTGTTTGGCAAGACTGGCCAGGTCGCGCGCGAGTTGCAACGGCTTGCGCCAGACGCCGTCTCTCTGGGACGGGACGAGGCGGACCTGATGAACCCCGCCGCCTGCGCTGCAGCCATCGCGGGATCTGACGCCGCCGCCGTCATCAACGCCGCCGCCTGGACCGCCGTCGACAAGGCCGAAACCGAGGAAACCTCTGCCACCACCGTCAACGGCGACGCGCCGACGGCAATGGCCCGCGCGGCTGCGGCGAAGGGCCTCCCCTTCCTGCACATTTCCACCGACTACGTCTTTGATGGCACCGGCGACCAGCCCTTCACCCCCGACCACCCAACCGGCCCCCTCGGCGCCTATGGCCGCTCCAAACTGGCCGGAGAACAGGGCGTCCGCGCAGCAGGCGGCAACCATCTGATCCTGCGCACGTCCTGGGTCGTGTCGGCGCACGGTGCGAACTTCGTGAAGACCATGCTGCGACTGGGGGCCGAGCGGGACAGCCTGCGCGTCGTCGCCGACCAGATCGGCGGCCCCACCCCGGCATCCGCCATTGCCGAGGCGCTTCTGGCCGGAGCTGAGGCGATGGTGGCTGGCGCGCGGGGCGGCACGCATCACTTTTCCGGCCAACCCGACACCAGCTGGGCAGAGTTTGCCCGCGCGATCATGGCCGAAGCGGGCCTGTCCTGCCGGATCGAGGATATTCCGACCGCCGAATACCCCACCCCGGCCAAACGCCCGCTGAATTCCCGCCTTGATTGCAGTGCATTTACCGCCGCGTTCGGCATCCCGCGCCCCGACTGGCGCAAGGGTCTGTCCGCGATCGTGAAGGAGCTTCGTCCATGACCCGCAAAGGCATCCTGCTTGCCGGAGGCACCGGCTCGCGCCTCTGGCCGATTACGCTGGGCGTTTCGAAGCAACTGCTGCCGATCTACGACAAGCCGATGGTCTACTACCCGATCTCGGTCCTGATGCTGGCCGGAATCCGCGAGATTGCTATCATCACCACCCCCGACGACCAGCCGCAGTTCCAGCGCCTGCTGGGCGACGGCAGCCAGTGGGGCGTCAGCTTCACTTGGGTCATCCAGGAAAAGCCGGAAGGCCTGGCGCAGGCCTACCTTCTGACTCGCGATTTCCTGGGCGGTGCCCCCTCGGCAATGGTGCTGGGCGACAACATCTTCTTCGGCCACGGGCTTCCGGAAATCCTGCACCGGGCCCACGAACAGCCGTCGGGCGGGACGGTCTTCGGCTACCATGTCAGCGACCCCGAGCGGTATGGCGTGGCGGCCTTCGATGCGGATGGCCGCGTTACCCAGATTATCGAGAAGCCGAAGAACCCGCCCTCCAGCTTTGCCATCACCGGCCTTTACTTCCTGGACGGTCGCGCGCCCGACATCGCCGCCCGGATCAAGCCTTCACCGCGCGGAGAGCTTGAGATCGTCGACGTCCTGGAACACTACCGCGCCGAGGGGTCCTTGCAGGTCGAACGGATGGGCCGCGGCTTTGCCTGGCTGGACACCGGCACGCCCGGCAGTCTGCTGGACGCCGGGAACTTCGTGCGCACGCTGCAGGATCGGCAGGGGATGCAGGTCGGCTCACCTGACGAGATTGCCTTCCACAAGGGCTGGATCGACCGCGCGGGGATGGAGAAGCAGGCGCAGGTGTTCGGCAAATCCAGCTACGGGGCGCATCTGACCAGCGTGCTGAAGGAAGCCTAGTCCTTCCGCCCCGACCGCAGGAACAGGTACAGCGGCAAGCCGCAGCTGACCCCGATGCAGAAGGTCGCGGGGATTGCCACCAGGTGCCACCAGGCGCGGCGGCCGATCGCCTCGGCCAGAATCCAGACCGTCAGCGCGAGGGCGGCGATGGTCAGGTCCCAGGTGAGGCCAGTGGTCGAGGCATTGACGTACCAGGCGTCGATCAGGCCCCCAAGGCCGGTCCCCGTCTCGCGCATGTATGTCAGGAACCAGTACATCGGATGCACCGCGCCCCAGACGGCCAGGGCCAGGAAGGCAAGCCGCAGCGGGGTCACTTCAGCACCACGCCGACCTGCGCCTCACCCGTGACTGAAACCCCCTTCGAGGGTGGCTCGGGCGCGCCATCGGCACCGCAGGCGGCAAGGGCAAGACAGGCGATCAGCAGAAGTCTGGGCATGGCGGGCTTTCCTTACGGGTCGATGGTCACCGTGGCACCGCCGACCCTGCTGGACAAGGTGGGGTTTGCCTCGACCCCGTCGGGGCCGAAGGTCAGATTGGTGGCTACCAGCGGGCTGCTGCACCCTGCCAGGGTCAGAAGTGCCAGAAGAACCAGGGATTTCATGGCAGGACTCCTTTGCCGACAGCCTGGCTTATGCCAGCGCGGCTTTCCAGCGGGCAATCTGGGCGCGCACCTGGTCCGGCGCCGTCCCGCCATAGGATGTGCGGCTGCGGACTGAATTTTCCACCCCCAGCACGGAATAGACGTCCTGCGTGATACCCGGATGCACCGCCGTCATCTCGCTGATCGACAGGTCGGGCAGGTCGCAGCCCTTTTTCTCGGCCAGGGCCACCAGCGTGCCCGTCACGTGATGCGCCTCGCGGAAGGGCAGGTTCAACGCCTTGACCAGCCAGTCGGCCAGGTCCGTGGCGGTCGAGAAGCCCGAGGCCGCCGAAGCTGCCAGTACCTCGCGGTTGGCAGTCATGTCGCTGACCATTCCGGTCATCGCTGCCAGACCCAGCATAAGGGAGTCGGCGGCGTCGAAGACCTGTTCCTTGTCTTCCTGCATGTCCTTGGAATAGGTCAGCGCCAGGCCCTTCATCACGGTGAAAAGGGCGACTGTGGCCCCCAGGATGCGGCCCAGCTTGGCCCGCAGAAGCTCGGCCGCGTCGGGGTTCTTCTTCTGCGGCATGATGCTGCTGCCCGTCGTCCACCGGTCCGACAGCCGGACAAAGCGGAACTGCGCGCTGGACCAGATCACCAGCTCTTCGGCAAAGCGCGACAGGTGCATGGCGCAGATGCTGGAAGCACACAGGAACTCCAGCGCGAAGTCGCGGTCACTGACCGAGTCCAGACTGTTCGCCGTGGGGCGGTCGAAACCCAAGGCCTGCGCGGTCATGTGGCGGTCGATGGGGAAGGAGGTCCCGGCCAAGGCGGCGGCGCCCAGGGGACATTCGTTCATGCGACGGCGGGCGTCTTGAAACCGGCTGCGGTCGCGGGCCAGCATCTCGACATAGGCCATCATGTGATGGCCCCAGGTGACGGGCTGGGCGGTCTGCAGGTGGGTGAAGCCGGGCATGACCCAATCCGCCCCCGCCTCGGCCTGGGCCAGGAACGCCTGCATCAGCCCGGTCAGCCCGGCGATGGCTTGGTCGCACTGGTCGCGGACCCAAAGCCGGAAATCCACGGCCACCTGGTCGTTGCGCGACCGCCCTGTGTGCAGGCGCTTGCCCGCCTCGCCGATGCGGTCGGTCAGGCGCGCCTCGATGTTCAGGTGGATGTCCTCAAGCTCGGTTGTGAAGGGAAACTTTCCGGCCTCGATCTCTGACAAGATCGCGAGGAGGCCTTCCCCAATCGCCTGCGCATCCATATCAGTGATGATGCCTTGTGCGGCCAGCATCGCCGCATGGGCACGGCTGCCTGCGATGTCCTGGGCATAGAGCCGCTGGTCGAACCCGATCGAGGCGTTGATCGCCGTCATGATCGCGTCCGGCCCGCTGGCAAAGCGCCCGCCCCACATGGTGTTGGCGGCTTTGGGATCGCGGGCGTCGGACATGTGCGGGCCTTTGGAGTGTGAAACGTGCGGAAATTGCTGGTTGTCCTCTACACGGCCTTCCTGATCGGTGCAAACCCGGTGGTGGCCGATGTCGCTGCGCTGCGGGACGGCGACATGAAGAAACTGGCGCTGCACGACACCCCGGTGGCGATCCCCGAGGCCGTGCTGCTGGACGCCGAGGATGGCGAGCGCAGTCTGGCCGAGTATCGCGGCAAGTGGGTCGTCCTGAACTTCTGGGCCACCTGGTGCGCGCCCTGTCGGCACGAAATGCCCTCGCTGGACCGGCTGCAGGCCGCGATGCCCGATCTTGCGGTGGTTCCGGTTGCCACGGGCCGGAACGCGGTCGAAGGGATCAAGCGGTTCTTCGAAGAGGCGGAGATCAAGTCCCTGCCCATCCTGCGCGACCCCCAGTCCCAGCTTGCGCGCGGGATGGCCGTCATGGGGCTGCCGGTGACCGTGATCCTGAACCCCGAAGGGCAAGAGGTCGCCCGGCTGATCGGCGATGCCGAATGGGACAGCGACAGCGCCAAGGCCGTGCTGGCTGCGCTGATGGCGGGGGGCTGACGAATTCCTTCGAGGGAATTTGCAGATATTTTCGCAAAGTCTTGCTTCTACAAATCAAACGTCGCGAAAACCGGGACGTGATCGCTGGGCTGATCCCATCCCCGCACCGGGCGCAGGATGCGGCTGGAGTGGGCGGCGTTGGCGATGTCGGGGGTGGCCCAGATGTGGTCCAGGCGACGGCCCTTGTCGGCGGAGTTCCAGTCCGGGGCGCGATAGCTCCACCAGCTGTAAAGTCGGCCGTCGGGGATATCCTTGCGGGTCACGTCCTGCCAGGCCCCCGCCTCCATCACCGCGTTGAAGTGGTCGACCTCGACCGGGGTGTGGCTGACGATCTTCAACAGAGCCTTGTGGTCCCAGACGTCATTCTCGCGCGGGGCGATGTTCAGGTCGCCGACCAGGATCGCGCGGTCAGGCTTCTGCCAGTGGAAATGGTCGCGCATCTCGGTCAGGTAATCCAGCTTCTGGCCGAATTTCACGTTGACCTCGCGGTCAGGAATGTCGCCACCGGCGGGCACATAGCAGTTGTGAATGGTAACGCCGTTCTCCAGCTGGGCCGAGACGTGGCGCGCGTGGCCAAGCTGGGCAAAGTCGCGGTCGCCCGCATCCATGATCGGCAGTTTGGACAGGATTGCGACGCCGTTATAGCCCTTTTGCCCGCGCGCGACGATGTAGCGGTAGCCAAGCGCCTGGAACTGGGCCAGCGGGATGTTTTCGACCGGGCTCTTGCATTCCTGCAGGCACAGGATGTCGGGCGATTCCTCGGTCATCAGGCGGGACACAAGGGCCTCGCGCAGGCGGACCGAATTGATGTTCCAGGTGGCGAGGGTGAAGGGCATGGGCTGGCTCCGAGGGGTACGGCGGCGGACCGTAAGGCCCCCCGCCGCAAGTCTCAAGAGTGCAGGATCAGTCGGTGACGGTGAAGGTGCCCAACTCGCACAGGTTCTGGGTCTGCTCGACTTCGCCGCCTTCGACCGACACGAAGCGCATGTCGTAGTCGCAGACTTCCAGCCCGTCGGCGATGGTCACGTCGCCGGAGACGCCCGGTTCGACCGTGGTCAGCAGGATGTTTTCACCCCACTGGTCTTCGCCCACCGGCGAGACATACATTTCGGTCAGGGTGTGGGTGCTGTCATTGACCAGGGTGAAGACCAGGTCTTCGGCCATGACCGGTGCCGCAGCGACGGTGAAAAGGGCGGCGGCGAAAGCGATACGCATGGATGTCTCCGGATTGGGACCGCAGCCTGTCTGCGGTTGAAGGCGCTTCTAGCCGGGGAAATGTGCAAAGCCCATGACCTTGGCGCGCCTTGACCAAGGCATTCTCGTTGCTCTTTCGGGTTCAGGAAAAAAAAGGCCGGGCAAGAAGCCCGGCCAGGTCCAACAGGGAGGATGCCGCGCCATAACCCCGACGCGACCAGGGGAACTTGCTGCACAACCTGTGCATGCGAGAAAGGTAGCAATCAAATCCGGCAACAATAAGCCCTAAGCGGCAAGATTTCGTGGTTGTTGCATGGCGGTCGCATTCACCGTGACCGCCAAGCCACGATCCGCCTAGGCCACCAGGCGATACCCGCCGCTTTCGGTCACCAGAAGCCGCGCGTTCGACGGATCAGGCTCGATCTTCTGGCGCAGGCGGTAGATGTGGGTTTCCAGCGTGTGCGTGGTGACGCCCGCGTTGTAGCCCCAGACCTCGTGCAGAAGCACATCCCGCGCGACGACGCCGGTGGTGGACCGGTAGAGGTACTTCAGGATGTTGGTTTCCTTTTCCGTCAGGCGGATCTTCTTGTCTTTCTCGTCGACCAGCATCTTCTGGGCGGGCTTGAAGGTATAGGGCCCAAGCTGGAACACCGCGTCCTCGGACTGTTCGTGCGTCCGCAGTTGCGCGCGGATGCGGGCCAGAAGGACCGGGAACTTGAAGGGCTTGGTCACATAGTCGTTCGCGCCGGCGTCCAGACCCAGGATCGTGTCGCTGTCGGTGTCGTGACCCGTCAGCATCAGGATCGGGCACTTCACGCCCTGCTTGCGCATCCGGCGGCACAGCTCGCGCCCGTCGGTGTCGGGCAGGCCCACGTCCAGGATCACCAGGTCGAAAAGCCCGGCCTTCACCTTCTCCATCCCGTCGGCACCGGTTCCGGCTTCGAAGACGTCGAAGTCCTCGGTCATCACCAGCTGCTCGCTAAGAGCTTCGCGCAGGTCGTCGTCGTCGTCGACGAGCAGGATTTTCCGCAGTCCGGCCATGAGTGCCTCCGTTGCTTGCAGGACGGAGATGCGCCCGGATCACGAACCCCGCAAGATTTGCTACCAAATGCTCACGCGGTCGTGTCGGTTCCGTGGGCTATGTTTCAACTCTCAGGTGGCGTTCTTCCTTTCCAGGTCCGCCAGCACGGTATCAAGCTGCTGGTCCGTCCAGCCTTCGCGCACGGCCTGGGCCAGGAAATCGGCCATTGTCCGGGGTGCCAGCCCACCGATCGGTGGGTTGCGGTCCAGGTTGGTCGGGAAGGGATAGCCCTCGGCCGTGGCCGCGATGACGTTCGCCACGTCAATCCCCGACACGCCCTGCCGCAGCACCGGAAAAACCGCGCGGCTCATCCTTGCGCGGTCCACCGTCTCCATCGCGCGGCCAAAGGCTGATGAGACCTGAAGCAGGTTGACCATCCGGAAGCGGTCCGACGTCCGGTTCGTCCCCGCGCCGTGCATGACGGCAGGGTTGAAGAACAGCGCGTCGCCCTTTGCCAGCGGCAACTGCACGTGGTGCTTGGCGAAATGGTCCTGATATTCGGGGCGCGAGAAGGCCAGATAGCCCTCGTGAAACTGTTGCGAGAAGGGCAGCATCATCGTCGGCCCCGTCTCTACGGCCATGTCGCAATGCGCCACCGCGCCTTGCAGCGTCAGCAGCGGAGAGATGCCGTGGATATGCGCCGGAAACCGCGCCATCTGCTCGGCCGACATGAAGCCCAGGTGATAGTCCCGATGCGCCACCTGCGCCGCGCCACCGGGGTTCACGCGGTTGACCTGTGCGGTCATCTGGTAGGCCGGCCCAAGCCAGGCCTCGGAGGCCAGCGCCAGGGTGTCGGCGCTGTAGTAAGCGGCGAAGTTGGCGGGATCGGCCAGGCAGTGCTTTTCCAGCGAGTTCCAGATCCTGTCGTTGGCCCCCGGCTTGGCGAAGTGGTCGCCGCCGCCCTGGTTGGCGGCTTTCTCTGCGGCGATGATCGTCTCGAAGATAGCGGTGGCGCGGTCCACGATGGCCGCGTCGGGCAGGGCGTCGCGGATCACCACAATGCCCGGGCCATCGGCAAAGACCCAGGCCCATTCGGCGGTAAGCGCGCGGCGGGACTGCGGGTCCCGGGCCGCCACGGCGACGGTCTGGCCGCTGTAGATCGGGATGTTCTGCGCGATGTCGACGGCCTGGGGCACGTCCTCGGCCCTGGTCCGTTGCGCGACCTGGGCCTTGAATACGTCGAAATCACCGCTGTCGGGGCTGATCCAGACCGGGCGGCGGGCGGGGCGCGAGGGGGCGTTCATGGCAGGGTCCTTGTTCGGGAATTTGGGGCAGTCTGCCCGGCGATGCGGGGGGCGCACAGTTGCAATTCGCATCAAAATCACCTCAAATGCCGCCATGACCCGCCGCTTCAGCATCAAGGAAATCGCGTTCCATGCGGGGCTGAGCCCGGCCACCGTGGACCGCGCGCTGCATGGCAGGGACCATGTCCGCCGCCTGACCCGCGACCGGGTGGCCGCCGCGCTGGAGGAACTGGAGCAGCAGCACGCAACCAGTCTGGTTCAGGGTCGCCGCTTTACCATCGACATCCTCATCCAGTCGCCGGACCGCTTTTCGTCAGCAGTCCGCGCAGCGTTCGAGGCGGAACTGCCGCTTGCCCGCCCGGTCGCCTTCCGCGCCCGCTTCCACCTGGCCGAGGTGATGGAGGAACGCGAGATCATCGCACGGCTGACCGCAATCGCCCGGCGCGGCAGTCATGGCATCGTCCTGAAGGTCCCCGCCACCCCGGCCATCGAGGCTTGCCTTGCCAGCCTTTCCAGCCGTGGCATCCCGGTCGTGACCTATGTCACCGACATCGCCCAGCCTCTGCGCCTGGCCTATGTCGGGATGGAGAACCGCCGCGCCGGGGCCACGGCAGCCTATCTGATGCAGCGGATGCAACGTCAGCCTGGCTCTCGCATTCTCATCACCCTGTCGTCGCAGATGTTCCGGGGCGAAGATGAGCGGCGGCTCGGGTTTCTGGAGCAGCTGGCCCGTGGCGACGCGCCGGTGCCGACGCTGACCGTCTCGGAAGGGTTGGGGGTGGACCGCACCACCCGGCGGCTGGTGCTGGATGCGTTACAGGGGCATCCCGACATCGGCAGCGTCTATTCCATCGGCGGAGGCAACCGCGCGATTCTGGAGGCGTTTGCCGAGGCGGGCCGCCGCATGGATGTCTTCATCGCCCACGACCTTGACCGCACCAACCGCCAGCTTCTGGCCGAGGGCCGGCTGACCCTGGTCCTGCACCACGACTTCAGGCAGGACGCGCGCCGGGTGTCGCTGCATTTCCTGCGCTTCCACCGGCTGGTTCCGCCCGATGTCACGGTAAACCCGTCCGATATCCTGATCGCCTGTCCCACGGATCTGTAGGCCCGACGCGCGAGCAGGCTTCCGCCCTGTGCATTTGCGGCCTAGATAGGGGACATGTCGCTTGGCCTGTCCATTCCCGAACGCCTGACCCGCGCGCGCGCCGATCTGCGCATGGGGGTGCCGGTCGTGCTGTGCGGCGCGGACGGGGCGGCGCTGGTCGCGGCGGTCGAGACGCTGGATGCGACGCGGCTGGCCGACCTGCGCGGCTTTGGGGCCCCCGTCCTGGCAATCACCGCGCGCCGGGCCGAGACGCTGAAGGCCCGCGCCTATGACGGTGACCTTGCGCGGGTGGTGCCTCCGGCGGACACGGGGCTGGACTGGCTGCGTTCGGTCGCAGACCCGGCGGATGACCTGCGCACACCGATGAAGGGGCCGCTGCAATCGATGCGCGATGGCTCGGCTGACCTGGCGCGCGCGGCGCTGGGGCTGGCCAAGACGGCGCACTTGCTGCCCGCCGCGCTTCTGGTGCCGGTGCAGGACGCGCTGACGCTGGCCGGGACGCACGGGCTGACCCTGCTGGTCCTGGACCAGATCGCCCCCGCGCTGGCCGCCCTGCCGCCGATGGACGAGGTCGTCTCTGCCCGGGTTCCCCTTGTCGCCTCCAGCGCTGGGCGGGTGCATGTCTTCCGTCCCGATGACGGCGGCGAAGAGCACTACGCCATCGAGATCGGTCGCCCCGACCGGTCGAAACCGGTGCTGGCGCGCCTGCATTCGGCCTGTTTCACCGGGGATGTGCTGGGGTCGCTGAAATGCGACTGCGGGCCGCAGTTGCGGGCGGCGCTGGCGCAGATGGGCGCTGAGGGCGCTGGGGTGCTGCTGTACCTGAACCAGGAGGGCCGGGGGATCGGCCTTGCCAACAAGATGCGGGCCTATTCCCTGCAGGATCAGGGCTTTGACACGGTCGAGGCCAATCACCGCCTGGGGTTCGAGGATGACGAACGCGACTTCCGCATCGGGGCCGAAATCCTGCGCAAGCTGGGGTTCTCCAGCGTGCGGCTGCTGACCAACAACCCCAAGAAGCTGGCGATGATGGAAGGCTGCGGGCTGCACGTCACGGAACGCGTGCCGCTGCATGTGGGCGAGACGGTCGAGAACCGGGCCTATCTGGCGACCAAGGCCGCGAAATCGGGGCACTTGCTGTGAAGGCCACCGACCTGGTGGTCACGCCGATGGGGCTGCGGTTCATGGGGCGGGTGTTTCCCTGTTCCGTCGGGCGCGGCGGGATCGTTGCGGCATCGGCCAAGCGCGAAGGTGACGGGGCGACGCCTGCAGGGGTGCATCGGCTGGTGGGCATGCTGTATCGCCCCGACCGCCTGACCCGCCCCGCGGACTGGGCCCTGCCGATCGGCCCGTCGGATCTGTGGTCGGATGACCCGAGGGATGAGGATTACAACCTGATGGTCCGCGCCCCGCATCGGTTCAGCCACGAGCGGTTGCGGCGGGCCGATCCGATGTATGATCTGGTCATCCTGACCGACTGGAACTGGCCCCAGGCCGAACCCGGTCGCGGCTCGGCCATCTTCATCCACCAGTGGCGCCGTCCCGGTGCGCCCACGGCGGGCTGCGTGGCCCTGTCGCGCGGTGACCTGCGCTGGATCGCCCCGCGCATCACCCACCAGACCCGGCTGGTCGTGCCGCTGTAATCCCCTTTCCGAAACGCTTTGGATTACCTAATCTGCCCGAAATTCGGGGAGGATTCGATGCCGACACCACGCAGCGCGGATGATGAGGTTTTCGATCTGCGCCTGGCGCGGTCGGCCCCGGACCTTTTCCCCATGCTTGACGCGCTTTATGGGGCGCGATCCGACTATCCGGCCTTTCGGGACAAGCTGGGGAAGGCCCTGCGCAAGGGCTGGGCCGACCGGCCTGCCGACCTCAAGCGCCTGGACCTGCAACGGGACCTGTCGCCCGACTGGTTTCAGCGCCCGGACATGGCGGGTTATGTCTTCTATATCGACCGCTTCAACGGCTCGCTTCAGGGGGTGCTGGACAAGCTGGATTACCTTCAGGACCTTGGGATCACTTACGTCCACCTGATGCCCTGCCTGAAGCCCCGACCCGGCGATTCAGATGGCGGTTATTCGGTGATGGACTACCGCCAGATCAACCCGGCTTTCGGGACGATGGCGGACTTCGAAGCCGTCAGCGCCGCCCTCCGCGCGCGGGGGATGTCGCTGTGTGTCGATCTGGTGCTGAACCACACGGCCAAGGAACACGCCTGGGCGAAGAAGGCGGCGAAGGGCGATGCGACCTATCAGGACTATTACCTGATGTTCGACACCCCGGACATGCCGACGCTGTACGAACAGACGCTGGTCGAGGTCTTCCCGGACAACGCGCCGGGCAACTTCACCCATTACCCCGAGATCGGGAAATGGGTCTGGACCACCTTCAACGAACACCAGTGGGACCTGAACTGGGCCAATCCGGCGGTGTTCCTGGAGATCGTCGAGGTCATGCTGTTCCTGGCCAACAAGGGCGTCGATGTCCTGCGGCTGGATGCCGTGGCTTTCATGTGGAAGCGGCTGGGGACGCGCTGCCAGTCGGAGCCTGAGGTCCACATGATCCTGCAGGCGCTACGGGCGTGCTCGCGCATCGCCAGTGCGGCGGTGATCCATCTGGAAGAAGCGATCGTCGCGCCAGCCGAGATGCTGCCCTATCTGGGCCGCGGCAAGCATGACGGGAAGGAAGGCAACCTTGCCTACCACAACAGCCTGATGGTGCAGTTCTGGTCTTCGCTTGCCACCCGGGACACGCGGCTGATGGCGCATGTGCTGGGCACCCACTTCCCCGACCGGCTGACCAACGCCACCTACGCAACCTATATCCGCTGCCACGACGACATCGGCTGGGCGGTGACGGATGCGGATGCGGCGGCGGTGGGGGTGTCGGGGCATGGGCACCGGGCTTTCCTGTCGGACTTCTACGAGGGCACCTTTCCCGGCACCTTCGCCAAGGGCGCGCTGTTTCAGGTGAACGAGGCGACCGGGGACAAGCGGATCTCGGGGTCGTTCGCGTCGCTTGCAGGGCTGGAGACGGCGCGGGATGCGGCGGAGGCGGACCTGGCGGTGCAGCGCATCCTGATGGGCCACGCGCTGATCGCGGTCTGGGGTGGAATCCCGCTGATCTACATGGGCGACGAGTTGGCGCTGACGAACGACTACGGCTACCTGCAGAACCCCCACCACGCCCATGACAGCCGCTGGATTCACCGGCCGCGGATGGACTGGGCGGCGGCAGAGGGGCGGGAGACGGGGGATGCGCCCTCGGCCCGGGTGTTCCGGGGGGTGCGGCATATCCTGGCCCGCCGCCGGGCGACGGCGGAGTTGCACGCGGGCAACCCCGTGCGGGTCGTGGGGTCGGGGAACGATGCGGTGCTGGCAGTCCAGCGGGTCGCGCCGACGGGGGTGCTGCTGGGTCTGTTCAACTTCACCGAACAGTGGCAGCACCTGCCCGAGGGGTGGGTGCGGGCGCTGGGGGTCAGCCGGATGTGGGACGAGTTGTCCGAGGCAGAGGTCGGCCTGCATGGCGGGCAGGTCGTGCTGCCGCCCTATGCGCGGGTCTGGCTGACCTGAGGGCCTTCGCAGAAACGCCCGGAGCTGCGCAGTAGCGCCGCCTATGCGTAGGTCCGCGCGCCGAAGATCGCGCTGCCGACGCGGATATGGGTCGCGCCGTGGGCCACGGCAGCCTCGAAATCCCCGCTCATTCCCATCGACAGGCCGGTCAACCCGTGATCGGCGGCCATCCGCGCCAGCATCGCGAAATGGGGGGTGGAGTCCTGATCCTCGGGCGGGATGCACATCAGGCCGACGGGGCTTAGGTCCATCGTCCGGCAATCGCGCAGGAATACCTCCAGTTCGCCGGGCAGGACCCCGGCCTTCTGCGGCTCCTCGCCTGTGTTCACCTGCACGAACAGCTGCGGCAAGCTGCCCCGCGCCTGGCCCAGGCTGGCCAGCTTCTGCGCCAGCGAGGGGCGGTCCAGCGTGTGAATCGCATCGAACAGGTCCACGGCGACCTTCGCCTTGTTGGTCTGCAAGGGGCCGATCATGTGCAGCTGCAACGGACCATAGTGGTCGCGCCAGGCGGGCCACTTCCCCGCCGCTTCCTGCACGTAGTTTTCGCCAAAGACCCGGTGGCCCTGGTCCAGCACCGCCTGAACCCGTTCCGCCGGTTGGACCTTGGACACGGCGATCAACGTGACCGAGCCTTCCGTCCGCCCCGCCGCGCGCTCTGCCGCGCGCAACCGTTCCGTGATGTCTGCCAGTGCCATGCCGTCCCCCGTTTGATGGGCAACCTAACGGCGCGGGCCAAAAAGAAAAGAGCGGGCACAAGGCCCGCTCTTTCCGTTCGTCCAATCCGGGTGGATTAGAACGAGAACTTCAGGCCGACGTCGGCGAAGGTGGTGTCGCCAGCCGGAGCGTTCTGCTGAACGATGCCACCGGCAACCGAAGCGCCGCCGCCGAGGTCGTAGGCAGCGCCCAGGCCGTAGTGCTGGGTGTCGTTGTCGCCGAAGTCGGTGTAGAAGGCGGTGATGGTGGTCGCGTCGATCGCGTAGTCGACCGAGGTCGCCCACTGCACGTCGCTCTGGTCATCGCGGTCGGTGACGCGCGCTTTCAGAGTCGCAGCACCGAAGGTCGCCGAACCGCCGAGGTGGAGAGCGTCAACGGTGTCGGTGGTTTCGTAGGCCAAGGCGACCGAGAAGGCGTCCGTGGCATACTTCACGCCGATGTTCAGTGCGTCTTCGGTGTCAACGCCAACAGGGGTCGGGTCGGGCTGATAGAGCTGACCAGCGCCGAGACCGAAGGTCAGCGCGCCAGCGCTGTACTCGTAGTACACCGAGGTGTCGGAGCTGCCGAGGAAGCCGATTTCCTGCAGAGCGTCGTTCGGGCCGTAGCCAACGCCCGAAACCTGACCAACCAGGTTGTCGGCGGCGCCATCGGTGTCACCCATGGTCAGCTTGCCGAACGCACCCGAGATGAACACGGTCGAGTCGCCGTTGGAGTCGCCATCCTTGTCAGCGCCGGAGTCGTTGTTGTTGCCGCCCAGCTGGTCGGCACGCATCGAAGCGCCAAACGACAGACCGGTGTCGGTTTCGCCCGAAGCGGTGAAGACGATACGGACGCGCGACGAGAAGTAGGTTTCGCCCGAGGCGCCTGCGGCACCGTCATAGACCAGACCCATGCGGGCCGAACCCGACAGAGCGACTTCTGCGGAAGCGGCGCCGGCAACCATAACCAGGGCGCTGGTCGCGAGAAGAATCTTTTTCATGTTTTCCCTCTTTCTTCAAGGTAAGCCCGCCGCAGGGGAATCCGCAGGGGAATGAGCCGTATTTCACCCCGGACGCCCACGATTGCAACGTTCGCAAACCTTCATCGGGAAATCCGCCCAAAGTTGGTGCAGCAAAGCCACAGGTCTGGAATCGCCCCACGGATCGTCAGGGATAAGCGCCATCAGGACCGCGCGCCCGCGCGTGGAAGCGAAAGCCCTTGGCAGGCCTTGGTGCCTAAGCTAGACAGCGGGCAAGGGTTCCAAAGGTGGCTGGATGAACTTGCATCAACTTGCACGCGCGGCTCTGGCAACGGGTCTGGTCGTCACTTTGTCGGCCTGCGGTGGCGGGATCGGCAGTGGCAACCTGTTTGGCAACCGTGCCTCCATCCCCTCGGAAGAGCAGATGACCCGCAAAGAGCGGGCCGATGCGCAGCGGGCGGCCAATGCTGCGGCGAACCCGGACCGGGAGCAGAGCGGGTCAAACATCTGGGACCTGTTCTCGAACGCCGACAACCCGAACACCACGGTCGAGGTCAACCGCTATATCTGGCAGGCCAGCCTTGAGGTGCTGAACTTCCTGCCCATCGAATCGGTCGATCCGTTCACGGGCGTGATCGTGACGGGGTATGGGCGGCCTCCGGGTGGGGGTCGGGCGTATCGCGCGACGATCTATGTGCAGGACGCGGCGCTGGATGCGCGCAGCCTGAAGGTGGCGTTGCAGGGGCAGGGCGGGGCCTCGGTCGCTCCGGAAACCGTGCGGGCGGTCGAGGATGCGATCCTGACCCGGGCGCGGCAGTTGCGGGTGCGCGACAGCAAGCTTTAAGCGTTTCGCAGGGATGGTGACCGGGAAGGGGTGGACCTTTCCCCCTGCGCATGTGTAATTCCGCGCGGAATTCCGCATGAGGCCCTTGATGTCGCGCTATGACCCCGCAGTGATCGAATCCCGTTGGCAGGACGCCTGGGAGAAGGCGGGGGCCTTCACCGCGCGGCGTGATCCAATGAGGCCCAAGTATTATGTGCTGGAGATGTTCCCCTATCCCTCGGGGCGCATCCACATGGGGCATGTGCGCAACTATACGATGGGCGATGTGGTGGCGCGCACCAAGCTGGCGCAGGGCTACAGCGTGCT
The DNA here is from genome assembly GCF_034366665.1 of Tabrizicola sp. Lineage (GTDB taxonomy): Bacteria > Pseudomonadota > Alphaproteobacteria > Rhodobacterales > Rhodobacteraceae > Tabrizicola. Next base: position 7,212 of record NZ_JAXMMF010000133.1, on the reverse strand, counting down.
GCACCCGATGGGCTGGGACGCCTTCGGGATGCCCGCCGAGAATGCCGCGATGGAACGGGGGGGGCATCCGAAGGATTGGACCTACGGCAACATCGCGGACATGAAGGCTCAGATGAAGCCCCTGGGGTTGAGCATCGACTGGTCGCGGGAACTGGCGACATGTGACCCGGAGTATTACGGCCAGCAGCAGGCGATGTTCATCGACATGATGGAGGCGGGGCTGGTCTACCGGAAGGCCGCCGTGGTCAACTGGGACCCCGTGGACATGACGGTGCTGGCCAACGAGCAGGTGATCGACGGCAAGGGCTGGCGGTCGGGCGCGGCGGTGGAGCGGCGCGAGCTGACGCAGTGGTTCTTCAAGATCAGCGATTATTCGGAAGAGCTGCTTTCCGCGCTGGATGGCCTGACGAACTGGCCGGAGAAGGTGCGCCTGATGCAGGCGAACTGGATCGGCAAGTCGCGCGGCTTGCAGTTCGGGTTCCAGACGGTGGGGGCTCCCGACGGGTTTGAGGTGCTGGAGGTCTATACGACCCGGCCCGACACGCTGATGGGGGCTTCGTTTGCGGCGATTTCGCCGGATCACCCGCTGGCGAAGGTGCTGGAGGCCGACCCGAAGGTGGCCGATTTCGTGGCGCTGTGCCGCAAGGGCGGGACCAGCGCGGAAGAGATCGAGACGGCCGAGAAGATCGGCTATGACACGGGTATCCGCGTCAAGCATCCCCTTGATCCGAATTGGGAACTTCCGGTCTGGATCGCCAACTTCATCCTGATGGACTATGGCACCGGGGCGATTTTCGGCTGCCCGGCGCATGACCAGCGGGACTTTGATTTCGCCACGAAATACGGGTTGCCGATCAAGCCGGTCTTCACGGCGGACGGCTCTGATGTGGCACTGGCCGAGGCATTTGTGCCGATGAAGTCGGAACGCGTCCACTACATCCGCGGTTTTGCCGGAGAGACGGTGCAGACCGGCGATGACGGCGTGGCGGCTGCCATCGCCCATGCGGAATCCAACGGCTACGGCAAGGGCGTGACCAAGTTCCGGCTGCGGGACTGGGGTGTGTCGCGCCAGCGCTACTGGGGCTGCCCGATCCCGGTGATCCACTGCGCGACGTGCGGTGTGGTGGCCGAGAAGAAGGAAAACCTGCCCATCGAGCTGCCCTATGACGTCAGCTTTGACGTGCCGGGCAACCCCCTGGACCGCCACCCGACCTGGCGCGATTGTCTTTGCCCGAAGTGCGGAGCCAAGGCCCGGCGCGAGACGGACACGATGGATACCTTCGTGGATTCCAGCTGGTACTACGCCCGCTTCACCGCTCCGCGCGCGGCGACTCCCACCGTGCTGGAGGATGCCGAATACTGGATGAACGTCGACCAGTATATCGGCGGGATCGAGCACGCGATCCTGCACCTGCTCTACAGTCGCTTCTTCGCCCGGGCGATGCACAAGACCGGCCACCTGCCGATAAAAGCCATCGAGCCGTTCAACGCGTTGTTCACGCAAGGCATGGTCACGCACGAAATCTATCGGTCGATGGATGCCCAGGGCCGGCCGGTCTACCACCTGCCCGAGGACGTGCTGCGCTTCAACATCGGGACCGAGCCGGTGGCCTTTCTGCGGACGGACCATGTGACCGACCTCAGCGAGTTGAGCGAGGATCAGCTGCGGGCCAAGCTGGAAGAGGCGGCGGGGACCGCGATCGAGATCATCCCCTCGGCCAAGATGTCGAAGTCGAAGAAGAACGTCGTCGACCCGATGAACATCATCGCGGCCTTTGGGGCCGACACCGCGCGCTGGTTCGTGATGTCGGACAGCCCGCCGGAGCGGGATGTGGAATGGACCTCCTCGGGCGCCGAGGCGGCGTTCAAGCATCTGGGCCGGGTCTGGGCGCTGTCCTCGCGGATCGGCGAGATGCCGGCGGACCATGTGGGCGAGGGCGACGATGCGCTGGCCCGCGCCACGGCAAAGGCCATCGACGACGTGACCAGGGGAATCGAGGGCTTTGCCTTCAACAAGGCCATCGCCGGGCTGTACGCCTTTACCAACACCATCGGGAAGGCCAATGCCTCGACCGGGGTGATGAAAGAGGCGATCCGCACGCTGGCCAAGCTGATGTCGCCGATGACCCCGCACCTGGCCGAGGAAATCTGGGCCAGGCAGGGCGGCGCCGGACTTTGCGCCCAGGCGGCCTGGCCCAAGGCGGACCCGGCGCTGCTGGTGGGGGACAGCGTGGTGCTGCCGATCCAGATCAACGGCAAGCGCCGGGCGGAAATCAGCGTGCCGAAGGATATGTCGGCAGCAGAGGTTGAAAAGCTGGCGCTTGCGGACGAGGATGTGGTCAGGTTCCTTGCCGGACAGCCGGTGAAGAAGATCATCGTCGTCCCGGGCCGCATCATCAATGTCGTCGTCTGAACGCCTGACCCCTCACCCCAGCCCTCTCCCCCCGGGGGAGAGGGGGCCTGTCGCGCTTGTGTCCCGCCGGGGGCTGCTGCTTGCCCCGTTGGTGCTGGCCGCCTGTGGTTTCGCGCCGGCCTATGGTCCGGGCGGCGGCGCGACGAAATTGACCGGGGCCGTGCGGGTGCAGGACCCGACCGACAAGACCGGCTTCGATCTGGTCGAACGGCTGGAGGAACGGCTGGGCCGGCCCGAGGACACGCGCTATGACCTGGCCTATACGATCACCACGGAAACCGTGGGCGTGGGGTTTACCGCGGACAACAAGATCACCCGCTACAATCTGAAGGGCGTGGTCGACTATACGCTGACCGATCAGGCCAGCGGTGCCCGCGTCACGGGCGGGCGGGTGCAAAGCTTCACCGCCTATTCCGCGACCGGGTCCACTGTCGCGCAGCTGGCAGCCGAGGAAGACGCGGCCTATCGGCTGATGCGGGTTCTGGCCGACCAGATCACTGCCCGGCTGATCGGCGCGGCTGACAGCCTGCCATGATCCTGAAGGGGGCCGAGGCCGCCCGATACTGCGCCAGGCCGGACCCGGCGCGGGCCGGGCTCTTGATCTTCGGGGCCGACGCGATGCGGGTGGCGCTGAAGCGGCAAGAGGCCATAGCGGCCCTGGTCGGCCCCGAGGGCGAGGCCGAGATGCGGCTGACGCGGATGTCGGGCGCGGATTTGCGCAAGGATGGCAGTCTGCTTCTGGACGCGATCAAGGCAGTGGGGTTCTTCCCCGGGCCGCGGGTGGCGTTTCTGGAGGAAGCGACGGACGGGCTGACCGACACGGTGGCCGTGGCGCTGAAGGAATGGAAGCCAGGCGATGCGGTGATCGTGGTCACGGCGGGCAACCTGACGGGGAAGTCGGCGCTGAAGGTGCTGTTCGAGAAGCACCCCTCGGCAGTCTGCATCGGCTTGTATGATGAGCCTCCGGGCCGGGAAGAGATCGAGGCGGCGCTGAAGGCGGCCGGTTTGGTGGACATCGACCGCGAGGCGATGACCGACCTGAACACCCTGGCCCGCGCACTGGACCCCGGCGACTTTCGTCAGACGCTGGAGAAGATCGCGCTGTACAAATGGGGCGATCCGACGACCCTGACGCCAGCCGACGTGGCCGCGATGGCCCCCGCGACGATCGAGGCCGAAGTGGACGAGCTGATCGACGCTGTGGCCGAGGCGCGGTCGCAGGCCATCGGCCCGCTGTTCCGGCGGCTGGAGGGGCAGGGGGTTCAGCCGGTGACGATCTGCATCGGGGCCTTGCGCCATTTCCGCATCCTGCATGCCGCCGCGACCGATCCGCAGGGACCGGGGGTGGGCATCCAGCGGGCGCGGGTGAACTTCAAGCAGAAGGATGCGATGGGGCGTCAGGCCGGGCAATGGGGCGTCCGCGCGCTGGAGACGGCCGTGGCGGTCCTGCTGGAGACGGACCTGACCCTGCGATCGGCCAGCAAGGCCCCCGGCATGGCGCTGATGGAACGGGCGCTGATCCGCATCGCGATGACGCGGCGCTAGGGGACGATTTCTTCGAAGAAACCGAGTCAGAGCCTTTGAAGGCTCCGTTCCGAAGTTTTCGAAAACTCCGGAGCCTCACGCCCGGTGGATGGTTCCGGTCAGGGGCACGGCGGCTGCCAGCGTGTTGGAAATCGTGCCGTATTTCAGGATGTTGCGGTGAAGAAGGTCCAGCCGCGCGTCGTTTTCGGCGGTGGTGACGGTGATCTGGTACCGGATCGCGGTCAGCTTTGGCGGTGCGTCCTGCCGGTCGGCCTCCAGTGCCACGGTCATCCCGTCCAGCTGGAACTTCAGCGTCGGCAGCACCCGCTCGGCCCCCTTGATCATGCAGGCGGCCAGCGCCGACAACAGGAGTTCGACCGGGTTCAGCGCGTCCTTGCGGCCGGTCATGTCGGTGGCAAGGCGCACCTCGGCCCCGTGGCTGGTGGCAAGGCTTCCGGTGGCATCCAGGCGGCGGGCGGTGACTTCGTATTGCATGGGGCCTCACGCGGTTGACAGTGGGGGTCAGGGGGGGAGAATACCTTGACCCAGTAAACGCGCCTTGATCCGGCGCAAAGCGAGGCTTCCTTGACGGCATTCGACGACCTTCACGCCCGCTGCGCCGCGCTGGGCACGCGGCTGTTCACCGTGACGACGGTTGACGAGAAAGCCGGTCTGGCGCGCAGGCTCTATACCTCGCATCCGGTGGAGTATCCGGTGTCGGGGACGAAGCCGATGGAGAAGGACGGCTGGTACGACCACACCGTTGCAGGCAAGCGGACGTTCGTCGCCAACACGCCGCCGGAGTTTGCGAAGTACTTCTTCGACCACGCGCTGATTGTGTCGCTGGGGCTGGGGTCCTGCATCAACGTGCCGGTCGTGGATGGTGGACGGGTTCTGGGAACGGTGAACATCCTGGCGGAAGCCGGGCATTTCACACCCGCAAAGCTGGACGCCTATGAGGCGCTTGTGGCCGCAGCCGCCCCGGCCCTGGCGGCGGAGTTGCGGTGATGGCCAAAGAACCTACCGCCATCGAGACATTCCTTGCGCCGCTGGCGAAGATCGCGCGCAAGCACCGGGACATCGAGGGGCTGGTGTTCTGGGGTGGCGATACTTGGGACCCCAGTCCGTCCGAGGCGCTGGAGGCCGAAGAGATCGCCTTTTACGCCGAAGGGCTGTTGATCGACGGGTTCCAGATGGACTGGGCCCTGGTGGCCGAGGGCGATGCGCCCGACCACCTGCGCCTGTGCTTCTGGCAAGAGGGCGAGCCGCCTCCGCCGGTCGCCGCACCCTGGCGGGTGATGGAACAGGGGCGCTGGACAGCTTAGCCGGGCCTTGTCCCCCGGGGTGGACTGCGCCTAGGGTCGGCCAAATTGCCGGAAGGACCCCCGATGCGCGTGCTTTACGATCCCGAACCCCGGACTACCGCCGACATCTTCTCGGCCGACGAACTGGCGGCGTTCAAAAGCCGGTATCAGGTGACCGAATGGCAGGGCCAGGACCGCGAGGCGTTCTATGCCGAACACCTGCCGGGGACCGAGATCCTGATCTCGCAGCAGCCGATGGGCGCGGACCGGCTGGCGCTGGCACCAGGCTTGCGGGCGATCTTCAACGTCGAGACCAACTTCCTGCCGAACATCGACTATGACGAATGCTTTCGCCGCGGCATCCCGGTGCTGGCCCCGGGCGGGGTCTTTGCCGCACCCGTGGCCGAGATGGCGCTGGGCATGGCGCTAAGTCTGGCGCGCAACATCCACGGCGAACATGCGGCCTTCCTGCAGGGGCAGGAGAAGTGGCTGTTCGACGGCAACCGCGAGTCCGAGATGCTGGCGGGATCGACCGTCGGCATCATCGGCTTCGGCGATCTTGGGCGGGCGCTGCACCGGTTGCTGGCTCCCTTTGGCTGCCACGTGCAGGCGCATGACCCCTGGCTGCCGCCCGGTCATCTGCGCCGTCTGGGGGTGGAGCCGGTGGATTTCGACACCCTGATGGCCAAGAACCGCTTTGTCTTCGTCATGGCGGCGATCACCACGGAAAACAAGGGGTTGATCGACGCCCGCGCCCTGTCGCTGATGCAGCCGGGGGCGATGCTTCTGCTGATGTCCCGCGCGGCAGCCGTGGACTTTCCGGCAATGACCCAGGCCGCTGCCCAGGGGCGCATCCGGGTGGCGACCGACGTCTTCCCGGTCGAGCCGCTGCCCCAGGACGACCCGATCCGCCGCGCTCCGAACATGCTGTTCTCGCCGCACCGGGCCGGGGCGCTGGAGTTTGCGCTGCGGGAAATCGGGACGCGGGTGCTGGAGGATATGGACCTGATCGCCCGCGGGCTGGCCCCGGTCGCCTGTCGAAGGGCGGAACGGGAAACCGTGGCAAGGTTCCGGTCAAAGCCGGTGGACCGGTCCTAGAACCGCGACAGCAGCAGGCCCGCCGCGACCAGACCTGCGGCGGCAAGGCGGGTGGGCGTCACCTGATGCACGGCCACGCCAAGCGCCCCGGTCGCGTCGATGATCATGGCAGCGGCCATCTGCCCCAGGATCAGCGCCGCGACCAGGGTGACGACGCCCAGCGAGGCCACGCTCCAGACCGACGCGAACACATACCAGGCCCCCAGGACGCCCCCCACCAGCGTCCAGGCCGGAACCTGCGACAGCCGCAGGAAGGCCGCGCCCTGGCCCTGAACCGCGGCGACGGCAACCAGGACAAGGAAGCCCACGCCGAAGGATACGGCGGCGGCGGGGACCGTCGCCCCAAGTTCGCGCGACAGGGCCGCGTTGATCGGCGCCTGGACCGAGATCGCCGCCCCGGCCAACACCACGACCATGATCACCCACCACATGCGCGCCTCCCTTGGCTTTGCGCCATCTGACCACCCTGATCCGCCTGCATCAACCCTTGCGCATGGCGCGCGTTCGGGCAGATTGGCGATACCTTCTATCGGCGGCTCCGATGGCTTTCACTCTGCGCCAGCTTCAGTTCTTCGTCGCCGCTGCCGAGGCCGGTTCGGTTTCCGGCGCCGCACGGGCGCTGTCGATCAGCCAGTCCTCGGTCACGGAAGCGATCCGGGGGCTGGAGGATGACCTGGGCGTGACCCTCTTCGACCGTCAGGCGCGAGGGATTCTGCTGACCCACAAGGGATCGGCCTTCCTGCGGCATGCCAGGCAGATCCTGTCCGACGTGGCGAATGCTCGCAGCACCTTTCAGGCCGAAGCCGAAACCACCCGCGGTCGCCTGTCGCTGGGGGTCACCAGCCTCGTCGCAGGCTATGTGCTGTCCGACAT
>NZ_JAXMMF010000132.1:0-3263 GCF_034366665.1 Tabrizicola sp. | reverse complement strand
CTGGCGGTCAAGGTGCCGCTCATCGCTTCCTTCGGTCGCACTTAGCCAGGCCGCAAGCGAAGATCGACCGAAGGAAGCGATGAGCGGCCCGGTCAGACGTGCTGGCCGCCGTTCACCTCGATCTCGGCGCCCGAGATGTAGCTGGACTGGTCCGAGCAGAGGAACCAGATCGCGTCGGCCACTTCCTTCGGCTGACCCAGACGTCGCATCGGCAGTTGCTCGACGATCCTGTCAGTGCCGGGCGACAGGATCGCGGTTTCGACCTCTCCTGGCGCGATGGCGTTGACCCGCACGCCCAAAGGCCCGAAATCATGCGCCATTTCCCGGGTCAGCGCCGCAAGGGCCGCCTTCGACGTGGCGTAGGCCGCACCGGCGAAGGGGTGGACCCTGACCCCGGCGATCGAGGTCACGTTGACGATGGAGCCTTTGGTCGCGGTCAGCTCGTCCTTCAGGCCGCGGGCCAGGATGACAGGCGCGAAGAAGTTGACGTGGAAGACGTGGCCCCAGGTGCGCAGGTCGGTGGTCATGGTGTTCAGCCGCGTGCCGCCGGGGCCCTTGGGGCTGATTCCGGCATTGTTCACAAGGGCATGGATGCGCCCGCCGACCTTCTGCTTGATCGTCTCGATGGCGGCGATGGTCTTGTTCGGGTCGGCAAGGTCGATCTCGATATGGTTCTCTTCGCCCCCCGGCCAGGGACAGCGCGGGTCGAAGGGCTGGCGCGAGCAGGTCAGGACCCGCCACCCCTCGGCCGAAAACCGCTTGACCGTCGCATGGCCGATCCCGCGGCTTGCGCCTGTCAGGACAAGGGTCTTTTGTTCGGAGGTCTTTTGTTCGGGGATCTTCTGTTCGGACATTGAAGTCTCCTTTGTGGGGAAGGCTACCCTTCCCCGCGGGGAAGGCAAGGCTTGGCCGATAAGACTTGGCGGGGGGGCGGAAAAAGCATATGCGGCGCGAAGAGATGGAGGCCCCGATGAAGCAGCAGACCCTGACCGCCGAGGATGCGAAGACGACCGCGAAGATGCTGTCCGAGGCGCTGCCGTACCTGCAGCGCTTCGAGGATGCGGTTGTGGTGGTGAAGTTCGGTGGCAACGCGATGGGCGACGATGCGGCGATGGCCGAGTTTGCCCGCGACATCGTGCTGATGAAGCAGGTCGGCGTGCATCCCGTGGTGGTCCACGGTGGTGGGCCGATGATCAACGAGATGCTGCAAAAGCTTGGGATCAAGTCGGAATTCGTCCGTGGCAAGCGGGTGACGGACAAGGCCACGGTGCAGGTCGTGGAGATGATCCTGTCGGGCCTGGTGAACAAGCGGATCGTGCAGGCGATCATGGATGCGGGCGGGCGCGCGGTCGGGATTTCCGGCAAGGACGACGACCTGATGGTCTGCGAGGCGGATGACCCGGAGCTTGGCTACGTCGGCCGTCCGGTCGAGATGAACGTGCAGGTGCTGCGCGACCTTTACAACGCGGGGATCATCCCCGTGGTGGCCCCCGTGGCAACGGGGATGAAGGACAACGAGACGTTCAACGTCAACGGCGATACGGCGGCGGGGGCCATCGCGGGGGCCTTGCAGGCAGACCGTTTGCTGCTGCTGACCGACGTGCCGGGGGTGAAGGATGCCAGCGGCCAGGTGATGACCCAGATCACGCCGGAAGAAATCCGCCAGCTGACGGCGGACGGGGTGATCTCGGGCGGGATGATCCCGAAGACCGAAACCGCGCTGATGGCAATTGAACAGGGGACGCGGGCGGTGACGATCATGGATGGCAAGGTGCCGAACGCCTGCCTTCTGGAACTGTTCACCGACCACGGTGCCGGAAGCCAGATCCGCAGCACCGAGCCGCGGGTGAAGCCGCACAAGCGGCGCTGAGCGGGCTCGGTGGGTTAACCGTCTGACTTTGTTGGATTTCCGGCGTTCTGGTTGGATCTTCCTTCTGTCCCCACGCGCGCGACAATACGGACGTTCACCTTCGCCACGAATCGGGTGTAGGATCGGCGCATGGAGAATGAACTTCTCTGGCGTGGCGGTGTGTTCCTGACGCTCTTCGCCCTTTTCGCGGGGCTGGAGGCGCTGGAGTGGCTGTGGCGCTGCCTGACCTATGGACGGATGGTGCCGATCCGGAAGGGCGGCGAGGGCGGACGGGCGGACACGGTCGCGATCTGAGGCGCCTCGCCGAGAGGGGGATCGTTGCCCGATGGCGGGCGATGGCTTAATCGCCCGGCATGACCGACGCCGCCCCCATCCGCCCCGAAGCCCGCAGCCCCCGGGGCTTCGCCGACCGCCGCGGCCGCGACCTGATCGCCGAGCGCCGTCTGGTGACGCGGGTGTCCGCCGTCTACGAGCGCTGGGGCTTCGAGCCGCTGGACACCGGGGCCTTCGAATACGCCGACGCCCTGGGCAAATTCCTGCCCGAGGCCGACCGTCCGAACGAGGGCGTCTTCGCCCTGCAGGACGACCCGGACGAGGACGGCAATGGCGAGTGGATGGCGCTGCGCTACGACCTGACCGCGCCCCTTGCCCGGTTCGCGGCGCAGAACTGGGAGACCCTGCCCAAGCCGTTCCGCCGCTACGCCTTCGGGCCGGTGTGGCGCAACGAGAAGCCCGGCCCCGGCCGCTTCCGCGAATTCGTCCAGTGCGACGCCGACACCGTCGGTTCGGACCGGCCCGAGGCCGACGCCGAGATCATCGCCATGGCCTGCGAGGGCCTGCAGGCGGCGGGCCTGGCCCCCGAACAGGCCGTGCTGCGGGTCTCGAACCGCAAGCTGTTCGACGGCCTGTTCGAGGCCGGCGGCGTCGAGGACGCGGGCCGGAAGCTGACCGCCCTGCGCGCCATCGACAAATACGACCGGCTGGGCTGGGAGGGCGTCGCCGCCCTGCTCGGCGAGGGCCGGCTTGACGAGTCCGGCGACTACACCAACGGCGCCGGCCTGCCGTCGAAGGCGATCGGCGCCGTCGAGGGGTTCCTCGCCTCGGCCAGCAGCCCCGGGCTGTCGCGGGCCGACACCCTGAACGCCGTCGCCCCCTCCGGGAACATCGGCGCCGCGGGCGAGGCGGCGCTGGCCGAATTGGCCGCGATCGACCGGGCGCTGGGCGCGATGAAGGTCGGCCAGGCGGCCGTGCGGTTCGACCCGACCATCGTGCGCGGGCTGGAATACTACACCGGAGCCGTATTCGAGGCCGAGCTGCTGCTGGAGACCACCGACGACAAGGGCCGGCCGGTGCGGTTCGGCTCGATCGGCGGCGGCGGACGCTATGACGACCT
>NZ_JAXMMF010000131.1:0-22124 GCF_034366665.1 Tabrizicola sp. | reverse complement strand
CGCGCCGTGCAGCTTCCGGCCTGGAACGAGGCGCTCGGCCTGCCCCGCCCCTTCGACCAGCAATGGTCGCTGCGGATGCAGCAGATCCTGGCCTACGAGACCGACCTTCTGGAATATGACGACCTCTTCGACGGCAACCCCGCCGTCGACCGCAAGGTCGCCGAACTCAAGGCCCAGGCCTTGGAAGAACTCGCCCAGATCGACGCGATGGGTGGGGCCGTCGCCGCCATCGCCTACATGAAGTCCCGTTTGGTCGATTCCAATGCCGACCGTCTCGCCCGGATCGAAACCGGCGCCACCACTGTCGTGGGCGTCAACAAGTTCACCACCACCGAACCGTCCCCGCTCGCCACCGGCGAAGGCGCGATCATGCAGGCCGACCCGCAGGCCGAGGCCGACCAGTGCGAACGCCTCGCCCGCTGGCGCAAGCAGCGCGATCCGCAACGCGTGGCCGAAGCCCTTGCCGCGCTGCGGCAGGCCGCCCAGACCGGCGAGAACATCATGCCCGCCTCGATCCAATGCGCCAAAGCCGGGGTCACAACCGGCGAATGGGGCGGGGCGATGCGGGCGCTTTACGGCGAATACCGCGCCCCAACCGGCGTCTCCCAGCACCCCTCGAACCGCACCGAAGGGCTGGAAACCGTCCGCGATGCCGTGGCCGCCGTCGCCACCAAGCTTGGCCGCCCGCTCCGCCTTCTCCTCGGCAAGCCCGGCCTTGACGGCCATTCCAACGGGGCCGAACAGATCGCTACCCGCGCCCGCGACTGCGGGATGGAGATCAGCTACGACGGCATCCGCCTGACCCCGCAAGAGATCGTCGCCGCCGCCGCCGAGAAAGGCCCGGACGTGATCGGCCTCTCCATTCTTTCCGGCAGCCACGTGGCCCTGATCCGCGAGACGCTTGACCTGATGCAGAAGGCCGGCCTGACCCAGCCTCTCGTCGTGGGCGGCATCATTCCCGATGACGATGCGAAAACCCTCACCGCGATGGGCGTCGCCCGAGTCTACACCCCCAAGGACTTCCAGCTGAACCGCATCATGCTGGACCTTGTGGCGCTGGCCGACCCGGCTCCGGTCGCGGCTGAATAACGGGATCGCGGGCCAGTCCCTCGCCGGGCTCGCCTCCGGGAACTTCCGCGCGCTGCAGGACTTGACGGAAATCAAGGCGGCAGCCCACAACCGCGCCTATCCAGAGTCCAGACACCTGTTTGGAGCCTGAAATGTTCGCCCGTATTCGCGCCCTGATCGACCGCCTGCATGAAGTGCAAGAGGTCAACGCGCTTTCCGACCGTGACCTCGACGATCTTGGGATGACCCGCGATCAGGTCCTCGACTTCCTGCGGATGCCGCAGGATATCAACGACCGCGTGACCGCGATGGGCGCGATCTTCGGCCTGTCCCAGGTCGAATTGAAGCGCGACCATGCCCTTTGGGTCGAGATCCTGTCGACCTGCGGCCATTGTGCCGACCGCAGCGCCTGCGCAAAGTTCCTGGCCAAGGGCGACCAGGCCCGGGCGACCGAGGCGACCTTCTGTGGCAACCGCGGTGCCTTTGCCGACCTCAGGACCTACGCGGCCTGATCAGGCTTCGGGCACGGCGGGCGGTTCAGGCTCGGCCTGCCGCCAGACCGAGGCGCCGTTCTCGTACAGTTTGACCAGCCCCTGCGCCGCGCGGGCCTCGCGGCCGATGTCGACGATCAGCTCGCGCCGGGTGGTGCCACGCAGGAACATGCAGCGCCTGGGCAGGGCATGGGCCTCAAGCTCGGGGTTGATCTGCCGGAAGAACTGCTTTTCCGGGTCCAGGCCCGGCTTCATCCGCCGCGCCGCCTCACGCAGGAAATCGCCGTCGAACACCCCGGGAGAGGTGGAGAACGCATTGACCAGCGTGTCCGAAACCACCCTCCGCCCCTTTTTCACCACCCGCCGCGAGGTCTGGTGATACAGCCCCCGCGTGTGCTTGGTGAGGCACATGAAGGTCACCGCGCCGACATCCGGCTCGAACAACGGCTCGATCCGGTCCGGTGTGATCGGCTCCAGCGCCAGCCAGTCGTCTTCCAGATGCAACACCCGCGGAGCCGTGGTCGCCGACCAGGCCCGCATCACCGCCGAGGCAAAGTCGGGCGTCTCGGGCCGGAAGATCAGCGCATCCGGGAAATGACTGCGGATCAGCGCCGCGCACCGGTCGCCCTCGGCGGCGTCTCCCATGAAGGGGTCAAGGTTGGCGATCAGCCGACGGATGCGGAAATTCGGAAAGACGTCGCGCGTGAAGGACTCCAGCGTGCGGGCCAGCAGCGCCTCACGGTGTCCGGCGATCAGGGTCACATCGTAGTCCACGCATCAGGCTCCGTTCTTCGCCCTTCCCATCCCCCGATAGCGCAGGACCCGGTCCCGGACCAACCCGTTTCTTCCCGGCCTTCGCCGCCAGCAGCCCCTGCCGGTGGCATCTCTTGTGCGCGCCCACAGCGAAGCCACAAGGGTGCCACAAAGAGGCCACAAAGCAGACGCAAACGGGACACGAACATTGACGGGGACGGACGGGCAAAGCCGCCGATCTTTACAGGGAGCCGCGACATGACCTTCCACATCGGCGCCAAGCCGGGCGACATCGCCGAAACCGTGCTTCTGCCCGGCGACCCCTACCGCGCCCGCTGGGCCGCCCAGACCTTCCTGAAGGACGCGGTCCTGGTGAACGAAGTCCGGGGGATGCTTGGCTACACCGGCACCTGGAACGGTCACCGCGTCACCATCCACGGCTCGGGCATGGGGATGCCGTCGCTGTCGATCTACGCCAATGAGCTGATCCGCGACTACGGCGCCAAGACCCTGATCCGCATCGGCTCGGCCGGGGCCCTGCCCACCCACGTCAAGGTCCGCGACGTGATCCTGGCCCAGACCTGCTCGACCATCGGTTCGCCCTCGCGGTCGATCTTCAAGGAACTGAACTTCGCCCCCTGTGCCGATTTTGGCCTGCTGTCGAAAGCCCACGCCGCCGCTGTCGCGAAGGGCACCCCCGTCCACGTTGGCGGCATCTATTCCTCGGATACGTTCTACGACGAACGCCCCGACCTGTCGGAACAACTTCTCCGCCACGGCTGCCTGGGCGTCGAAATGGAGGCCGCCGAGCTTTACATGGTCGCCGCCCGCCACGGCGCCCGCGCGCTGGCCGTCCTGACCGTCTCGGACCACATCACCACGGGGGAAGCCCTGCCCGCCGACCAACGCGAACGCAGCTTCGGCGCGATGATCGAAATAGCGCTGGAGGCGGCCTTCGCCTGACCCCTTGCGCAGGACCGGGCGGGCCCCATCTTTCCGGCAAGGAAAGGGTTGGTCCCATGCTTTCACGCCGCCTCGTGCTGTCCCTGCCACTTGCCCTGCTGGCTGCCGGGTCCGCCTACACCCTGATGCAACCGGCCCAGGCAGGGCCGACGCTTGATGCCGAAACGGCCTTCCAGCGCGCCCGCGCGGGGGACCTCCTCCTTGTCGACATTCGCCAGCCCGACGAATGGGCCGCAACCGGCAGTCCGCAGGGTGCCCAGCGCCTGGACCTTCGCAGCCCCGACTTCCTGGACCGGCTCTCCGCCCTGACCACGGGCGACCGCTCCCGCCCGATCGCCCTCATCTGTGCCAGCGGCGGCCGGTCCGCCCGCACCACCCAGACCCTCAGGGATGCGGGGTTCACCAACGTCCTCGACGTCTCCGAAGGGATGCTCGGCTCCTCCGCCGGCCCCGGCTGGCTCGCCCGTGGCCTGCCCACCGTCACCGACTGACCGCTTGCCGCTTGCATCCGCTGCTTGGGGCGGCTTTTCTCCGTGGACCTGACCGGAGACCGCAATGCCCCACCTCGCCCCCCGCCCCTGGGTCCCCACCGAGACCTACATCCAGACCCTCGCCACCGACGCCGGGAAACCCTCTGCTCAGGTCTCCCAGCGCCTCGACCAGCTCATCGCGCGGAACCGCGAGATCCACGATCAGGACTGTTTCAACCTGAACCCCGCGACCAACGTGATGAACCCCCGCGCCGAGGCCGCCCTCAGCGCAGGGATCGGCTCGCGCCCCTCGCTCGGCTACCCCGGCGACAAGTACGAGATGGGGCTGGAGGCCATCGAGGAAATCGAGGTCATCGCCGCCGAACTCGCCGCCGAGGTCTTCCACGCGAAATACGCCGAAATCCGCGTCGGATCAGGCGCCTTGGCCAACCTCTACGGCTTCATGGCCCTCGCCAAACCCGGCGACAGCATCATCGCTCCGCCCGGCACCATTGGCGGCCACGTGACCCACCACAGCGCCGGTTGCGCGGGCCTTTACGGCCTGACGACCCACGCCGCCCCCATCGACGCCGATGGCTATACCCTTGATCTCAAAGGCCTCGAAGACCTCGCCCACGCTGTCCGCCCCAAGATCATCACCGTGGGCGGCAGCCTGAACCTTTTCCCGCACCCCGTCGCCGAGGTCCGCAAGATCGCCGATCAGGTCGGCGCCAAGGTCCTGTTCGACGCCGCCCACCAGTGCGGGATGATCGCGGGCGGCACCTTCCCCGACCCGCTGAAGGAAGGCGCGCATCTTATGACGATGAGCACCTACAAATCCCTCGGCGGCCCCGCCAGCGGCCTGATCGTGACCAACGACGCCGCCATCGCCGAACGCCTTGACGCCATCGCCTTCCCCGGCCTGACCGCCAATTTCGACGCCGCGAAATCCGCCGCCTTGGCCTACACCCTTCTCGACTGGCGCGATCACGGCGCGGCCTATGCCAAGGCGATGATCGACCTCGCAAAAGCCCTCGCCACCGAACTCCACAAACTCGGTCTCCCCGTCTTCGCCGCCGACCGCGGAGCCACCACCTCGCACCAATTCGCGATTCAGGCCGCAGCGTTCGGCGGGGGCCAAGCCGCCTCCAAGACCCTGAGGAAGGCCGGTTTCCTAGCCTGCGGCATCGGCCTTCCTCTCCCCGAGGTCCAGGGCGACATGAACGGCCTTCGCATCGGCACGCCCGAACTGGTCCGCCGTGGCGTCACCCCTGCCGATGCCCCGGCGCTGGCCGCCCTCATCGCCGAAGCCTTGCGCTCCAACGCTCCCGAAACCGTCGCCCCCCGCACCAAGGCGTTGCGTGCACGGTTCCAGGGCCTGCACTATGTGACCGCATGAGAACCCGCAAACTCGGCCAGCATGGCCCCGACGTCTCGGCCCTCGGCCTCGGCTGCCTGTCCTTCGGCGGCATGTTCGGCCCCACGACCCAGGCCGAGTCCTTACGCACCCTCGATGCCGCCTGGGACGCCGGGATCACCGTCGTCGACACCGCCAATCGCTACGGCGAGGGCGTCAGCGAAACCTTCATCGGCCACTGGCTCAAGAAAACCGGCAAACGCCCCCACATCGCCACCAAGGCCGCCTTTTCCGACGACCCCACCCGCCGCATCGACAACCGCCCCGAACACCTGCGCACCGAGTTGGAAGGCTCGCTCAAACGCCTCGGCGTGGACCATGTCACCCTCTTCTACTCCCACCGCCACGACCCGCAAATCCCGGCCGAGGACCTGGCCGGAACCATGCAACGCCTTCATGAGGAAGGCAAAATCCTTGGCTACGGCCTGTCCGAAATCGGCCCCTACACGCTGGAGCGCTGCCACGCCGTCCACCCCGTGATGGCAGTGCAAAGCGAATACTCGCTCTGGACCCGCACACCCGAGCTTGGCCTGATCCAGCGCTGCGCCAGCCTTGGCGTCGCTTTCGTCCCCTTCTCCCCCCTCGCGCGTGGGGCCTTCGGCACCCCGATGGCCGATCCGGCAACCTTCCAGCCGAACGAGTTCCGCACCCGCATCCCGCGCTTTCACCCCGAGAACTGGCCGCACAACAAGGCGCGCCTGGACGCCTTCCACGCCTTCGCGCGCCAAAGGGGCTTCACCCCCGCCTCCCTGGCCCTCGCCTGGCTTCTGGACCGCGCGCCCCACATCCTGCCGATCCCCGGCACCCGCACCGCGGATCACCTTCGTGCCTGGGTGACAGCGCCCGAGATCGACCTTGACGACGAAGACCGCGAGGAAATCGACCGCCTTCTCCCCGTCGGTTGGGCCTGGGGCGACCGCTACGACGACCTGCAGGCCGCAACGGTCGAACGCTACTCCTGACCGTGGCTTCGGTCATAGGCGTTCGGCCCTGACGGCGACCAGCCCACCGGAGGCGCCGAAGGCCTGAACACCTGCACCAGCAGCGGATGGCAGTCCGAGACGTCCGAGGAATGTTCTGCCGAACAATCCCCGCCCGGACAGGCCGACAAGACGCCCAGAAGGTCGATCTCCGCCATGAACTCCAGGTAATCGCCCGGCCGAACCGGCGAAGCCTTCATGAAATACTGCCCCGTATCCCGCGTGAACCCGGTGCACATGAAGACGTTCAGCACGTCATGCACATGCAGCTCTGCCGCCTTCGCGGGCAGCCCCCAATGGTCCGCCACCGCCCGCGTCAGGTTGGAATGGCAGCAATGGTGATACTGCTCGCCCCCCGACAGCAGCGCATGGGTATAGGGATCGCAGCGCGTGCCGATCACGTCATGGACGCTGCCACCAAAGGCGTCGAAGCCGTACCAGTCCAGCGTATCGTCTGTGATGGTTGCCATCGGGCGGAGGTAGGGCAGGCAGGACCACATCCGGTCCCCCGTGCTGAGGTGTGTCCCGTGCAAGGCGCGGCTCTTGCCACTGAAGAACCGCTCGCCCAGGTTGCCCGCCGCGAAAAGGTTCAGGTCGCCCACCTGCGGCCCCTCGACGCTGACGATGCGGAAGAACCAGCCTGCCGGGACCTCGAACGTCCGCGCCTCACGGGGTGGCACCAGCACCTCGGAGGTCAGGCTCCACCCCTCCCGCGCGACGCGGTAGGCGGACAGGTCCGGGCGCGGCAGCCCCTCGACCGGGTAGCAGATGACAGGGCGAACGGCCTTGCGGGCAGCGCCATCGGCGGGGGCGGGGTGTTCGGGATGATCCAGCTTCATGCCGCCAAGGCTTGCCGGAAACTGTCGTCACTGCAATCCCTCGAGCACTTCGTGCACTCCTCGGAAGGGCCACAGCGAGGAGTGCACGAAGTGCTCGACGAGCGTTGCCTACCGCTCCGCCCGCAGACAATCCCGCGGCTCTGCCCCCCGCGCCACCGCCCCGCAGGCCACGCAGTGCCAGTGATCCGGCGCCACGCTGCGGTCCAGCCGCCAGCGGCAGTTGCGGGTCAGCGTCGAATTGCGCCGCGTGATCCACAGATACAGGAACACCGACACGGCAAGGACCAGCAACAAGAGCGGCATCAGCGCACCAGCCGATCGCGCAGCCGCGCCAGCAGCGCATCGACCTGCGCCGCATCATCCAGCCGCGCCTTGTGATGCGCATCGCCGAAATCCGCGATCACATCGGGATCATTCGGTGCGGCCCGAAACTCCTCGCCAAGTGCGGCCAGCAGTTGCGCCACGTGCCAGGCATAGCCGGATTCGTCCATCCAGATCCGGTTCTTCGCATGCAGCTTTGCCGCCAGCCCCGACATCAGCTGGGCGAATTCCTCGCCCGAGCCGAAGTCGGGGATCGCCGGGTCAGACAACCCGCTCCACCATCATCTTCTTGATCTCGGCAATCGCCTTGGCAGGGTTCAGCCCCTTGGGGCAGGTCTTGGCGCAGTTCATGATCGTGTGGCAGCGATACAGCTTGAACGGGTCTTCCAGATCGTCCAGCCGCTCCCCCGTCGCCTCATCGCGGCTGTCGATGATCCAGCGGTAGGCGTGCAGCAACGCTGCGGGCCCCAGATACCGATCCGAGTTCCACCAGTAGGACGGGCAGGACGTCGAACAGCAGGCGCACATCACACATTCATAAAGCCCGTCGAGCTTGGAGCGGTCCTCGATCGACTGCTTCCATTCCTTGGCCGGGCGGTTGGTCTTCGTCTCAAGCCACGGCATGATACTGGCGTGCTGGGCGTAGAAATGCGTCAGGTCGGGGATCAGGTCCTTGATCACCGCCATATGCGGCAAGGGGTAGATCTTCACGTCCCCCTTGATCTCGTCCAGGCCGTAGATGCAGGCTAGCGTGTTGATCCCGTCGATGTTCATCGCACAAGACCCGCAAATGCCTTCGCGGCAGGACCGACGGAAGGTCAGCGTCGGGTCGATGTCGGTCTTGATCTTGATCAGCGCGTCCAGGACCATCGGGCCGCACTGGTCCATATCGACGAAGTAGGTGTCCACGCGCGGGTTTTCCCCGTCATCGGGGTTCCAGCGATAGACCTGGAACTTGCGGACGTTCTTGCCGTCCGGCTTCGGCCAGGTCTTGCCGGTGCGGATCTTCGAGTTCTTGGGCAGCGTGAACTGGACCATGAGGTCAACCTTTCCGGGTCTTTGTCTTGGGCTTAGCGGGGGCCGCATCAGCGGGCTTCGTCAATTCGTACAAGGTTTCGCCGCGCATCAGGGCATAGGTGGCGACGTCAGGCTCGACGGCGACATATTCAAGCAGTTCAAACCCGGCCTGACGCATGTGGTCCTTCACATCGCGCCCGAAGTATCGCGTATGATCCTTCTGGCCGAAATGCAGGATGCGATCACGCGGCGACTGGATTGCCGGATTCTCGTAGGTCGTCGCCCACGTCTCGATGACCGGAGTCGTCACGACCAGACGTCCGCCAGGCTTCAGGCAACGGAAGCACTCTGCCAAGGCCTTGCGGTGGTCCACATGCTCCAGGATCTGATGCGCGATGATCAGGTCGAAACTTGCGTTCTCCAGATCCAGCGCTTCGATGTTCAGCTTGAGGTCGACCTTCGTCCGAATGAAATCGGCGGTGACATAGGTCCCCACCATCCCGCGAAGGATCGGCTCGAACGCGGGCTCGGGCGCGAAATGCAGGACCGACATGTCCTTGCCAAGGCCGCTTCGCCGGTTGATCCACAGCTTGAAAAGCCGGTGCCTTTCGCGCGACCGGCAAAGCGGACACATGCCATCCAGCCGCGGGGGCGAGCCACAGGGCGCGAACTCGCCGACATAGCCGCAGACCGGGCAGGTCCGGGTGAACCCCGTGGCCATCGCCGCCTCGTACTGACGCATGCTCCGCCGCCGGATGCGCCCCAGCGCAGCTTGGGCGAAACGCAGCTGCCGGCGGTCCGGCGTGGGAAGGTCGTCCGTCGCCATCATCGCCAGTCCGGTCGCATGTACAGCGGACGGCTTGGCGGCTCGCCCGTCTTCTGCATGACGCAAATCTCGTAGACCGCCGCCGGGTCGCGCCCCAGAAGGAAGTCGGAACTCACGTTCAGCTCCAGCCCCGCCGACGTCCGCCCGTCCGAGCTTGCGCCCACCGACACCTCGCCCCGCGGCTGCTTGGCCAGCCGTGCCCGTTCGAAACACTGCCGTTCGGCCTGGGCCAGCGTCATCGGGCCGCAGGCGGCCAACACGGCAGGCAGCAGCAGCACCAATGCGACCCGTTTCATCCCGCTTCCCCTCATGCGCTTTGCGCCATGGCGGGTGCCTCGGGCCGGATCGTGCCCGGGGCCACCAGCTCTCGCTTGCCCATCGGACCGCGGCCCGGCGTAAAATCTTCCAGCACCTGCAAGCCGTTCGCCCTGACGCGTGAGGCGCGCATGTGCATCGTCCGCACCCGCTGCCCGCCCAGCGCATATTTCAGGAACCGCTCGGAATGCAGCCGCTTGCCCCGCGCGCAGTATTCGCCCATCCGATCGGCCCGTCGGCCATAAGCCGCCACGCTTTCAGCCCCCTTCACCAGCGCGAAGCGGTCATTGTGGCCGAACCACTGCGACCAGTCCGGCACCAGGACAAAGGACCGATGTGCGCGGGCCAAGAGGTCCAGATGTTCGGCCGCACTGTCGTGATACAGCAGATCGGGCCGCGCGAAGATCACGATATCGGGCTGGAACCCCTCGGCCAGCAGCGTGGCCCGCTTCAGCGAGTGGAGCTGGTGCACCAGGTTTCGGAACGAGGCGAAGTCGTCCCGCCAGATATCACCCCGCGCCTGCATCTCGGCCATCGGATAAAGGTCCAGACAGGCCCCCGGCTCCTCCTGCTCGACTGCGTCCAGGTTCAGAAGGCGGTATTCCTCGGGGTCCAACGCGCCCACTTCGCCGGACCGGAGATTGCTGATCCCGGTCTGGCGAAAGAAATGTCCGAACAGCCGGACCTCCCGCGCGATGGCCCGCGCCGGGTCCACCAGGTTGGCGGTGATCGAGGGCAAGGTCAGCCGCAAGGCCCGGGTGATGCCGAAGAAGACGACGGCGATCTTCAGGTCCGACCTGACGCGCCCCTTCTCTGCGATCCCCGCTGCGCTGGCCGCTGCCATGACCGGGTCAGCCCGCCACCGGCGGCACGCCGTTGGCCGCGTAACAGGACTGCGCCGCAGGCCGCACCGCGATGTCGCGGATCGTGGCCTTGGTTGCAGTCCCCGCCTCGACACCCACGTCCCGAGCCAGAAGCCGCAACTCGTCCTGGCTTGCGGCATCCAGGATACAGTTCGTCGCCAGCCGCGCCGGTT
Source organism: Tabrizicola sp. (assembly GCF_034366665.1). Lineage (GTDB taxonomy): Bacteria > Pseudomonadota > Alphaproteobacteria > Rhodobacterales > Rhodobacteraceae > Tabrizicola. Next base: position 11,628 of record NZ_JAXMMF010000131.1, on the reverse strand, counting down.
CGGCCGGCATGTCGATGTTGACCACCGGGAACACCACCGAATGGGCCGTCCGCTTCACGGTGGAATCCACCAGTTCTGCGGGGTCACAGGCGGCCAGCAGCAGCACCGCCGACAGCGGCAGAAGCTTGATCATTACCTTGAGCAATATCCCATTCCTCCCTGCATGACCCCGCCCCCGCGCGAGCAAGACGAACCGGCAACCGAGGCCGGACGGCTCGACTTCGGCAAATCGGCGGCGGGCGATGCGGTGGCGGTCACGCCAGGTTTGCCTCCGTCGATGGTCCGGGCGATACAGGCGTTGGCAATACGCGACTGCGCTTCGGTCACATTGGGCCCAGGGCGCACGATGAAGGTCATCCGGTCGTTTTGCAGCGAAGAACTGGCCGAGTATGATCCGGTGATCCCCGCCTCTTGGATGCAGGCCTGCATGGTTTCCTGCGTCAATCCGCCGTAGCTGCTGACACATCCGCTCAACAGGCCCAGCCCGGCACTCACGGCAAAGACATGTTTACCAAGAACCACCACTCGGGACATCTTCAGAACTTCCTCTCTGCGGGCGCGATCTTGGCCAATGCGATCCCGCCCTGGGCTTCCGTCGTCAGAGGGTCCGTGTGCACCGCCCGGTAGTCAAGCGTCACGGTGTCGCCATCGACCCAGGCCAGCGAATGCTTGCGCCAGTTGACGTCGTCACGCTGCGGATGGTCCTCATGCGCATGGGCGCCCCGGCTTTCGGTGCGGGCATGGGCGCCGTAGATCGTCGCCAGAGCGTTCGGCATCAGGTTGGTCAGCTCCAGCGTCTCCATCAGGTCGCTGTTCCAGACCATGCTGCGGTCGGTGACGTGCAGGTCGTTCATCTTGCCCGCAATCGCGGTCATCTTCTTCTCGCCCGCCGCCAAGGTCTCCTCGGCCCGGAACACCGCCGCATCGGCCTGCATGGTCTTCTGCATCTCCAGCCGCAGCTCGGCCGTCGGGACCGCGCCCTTGGCGTTGCGCAACCCGTCAAACCGGCCCAGGGCCTTCTCGACCTCTGCCTTGTTCGTCGCCGGAACGCTGGAGGCACGGTCCACCACCTGGCCCGCCCGGATCGCCGCCGCGCGGCCAAAGACCACCAGGTCGATCAGAGAGTTCGACCCCAGCCGGTTCGCGCCATGCACCGAGGCACAGCCCGCCTCGCCCACCGCCATCAGGCCCGGGAAAATCGCATCGGGGCTTGCCGCCGTGGGGTTCAGGACCTCGCCCCAGTCGTTCGTCGGGATGCCGCCCATGTTGTAATGGACCGTCGGCAAGACCGGGATCGGCTCCTTGTGCAAATCCACGCCCGCGAAAATCCGGGCGCTTTCGGTGATCCCCGGCAGCCGCAGTTCCAGCGCCTCGCGCGGCAGGTGCGACAGGTTCAGGTGGATGTGGTCGCCATTTGCGCCCACGCCCCGACCTTCCCGGATCTCGATCGTCATGCAGCGGCTGACATAGTCCCGCGGCGCCAGGTCCTTGTAGTGCGGCGCATACCGCTCCATGAACCGCTCCCCGGCGGAGTTGGTCAGATACCCGCCCTCGCCGCGCGCGCCTTCGGTGATCAGACAGCCCGAGCCGTAAATCCCCGTCGGGTGGAACTGCACGAACTCCATGTCCTGCAAGGGCAACCCGGCCCGCGCGACCATTCCGCCGCCGTCCCCGGTGCAGGTATGCGCCGAAGTCGCGCTGAAATAGGCCCGCCCGTAGCCGCCCGTCGCCAGAACCACCATCTTCGCGTTGAAGACATGGATCGTGCCGTCGTCCAGCTTCCACGCCACAACCCCGGTGCAGGCCCCGTCGGTGATGATCAGGTCCAGCGCGAAATATTCGATGTAGAACTCCGCATTGTTCTTCAGCGACTGCCCATACAGCGTATGCAGGATCGCATGCCCCGTCCGGTCCGCCGCCGCACAGGTCCGCTGGACCGGCGGGCCGTTCCCGAACTCGGTCGTGTGCCCGCCAAAGGGCCGCTGGTAGATCCTGCCCTCTTCCGTGCGGGAAAACGGCACCCCGTAGTGCTCCAGCTCGTAGACCGCCTTCGGGGCCTCTCGGGCGAGGTATTCCATCGCGTCGGTGTCGCCCAGCCAGTCCGACCCCTTGACGGTGTCGTACATGTGCCACTGCCAGTGGTCCGGCCCCATGTTGCCAAGCGAGGCTGCAATCCCGCCTTGCGCCGCCACGGTGTGCGACCGGGTCGGGAAAACCTTGGTCACGCAGGCCGTCCGCAGCCCCTGCTCGGCCATTCCCAAGGTCGCACGCAGACCGGCACCGCCAGCCCCCACCACAACCACGTCATAGTCATGCGTCTCATACGGATAGGCAGTCATCATCAGGTCCTTACAGAGCCATGCGGGCCAGGGCAAAAAGCCCCGTCGCGGCGATCACCCAGGAAAGCGCGATCACGAAGATGATCAGCAGCTTGCGATTTGTTCCCCGGGCATAATCCTCGATCATCGTGGTTGCACCCATGGCGAAGTGACGCATCCCCACAACCAGCACCAGCGCGGTCAGAATGGCCGGCAGAGGGCGCGAGAACGTCTCCAGCACCGCCTCACGGGTCCCGCCCAGGGCACTGCCGAAGATGTAAAGCCAAAGCGGCACCAGGAAAGCCAGGCCTGCCGAGGAAATCGTCATCGCCCAGTGGTGTTCCGCACCGTGATGGGCGGCTCCACGACCTTCGGCACGCTTGCGGGGGGTCAAATAGCGCATGGCTGCCTCACTGAACCAGAAGAATTGTGATCACAGTCAGCACCACCGACCCGATGATGCAGACCCAGCCCAGCTTTTCCGCTGTCGGGATGTCCAGACCCTTGCCTGCATCGAAGTACAGATGCCGCAGCCCGGCCAGGTAGTGGTACCACACCGCCCAAAGCGACCCGGTGAACACCAGATCCCCGAACCAGCTTGTCGCAACCCGGTCCGCCACCGCAAAGTACGCGTCCGAGGTCGCAGCCGCCAGCAGCCACCACACGGCCAGAAGCACGCCCACCATCATCGCGCTGCCAGTGATCCGCGTCAGGATCGAGCTGACCGAGGTCATCTGGATACGGTAGACCTGCAAATGTGGAGAAAGCGGGCGTCCCCCGGAACCGGCTACGGGCGCGGCCCGCTTGATGTCTGCCATGATCGGTCCTCACGTCTGGCGGCGCGGGTCCGGATGGGCCAGCGCCAGGCTGTCGTTCACACTCTGAATAGCGCGGATTTCGTCTGTGTCACGCGGCGAATGCCGCAATTGCAGCATGTTGCCGCTATCGGAGCAAGATTTCTGCCTTTTGTGATCACGCGCTGAAAATTCGTGATCACAAGAGCCGAAGTCCGCTTGTGACTGGGTCCCGGGCGACTCAGCGTGGCACCAGTGCCCAGTAATCCAGGTCCAGCAGAACCTCTGGCAGATACTTGCCGTCCGCCCCCCGCAAGGCCCCCGCCGCGCCCTTGGTCGCCACCAGCCGCAGCCGCAGCGCGCCTACGGAGGGCACCGACGTCTCGGCCCGGTCCAGCACCTCGGACCAGGCCCGCACCGTATCCCCGGCAAAGCACGGGTTCGCATGCGCGCCCGCGTTCAGCGCGACGATCATTTGCGCATTGGCCAGGCCGTTGAACGACAGCGCCCGCGCCAGACTGATCACATGCCCGCCATAGATCAGCCGCCGTCCATCCTCGCGCTGGCCCACGTCGAAATGCACCTTCGAGGTGTTCTGCCACAGCCGCGTCGCCAGCATGTGCTCGGCTTCTTCGATGGTCACCGCGTCGACATGGTCGATCATCTCACCGACGGCATAGTTACCCCAGCGATGCGGCTCCCCCGCCAGCCCGAAATCATAACCCGAAAAGTCCAGCCCTTCCGGCACCACCAGCGCCGCCGGATCAACCACTGACGCCAGCTCCGGCACCGAAACCGGCACCACGACCTCCCGCCGCCGCTTGCGCACCATCACCCAGCGAACGTACTCCAGCACCACCTCGCCATGCTGGTTGATGCCCTTCGTCCGCACCCAGACTACCCCCGTCGCGCCGCTGGAGGTTTCCTTCAGCCCGATCACCGCCGACTCCGACCGCAGCGTATCCCCCGGCCAGACGGGCAAAATCCAGCGCCCCTCGGCATACCCAAGGTTCGCCACCGCGTTCAGGCTGACATCCGGCACCGTCTTGCCGAACACCGTATGAAACGCCACCAGATCATCCAGCGGCGAGGCCTTCAGCCCCACCGAACGCGCAAACTCGTCCGAGGAATACAAAGCCCCCCGCGCCGGATAAAGCGCATGGTACAGCGCCCGCTCCCCAGCCCCCACGGTCCGGGGCACCGCATGACGGATCACCTCGCCAAGCGCATAATCCTCGAAGAACCGCCCCGGATTCGTCTTCATTGCTCGCCCAGCTTCACATCCGGGTGGTAGTCACCCGCCACGTCTTTCACCACCGCCTGCCCGCAACGCATCACGCCATTGGCCGCATCGAAGGCATAGGTCGGGCCGCCGTGCAGCTCCCACCCCTTGTTCAAGGCCGCCGTCACCTTGTGACAGAAAGCCGACGTGTCGTCCGCACTGAGAAACCGATAGAGCTTCATTCCCTCACCAAGTCCCGACAATTCGACTGAAACCGTCTTTCATACTGGCACAAATATCCCGCAGGGGGTTTGGGGGGCTGCGCAAGCCCCCCAAGCGACCTCAGCCCCAGGGCGGCACACCCAGCCAGTTGTGCACCAGCATGATCGCGACCAGCACCACGACAGCCCCCAGCACGGCGCCCACTTCCTTGCCGGCCGAGGCAGGCTCCGGCAGCGGTCCGCGCGGGACGGCCTTGTTGATCAGGATCACCTCCACGACCGCCCAGGCCAGAAGTCCGCCGAACAGGATCACCGACGCGAGGTCCCCGTTCACCAGCAAATGCGCCACCGCCCAGGTCTTCACCGCCGTCAGTTGCGGATGCCGGATGACCCGGGTGATCCGCGTCTTCATGCCGCTTGCCGCATACAGATATACCGCGAACAACATGAGCAGGTTGTTCACATGGGTCAGGAAGGCCGGCGGATACCACAGATCGATCTGCTCGACGCCCCGGTAGCCGATGACCATCAGCACCACGCCCGCCAGCACGCCCACCGTGACCAGCCCCTTGCCTGGGTCCCCCATCGACGCGCGCGACGCCGGAGCCAGCCGCTTCCACAGATGCGCCGCCCACCACAGTGCCATTCCCAGAACAATCAACGTCATCGCAGGCCTCCAGCCGGTTCATCGGCGCGCACCCTGCCTCTAAACCGCAACCGCCGCAATCGCCTCGGCCTTCCCGATCAGCGCTTCGGCCGTCGCCACATGCAGGTTCTCGACGATCCGGCCGTCCACCACCGCCACGCCCGCCCCCCGCGCCCGCGCCTCGGCATAGGCAGCGATCTGACGGCGGGCGAGTGCCACCTCCTCCTCCGAAGGCGCAAAGACCGCATTGGCAATGTCCAGCTGAGCCGGGTGGATCAGCGTCTTGCCGTCGAACCCCATGTCGCGGCCCTGCTCGCACTCGGCCCGCAGGCCTGCCTCGTCCTTGAAGGCGTTGAATACCCCGTCCACGATCACGCGCCCCTCGGCCCGCGCTGCCAGAACGCAGGCCCCAAGCCCCGCCATCAGCGGCAGCCGGTCGCTGCGAAACCGCGCGCCCAACTCCTTGGCCAGATCATTCGTCCCCATGACCATCCCCTCAAGCCGAGGATGCGCCGCAATCGCCCCCGCATTCAGGCAGCCCTTCGCCGTCTCCAGCATCGCCCAAAGCGGGGCCGTCACCTTGGCCGCCACGGCATCCAGATCGGCCCTGGAATTCACCTTCGGCACCAGCACCGCATCCACCCCCGGATGCGCCCCGAACGCCACAAGGTCGCCCTCGACCCACTCCGTCCCCAGGCCGTTCACCCGCACGATCCGCGCCCGCGCCCCGTAATCCGCATCGCGCAGCACGGAAACCAGCAACTCCCGCGCCCGCAGCTTTTCTTCGGGCGAAACGGCATCCTCCAGGTCGAAGATGATCGCATCCGCCGCCAGCTCCCGCGCCTTCTCCAGCGCCCGCTCACGCGAGGCAGGGATATACAGGACAGACCGATAGGGACGCGCCCCGCTCTTCTCCATCGACTCACCTCTGCGCAACATTCTTGCGCTTGAAAGCACGGATTGGACACAAACGGCAACCCCAAATCCGCCGCAGCGCAGAAAGATCACGCGCCCGCAGCGCAAACCGCCCGACCCGTTAACCGCGCGTCAGCGCATTCCCGGCAGCCTTTCCTGCATCCCCAGCCAGAAAGGCCCGCCCATGACCCAGCAGATGTTCGCCCTCTCCTTTGGCCTTGCCGCGATGCTTGCCGCCGCCGACATCGCCCACGGCGCCCCGCAATGCGACACCCGCGAGGCGGTGACGAGCCTCCTCGCCGACCGCTATGGCGAGACGCGCCGCGCTGTCGGCATCGCAGGCCAGGCCGCGGTGATGGAGCTTTACGTCTCGGACACCACCGGCACCTGGTCGATCACCATGACGCTTGCCGACGGGACGATGTGCCTGATGGCCTCGGGCGCGAACTACGAAGCCGTGACCGACGAACTGCCCGCAAAGGGCACCCCGGCCTGAGGGCGGCAGCGCTTGCAGGCCCGAAAGCCTGCAGCCTTGCAAGCCTCGACCGATCCCCGGAACGCGACGTTCTTCCGCAAAGGCGTCGGTGCCGGGCAGGTCATCCGGCAGAAGATTCCCGTCGTCTTGACGCAGACAAAAACTCTCTCGAACCGGCCATCCCGCACGACCAGGCTTTGATACAGCGTCTCCGCATCCGGCAGCATCGGGCCCTCCCCTGAAGCGCCCCCCCCGCCCCAAGCGTCCCCTCTCCCCACCGGGGGAGAGGGCCAGGGTGAGGGGGGGACCACGCCAAACCCTCGCACACCGCCGCAGAAAGATCACCCGCCTGCCCCCGAACCCGCAAGAACCGGGTCAGATCAGCCCGCGCGCCCCGTCCCAGATCAGCTTCAGCGAGATCAGCGCCAGAGCCCAGACCACCAGCCGGAAGAAGAGCCGTTCCGGCATCAGCTGCACCAGCCGCACCCCCGCGAACACCGCGATCACCGCCGGCAGCGCCAGCACCGCCGCCACCTTCAGGTTGCCCATATTCAACTGCCCCAGCGCATAATAGGGGATCAGCTTCACGGCATTGATGATGGCAAAAGCGATGGTCGTGGTCCCCGCAAACACCGCCTTCGTCATGCCAAGTGGCAAAGTGTAGACCTGATAGGGCGGCGCACCCGCGTGGCTCACGAAACTCGTGAACCCCGCCACTCCGCCCCAGAACAGGCCCGGGGCCACCTCGGCCCGTTTCGGCTCTACGACCACGGGCTTGCGCAGCAGGATGTTCAGCGCAAAAGCCAGCCCGATCAACCCGACCAGCAGCGTCACGGCCGCTTCGGGCACCATACTTGCCGTAGCCCAGCCGATCCCGATCCCGACGACAGCCCCCGGCACTACGATCGCCAGTACCCGGGCGTCCCAGGCATGACGATAGGCGTAAAGCCCGAAGATGTCCGACACGACATAAACCGGCAGCAGCAGCCCCGCCGCGACAACCGGGTTGATCACCAGCGCCAGCACCGGCACCCCCAGCATCCCCACCACCGGCACGCCGCCCTTCGACATCCCCACCAGCGCCGCCGCCACCAGGGCCGCCACCCAGAATCCGATCTCTTCCATCACGCCCTCCGTCTGGCGTTACCGCTAACCTCTTCTCCCCCACCCCGAAAGCCGGATTTTTTCGCATACAATGGTATACCAAGACTGCCCCAAGGCTGGACAGACGGCCGATAAGCGGCTACCCCTCCCCCCGATTCATCCCAACAGGAGGCTCTCATGGCCAGACCCAAGATCGCCCTCATCGGCGCCGGTCAGATCGGCGGCACGCTTGCGCACCTGCTCGCGCTGAAGGAACTGGGCGACGTCGTCCTGTTCGACATCGCTGAGGGCACGCCGCAAGGCAAGGCGCTGGACTTGGCACAGTCCGGCCCGGTCGAGGGCTTCGATGCCTCGCTTCGCGGCACCAACTCCTACGGCGACCTTGCGGGTGCCGATGTCTGCATCGTCACCGCTGGCGTCCCCCGCAAGCCGGGCATGTCGCGGGATGACCTTCTGGGCATCAACCTCAAGGTGATGAAGTCCGTGGGAGAAGGCATCAAGGCCAACTGCCCGAACGCCTTCGTCATCTGCATCACCAACCCCCTGGACGCGATGGTCTGGGCGCTGCGCGAATTCTCGGGCCTGCCGCACAACAAGGTGGTAGGCATGGCCGGTGTCCTTGACGCCGCCCGCTACCGCCACTTCCTGTCGCTGGAATTCAACGTCTCGATGAAGGACGTCACCGCCTTCGTCCTTGGCGGCCACGGCGACACGATGGTTCCTTCCGTCCGCTATTCCACCGTCGGCGGGATCCCGCTGCCCGACCTGGTGGCGATGGGCTGGACCACGCAAGAGAAACTCGACGCCATCGTCCAGCGCACCCGCGATGGCGGGGCGGAAATCGTCGGCCTCCTGAAAACCGGCTCGGCCTTCTACGCCCCCGCCGCCAGCGCGGTGGAAATGGCCGAAGCCTACCTCAAGGACCAGAAGCGCCTCCTGCCCTGCGCCGCCCACGTCAAGGGCGCCTACGGGCTGGACGGCATGTATGTCGGCGTCCCGGTCATCATCGGCGCCGGCGGGGTCGAGCGTGTGGTCGAGGTGAAACTCGACGCTTCCGAAAAGACCATGTTCGACAAGTCCGTCGACGCGGTGAAGGGCCTTGTCGCCGCCTGCAAGGGCATCGACCCGACGCTCGCCTGACACCCTTCGGTGCGACATACCTGAACTTGAATGCGCAGCCCCCGGCTGCGTATTCTGTTTTCAGTCCCAGTGAAAGGTAGCCCGTGAAAGCCCCCTTCCTCGCCCTGATGATCCTCGCCACCCCAGCCGCCGCGCAAGATCTGTCGCAGGAAATCGGCGCAAACGGCATCACCCCCACCCTCGCGCGCCTCAAGGCCCAGCCCGAACCCGCGCTGGAAGACATCTTCGCCATCGGCGGGCTGCACTTCCTCGGCGCCGTCGAACGCGCGCTGCAACTGCAATGGCGCACCGGGGCCGATCAGGTCACCGGCAACGCGGGCGACACTTTGGGCCTGCCCTTCCTGCGCCTGCCCGTGCCGCCGAACCCCACACCGGAACCCTTCAACGGCGCGCTCATCACCCGGCTTTTCGCCGACATCGACGCCGACATGGCCGCTGCCCGCACCGCCCTCGCCATCCTGCCTGAGGGTGAGCCGTTCGGGCTTGACCTCACCTTCTCCGACCTCTGGTTCGACGTGAACCAGAACGGCGCGCGAGAGGCCGAGGAAGATGCGCTGACCATCCTTGGCCCGCAGCTTCTGGGCTGGCAATGGCAGGCCCCCGACCCCGCCACCCCGCCGCTGACCGTCCGCTTCGACGCCGCCGATGCCGCCTGGCTCACCGCCTACACCCATGTCATGTCGGGCGTGGCGAACACGATCCTCGCCTATGACCCCGCCGCCAGCATCGACCGCGTCATCGCCTCGCGCGCGGCGCTGAAGGTCGCGCAGCCCTCGTCCGACGACTTCAACTTCGACGCCTCCTTCGGCCAGTTCCTCGACGCCTTCGCCATGTTGGAAGGGGCGGTGAACCAGCAACCCGACGCCTCCCGCGCCAAGGCCGCCAAGGAGCATTTCCTGGCCATGATCACCGAAAACCGCCGCTTCTGGACCCTCGTCGCTCAGGAAACCGACAACGACCGCGAATGGGTCCCGAACGACAAACAGACCTCCGCCCTTGGCTTCACCTTGCCCCCCGGCACCGGCGACACCTGGCTTGGCGTCCTGGCAGATGGCGAGGCGCTGCTGCAGGGCCGCCTCCTCCTCCCCTACTGGCGCGGCCCCGAAGGCCAGGGCATCAACCTTGGCCGGATGTTCGACGACCCCGCGCCGATGTCGGTCACCGGCTGGTTCCAAGGCTGGGCCGCCGTTCCCTATCTGCAACAGGGTCCCGTGGTCGATGCCACCAGCCTGCGCCAGTTCGAGGCGCTGATGGGCGGTGATGCCGGGCTGATGATGGTGTTCCTGAACTGATCCCGGCCACTCGCTGTGCATCACCCGGCCGGGAACCGGCACATCGGCGCCGCTTCTGCCGCTGCATGGAAACCCGGGTCGCCCCCCATGTGGCCAGAAAGCACGGTCCGACAAACCTTAACACCACCCTAACGAAAACTATCAACCCATTGAAATCCTTCACATCCCAGGCTTTGTCCACCGTGGACACATATCCACCCCCTTGCCCCGCCACCCGGAATCCGGCATCCACCCCCCAAACCCGATCCCCGGAGGGACCCTCATGGACTACTCGAAATCCGGCAACCCCAAAGGCACCCGCCACACCCTGCGCGGCCCCGACCATGCCCAGAAGGGCGCGCCCAAGGCGACCACCCCGCCCCGCGAGACCAAGGAACAGCTCCTCGCCCGGAGGAAGGCCGCCGCCGACAAGACGGCCGCGCAGAAGGAAGACAAGGCCTGACCAGCCCCCCACCCAACGGGCTGGCCTCCCCCTACCTCGCCCCCGGCTTCTATGACGACGCCATCGCGAAGGGCCGCCACCGCGACATCGTCGGCGGCCGCTGGGACGAGACGGGCCGCGTCCAGATGCAGGCCCTCCTTTCCGCCGGAATGACCCCCGAGGACCACCTCCTCGACATCGGCTGCGGCGCCCTTCGCCTCGGCCACAAGGCCGTCCCGTTTCTCAAGCCCGGGCACTACTGGGGCACCGACGCCTCCCTCGCCCTGATGCGGCACGGGCGGCTCACCGAACTGCCCGACCCGACCCAACTCCCCGAAGACCACCTGATCGAGGACGCGCATTTCGCCTTCCCCGGCATCCCCGACACCATCACGCTTGCCATCGCCTTCGGCGTCTTCACCCACCTCCCCCACCAAGCCCTGCAAACCGCCCTCACCAACCTTCGCCCCTTCCCCAACCTCCGCGCCGTCCTTTTCACGGTCTTCCTCTCGGACGCCGCCACCTCCACCCGCCAGCCCGACGGCGTCGTCACCCATCCCGACCGCCCGCCCTACCATCTCCCCGAGGCCCAGGTCGCGCAGACCATCGCCGCCGCTGGCTTCGCCCCGACGAAACTCCCCACCCTTCTCCCCCGCGGCCAGGTCCTCTGGTCGGCCACCTGACGGCTTTCCCGACCTTGCGCCGCCCACGACGCAGCGCCACACTTGCCTGACCCAAAGGAGGCCCCCATGCGCACCCTCGCTCTCGCCCTCATCCTCGCCAGCCCCGCCGCCGCCGAGACGATCTCAGAGGAAATCGCCCGCGCCGGCCTTGCCCCGACCGAGGCCCGCCTCGCCGCCCTCCCCGCACCCACCAACGAAGACCTTTTCGCCCTCGCGGGTCTGCGTTTCCTGGGCGGCGTCGAGCAGGCCCTGCAACTGAGGTGGAAGACCGGCGTCAAGGCCGACTGGTCCGAGCTTCCGATCCTCCGCCTGCCGATCCCGGAAAACCCGAACGCCATCCCCTTCCAGGCCGCCGACTTCACCGCGCTGATCCGCAACCTCGACGCCGACATGGACG
>NZ_JAXMMF010000130.1:0-17989 GCF_034366665.1 Tabrizicola sp. | reverse complement strand
CACGACGACGACGATGATGATGACGATGATGACGGCGACGATCATGGCTCGGACCATGACGATGACGATGATGATGATGATGATGACGACAAGGACGACAACTGAGGTCGGACTCTGACCTGTGCTCGGGCCCCGGTCTTGCCGGGGTCCGACCCATGTCGCATAGTCGGCCTGAACCTGGGTGGGGTATGACATGAAACGCCGGGCGTTTCTTATCGGGCTGGTGACGGGGGCTGCGGTGGCAGGTCCTGCGCTGGCTCAGGGGGTTGTGGACGACATTGTCGCCCAGCTGAAGCGACAGGGCTTCCGCTCTGTCGTCACGGAACGCACCCTGCTGGGACGCGTTCGGATTGTTGCATCGCGCGGCGATGGCGCGCGCGAGATCATCATCAACCCACGCACCGGAGAGATCCTGCGCGATTTCTGGTCACCTAAATCCGGCGGCAAGGGCAAGGTCGAGATCATCGAGGATCGTTCCCGCTCGGGCAGGTCGCACGACGATGATGATGATGACGATGATGACGATGACGATGACGACGATGACGATGATGATGATGACGACAACAGCGGCAGTGGTGGTGGCGGTGACGACGGAGACGACGACGACGACGACGACTGATCCTGTGACAGGGCACGCGGATCGGGCATCGGCGTGAAGCGCGCGGCCCCCTTCATCGCGATCTTCGTGATCCAGGCGCTGTGCGCCTTTTTCTTCGTGTCTGACATCCTGTCATCCTTCTTCGGATTTCAGACCGCGCCAATCAGCTGGGAGATGCGCGAACTGCTGGAGATCGGCGCGGCGTTCGGGCTGATCCTTGGGGTGGTGATCGGCGGCATGATGCTGCGGCGGGCGCTGCGGGACCGACACTCTGCCGAGGAACAACTTCGGCGGGCGTCGGGGGCCTTCATGGACCTTCTGCAGGAACGCTTTGCGGAATGGGGGCTGACGCCGTCGGAAAAGGACGTGGCACTGTTTGCGATCAAGGGCATGTCGACCTCGGAAATCGCCGCGTTGCGCGCGACGTCCGAGGGCACCGTGAAGGCGCAGACCAATGCGATCTACCGCAAGGCCGGAGTCAGCGGTCGGTCGCAGCTTCTGTCGCTGTTCATCGAGGATCTGATGCGCGACGACGGGGCGGTGCGTCCGATGCCTGCGGCCCCGGCCTCGACCATGATCTCAGCGAAGTGAGGGCGGCGCGCCCCGGTCCCCCTGCATCCCGAACATGAGGCCGCGCCCGATGCGGTGGGCCAGCGCAGACCACTGCGCGGCGGTTTCGGGCGGGAGTTCCAGCTTGAGCACGCTGTCGAACAGGCCAAGCCAGACATCGAACATCCCCAGCCGGACATTCCCTGCCGCGCGGTGGACGGCCAGCGGGTTCCCGTCGTAGCTGCGTTCGTGCAGGATGGCGTTGCGCCAGAAGCGGGTGATCTTCGCCTCGTGCGCGGGCCAGTCGGTGACATGGGCCGCAAAGACCGGTCCAAGGCCGGGGTGGTCGCGGACACAGGTGTAGAATGTCGCCACGACGCGGGCGATCTGGTCTTCGGTGACATCGAAGCGGGGCGGTATCATGGGGTTCGCTCGTCGTCGCGCTTTCCGCGCGCTCCTCGCTGGTGTCGCGCGGGGCAGGACGGAAGTCCATCGGCGCGCAGCGGGTCAGTCGGTGGCGTATTGCCGCAGGATGTCCAGCGGGACGACGGCAAGGGTGGCCTCGTGCGTCGCGGCAAGGCGGACCTTGGGGGCAGCACCCTCTTCATGCGCCTGCAGGAACCGGGCGGCGCAAAGGCACCACTGGTCGCCGGGCTTCAGCCCCTGAAACCCGAATTCAGGCCGGGGGGTCGAGAGGTCATTGCCGAGGTATTTCGACAGGGCCAGAAACTCGGCCGTCATCAGGGCGCAGAAGGTGTGCAGACCGCGGTCCATCGGGCCGGTGTTGCAGCAGCCATCGCGGAAAAAGCCGGTGACCGGGTCAGAGGAGCAGGGCTGCAGATCCTGCCCAAGGACGTTGAGGGATGCAAGTTTCATGGGGTCAGGATGGCAGGTCGGAGACGGGCTGTCCAGCCTTGTCCACGCAGGACACCCGGAGCGTTGCCAATGAATTCAATCGCTTGGGTGTGGGCAGTCAGCAAGTGTTTACCGTGATCACGTGTCGCCGGGTTGGCCCGCGATGGGCGGAATCAGGTCGCCAGAGACGAGGGCCGAGAGGATGCGCGGCAGGGGCCAGAGGCGCGAGAGCGGCGACATCAGGTGATCTCGGGCAGCGGGCAGGGCGCGGCTGTGCGACTGGTATTGCGGGGTGAAGGCGGCAGAAAGGGTCTGGTACAGGCCCAGGTGCCAGCGGCGGGTCTGGCGGTAGCGGGGCAGGGCGTCCTCCAGCGGAAGCCGAAGCGCAAGGGCCAGCGCCCGCGCGTCGAGCAGCGCCATGTTTGCGCCCTGGCCAAGCTGCGGGCTGGCGCGGTGGGCGGCGTCGCCGATGTGGATCAGGCGCAGGCTGTGGGGCTTGGCAAGGGTCCCGTGACTGTAGCGGGCGGGGGTGAGTTGGACCTTGTCGGTGATCTGGGCCAGGAAGGGGGACAAGGCGGGCCAGAAGGTGGTGACCTCGGCCTTCCAGTCGTTCAGGTCCCGTTCCGGCCAGGCGTCAAGGTCGGCGGCCGGAAGCGACCAGAAGATGGCAGCCCTTGGGGTCGGATCGTCGGGCAGGTGTCCGATGGGCAGGATGCCGGCCATGCGTGAGGCATGGTGGTACCGCTGGCGCAGTTCATTTCCGGGCAGGTCCGTGACGGGCCAGGGGACATGGGCCCAGACGGCTCCGAACGGGAGGGGTTTGGCCTTGAGCGGGGAAAGTCTTGAGGCCGCGCCCGAGGCGTCGACGATCAGGTCGAAGGGGCCGTGGTCGCCCCGGTCGGTGGTGAAGTGGATGCCCGTCGGCCCCTCTCGCGTGCCGGTGGCGGTGTGGCCGGTGGTGGGGTTGACCCCGGCGCGGGTGGCAGCCTGCCACAGGCAGTGGAACAGGGCAGAGCGGTGCATGGCAAGGCCGGGCTGGCCGGGCCGGTAGGCCACGTCAAGCGCAATACGGCTGCCAGAGTGGCCAAGCATCCGGGTCAGGGGTGCGCCAAGGCTGCGAGCCTCGTCCCCCGCGCCGAGGGCGTCCAGGACGGCAAGCCCGACGGGCTGGACCACAAGGCCGGAGCCGACGGGTCTGGCTTCTGCGAAGCGTTCGAAAAGGGTGACGGCGTGGCCGTCCTGCGCAAGAAGCGTTGCGGCGGCGAGGCCACCCATCCCGGCCCCGGCGATGGCGATGCGGTAAGTCATGCGCGCATCGGTGGCAAAGGATTGCGGCTTTCGCAAGGGCGGCGGTGTCGCGGGTCGGGACGGGTTTGGAATTGAGCGCTGGCGCGCAAGCCTTTTGTCTCGTCGTCGGGCTGCGCCTCCTCCTCGGTGACGGGGGCGCTTCGCCCCCCGGGACCCCCAGAGGATATTTGGTGCCAGGTGAAAGACGTCGGGCCGGGCTGGACCGTTCCCCGGCCTTTGTCTATAAGGCCCGGCATGCAGATGGGTCCGGTTCTTCGCGCGCGAATTACTTGCCCGGCGGGCTGAGGCCCGGCCGGGTTTTCCTGTTGTCGCTGGCCCTTTCCCGGGCCGACCTGCCCCTGATTTGAGGTTTCCCTGCCATGTGCGCCGATACCGCCGCCCCCACCTCTGACACGCCCGACTATCGCGATACCGTTTTCCTGCCCGAGACCGCCTTCCCGATGCGGGCGGGCCTGCCCCAGCGCGAGCCGGAATGGCTGGCGCGGTGGGAGCGGATCGGAGTCTATGACCGGCTGCGGTGCTCTGCCGCGGGGCGGGCGCCATTCGTGCTGCATGACGGCCCTCCCTATGCCAACGGGCACCTGCACATCGGCCATGCGCTGAACAAGGTGCTGAAGGACATGGTGGTCCGGTCCCAGCAGATGATGGGCCGCGATGCCCGTTATGTGCCTGGCTGGGATTGTCACGGATTGCCGATCGAGTGGAAGATTGAGGAGCAATACCGCGCTAAGGGCCTGAACAAGGACGACGTGGACATCGTCGATTTCCGCCAGGAATGCCGCCGCTTTGCCGAGGGCTGGATCGGGGTGCAGCGCGAGGAGTTCAAGCGGCTGGGCGTCACGGGGAAGTGGGACCGGCCTTACCTCACGATGGACTACCACGCCGAGGCGGTGATCGCGGACGAGTTCATGAAGTTCGTCATGAACGGGTCGCTGTATCAAGGGTCGAAGCCGGTGATGTGGTCTCCGGTGGAGAAGACCGCGCTGGCCGAGGCGGAGGTGGAGTATCACGACCATACCAGCCATCAGGTCTGGGTGCGGTTCCGGGTGATCCACGGGGACGCTGTCTTTACCAAGACGCCGACCGATGTGGTGATCTGGACGACCACCCCCTGGACCATCCCGCAGAACCGGGCGGTGGCCTTCGGACCGGAGATCGCCTACGGGCTTTACGAGATCATCGGTCGGCCGGAGGAGAGTTCGGCGACCATCGGGCACCGTGTGATCGTTGCGGACAAGCTGGCAGAAGCCGTGTTCAGTCAGGCCAAGCTGGTTGGGCCGGAGATGGTGCGCCGACTGGGCGATATCTCGGCGGCGGACCTTGCCGGTTTCGTCATGGCCCACCCCTTCCGTTCCATCGAAGGCGGCAACGGTGAGTGGGACTATGATGTCCCGATGCTCCCCGGCGACCATGTCACCGACGATGCGGGGACGGGGTTCGTGCATACGGCTCCTTCCCACGGCGACGACGACTATCAGCTGGGCGTGAAGTTTGGCCTGCCGATGACCTACAACGTCGAGGCGGATGGGTCGTATCGCGCCGACCTGCCGCTCTTTGGCGGGCAGCACATCATCACTCCGGATGGGAAAGAGGGACCGGCGAACGTGTCGGTCATCAAGCAACTCGCCTACTCCGGCGCGCTGTTTGCCAAGGCGAAGTTGAAGCATTCCTACCCGCATTCGTGGAGGTCGAAGGCGCCGGTCATCTATCGCAACACGCCGCAGTGGTTTGTCGCCATCGACAAGACGCTGGACGACGGGCTGTCGACCTATGGCGCGACGATCCGGGCGCGGGCGCTGACCTCGATCAATCAGCTGGTCGACTGGACGCCCTCGACCGGGCGGAACCGGCTGTTTTCGATGATTGAGGCGCGCCCGGATTGGGTGCTGTCGCGGCAGCGCGCCTGGGGCGTGCCGCTGACGGCCTTCGTCAAGAAGGGCGCGCGGCCGGATGCACCGGACTTCCTGTTGCGCAACGCCGAGGTCAACGCCCGGATCAAGGCGGCGTTCGAGGCTGACGGGGCCGATGTCTGGTATGTGCAAGGATTCAAGGAGAAGATGCTCTCTGGCATCGTGAATCCGTTGGATTATGAACAGGTCTTCGACGTGCTGGACGTCTGGTTTGACTCAGGGTCCACTCATGCCTTCGTGCTGCGCGACCGCGAGGATGGGTCGCCGGACGGGATTGCGGACCTGTATCTGGAGGGCACCGACCAGCATCGCGGGTGGTTCCATTCCTCGATGCTGCAGGCCTGCGGGACCAAGGGGCGGGCGCCGTATCGCGGCGTGCTGACTCACGGCTTCACGCTGGACGAGAAGGGCATGAAGATGTCCAAATCCTTGGGCAACACCGTGGCGCCCGAGGAAGTCATCAAGGAATACGGCGCGGATATCCTGCGGCTTTGGGTGGCGCAGTCGGATTACACCGTGGACCTGCGCATCGGGAAGGAGATCCTGAAAGGCGTCGCCGACAGCTACAGGCGTCTGCGCAACACGATGCGGTATATGCTTGGCGCGCTGAAGGGGTTCACCGAGGCCGAGCGTGTCGACGTGACGGACATGCCGGAGAGCGAACGGTTCATCCTGCACCGGCTGGCGGAACTGGATGCCGAAGTGCGCGAGGGCTATGCCAGGTACGACTTCCAGGGGGTGTTCCAGAAGCTCTTCACCTTCTGCACCACCGACCTGTCGGCGATCTATTTCGACGTCCGCAAGGACAGCCTTTACTGCGATCCGGCGGACAGCCTGACGCGGCGGTCGTGCCGGACGGTGATGGACATCCTGTTCCACCGGCTGACCACCTGGCTGGCCCCGGTTCTGGTCTTCACGATGGAGGAAGTCTGGCTGGAGCGGTTCCCGGGGGAGGAGTCGTCGGTCCACCTGGTCGACTTCCCCGAGACACCAAAGGCCTGGCTGGACGAGGCCCTCGCCGCGAAGTGGAACCACGTGCGCGAGGTGCGCCGGGTGGTCACGGGCGCGCTGGAGGTGCAGCGGACGGCCAAGGTGATCGGCTCCAGCCTGGAGGCGGCGCCGACGGTGTTTGTCTCGCCGGTGATGATGCAGGTGCTGGAGACGGTGAAGTTCGAGGAGTTGTGCATCACCTCGTGCATCTGGCTGTCCACCAAGCCCGCGCCGGAGGACGCGTTCCGGTTGCCGGACGTCGCCGATGTGGCCGTGGTCTTCGCGCCGGCCACGGGTGAGAAGTGCGATCGCTGCTGGCGCGTCTTGCCGGACGTCGGCACGCACAAGCACCCCGGCACCTGCCAGCGCTGCAACGACGCGCTGGGCTAAGGGAAAAATCTTCGCCGAGGGCCCCAGACCCCCGGCGAAGAGTCAGGCCGAAGCGCTTACGGGGAGACCGCGGGGCGTCGGCGTCGAATGAAAGCGCAATGTCTTGACCTGCGCATCGGCAAGGATGTCGCCGCGGCGCAGGGCCACAAGCTCGGCACGGGTCAGACCGATGTCGTCCAGCAAATGATCGTCTTCGCGTTCCAGCAGGAACGCGGTCGAACGGCGCAGCTGCAGAAGGGCGAAGAGGCGGGCGAACATGATGGTCTCCTGTGCTTGAAGCCCAGAGATAGGCCCGGGTTTGACATTTCACAAACGAATAGGTTTGATGGGTGACATAAGCCTGACTCATGGATGGACCGATGCAGCCGCTGGACAGCGATCTGATGCGCAGCTTTCTGGCGGTGGCGGACTCCGGGTCCGTCACGGCGGCAGCGGGGCGGCTTTACCGGACGCAATCGGCGGTCAGCCTGCAGGTCAAGCGGCTGGAGGACAGCCTGGGCCAGCCCCTCTTTCAGCGGCAGGCGCGCGGGGTGGTGCTGACGCCTCGCGGTGAGCAGCTGGTGCCCTATGCGCGGCGGGTGGTGGCGCTTCTGGACGAGGCGGCTGTGGCGCTACGGGAAAAGCCGCTGGTCGGGCCGGTGCGGGTGGGGATCTCGGACGAATACTCCGGGACGGTCCTGCCGCGCGCGCTTGCGGCCTTCGACGAGCGGCACGAAGGGGTGCAGGTCTCGGTCCGGGTGGATCATTCCACGGCGCAGATCGCGGCGCTGGAGGCGGACGAGATCGACCTGGGGGTGATCTACGACTGGCAATACGTGCAGGATGGCGAGGTTCTGTGCATCGACCCGACGGTCTGGGTGACGTCCTTGACGCATGCCCAGCACCTGCGGCGGCCTGTTCCGGTAGCGGTATACTTCAAGTCGGAGTGGAGCCGGGACTACGTGGAAGGTTCGCTGAACCGTCTGGGCATCGACTGGCGCGCGGCCTGGGCCTGCGACATGGCGGGGGGCTTCCGGGTGGCGGTGACGAACGGAATGGCGATTGCCCCCCTGTCCCGCAGCACGATCCCTGCGGGCTGCCGCGAGCTGACGACCGAGGACGGGTTTCCCATCGTCGACCAGGCCCGGGTGGTCCTGCGGCGGAACCCGCGGGGAACCTCTCCGGCGGTGGAGGGGATGGCCGAAGTGCTGCGCCAGGCCTTCGCGCCGCTGCGCGAGGGGCGGCGGTGAGCGGGTCGGTGCGCAGGGCAGGTATGACGGGGCCGTTCGGGCCGGTCAGTCTGGTCGAACGGGATGGCGTCCTCGTGGGGCTGGAGTGGCGGCTGCCCGAAGAACAGGGGGAAAGCGCGCTGCTGGCCGAGGGGCTGGCGCAGCTTGCGGCCTATTTCGCCGGGCAGCTCAGGCGCTTTGATCTGCCGCTCGACTGGGGGACAGGGCTGCACGCCGACGTGCGGCGGGCGATGGCCGCGATTCCCTGGGGCGAGACGCGGACCTACGGCCAGATCGCCAAGGCGGTCGGTGCCCCGGCGCAGGCCGTGGGGCAGGCCTGCGGCGCGAACCCCCTGCCCATCGTGATCCCGTGCCACCGGGTGACGGGAACGAACTGGTTCGGCGGCTTCTCGGCACCCGGCGGGGTCAAGACGAAGGCGGCCCTCTTGCGTCACGAGGGGGCGCTGCTGCTATGACCTGGCTGCGCGAGGCCATCCTTGACCTGGCGTTGCAAAGGGGGCGGGACAAGTCGCTCTGCCCATCCGAGGTGGCGAGGGCTTTGGAGCCAGAGGACTGGCAGGCGCTGATGCCCGAGGTGCGACGGGTGGCGGGGGGGATGCCCGAGATCATGGCAACGCAGAACGGGGTGGAGGTGGACCCTGTCGCGGCACGGGGACCAATCCGGCTGCGGTTGCGCTGAGCGCAGGCGTAGGGTGGGCGATATCGCCCACCCTACCCTTGCCCTGAGCCTATCGACGCCAGGACACTGGACTCAAGCGACGGCTTGTGCGCGATGCCGCCCGGGCTTACGCCTTCTCGTGACAGTTTCATGACAGGTGCGCGTTGAGCCTTGGCATCTTCCTGGCCGTCCTTGGTGCGGCTTTCCTGCATGCGCTGTGGAATGCGCTGATCAAGATGGGGACCTCGAAGGTCGGCGGGATGGTGATCCTGTCCATTGTCGAGGTGCCGATCGGCCTGGCCGTTGTGCTGCTGACCCCGGCCATTGACCGCGCAGCAATCCCCTGGGTCATCGCGGCGGGTTGCACGCATTTCGCCTACAAATTCTTCCTGACCTACGCCTATGACCGGGGCGATCTGAGCCGGGTCTACCCCATCGCGCGGGGGGCCGCTCCGATGATCGTGGCCGTCTTCGGCGCGGCCTTCCTGACCGACGCGGTGACGCAGCAGGAATACATCGGCATCGCGGTGGTGGCGGCCGGCATCCTGCTGATGGCGCGCGGTGTGTTCACCAGCGGCGAGGACCGCAAGCTCTTGCCCTTCGCTCTGGGTTCGGCCTGTGCGACCGCGACCTACACGCTGATCGACGGGATGGGGGCACGGGTCTCGGGCTCACCTGCCGCCTATGTCGCCTGGGTCTTCGTGGCCGATGGCGTGTTCTTCACGCTGGGGATGCTGGCGCTGCGCGGCTGGGACGTGATCCCGCGCAACTGGCAGGCCTGGCGGATGGGCTCCTTCGCGTCAGCGGCCAGCTACGGGGCCTATGCGGTGTCGATCTGGGCGATGACGACGGCACCCATCGCCGTGGTCGCCGCCCTGCGCGAGACCTCGATCCTGTTTGCGGTGCTGATCGGCTGGCTGATCTTCGGCGAGAAGATGACCGGAGAGAAGGCCGTGGCGGCGCTTATCATCGTGGCGGGCGTGATGCTGACGCGGCTTTGAACGGGCCGCTCGTCGTACGTCTTCGACGTCTCCTCGCTCGACGCAGCGAGGAGTGACGCAGTCATCGACGAGCGTTCCGTCTAACGCACCCGGCGGATGCCTTCGGGGATGATCTGCTGCGCGATCCCTGCCAGCATCAGGTACATCGAGGTCAGCACCAGAAGCCACTTCGCCACCGGACCCTCGTTGAAATCCCACCAGGCGGCCCAGCCGGCCAGGACGATCCAGGCGATGCAGACGCCAAGCGACAGCTCGTACCAGCGACTGGTGCGAACGGGATGGATGAACTTGAGATTGGTGAACATCGTCACCGTCAGCAGGATCACCACCATCAGGATCACCGCCTCGCCAGGCTTGGTCGCGAACAGGACCAGGACCACCATGTTCCAGCAGGCCGGAAAGCCCGCAAAGCTTTTGTCCTTGGTCTTCATGCGGGTGTCCGCGAAATACACCACCGAGCCGAAGCAGATCACGATGATCGCCAGCCAGCCGGTCCAGCCGGGCAGGAGTCCGGACTGGAACAGCGCGAAGGCCGGGATGAAGACATAGGTCAGATAGTCCACGATCAGGTCCATCAGCACGCCATCATAGGTCGGCCAGTTCGTGTGGACCTCGTACTTGCGGGCCAGCGGGCCATCGATCCCGTCGACGATCAGCGCCAGCACCAGCCAGAGGAACATCAGGCTCCATTCGCCTTTCACGGCGGCAAGCATGGCGAACATGGCCAGCACGGCGCCAGAGGCGGTGAGCAGGTGAACAGAGAGGGCTTTCAGACGCGGGCTCATGGGGACTTGATGGCGGATTACGGGGCGCGGTGCAACTGGGAGGTGCCGCAATCAGGCCCGGGGGTGGGCTTTTTCGTAGACTTCCATCAGCCGGGCGGCATCGACGGCGGTGTAGGCCTGGGTGGTGGAGAGCGACGCATGGCCGAGCAGTTCCTGGATCGCGCGCAAGTCTCCGCCGGCGGACAAGAGGTGCGTGGCAAAGCTGTGCCGCAGCGCATGGGGTGTGGCGGTGGCGGGCAGACCCAGGCGAAGGCGGGCCCGCTCCATCGCGGCCTGGATCAGACGCGGATTGACCGGGCCGCCGCGTGCGCCGCGGAAGAGGGGGTCTTTCGCAGCAAGGTCGTAAGGGCACAGCCGCACATATTCAGCAACGGCCTCGGCGGCGGCGGGGATCACCGGGACGGGCCGGGTCTTGCCGCCCTTGCCGGTGATGCGCAGTGTCGGCGGCATGGGGTGGTCCGTCCCGGTAAGGGAAAGCGCCTCGGATATGCGCAGGCCGAGGCCGTAGAGGAGCGTGGCGATGGCGGTGTCGCGCGCGGCGATCCAGTCTTCGCGGGCGTCGGTGCCGATTTCCGTCAGCATCGCGGCGGCGCCGTCTTCCGACAGGGGGCGGGGGAGCTTGCGGCGGAACTTGGGGCCGCGGGCGGAAAGGACGGTGGTCGCGTCTGTGTTGGTCCGATCGGCGGCCCATGCGGTGAAGCCTTTGATGGCCGACAGGGCGCGGGCCAGGGACCTTGCAGACAGGCCGCGGGCGCGTTCCTCGGCCATCCAGGCGCGGAGGTCGGATTGGGTGGTGCGGGCGACGGCGGCGATACCCTGGTCCCCGCCACTGTGGGCGGAGAGGAACTTCAGGTAGCGAGCAACGTCGCGGCGGTAGGCTTCGACCGTGTTAACCGAAGCACCCTCCAGCGCCTGCAGGTGTGAAAGCCACTGCGCCAGCGCGGCCCCAAGGGCGGGGGCGAGGAAGGGGTCGCTCAGCCGAGCCACCGGCGCATCGAGCGTTCGAAGACGCCCGCGAAAAACTGAAGAAGATCAGTGCCGTGGGTGGACTTGAACTGGGTCGGGTCTTCCGACGCAAAAACCAGCATCCCCGGCAGGCGGTTGGGGCCGAGGTCGAGTTTCATCAGGGCTTCCGATTGCAGATCCTCGGCCCGGTTGCCGTAAAGATTAACGGCAAGGGCGGTCACGGAACGCAGCACGATCTGGCGGCCGGGGCCGTTGCGGCCGTTGGTCAGGTAAGTGCCGACAAAGCCCGCGGGGGCGACTTGCAGCACTTCGCCCAGGCGGCGGAGGGTGGGGTCGGCGTCGGGGTCGTCTTGCAGGGTTTCGAGGACCAGGCGGACCGTGTCGACGCGGAGGGTCTGGGCGACCTCGCCGGTCAGGGCCTTGATGAAGCTTTCGAAATTCGTGGGCTCCAGCAGTTGCAGGACGGCGCGGTGGACCTGGTTGGTGCCGGCCAGGTTCTCGTAAGCCGCTGCAATCACTGACCTATGTGTGTCCTCCAGCCGGTCAAGACGGCTTTCCAGACGCTGCATCGCGATGCCGCGGAGGTCGACGATGTTCGCGCCCCGTTCGCGCTCGTTGGCGGAGACGAGGGCGTTCATCACGTCGCGGTCTTCGAGGAGCCGCTCAGGCTCGGCAAGGATCCGGTCGCGGAGGTCGGGTTCGATCATGGGAGGGCCAGTTTCCGTCGGAATTCCTGCGGACTATAGGCCGAAGCTCAGGTGGATGGCGACAGGTTTTCGATGGGGGTGGCGGCGGATGGGGCAGGGATGCAACAGTGGGTCTGGACAGCGTCGGGTTCCGGTATGGAAACCGTCCATACGCACGTATGGGTCGGCTGGCGTTAACCTTTGGGTGGGATCGTGGGGGCCGCAAAGGACTCCGCCATGCCTGACCTCAAGAAACAGACCCCCCGCCAGCGTGCCCAGATGACCTACATGATGGACGTCATGCGGCGTCTGGAATGGGACCTGCACAACACCATCGAACTGACGGGGCGCATCCCCGAGGAGTGGCACCAGATCGCCACGGCGACGCCCCGCGCGGCGAAGGTGAAGGTGACGCTGGCGCTGGAGGCGGATGTGTTGAAGTTCTTCCGGTCCATGGGCGAGGGGTACGGGCCGCGGATCAACGACGTCTTGCGCAGCTACATGCACGCGCGGCTGGCCGGGGTGATCCGGGGGGCCGAGACGCTGGCGCATTACCGGGAGCGGGAGGAGGCTTGGTCGGGGGAGAAGCCGCAGTTCGGGGATGTGGCGAAGGCGATGGGCGGGGACTGGGAGGACGTGGGGCCGCCGGTGGAGCAGGCGGCGCGAGCCGTCGTGCAGGAGAGGGTGCAGAAGGGGGTGGCGGAGGGGGAGGAGCGGGTGTTTGGCGGGCCGTTGGTGCGGTGAGGGGCTATATGGAAATAGTCACACGCTTGGTTCCTACCTTTATCTCGCCGGACCAGTGCTTCCCTAGTGCCTTCTTGAGACGTTCGAGGTGCTTGAATCGTTTTGCAGGAATCGGTGACGTCGTTACAACTATGACCGGAGTAATGGGCATTCGAGGTACAAACTTGCAGTTCTCAAAGGTGGAAGCGATCTGTTCAACAGCGCCAGCAAAGTCACCACCCTTCAATTCAACAAGCCAATATACGTTGTCAGCCTGAACTCCAAAGTCACAACGCTTGATGGGGTCAGTCTCAGAGACCAAACATCCATCAATTTCGTACTTGGTCAATTGTTTACCTGACTTGTTCTCTATGAAAAACGACGACAAGCGTTTTCCGTCTTGGCAGCTCACGTGTCCACTGGTTAGAATAATGCATTTACTCATCATATGCTTTCATAAACTCACCGGCTATCGCCTCTGAGACACTATCCAGCTCATTAGTGTCGATCAATCCTGACTCCTCATCAATTAACGGGGACAAGGAACCGTTTGACGTCAAGTGGGCCGAGATTGCCAATGGTCGTTCGGCGTGGCGTTTCTCGCGCTCGATATGATAGTTTAAGCAGGCCAGCATGTAGGGAGAATGGGTTGTGAACAGCATTCTGCAGCCGCTTGCTTTTGCGCACTCAACCATCAAATCAAGAACATACTTCTGAGCCTCAGGGAATAGATGCGCTTCGGGCTCTTCAATAATTAGCAGTTGTGACAGTTCGTCGGGGTTTGGATACTCCAGAAGTGACAATAGAAGGGGTAATGACTCTTGTTGGCCAGATGACGATGCTTGTAACGGCACATTGCCCCAGGATGTTCCAATATAGTCCTTCGATTTTAGTCGGAAGAAGTCACCGTCGATGACTGGGCGAATCCTCCCGTTTACTTTTGCCCTCTCTTCCTTGCTCATGCCGGACCCAAACCAATCTCCAGCAATCGTTTTCTTTGCGAACTCGTAAAAATTTCCAAATTGAGCCATTAGTGGATCAATTCTCTTCTCGGAGGCAAGAAACGCAAATAGCTCTTCACTTACAGTCGAATAGAAGGATCTAGAAGCTGGAACAAAGAGTACCTTTGGCACGGTGGCGAAGAATTCTTTGCGTTCTTGCGAAGACTGATAGTAGAAATATATGGAGGCAGTTCTTCTCTGTTTCTTGTTCTCATTCTCTTTAAGGTAGTTCTTGAAATCCTTCTTTATGTTAGAGCCAATTTTGTCTAATTCGGAATTCTGAGAAATTTTTGGCCTATGGCCGGCAAATGTCCGCTCGATGCAAATGCTTACATCTCCAAGATAATACGTTGCCTGGAACGGCTTGTCGTAGCCCAATAAGTTTCCAAAAAGCAGTAAGAATTCCCCAAGTTGTTCACTCTTGAATGCCCTAAAGTCAAAGTCAGGTGACCCAACGCTATTGGCGTAAGCAGAAATGTACATGCGCCCAAAATATATAAGTTTGGCGATGATCGATTTTCCAGTCGCCTGTTTGCCGATTAGGGCGCCAATGTCCGTAAGTGCAAAGCTCGCTGAACGAATGGAGAGAAGATTCCTTATTTCTACACGCTCGTTGGTGTCGTCAAAATTCTTAAGCATTCAGATCGTCCGATCAGAGCGGCAAAGATTCGCCGGTTTTCGTGAGCCTATCGGCCGATAGTGCTTGGCACAATCGGATAGTATATTTCAGGACCAGCATGTTGGTGCTGGTCTAAGCCGACCGATAATGTATCCCGCCACTATAGGATCTTCTGACCCGTCTTCGCCCAGTCGGCGTTGAACTGGTCGAGGCCCTTGTCGGTCAGGACGTGGCTTGCCAGCGCCTTGATCACGGCCGGGGGGGCGGTGACGACGTCGGCTCCGATCAGGGCGCAGTCCTTGACGTGGTTGGCGGTGCGGATCGAGGCCGCAAGGATCTGGGTCTTGAAGTCGTAGTTGTCATAGATCGTGCGGATGTCGCCGATCAGGTCGAGGCCGTCGAGGTTGATGTCGTCCAGCCGCCCGATGAAGGGCGAGATGAAGGTCGCTCCGGCCTTGGCGGCGATCAGGGCCTGGTTGGCGGAAAAGCAGAGGGTGACGTTGACCATGAAGCCCTCAGACGACAGGACCTTGCAGGTCTTGAGGCCGTCCCAGGTCAGCGGGACTTTCACGGCGATGTTGGGGGCGATGGCGGCGAGTTTGCGGCCCTCGGCGATCATGTCCTCGGCTTTCAGGGCCACGACTTCGGCTGAAACGGGGCCGGTGACGAAGGAGCAGATCTCTTTGGTGACTTCCAGGATGTTGCGGCCGGATTTCAGGATCAGCGACGGGTTGGTAGTGACGCCGTCGACCATGCCGAGGTCGTGAAGCTCACGGATGGCGTCGACGTCGGCGGTGTCGATGAAGAATTTCATTGGGGGCCTCCTTGGCGGTTGCGGGGGGTGCAACGCGGGGGTTGAATGCTCTCGGGTCGCGGTTTAGCCCAAACGGCGGATGAGCGAAAGGTTTCAGGTGGCGGACCGGGTCTATCAGGCGGGCGATCTGGTCGGGGTGCTGACGACGGAACCTTTGGGCCGGGTGCTGGACTATCGCGCGCCGGAGGGCGGCTGCGGCGACGGGGATTTCGTCGAGGTGCCGCTGGGGCCGCGGAAGGTGCTGGGTGTGGTCTGGGGGCCTGCGGTCGGGGGATGGGACCCGGCGAAGGTGCGGCCGGTGGGGCGGGTGCTGGATGCGCGGCCGATGCGGTTGGAGTTGCGGTCGTTTCTTGGTCGCGCAGCGGAGTACACGCTGACGCCGTTGCCGGCGATGCTGCGGTTGGCGACCAGGACTCCGGGGTTGGGGGAGCCTGCGTCGGTGCGGCGGGTGTACCGGTTGAGTGGTGTGGTGCCCAACAGTCTGACCGAGGCGCGGCATCGGGTGGTGGAGGCGTTGCGGTCGTTCGGGGGGGCTCCGGTCACTTTGGGCGAGCTGGTGGAGGCGGCTTCTTGCGGCAGTTCGGTCGTTAAGGGGTTGGTGAAGCTGGGGGTAGTGGCGGAGGTGGATGCGCCGCGGGATACTCCTTACCCCCGGCTGTCGGCGGGTGTCGGGGTGCGGCTGCAGGGGGAGCAGGTCGCGGCGGGGGATGCGCTGGTCGCGGCGGTGGCGATGGGGGGGTATTCGGCGACGCTCTTGAAGGGGGTGACGGGGTCGGGGAAGACCGAGGTCTACCTGGAGGCGGTGGCGGAGTGTCTGCGGGCCGGGCGGCAGGCGTTGGTCTTGTTGCCGGAGATTGCGCTGACGGCGGAGTTTCTGACTCGGGTGGAGGCTCGGTTCGGGGCGCGGCCGGCGGAGTGGCATTCGGGCGTCACGATGACGGAACGGCGGCGGCTGTGGAAGATGGCGGCGGAGGGGGAGGCGGGGCTGGTCGTGGGCGCGCGGTCGGCGCTTTTCCTGCCGTTCCAGGACTTGGGGCTGATCGTCGTCGATGAGGAGCATGACACCTCCTACAAGCAGGAGGAGGGGGTCCTTTATAACGCGCGGGACATGGCGGTGCTGCGGGCGGCGATTGCCGGGTGCGCGGTGGTGCTGGCTAGCGCCACGCCGTCGCTGGAGACCTGGGCGAATGTCGAGGCGGGGAAGTATCAGCGGCTGGACCTTGGGTCCCGGTTCGGGGCGGCGGAAATGCCGGAGATGCGGGCGATTGATATGCGGTCGGAACGGCTGCCTTCGGACCGCTGGATTTCCCCGACATTGGCCGCGAAGGTTGATGTGGTGGTTGCGCGGGGCGAGCAGGCGCTGTTGTTCCTGAACCGGCGGGGGTTCGCCCCGGTGACTTTGTGCCGGGCCTGCGGGCATCAGGTGGGCTGCGACCACTGCGACGCGCGGATGGTGGAGCATCGGTTCCAAAAGCGGCTGGTCTGCCACCAGTGCGGGGCGACGAAGCCGGTGCCTTTGGCTTGTCCTTCGTGCGGCGTCGAGGGACGGATGGCCGCCGTCGGCCCGGGGGTGGAGCGGCTGGCGGAGGAGGTGGCGGCGCGGTTCCCGGAGGCCCGGGTGGCGGTGTTGTCGTCGGACCTGTTCGGGTCGGCGCGCGCGCTGAAGGAGAAGATTGCCGAGATTTCGGGGGGCGGGGCGGACATCATCATCGGCACGCAGATCGTGGCCAAGGGGCACAACTTTCCCCTGCTGACGCTGGTGGGCGTGATTGACGCCGACCTTGGGTTGCAGGGGTCCGACCTGCGGGCGGCGGAGCGGACGTTTCAGCTGATGCGCCAGGTCGCGGGCCGGGCGGGGCGGACGGCGGAGCGGAAGGGCGAGGCCTGGCTCCAGACCCACCAGCCGGAACATCCGGTGATCCGCGCGATCCTGGGCGGGGATGAGGAGGCGTTCTGGCGGGCCGAGGCAGCGGAGCGCCGCGCGTCGGGCGTGCCGCCTTACGGACGGATGGCGGGGATAATCCTGTCGTCGACCGACGTGGCGCAGGTGTTCGATTTCGGCGGGGAGCTGGCGCGGCGGGTCGAGCCGTTGCGGCGGATCGGGGCGGAGGTCTGGGGGCCTGCTCCGGCGCCGATCGCCCGGGTCCGGGGACGGCACCGTGTGCGGCTGCTGGTGAAGGCAGAGAAGGGGGCCCCGTTGCAGGCAGCCTTGGCGGAGTGGCTGGCGCAGTTCAAGCTGCCGAGGGATATGCGGTTGGCGGTGGATATCGATCCGCAGAGTTTTTTGTAACCCGCAAGCTTAATAGCAAGTATCTGTCGACTGACGCAGTTCTTAAGTGGGATTTACCGTGATGAAGATCGAAGAACGTGTAATTGGTGCCATCCAGGCAGGTCTTGAAAGCAACTGGTCAAGAGGGATGGACCTGATTTGCCCGGCAATAGAGGCAACTGCTCGGAAGCGATACGCCAAGAACAAGGTGACGAGCGAAGAGTTCAAGCGCATCTTACGTGAGAGCTACCCGATTATCGAGGCATTTATTGGCGCGGGCCTTGACTTGGCAGGGACGGTTTTCCCGAACGTCAAGATAGAAAGCGACGGTGGAAAATTTATCCAAAAGCCAGATTTTTCTGACATAATCTACCACGCGTTTCGCTGCTCGCTTGCTCACGGGTGGGAAATTGCAAACGAGTTCACCTTCACAGCGAGTCCGTCACAACGAGTTAGCCAATGGCTGATCCATACTGGCGAAGGCCGTATTCACATGCCCGACAAGACACTGTGGGCGCTCATCGCTTGCGTGGTCTTCTGCGAAGCAAATTCTGACATTTCAACGGAAACTGGATTTTGGCTGACATGGGGAGGCGCACCAGCCGCAAGGGAACCTCCTTATCATTTTGACATCGATG
>NZ_JAXMMF010000129.1:0-37231 GCF_034366665.1 Tabrizicola sp. | reverse complement strand
CGGGCGGCATCACACTCTGACCAAATGGTCAAACAGGGGGTGGCGATGACGCTTCTGGAGGCGGCGACGGCGGTCAGAGAGCGGGCCTATGCGCCCTATTCGCGGTTCAAGGTCGGGGCGGCCTTGCGCGCCACAAGCGGTGCGGTGCATGTCGGCTGCAATGTCGAGAACGTGGCTTATCCCGAGGGCACCTGTGCCGAGGCGGGGGCCATTGCGGCGATGATCGCGGCAGGGGATACGCGGATCGCCGAGGTCTGCGTGATCGCCGACAGCCCGGACCCGGTGCCTCCTTGTGGCGGGTGCCGTCAGAAGATCGCCGAGTTTGCGGCCCAGGACGTGCGCGTCACGCTTTGCACCACAGACGGCAAGCAGAAGGTGATGACCGTGGCCGAGCTTTTGCCAGGCGTTTTCACCGCCGCGCACATGGACCGCACGTGACCGACGCGCGGTTGATCATCGCCAAGGTGCGGGACGGGGGCCAACCCTCGACCGACGATTTGCGCTGGTTCGCGATGGGGCTGGCCTCGGGCGCGGTGACGGATGCGCAGGCGGGCGCGTTCGCGATGGCGGTGCTGCTGAAGGGCCTGTCCGAGGAAGGGCGCGTGGCGCTGACGCGGGGGATGCGCGACAGCGGGAAGGTGCTGGAATGGGACCTGCCCGGCCCGGTGGTGGACAAACATTCGACGGGCGGGATCGGGGATTGCACCTCTCTGCTCCTCGCCCCGGCATTGGCGGTCTGCGGGGCCTATGTGCCGATGGTCTCGGGTCGGGGGCTGGGGCATACGGGTGGGACGCTGGACAAGCTGGAAGCCATACCTGGGTTTCGAACCGGATTGACGGAAGCGGCGCTGCGCAAGCAGATGACCGAGGTGAAATGCGCCATCGTGGCGGCTTCGGCCGACCTGGCCCCGGCAGACCGACGCCTTTACGCGATCCGCGATGTGTCGGCGACGGTGGAGTCGATCGACCTGATCACCGCCTCGATCCTGTCGAAGAAGCTGGCGGCGGGGCTGGAGGCGCTGGTTCTGGACGTCAAATGCGGCTCGGGTGCCTTCATGAAGACGGCAGCGGACGCCGAGGCGCTGGCGCGGTCCCTGGTCAAGACAGCACAGGGGGCGGGGTGCATGACCAGTGCCCTGATCACCGACATGTCGCAGCCGCTGGCCACGGCAGCGGGGAACGCGCTGGAGGTGATCGAGGTGATGGAGACGCTGACCGGCACCTCGGTCAACGAGGCTCTGTGGGACGTGACGGTGGCCTTGGGCGGCGAGGTGCTGGCGCTGGCCGGACTGGCCAGTGACGCGGAGGATGGCGAGGGGCGGATCGCCCAGGCGCTGGAATCCGGTGCGGCGGCAGAATGTTTCGGGCGGATGGTTGTGGCGCAGGGGGGGCCGGCGGACTTTGTGGAACGTTGGCCGGACCGCCTGCCCTCGGCCCCGGTGATGATGGAGGTGCCCTCGCCGACGGACGGCTTCGTGGCGCGGATCGACGGCGAGGCGCTGGGCCAGGCGGTTGTGCATCTGGGCGGGGGGCGCCTGCGCGAGGGCGACCGGGTGAACCCCTCGGTCGGCCTCACGGATCTGGCGGGGATCGGAGAGGAAATGGGCGCAGGCGTGCCGCTGGCGATGGTCCATGCGGTAACCGAGGATGCGGCGCGGGCAGCAGTACGGGCGGTGCAGGCGGCCTACCAGATCGCGCCGGAGTTTGCGGAGGAGCCCGCGCTGATACAGATGAGGATTGGCTGATGGCCAGCACTGGCGGGCGGGCGTTTCTGGTGGTGCTGGACAGCGTTGGCTGCGGCGGCGCACCCGATGCGGCGGCCTTCGGCGATGAAGGGTCGAACACGCTGGGCCACCTCGCGGCGGCCTGTGCCGAGGGCCGGGCAGAGGTCGGGCGCTCGGGTCCCATGCGGATGCCGAACCTGGACCGGCTGGGGCTTGGGGCGGCAATCCGGCTGGCCTCGGGTGTGGCGACGCCGGGGATGGACGCCGTGCCCGAAGGCCTGTGGGGGGCTGCGACCGAAGTGTCGCGGGGCAAGGACACTCCGTCCGGGCACTGGGAATTGGCAGGGGTGCCGGTGCCCTGGGACTGGACCTATTTCCCCGACACCGTGCCGGCCTTCCCGGCCGACATCGTAGCCGAGGTCTGCCGGTTGGCGGGGACCGAGGGTATCCTTGGGAACTGCCATGCCTCGGGCGTGCCGATCATTGCCGAGCATTGCGAAGAGCATCTGCGGACGGGCTGGCCGATCTGCTATACCAGCGCCGACAGCGTCTTTCAGATCGCGTGCCACGAAGAGGCCTTCGGGCTGGAGCGGCTGTTGCAGCTGTGCCAGGATCTTGCACCGATGCTGCATGCCCGCAAGGTCGGCCGGGTGATCGCGCGGCCTTTCACTGGGGGGCCGGGGAACTTCAAGCGGACCTCGAACCGGCATGACTATGCCATCGCGCCGCCGGGACCGACTTTGTTGGATTGGGTTGCGGGGGCTGGGCGGGCGACCCATGCCATCGGCAAGATCGGTGACATCTTTTCGATGCGGGGGACCGGGGCGCTGCACAAGGGCAAGTCCGACGCAGATCTTTTCGAACATCTGGTTCGGCTGGGGGCCGAGGCTGAGGCGGGGTCTTTGACCTTTGCGAACTTCGTGGAGTTCGACACTCTGTACGGTCACCCCCGCGACGTCGCAGGCTATGCCCGCGCGCTGGAGTGGTTTGATGCCGGGCTGCCGCGGTTCTTCGCGCAGTTGCGGCCGGGGGATCTGGCGATCTTCACCGCCGACCACGGGAATGACCCGACGTATCGGGGGACGGAACATACCCGTGAGCGGGTGCCGGTGGTGGGCTGGGGGGTAGGTCTGAGCGAAGTGGGCTTGCGCGGGTTTGTCGATGTGGGGGCGTCGGTGGCCGCGCATCTAGGGGTGCAGGCTCAGGGTCCGGGGCGGAGTTTCCTGTGACTACTCCCGGGGGTTTCACACCCCCGGACCCCCGTGGGATACTTTCAGACAGATGAAGTAAGGAGCGTTTCGTGGACGGATTGCCGAAGGTCGAGTTGCATTTGCATCTGGAAGGGGCGGCTCCGCCCGGCTTCATCGCGGGGCTGGCGAAGGAGAAGCGTCTGGATATAGCCGGGGTGTTCGATGAGCGGGGGAATTACCGTTACAAGGACTTCTGGGACTTCCTGAAGGTCTATGAGGCGGCGACCTCGGCGCTGCAGTCCCCGCGCGATTATCAGCGGCTGGTGCTGGCGGTCTTGGAGGAATCGGCGAAGTCGGGGGTGGTCTATTCCGAGACGTTCCTGAGCCCCGATTTCTGCGGCGGGCGCGATGTGGGCGCGTGGAAGGAATACATGCACGCGATGCAGGAGGCGGCGGACGAGGCCGAGCGGGACCTTGGGGTGACGTTGCGCGGGATCATCACCTGCATCCGGCATTTCGGGCCGGAGAAGGCAAGGGAAACGGCGCGCTGTGCGGCCGAGACGGCGGGGGACTGGATTGTCGGGTTCGGCATCGCGGGGGATGAGAAGATCGGCGCCCCCAAGGATTTCCTCTGGTCCTTCGACTGCGCGCGCGAGGCAGGGTTGCGGCTGACCGCCCATGCCGGGGAATGGGGCGGGCCGGACAGCGTGCGCGATGCGGTGCGCGACCTGGGGGTGGAGCGGATCGGGCATGGGGTGCGGGCCATCGAGGACCTGGCCCTGGTTGATGAGCTGGCCGAGAAGGGGATCGTGCTGGAGGTCTGTCCGGGGTCGAACGTGACGCTGGGGATCTATTCGGGGTTCAAGGCGCATCCGATCAACGAACTGGACCGGCGCGGGGTGAAGGTCACCATCAGCACTGACGATCCGCCGTTCTTCCACACCACGATGGCCCGCGAATACGACGAGCTGCACCGAGCCTTCGACTGGGACGAGGGGCAATTCCGGCGGATCGCGCGCCAGTCGCTTGACGCGGCCTTTTGCGATGCCGATACCAAGGCGAGGATCGGAAAGCTGTTGGAGGCCTGAAATGCTGGATCACCTGACCGTCGTGTCGCACCCCCTGGTCCAGCACAAGCTGACCCTGATGCGCGAGAAGGACACCTCGACCGCGTCCTTCCGCAAGCTTCTGCGCGAGATCAGCCTGCTGCTGGCCTATGAGGTCACGCGGGAACTGCCGATGACGACGAAGCGGATCGAGACGCCGCTGGAGGAGATGGATGCGCCCGCCATCGAGGGCAAGAAGCTTGCGCTGGTCAGCATCCTGCGGGCGGGCAACGGGCTTCTGGACGGTATCCTGGAGCTGATCCCGGCGGCACGGGTGGGGTTCGTGGGCCTCTACCGCGACCCCGAGACGCTGCAGCCGGTGCAGTACTACAACAAGCTGCCCGACCATATGGAGGACCGGATCGCCATCGTCGTGGACCCGATGCTGGCCACTGGAAACTCGTCCGTTGCGGCGGTGTCGCTGCTGAAAGCGGCGGGGGCAAAGCAGATCCGGTTCCTGTGCCTGCTGGCGGCCCCCGAAGGGATCGCCCGGATGAAGGAGGCGCATCCGGATGTGCCGATCGTCACGGCGGCGGTTGACAGCCATCTGAACGACCACGGCTATATCGTGCCGGGCCTCGGCGATGCCGGCGACCGGATGTTCGGGACCAAATGATCCGGGCTTTGGTGCCCGTGCTGTTGCCCGTGCTGGTGCCCGTGCTTGTGCTGGCTGGGGCGGCGGCGCAAGCCGAACCGCTGCAACCTGCCGAACTGCCGCCGGCGGATTATGCCGGTCTGCAATACGTCGACAGCAAAGGCTGCATGTTCGCCCGCGCCGGGAAAGGGTCGCAGGTGGTGTGGGTCCCACGCGTCTCGCGCCAGGGGGTGCCGGTCTGTGGGTCCCCTCCCTCGGGCCAGCGCGTCCCGGTGGTCGAGGAGGTGGGGATTCAGCCGATCGAGGTGGCGCCGACCACGTCTTCGGGCCAGGCAGAGGGTGGCCATTTCGTCGCGGTCGGCAGTTACAGTGACTCGAGGGCCGCCGACCAGGCCGCAGCGCGACTGGCCGAACTGGACTATGCCTGGGTCCGGGGCCGGGTGCAGGGCGGCAGCGAGACGGTGATCACCGTCTTCGCGGGACCCTTCCCCGACCGGGCGGCTGCTGCGGCACAGGCGGCGCTGCGCGACGCGGGCTTTGCGCAAGCTTCGGTCGTCGAGCCCTAACTGCCGCAGATGCCTTGCAGGGCAATCCAGCTTTCGTCGGGGATCAGCGGGGACGGTGCGAGGCCCTTGTACGGGTCGTTCGTCGCAAGACCCGCGTTGGCTTCCGGGGTCACGGCCAGCGCATAAGGCGTGGCGGGGACCTGCGCGGCCTCGAACGCCGAAAGCACGCTGGTTTCGGCCAGCGATTCAGGCGCAGCGCGCAGCAGCGCCTCGCCGTAGCCCGCAAGGGCGGTGTCGGGCAGTTCTGCCGTGGTCAGAAGCTGCACCGTGGCCCGCAGGCCGGCATAGTCCAGCAGCGGAATGATCGGGTCGCGGGTGCGGCTGCGCAGCCGTTCGACCAGGGCAGCACCGGCGACCGCCTCGGGGCCGTTCGCCTGCTCGATCAGGCGGCGCGGCAGGACGATGACATCGCCGGGCAGGTGCAGCGGCTGTTCGACGCCCTCGGGCAGGACGTAAAGGATCGGCGTGTCCACGGGGCCGAACACCCGCTCGGACAAAGCGGCCAGCGCCTGCAGGCCAAGCTGGTTGCTGCAGGCGGCACCCGTGACGCGGGTCAGATCGTCCAGCGCGCGCTGTCCGATGTCCGCACGTTGCGCCAGCGGCACGACCGAGGCGGTGTGGCGGACCAGCGCGCCGGGAAGCCAGACGACGGCAACCAGCACCACGGCGGCAGCGGACCCGGCCAGAAGGACACCGCGCAAACGACCGGGCTTGGCCGTGGCGGCCTGCACCGCGTGGCGCACGGCCCCCAGGGCGGCGATCATGTCGGGATCGGTCAGTTCCAGGCTTTCGCTGGCGTCGGGGCCGGGGGCAAAGATCGGCGGCTCCTCGCCCTTGTTCAGCCGCTCGATTGCAGGCAGTGACCAATGGCTGATCGCGGTGCCGCTTTTCGGGTCGGACAGGACCAGCGTCGCCTCGCCGAAGTGGACCAGCACCTCACGGCGTTGGTCCTGCGGCGTCTCGCGCCACAGGCCTCCACATTCCAGCCGTTGATACTTACGTAGCGCCGTCATCGGCTGCGGGGTCTCTGCCTGTTTGGCGGCCAGCTTATCCGGCCCGGGCGGCGGCGACAATCACCCTTCCCGCAGCCGGACAAGAAGCACGCCAGCGACCGGGATTTGGCAAGACGGGTCGCGTTCGGGCTGGCGCAGGCCCCGGATGTCGGGTCCTGTCGGGAAAACAGGACCCGGACGCGCAGATGAGCGATACCCCGAACCGAACTCTGGCCGCCTTTGGTGCCGTGCTGGTCTATGCCAGCGTGATCGCTTTCACCGACAATTATGTCCGGGTGATCGCGCGGGATGCGGGGCTGTGGCAGTTCCATGCGACGCGGACGGCGATGGCCTTTGCCCTTCTGGCGCTGGTGGCAGTGCCGATGGGGCTGAAGCTTTGGCCAAAGCGGCCCTGGGCGGTCTTCGCGCGCTCGGCGATCCACGGGACGGCGATGCTGATCTATTTCGGCGCGCTGGCCTTCCTGCCGGTGGCACAGGTCGCGGCGGGGCTTTTCACCGCGCCGCTGTTCGTCCTGTTCTTCCAGCGGTATCTTTACGGCCAGCCGATCCGCGGCGTGCAGATCCTGGCGGTGCTGATCGGGTTCGCGGGGGTGGTCCTGGTTCTGGGACCCGAGGCTCTGTCGGGGGCCACGCTGGCGGCACTTCTGCCGGTGATCTCGGGCGCGCTGTACGCGATGGGCAACATCGCCACCCAGCGCTGGTGCGCGGGCGAGACGGCCGAGACGGTGGTGGCCGGGTTCTTCGGGATGCTGGGTGTCTACGGGCTGATCGGGATGGCGGCGCTTTGGGCCTTCCCGCTGGCGGTGCCCGAGGGGGCGGAGGGGTTCCTTCAGCGCGGGCCCGTCTGGCCGACGGGTGAATTCCTGTTCTGGACCTTCGTCCAGGCGGCAGGTTCGCTGGTCGGGGTGGGGATGTTCGTGAAGGCCTACCAGATGGCCGAGGTCTCGCGCGTTTCGGTCTTCGAATACGTGATCCTGCCCGCCTCGGCGCTGTGGGGGTTCCTGTTGTGGGGCGAGACCCTAAGCTGGTTCGCCTGGGTTGGCATGGCGCTGATTGCGCTCGCGGGGATGATCATCGCCCGCCCGCAACGGGATCAGGTGCCCATCGCCTCACGCCAGTGACGGCGGCAGAGGCTGACGTAGCTCTCGTTCCCGCCGATCACCACCTGCTCACCCTCTTTCAAGGCGCGTCCGTCGGGGCCGCGGCGGATCACCATCGTGGCCTTCTTGCCGCAATGGCAGATCGTGCGGACCTCGCGCATCTCGTCGGCCCAGGCCAGAAGCGCGGCCGAGCCGGGGAAGAGGTTGCCCTGGAAGTCCACCCGCAACCCGTAGGCCATGACCGGGACGCCCAAGTCGTCCACGGCACGGGCCAGCTGCCAGACCTGCGGCTTGGACAAAAACTGCGCCTCGTCGATGAAGACGCAGGCAACGGGGCCATTTGCGAAGCGCGCCTTCAGCTTTTCGAACAAATCCTCGTCGGGGCCGAAAGTATCGGCAGGCTCGCCGATCCCGATCCGGCTGGCGATGCGACCCTCGCCGGCGCGGTTGTCGAACTGCGCGGTGATCAGGTAGGTCTGCATCCCCCCCTCGCGGTAGTTGTGCGAGGCTTGCAGAAGCGAGGTCGATTTCCCCGCGTTCATCGTCGAATAGTGGAAGTAAAGCTTGGCCATGACGCGATCCCCTAGCCGATCACCGGGCCGCGCTGCAAGCCTGTTGGCTGGCAGACACGACCCGGCTTACCGAAGGGAACCCCTTACTGGGCGGGACCACAGGCCCGAACACACTTGTCAGGCGGAAACATCCGCATACTCGCAATAAACACGGGCCCGCCGCGTTTCGTCGGCGCCGCCGTCACCCGAAAGGATGATGCGGCGGACCCCACCCATGCCGATGCTGGGGACATCGGCCACTCACTACCGTTCCGGATGGTCCGGAACCTCTTTATCCATGACAAACGGTTCCCATCCGATTAATGGGAAAAAAACTTCGGGTTTCCCCGGGGTTGACCCCAGGGCAGTGCAGTGGAGTTGGTGATGTCGGTTGCGTCCTATCTGAAGAAACACACCGAGGCGCTGGTCAAGGACGTCGGGATCGAGACCGCCTGCGAGATCACGGGCAAATCGAAGGCCACGCTGGGGCGCTACTATTCCGACAGTGACGAACATGACGACCGCTTCATGCCGATCGACGTGGTGGCGGCGCTGGAGTCCTCAAGCCGCTTCCCGCATGTGACGGCGGCCCTGGCCGACCTGCGGGGGATCACGCTGTCCTATGATGGGGAAAAGCGGAATGCCTCGTCCTCGGGCGTGAACCAGGACGTGGTGGCACTTGCGCAGCGGTTCGGGATGCTGATGGCGGAATACAATCAGGCCATCGGGGACGGAAAGATTTCCATCAACGAGGCGAAGCGGCTGCTGCGCGAGACGCTGGCGATCCAGCAGGTGCTTCTGGAAATGAAGCTGAACCTGGAAGAAGAGGCCAGCTGACGCGGTGGTGACGGGGCCGGTAGGGCCGACCCCGCCTGTCGTTTCTAGCGTGCGTCGCGGCGCGGGGCGAAGCTGCCGCCCTGCGGCTTGGCAGGACGCTGGCCCGCAGGCTTGCCCTGACCCGCCGGACGCCCCTGACCCGCAGGCTTGCCCGACCCGGACCGCTGGCCCTGCGGCTTGGCCGTCAGCTTCTGGCCCTGCCGTCCGCCGTTGCCCTGCCGCTGCCCACGGTTCTGCCCCGGCTTGGGAGCCGCCGCCACAACATCCGCCGCCCAGGGCGCGCCGCCGACGACCGGAAGTGGGGTCTTCAGCAGCTTCTCGATCGCCTGCAACTCGCCCATTTCGGCGGGCGCGCAGAAGCTGATCGACGACCCATTGGCCCCCGCCCGCGCCGTGCGTCCGATGCGGTGGACGTAGTTCTCCGGCACGTTCGGCATGTCGAAGTTGTAGACGTGGCGCACCGTCGGGATGTCGATCCCCCGCGCGGCGACGTCGGTGGCGACCAGCACGTCAAGCTCGCCATTGCGGAACTCGGTCAGGGTGCGGTCGCGCTGGTTCTGGCTTTTGTTGCCGTGGATCGAGCCGACCTTGAAGCCCCAGACCGCCAGCAGCTTCATCAGCTTTTCCGAGCCATGCTTGGTGCGCCCGAAGACCAGGGCCTGCTCGCCCGGGTGCTTCTTCAGATACTCTTCCAGAACGCGGGCCTTGTCCCCGTTCGGGATGTAGTGGACGCCCTGGCTGATCCGCTCGACCGGCTTGCCTGGCGGGGCGACCTGCACCTTGATCGGATCGCGCAGGTAGGTGTCGGCGATTTCCGAGATGTCCTTCGGCATGGTGGCAGAGAACAGCATGGTCTGACGCTTCAGCGGGATGTGCTTGGCGATCTTCCGCAGGGAATGGATGAAACCCATGTCCAGCATGTGGTCGGCTTCGTCCAGCACCAGATAGGCGCACTGGTCCAGCTTGACGTCGCCGCGTTCCAGAAGGTCGATCAGACGGCCCGGGGTTGCCACCAGAACGTCGGTGCCCTTGGACAGGGCCTGCGCCTGCTTGAAGAGCGAAGCGCCGCCGACGACCATCGTCACCTTGACGGCGGTGCCCTTGGTGAAGACCTCGAAGTTGTCCTTGATCTGGGCGATCAGTTCGCGCGTCGGGGCCAGGATCAGCGCACGGACGTTCTTCGGCCCCGGCGGGTGGCCGATGTCCAGAAGGCGGTGGAGGAGCGGCAGGCCGAAAGCGGCGGTCTTGCCGGTGCCGGTCTGCGCGAGGCCCATCAGGTCGCGGCCCGCCATGATATGCGGAATGGCCTGCGCCTGGATCGGCGTCGGCGTCTGCAGCGTGGTCTTTTCCAGCGCCTTCAGGATTTTCGGCGAAAGGCCGAGGTCGGCAAAAGTGGTCATGGGAATCCCATTCGTTCAGAGGGCCTGCGACCCTCGCCCCGGGCCTTTGCCCGTGACCGTGCCGCAAGCGGCGCCCCTGCGTGACTAATGGGAACCAGAGCGTCCGGGCCTTTCGGTGCTCACGCGGCACGGGCGTCGGACTGGGGGGACATGGGGGCTTTCGGGCGCGAAGTCAAGCCAAAGCGGTTGCAACACCGGGCTGGACCTTGTTTCCTGCCGGGCGTATGACTTCGCGCGTCCGCGTACAGAGTCATTCCATACCTCCTGCCGTCGGGCCAGTTCGGGCCCGAGACGGAAGAAATTCTTTCCGATCAACCGCTTATCCGGGTTACCCATCGTCATGCCGAAATTCCACCGTATCGCCGCCCTGGGTGTCATGGCTTGCGCTGTTGCCTGGATCGCGACTGGCGAGTTCTCGTCGGTGGGCAGCGCGCAGACTGCCGAGGGTAAGGAATCCCCGACGCCCGAGGCCCCCGCGACCGAAAACACGCCCCTTGTCCGCACTGTCTCGGCGGTGGATGCGGTGTTCGTCGATCACGCCCGCGCCATCCGGCTGTCGGGCATCACCGAGGCCGACAAGCGGGTGGACCTTGCGGCGCGGGCCGACGGGGTGATCGCCTCGCTGGCGATGACCAAGGGCGGTGTCGTCGCGGCGGGGGCTGAAGTCATGACCCTGGAAGGCCCCGAAGCCGTGGCCCAGGAAGAGATTGCCCGCATCGCGCTGGAGCAGAAGGAACGCGACCTCGACGTCGCGCAGAAGCTGTTCGAAGGCGGCAGCACGTCCGAGTCGAACCTGACCAATGCCCGGTCCGCCCGTGACGCCGCCGCTGCCGAGCTTGCCCGCGCCCAAGCCTCGGCCGACCGGCTGCGGCTGAAGGCGCCCTTTGCAGGGGTGGTGGATACCGTATCGGTGGAACTGGGCGAGTGGGTGCAGACCGGCACCCCGGTCGCGACGATCCTGTCGCTGGACCCGATCCTGGTGAAGGCCGAGGTCAGCGAGGTCGACCTTGCCGCCGTTTCCGTGGGATCGACCGCCAAGGTGCGGCTGGTCAACGGGACCGAGATGGATGGCACCGTCCGCCTGGTCGCGCGTGAGGCGTCGGCCCAGACACGGACCTTCCCGGTAGAAATCGCCCTGCCGAACCCCGATCTGACCTTGCCCTCGGGAATGACGGCCGCGGTCTCGCTTTACGCCCAGCCGGTGCGCGCCGTCGTGGTGCCGCGGTCGATCATCACGCTGTCGGACAAGGGTGAGCTTGGCCTGCGCGTCGTGGACAAGGCCAACGTCGCCCAGTTCGCCGCCGTCCAGATCATCGACGACACCGAAGACGGCCTCGTCGTGACCGGAGTGCCCGAAGGCGTCCGCATCATCACCGCCGGGCAGGACCTGGTGCGTGATGGCGACACGGTCGAGGTAGCCCCCGGGGTCGGCCAATGAGGATCGTCGAAACCGCCATAGCCAATGCAAGGCTGACCATCTCGGTCCTTCTCTTCCTGATGCTGGCCGGGACGATGGCCTATGTCTCGATCCCCAAGGAAGCCGAGCCGGATATCCAGATCCCGATCCTCTACGTCAGCATGCTCTACACCGGCATCTCGCCCGAGGACAGCGAGCGGCTGCTTCTGCGGCCGATGGAAACCTCGCTGAAGTCGATCACCGGGATCAAGAAGATGACCTCGACCGCCTATCAGGGCGGGGGCAACGTGCTGATCGAATTCCAGGCCGGGGCTGACCTGAAGAAGGCGCTGGATGATGTGCGCAACAAGGTCGACATGGCGCGGCCCGAGCTGCCCGACGGCGCCGACGAGCCGACGGTGAACGAGGTCAACCTGTCGGAATTCCCCATCCTGGTCATCACCCTGTCCGGCGACGTCCCGGAACGCGTGCTGGCCAAGGTGGGCCGCGAACTGCGCGACCGGCTGGAGGAACTCCCCCCAGTCCTGAACGCCGACCTGCAGGGCGTGCGTGACGATCTGGTCGAAGTGGTGATCGACCCCGGCAAGCTTGCGACCTATGGCTTGCGCCCCGACATCCTGATCGCCGGTTTTGCCGCCGGAAACCAGCTGGTCGCCGCGGGCGCGCTGGAAGGGGCCGAGGGCCGCTATGCGATCAAGGTCCCCTCGCTGCTGGAGACGATCGAGGACGTGGCGAACCTGCCCGTGGTGTCCACCGGGACGGCCACGGTCCGCGTTCGCGACATCGCGGGGATCTTCCCGACCCTGAAAGAGCCCGAGACGGTGACCCGGCTGAACGGCGCCCCAGCCATCGCCATCGAGGTCTCGAAACGCACCGGCGCGAACCTGATCGAGACGGTCGACCAGGTCAAAGCCGTCACCGAAGAGTTCAAGGCGCTGCTGCCCGAAGGCACGGAAGTGACCTTCAGCCAGGACAAGTCCAAGGACATCCGGCAACTGCTGTTCGACCTGCAGAACTCGGTCCTGACCGCAGTGATCCTGGTCTTCATCGTCATCCTTTACGCGCTGTCCGTCCGCGCCTCGATCCTGATCGGCCTCGCCATCCCGGCATCGTTCCTGATGGGGATGCTGGCCCTGTCGCTGTGGGGCTTTACGGTCAACATCGTCGTCCTCTTCAGTCTGATCCTGGCCGTGGGGATGCTGGTCGACGACGCGATCATCGTCACCGAATACGCCGAACGCCGGATGTCCGAAGGCATGGACAAGCGTGAGGCCTTTGCCCAGGCCTCGCACAAGATGGCCGGACCGGTCATCGCCGCCACCACGACGCGGATCGCGGCCTTCTCGCCGCTTCTGTTCTGGCCCGGTATCGTCGGCGAGTTCATGAAATACATGCCGATCACCCTTATCGTGACGCTGTCGGCTTCGCTCGTCTATGCGCTGATCTTCGTGCCGACCTTGGGCGCGCTGATCGCCAAGCCGTTCAAGCACCCGCCCGAACACAAGGACGGGGCCTATATGTGGGTCGTCGGCAAAGCCGTGCGCCATCCGTGGATCATGCTGACCCTTGCCATCAGCCTGCTTGGAGCGGTCCCCTACGCCTATGTTCACTACGGCAAGGGCGTGATCTTCTTCCCCGATGTGGAACCCGAGTTCGGCCTTCTCTACGTCAAGGCGCGCGGCAACCTCTCTATCGCCGAAAAGGACGCGCTCGTCGCACAGGCCGAAGAACGCATCCTGGGCTGGCCGGGGATCGAGACGGTCTACACCCGCACCGGAGCCGGCGGCGGGATGGGGAACGAGGTGGATGCCGACGTGATCGGCACGATCCAGTACGAATTCGTCGACTGGCGTGAGCGCAAGAACGCCAACGCCATCCTCGCGGACCTGCGGGAGGCGATGGTGGGTATCCCTGGCGTGGACATCCAGGTCTCGGTCCCGCAGGCCGGTCCGCCCACCGGAAAGGCGATCCAGATCCAGCTTTCCGCCGACGACCCGACCAACCTGAACGCGGTCGCGCAGCAGGTGGCCGAACGGCTGGCCACGGTTCCCGATGTCATCGACATCTCGAACGGCCTGCCGCCCCCCGGCGTCGACTGGGAGCTGCAGGTCGACCGCGCTGCCGCCTCGCGCTATGGCATCGCGCCCTCGACCGTGGGGGCGATGGTGCAGCTGGTGACGGGGGGGCTGAAACTGTCGGACTACCGCCCAGCCGGAGCCGATGACGCGGTGGACATCGTGCTGCGCCTGCCGCCCGACCAACGCACGATCTCGGCGCTGGATCAGCTGCGCATCCAGACGGCCGAAGGGTCGGTGCCGATCTCGAACTTCGTCACCCGCACCGCCGCCCCCACGACCGGGACGCTGACCCGGCTGGACGGCTCGCGCACGGTGACTGTCCAGGCCGGCATCCGTGAAGGCGTGCAGCCGGACGCGATCTACGCCCAGGTGACCGCCGCGCTGGAGGAGGCGAACCTTGACCAGTACGGCATCCGCTGGAAACTGGCCGGCGAGGATGCCGAACAGGCCGAGGCCGGGGCCTTCCTGTCCAAGGCGTTCGGGGCGGCGATCTTCCTGATCTTCATCGTCCTGCTGGCGCAGTTCAACAACTTCACCTCGGTCTGGCTGGTCCTGTCTGCTGTGGTCATGTCGACGATTGGCGTGCTTCTGGGTCTGATGATCATGGGCCAGCCCTTCACGATGGTGATGACTGGCATCGGGATCATCGCGCTGGCGGGCGTGGTGGTGAACAACAACATCGTCCTGATCGACACCTACGACACCCTGCGCCGCGAGGGCCGCCCCAAGATCGAGGCGATCCTTCAGACCTGCCGCGAACGCGCGCGCCCCGTGGTTCTGACCGCACTCACGGCGATCCTGGGCGTCCTGCCCATCGCCTTCGGCCTGAACATGGAGCTTCTCAGCCACGAGGTCACCATCGGCGCGCCTTCGACCCAATGGTGGATCGCGCTGTCCTCGGCCATCGTCTACGGCCTTGCCTTCGCGACCGTGCTGACGCTGATCATCATCCCGTCGATGCTGATGCTGGTGATGCGGGACGACAACCCCAAGCCCTGGTTCTGGCAACGCCAGAAGCGGCGGGATTGGTTAGCCGAACACCGTCCCGGGAAGCTGCCCGGCCGCACCCAGCCAGCCGAATAGGTCAGTACATCGAGGCGCGGTAGTCCGCTTCCAATCCCTCGTCGATCTTCTGCAGATCAGCGGGGTCCTGCGGCGCGCCGGTGGTCTGGTCCAGGATCATTTTCAGAAGCGACGGCATTTCCGTCCGATCCTGCCGTGCATCGGGGTCCCAAAGCCGCGAGCGGCGGAAGGCCTTGGCGCAGTGCAGGAAGACCTCGGTTACCGTCACCACGATGGCCAGGGTCGGCACGCGGTCGTTGACGGCCATGTGGCGCAGAAGCTCGGGGTCGGTGGACAGCCGCGCCGTGCCGTTGACCCGCAGCGTGTCGTCGAAGCCGGGGACCAGGAACAGAAGCCCCACGTTGGGGTTGGCCAGGATATTTGACAGCGTGTCCAGCCGGTTGTTGCCGGGCCGGTCCGGGATTGCAAGCGTGTGGTCGTCCACCACCTGCACGAACCCCGCCGGATCACCGCGTGGAC
Source organism: Tabrizicola sp. (assembly GCF_034366665.1). Lineage (GTDB taxonomy): Bacteria > Pseudomonadota > Alphaproteobacteria > Rhodobacterales > Rhodobacteraceae > Tabrizicola. Next base: position 22,112 of record NZ_JAXMMF010000129.1, on the reverse strand, counting down.
TGACGTCGGCCTTGCGTCCCGATTCTGGGTGCCGATGGTCAGGAAGGGCGACCGGCGGATGAATTCCCGCGCGTGGGGGTCAAGATGCCTAAGCGACTTTTGCGCCGCCAGGGTGTGGGTTGCGGGATACAGGCTGCGCAAGGCGGCCTCGTCGGCGACGATGTGCTCTGGTTGGTCCCACGTCATTGCCACTGTCCCCTGGTCGCTGTCGCCGACTGTGATAGCGGCGCGCCTGTTCAGGGTCCAGAAATGAAAAGGGGCGGTGTGAACCGCCCCGCTTTCAGTCTCTCTTTGGTGGAGCCAGGGAGGATCGAACTCCCGACCTCTTGAATGCCATTCAAGCGCTCTCCCATCTGAGCTATGACCCCACCGGAGAGAAGCACCGCGCCGTTGCCGCCGCGATGCGGGGTATCTAGGACAGCTCGCCGGGGGGTGCAAGAGGGAAAATCGCCCCTGCTCACCGGCGCTTGGCCTTAGACTTCTTCCTCGTCTCCCGGCACGTCGGCCAGGTCGTCCAGCGAGACGTTGTCGTCCGCGTCGTCTTCCAGAAGATCATCGTCCAGCTCGGCGTCATCGGCGACAGCGCCGTCCAGGAGGACGTCTTCGGTTTCCAGATCCTCGACCAGGACGTCGTCGTCCTTTTCCGGGACGGCCCGCGAAATGACCGAAGCGGCCATCTTGCGGCGCACGGATTCGATGTCCACGACCTCGCCCGTGTAGGGGCTGACGATCGGGGATTTGTTCAGGTCGTAGAAGCGCTTGCCGGTCGTCGGGCAGATACGCTTCGTACCCCATTCTGCTTTGGGCATGGTCATCCCTTTGAGTGGTGGGTAACGGGAAAATGGTCGCTTGCCACAGGCAACGGCGACTGTCAAAGGCTTTCGTCTCCTGGCCGAGGTGGCTATGTTCACCGGAAGTTTCAAGGGGATTTCGCATGGCCATCCTGCCGGGCTCGCCGCCGGTCGAGGTGCATCTGAAACGCTCGGCCCGGGCGCGCCGCTTTTCGCTGCGCGTCTCGCGGCTGGATGGGAAGGTGACGCTGTCTATGCCGGTCCGCGCGCGCGAGGGTGAGGCGCTGGCCTTCCTGAAGGGCAACGAGGACTGGTTGCGCCAGACGCTGTCGGCGATGCCCGGCCCCACGGTGCAGGCGATTGGCCCGGGCACGGCGATCCAGGTCGAGGGGGACCCGCTGGTGCTGACCCCCGCCTCTGGCCGCGGGGTGCGTGCCGAGGGCGGTCTTTTGCTGGTGCCCGGCAGCCCCGAGACGATGGGGCCCCGGGTGGCCGCCTGGCTGAAGGTGCTGGCGCGCGACCGGCTGGCCACCGCCTCCACCCATTATGCGGGGCTGGTTGGGCGGCGGTATACCTCGCTGGCGATCCGGGACACCCGGTCGCGTTGGGGGTCCTGTTCCCCCGACGGGCGGCTGATGTATTCGTGGCGGCTGATCATGGCCCCGCCCGCCGTGCTGGACTATGTCGCCGCGCATGAGGTGGCGCATCTGGTCGAGCTGAACCACTCGCCGGCCTACTGGAGGGTCGTGACGGGGATCTGCCCGGACTGGAAGGACCACCGGGCCTGGCTGAAGACCCACGGCAACACCCTGCACCGGGTGCGCTTTCAGGATTGACCCCTGTGCGGCCGGGGTGCTTCCCTGCACCACATGCTGACCCCGCGTCCCACCGATCCCAATGCTTCCGCGCATGAACGGCTATACCGGTCACTGCGCCAGCAGGTGATGCACGGCGAGCTGGACCCCGGCCAGTCGCTGACACTGCGGGGGCTGGGCAAGACCTATGGCGTCTCGATGACCCCCGCGCGTGAGGCGGTGCGGCGGCTGGTGGCCGAAGGGGCGCTGACCCTGTCCTCGTCGGGCCGCATCTCGACGCCGGAACTGACGCCGGAGCGGATCGAGGAACTGGCGGCGATCCGGGCTTTGCTGGAGCCGGAGATGGCGGCGCGCGCGTTGCCCCGTGCCCACTTCGCGCTGATCGAGCGGCTGACAGCGATCAACCTGATGAACGGCGAGGCGGCGGTCCGGGGGGATGCGGTCACCTATGTCCGCACCAATCTGGAGTTCCACCGCACGCTCTACCTGCGGGCCCAGACCCCGGCGATGCTGGCGATGTGCGAGACGGTCTGGCTGCAGCTGGGGCCGACAATGCGGGCAGTCTATGCGCGGGTGAAGCGGAGAGATCCGCCGATGCATCACCGGGTGATCCTGGCGGCCCTGAAGGCGGGGGATGAACCGGGCCTGCGGCTGGCGGTGCGAACTGACGTGACCCAGGGTCTGCGGCATCTGACGGGGTGAGTGTCCCCGCATGGGCAGGTTTTCGGGGGCAGGCAGATCAAGCGGTTGGGTGTGGGCGTCAGGGATTTGGTAACCTGTCCAGACGCACTTCAGACGGTGAAGCGCCGATTTCTTCGAAGACATCGGACCGGAGCCTTTAAAGGCTGCGCGGCGGCGTTTTGGAAAACTCCGCGCCCGTGATGCCCCTTCCTTGGTGCATCCCTGCACAGATGCCCCTCGCATTTGCGCCTTGGCGCGGCGCCCTCCTCGGCCCATCTTCTGCCCAAGCGAAATCAGGAGACAGCCCATGTCCATCCGTCCCGTCATCGAGACCCGCCGCGCCCAGCCCCATATCGAGGGTGCGGGCGTCCATCTGCACCGCGCCTTCGGCTTCCAGGACCCGACCGAGGCGGACCCGTTTCTGCTGTTTGACGACTTCCGGGGCGATCATCCCCGGGACTACTCGGCTGGCTTCCCCTGGCACCCGCATCGGGGGATCGAGACGATTACCTATGTGCTGGCGGGGACCGTCGAGCATGGCGACAGCCTGGGCAACCGGGGCATTCTGGGGCCGGGGTCGCTGCAACTGATGACCGCCGGGCGGGGCATCCTGCATCAGGAGATGCCGAAGGGTGACGCCAAGGGCCGGATGCACGGCTTTCAGCTGTGGGGCAACCTGCCGCGCGCGCTGAAGATGACCGCGCCGCGCTATCAGGACATGGAGGCTTCGGCTCTGCCAGAGCGGCATGAGGATGACGGCACCAGCATTCGCGTGGTGATCGGTGATTATCGCGGGGTGAAAAGCCCGGTGGACGGCATTGCCGCCGACCCGCAGTATCTGGATGTCTTCGTGCCTGCGGGCAAGCGCAAGACCTTCAAGGTCGACACCCGCCGCCGGGCCTTTGCCTATGTCTTCGAGGGCGCGGGCAACTTCCGCGATGCCGCGCGGCCCGAGGGCGTGCTGCTGGAAAAGGAAGTGCGCGGGCAAGAGGTCAACATCCGTGACCTGTCCGGCAACCGGACGCTGGTGCGCTTTGGCGCGGGCGACGAGGTGACGGTGACGGCGGGGCCGGACGGGGTGCGGTTCCTGCTGATCTCGGGCGCGCCGATCGAAGAGCCGGTCGCCTGGGCCGGGCCGATCGTGATGAACAGCGAGGCCGAGTTGCAGCAGGCCTTCAAGGAGTTGCGCAACGGGACCTTCATCCGCCCGGCACATTGACCGGGCGGCTCGTCGTCGCATTTCATGCGCTCCTCGCGGGGGGGTGACCCCAGCGAGGAGGGACGAAGTCCAACGACGAGCGGTGGTTGCACTGCGCCGCGCCTCCCGGCATGGTGCCCGCGTTCAGTCGCAGGACCGCCGATGTTCGTGAAACCCTCTGGCATGCCCTATTACCGCTTCCTGCGGAGCCTGCACGAGGCCTGCCTGTTCGACTGGTATCTGGAAGTGGGCTGCCGGTCGGGGGAAAGCTTCGCGCCGGTCCGGTCGAAGACCGTGGCTGTGGACCCGTTCTTCCAGGCCGAGATCAACATCATCGGCAAGAAGCCCGCGCTGCATGTCTTCCAGGCGACCAGCGACGATTTCTTTGCCTCTGGTTTCCTGGCGCGGAACGACATCCGACTGGGACTGGCGTTTCTGGACGGGATGCACCTGTTCGAATTCCTGCTGCGCGACTTCATCCACACCGAGGCGGCGATGGCACCCAGCGGAGTGATCCTGCTGCACGACTGCGTGCCCTATGGGCCGGGGATGACGACGCGGGACCTTGCACGCCTGCCGAAAGGGTCCTGGACCGGCGATGTCTGGAAGCTGATCCCGATCCTGCAGCGCTGGCGGCCGGAGTTGACTTTGACAACGCTGGATTGCCGGTCGACGGGGTTGGTCTGTGTCTCGGGTCTGGACCCTGCAAACAGGGTTCTGGCCGACAGTTACGACCGCATCCTTGCCGAGTTTGCCGGAATCGACCTGGAAGCGTTCGGCGTCGAGCGGTTCTTCGGGTCTTTCCAGATGGCCAGCGCGCGGGCCGAGCGGCAGGCGGGGTTCCCGCTGTTCCGCCCGGCCTCGGTCGACGGTGTCGCGCTGGAGCCGGTGCCAGTGACGCCCTAGTCCTGCGCCCGAAGCGTCCCGGCAGGGCGGGCGTTCAGCGGCCGAAGCGCGAAGACAAGCCCCGCCAGAAGGGTGGCAAGGACGCCGCCCACGACGATGCCGATGGCCGAGACGGGTTCGAAGCGGTAGGTCGACTCCATCACAAAGGTCATGACCGCCCAGCCGCTGATGCCACCCGCCACAACGGCCACAACCCCTGCAGCGGCCCCCATCAGGGCGGATCGCAGAGCGAAGCTGGCGAGGATCTTTCCCCGTGTCGCGCCAAGGGTCTTCAGGATCGCGGATTCGTAGATCCGGGCGCGTTCGCCGGCTGCGGCGGCCCCGATGAGGACCACGAAACCGGTGATCAGCGTGCCTGCGGCGGCCCATGCGGTGGCGGTGGCGATGGCCGACAGGGCTTCGGCCACGCGGTCCACCGCCTCACGGATGCCGATGGCGGTGATGTTGGGCCAGGTCTTGGTGACGTCCTTGAGGATTTGCGCCTCGGCTTCGGGGGGCGCGTAGACGGTGGCGATGTGGGTGTGGGGCGCCCCGGCCAAAGCCGAGGGGTTCAGCGTCATCACGAACCCCATCCCGGCGTTCGAGAAGTCGACTTCGCGGAAGGATGTGACCGTGGCGGTCAGGTCGCGGCCCAGGATGTTGACGGTCATCGTGTCGCCAAGTTGCAGGCCGATCTCCTCGGCTTCCTCGGTGGCAAAGCTGATTTGCGGGTCGCCGGTATAGTCCTCGGGCCAGAATTCCCCCGCCGTGATGCGGGTCTTTTCGCCGGGAGTGGCGGCATAGCTGATGCCGCGGTCGCCGCGGACGACCCAGTGATCCCCGGCCACTTCGCGGGCGGGCTTGCCGTTGATCTGGGTGATCACGCCGCGCAGCATCGGGGCGGTCTCCATGTCGGTGACAGCGGGGTTCGCGTTCATCATCGCAAGGAACGGGTCAAGCTGGTCGGGCTGGATGTCGACGAAGAAAAAGGCCGGCGCGCGGGTGGGCAGGTCGGTGGCGATGGCCTGGCGCAGGTTCCAGTCGATCTGGCCCACCGCCGCCAGGACCGACAGGCCAAGGCCAAGGGACAGGACGACCGAGGTGGCGTCTGACCGGGGCGCGCCGATGGCGGCAAGGGCAGCGCGGGTCGCGGGGCGGCCGTGGGTCAGCTTGGTGCGGGCAAGGCGTCTTGCGGCCCAGCGAAGGCCAAGCGCGGCCAGGGCCAGGATGAGGAGGGCGCCAAGCACGCCTCCGGCCGCGCCCAGGGCAAGCTCGGGGATGCCGGACAGCCAGGTGGCGCTGCCGATCAGCGCGACGGAAAGGACGGCAAGGGCGGTGAGGTAGCGTTTGCGGGGCCAGGCGCGGGTGCCGGTGCCGCCGCGGTACAGGGCGGCAGGGCGGATGGTCTCGGTCCGGGCCAGGGGGAGGAGGGTGAAGATCAGGGCAGAAAGGGTGCCGTAGAAGGCGGCCTCCACCAGCGCGCCGGGCGAGAGGCGGATTTCGGCGGGGAAGGGGAGGGAAGCCTCGATCAGCGGGGCGGCAAGAAGGGGGACGATGGCGCCCAGGGCAAGGCCGATGGCGATGCCAAGGGCGGACAGGATCGCGGTTTGCCAGAGGTAGCTGCGGAAGATCAGGCCGCCCTCGGCCCCGAGCGTCTTCAGCGTGGCGATGGTCTCGGTCTTGCCGTCAAGATAGCTGCGGATCGCGGCCGAAATGCCGACTCCGCCAACGGCCAGCCCGGCCAGGCCCACGAGGACCAGGAAGCTGCCGATCCGGTCGACGAAGGATTCGATCCCTGGGGCGGCGCGGCGGCTGTCAGTCCAGCGCATGCCCTTGTCGCGGAAGGTGGTTTCGGCTTCCTCTTCAAGCGCCTGCAGGTCAGACCCTGGGGGCAGGATCAGGCGATAGCGGGTTTCGTACATCGAGCCGCTTGCCAAGAGCCCCGAGTTGGCCAGCGTGTCAGATCGGACAATGGTGCGGGGACCCAAGGTGAAGCCGGTCGAGGCGCTGTCGGGCTCGCGCGTCAGGGCGGCAGTCAGGCGGAACTCTTGCGTGCCAAGGCGGAAGGTGTCGCCGATGGCAAGCGACAGGCGTTCGATAAGGACAGGATCCATGATCGCGCCGGGCACGCCGTTCTGGTCGGCCAGCGCCTCGGCGACGGGGATGGCTGGGTCAAGCTGGGCGGCTCCGGTCAGGGGCCAGGCGGTATCGACGGCCTTGATCTGGGTCAGGGCCTGGTCGTCTGGAACAAGGGCCATCGATCGGAAGTCGTAGACCTCTGACACCTGGGTGGCGATCCGGTCCATATAGGCGCGTTCGTCAGCATCGGCGGTGCGATAGGTGAACCGCATCTCGGCGTCGCCGCCAAGGATGACAGAGCCCTGATCGGTCAGGCCCTGCTGGATACCGGTGCGCAAGGTGCCCACGGCAGCGATGGCCGCAACCCCAAGCGCAAGGCAGGCGAGAAAGACGCGGAACCCGCGCAGGCCGCCGCGCAGTTCCCGGCGGGCGATGGTCAGGGCAAGGCTCATTCGGCGGCCTTGGCGTGCGCTTCGGGCGCCAGAAGGCCGTCAGCAAGGCGGATCACCCGGTCACAACGGGCGGCAAGTTCGGGGGCGTGGGTCACAAGAACCAGCGTGGCACCATGCCGGTCGCGCAGGCCAAAGAGCAGGTCCATGATCGCCTGGCCGTTGACGCCATCAAGGTTGCCGGTGGGTTCATCGGCCAGAAGGATCGCGGGGCGCGGCACGGCGGCGCGGGCCAGAGCCACGCGCTGCTGCTCGCCGCCGGACATCTGGCTGGGGTAGTGGTGCATCCGCGACCCAAGGCCGACCGAGGCCAGTTCCGCCTCGGCCCGGGCGAACGCATCCGCCGCGCCCGCAAGTTCCAGGGGTAACGCCACGTTCTCCAGCGCGGTCATCGTCGGAATGAGGTGGAAGGATTGGAACACAACCCCCATATTCCCCCGACGGAACCGGGCGAGCGCATCTTCGTCCATCGCGGTCAGGTCCTGCCCCAGCGCAAGCACCTTGCCGCCGGTGGCACGCTCCAACCCGCCCATAAGCATGAGGAGCGACGACTTGCCCGACCCCGATGGCCCGATCAGCCCGACCGTTTCGCCCCTGTGGACCGAAAGCGTGATGCCCCTCAGGATGTCCACCGGGCCGGCGTTGCCTGCAAGGGTCAGCCGCGCGTCCGTCAAGGCAAGAACGGGCAGCGCGAGATCGGGATCGGTCATGCAAGGGGTCCTTCGGGCAGGGCTTTCAGTGGGATATGGCGCAGTGCGGCGAATGCGCAATGCTGCATTTGCAGTCTTGTCACTGTCAAGTTTCGCAGTGGCAGAACCGGTCACGATCGTGGCACTGGGCGACAGCCTGACGGCGGGCTATGGGCTGGCGGACCAGACGCAGGGTTTTGTGCCGGTGCTTGAGGGCTGGCTGAAGGCCAAGGGGCAGGATGTCGCGGTGCAGAACGCGGGCGTGTCGGGGGATACGACGGCGGGCGGGCTGGCGCGCGTCGGCTGGGCGCTGGGGCCGGAAACGGATGCGCTGATTGTCACGCTGGGGGGCAACGATCTCTTGCGCGGGATCGACCCGGCGGCCTCGAAGGCCAATCTTGACGGCATCCTGAAGGAGGCGGCCGCACGGAAGCTGCCGGTTCTTCTGGTGGCGATGAAAGCCCCCGGCAACTTCGGGCCAGAGTACAAGGCGGCCTTCGACGCGATGTATGGTGAACTGGCGGCCCAGTACGGCGCGCTTCTGGCGGATGACTTCTTCGCGGGCCTGCGCGCGGCGGGGGCGGACCCGTCCGATCCGGCCTCGCTTGCGGCCTTCATGCAGCCGGATGGGCTGCACCCGAACCCGGACGGCGTGAAGCTGATCGTCGAGGGGTTGGGGCCGAAAGTCGAGGAACTTTTGGCGCAAGTCGCGCCCTGACAGCTGTCTGCCCTCCTTCTGCGTCCCCCGCAGCAGTCGGTCAGGTGTTGCATCCAGCCGCCTGAGGGGCCACCAAGCAAGGCGGAGGTGCTGCATGGCTTGGGAATTCTGGATCGACCGGGGGGGCACCTTTACCGACGTGGTCGGGCGGGCGGCGGATGGGCGGCTGGTCACGGCCAAGCTTCTGTCCGAAAATCCCGAGCGCTATCCCGACGCAGCCATCCAGGGCATCCGCGATTGCCTGGGGCTGACGGTGGGCACGCCGATCCCCGACGCGGCGATTTCGGCCGTGAAGATGGGCACGACGGTCGCGACCAATGCCTTGCTGGAGCGGAAGGGCGAACGGGTCGCGCTGCTGATCACCCAGGGCTTCGGCGACCTGCTGCGCATCGGAACCCAGGCTCGGCCCGCGCTGTTCGATCTGAACATCCAGAGGCCCGATCTGCTTTATGAACAGGTCTTCGAAATCCCGGGGCGGCTGGATGCCGAGGGGGCCGAGGTGTCGCCTCTGGACGAGGCGGCCGTTGTTGCAGCCCTGACCAGCGCGCGGGCAAAGGGCATCGCGGCCGTCGCTGTGGCGCTGATGCACGGGCATGTGAACCCGGTCCACGAGGCGCGAGTGGGGGACCTGGCACAGGAGGCCGGGTTCAGCCAGATTTCCCTGTCACATCAGGTCTCCAAGCTGGCCAAGCTGGTGCCGCGCGGGGATACGACCGTGGTGGACGCCTACCTCTCGCCGATCCTGCGGCGCTATGTGGCGCAGGTGGAAGGTGCGCTGGACATGGGTCGGGCGACCGGACGGCTTTTGTTCATGCAATCGAATGGCGGGCTGACCGAGGCCGGGCGGTTTCAAGGCAAGGATGCGATCCTGTCGGGCCCGGCGGGCGGCATTGTTGGGATGGTGCGGACTGGGGAAGCGGCGGGGTTCGACCGTCTGATCGGCTTTGACATGGGCGGCACCTCGACCGACGTCAGCCATTATGCCGGGGTTTACGAACGATCGTTCGAGACCGAGGTCGCTGGCGTGCGGATGCGCGCGCCGATGATGGATATTCACACGGTGGCTGCAGGCGGTGGGTCGATCTGCGCGTTCCGCGATGGGCGCTTTCAGGTCGGGCCGGAAAGTGCGGGCGCGAACCCCGGCCCGGCAAGCTATCGCCGGGGGGGGCCGCTCACGATCACTGACTGCAACGTGATGCTGGGGCGGCTTCAACCGATGCATTTCCCGGCGGTGTTCGGGCCGGGCGGTGATCAGCCCCTTGACGCCGATGTCGTCAGCCGGAAGTTTGCGGCGCTGGCGCGCGACGTGGCTGCAGCGACGGGGCGGCTGGCCCCGCCCGAAGTGATTGCCGAGGGTTTTCTGCGGATTGCCATCGACAATATGGCCAATGCGATCAAGAAGATAAGTGTCCAGCGCGGCCATGACGTGACGCGATACGCTCTGCAGTGTTTCGGCGGAGCGGGTGGGCAACATGCCTGTGGCGTGGCGGATGCGCTTGGCATGAAAACCGTTTTCATCCATCCGCAGGCTGGAGTGCTGTCAGCTTTCGGCATGGGGCTTGCCCAACTGCGCGCCCTGCGCGAGGTGCAGTTCGATGCACCGCTCACCGCTGTTGCGGAGGCCCAGGCCAAAATTGACGCGCTGGTGGCTGAGGTGGTTGCAGAGCTGTCGGCTCAGGGGATTGCCGCGCCCGAGGTCACCTGCACGGCGCATCTGCGCTATGACGGCCAGCACCAGTCGCTGCCAGTGCCGTTCGGTTTGGCATCCGATATGGAGCAGGCGTTCACAATTGCCCATCAGGTGCGCTTCGGCTTCGCCTCGCCCGAGCGCGCGGTACTGTTCGAAATGCTGACAGCAGAGGCCGCAGGTGGCGGCGCCGAGGTGCCGGACCTTGCTCTGGGCGACGGGGCGGGCCAGCCGGTGGAACAGCTGCGGGTCTGGGCCGGCGGGTGCTGGAAAGAGGTGCCGCTGTACCGCCGCGAAGATTGCGGGATGGCGACGCGGATCGCAGGACCGGCAGTGATCAGCGAGGCGACGGCGACAACGGTGGTCGAGCCGGGCTGGGAAGCGACAGTTGACGGCCAAGCGAACCTGATCCTGCGTCGGGTCACAGTGGTCGCCCGACCCCCGGCGGCAGGAACCGAAGCCGACCCGGTGCTGCTGGAGGTGTTCAACAATCTATTCATGTCTGTGGCCGACCAGATGGGCGCGACTTTGGCGAACACCGCCTGGTCGGTCAACATCAAGGAAAGGCTGGATTTCTCCTGCGCCATCTTCGACTCGAATGGCGACCTGGTGGCCAATGCCCCGCATGTGCCGGTTCATCTGGGGTCGATGTCGCACGCGGTGAAGACGGTCATCGCTGCGGTGGGCGCGACGGCGCAAGCGGGGGATGCCTGGATGCTGAACGCCCCCTGGAACGGGGGAACGCATCTGCCGGACGTCACGGTGATCACCCCGGTTTTCGTGGATGGTCAGGCGGCGTTCTGGCTTGGGTCGCGCGGGCATCATGCCGATATCGGCGGGCGGACGCCCGGCTCGGCCCCGCCGGACAGCACGACCATCGAAGAGGAAGGGGTGGTCATCGACCTTTTTCCACTGGTGGTGCGCGGGACCTTGCGTGAAGCGGAGACGCGGGCGCTGCTTGGCTCGGGGCGCTGGCCCTGCCGATCCATTGACCAGAACATGGCGGACCTGAAAGCGCAGATTGCGGCCAATGAAACCGGACGGACCGAGCTTCTGCGGGTCGTCACCATGCACGGGGCCGAGGTGGTGGCCGCCTACATGGCGCATGTCCAGGCCAACGCGGAAGAGTGTGTGCGGGGCGTCATAGACCGCCTTCATGATGGATCGTTCACCTATCCGATGGATATCGGAACGACCATTCAGGTAAAGGTTTCGGTCAATCACGTGACCCGGTCGGCAGTGGTGGATTTCACCGGGACAAGCCCCCAGCACCGTGGAAATTACAACGCCCCGCAAGCGGTGACGCGAGCGGTGGTGTTGTACGTCTTCCGCACCTTGGTCGGCAAGGCCATCCCGCTGAACGAAGGGTGCCTGAAGCCGCTGACGATCATCGTGCCTCAGGGAACCTTGCTGAACCCGGTGGCGCCGGCCGCGGTGATTGCGGGCAATACCGAGGTCAGCCAGTCGGCCTGCAATGCGCTTTACGGTGCGCTGGGGGTTGTGGCGGCGGCGCAGGGGACGATGAACAACTTCATCTGGGGCAACGACCGCTTCCAGAACTACGAGACCATTGCCGGCGGCACGGGCGCAGGGCCGGGGTTTGACGGCTGCGACGCGGTGCAAAGCCATATGACGAACACCCGGATGACCGACCCGGAAGTGCTGGAGAAGCGCTTTCCGGTGCGCCTGGAAGAGTTCTCGATCCGGCACGGCTCTGGTGGTGCCGGGCTTTGGCGCGGGGGCAATGGGGCCGTGCGGAAGCTGCGGTTTCTGGCCCCGGTGACCGTGACGACGCTGTGCGGCAGCCGAAAGATCCCGCCATTCGGCGGTGAGGGCGGCCAGCCGGGGGCAGTGGGTGAGAACCTGGTCCATTGGCCCGACGGACGCATCGAGCGGCTGGAGGGCAATGACGAACGGGACCTGCCCAAGGGCGCAGTCTTCGAGATGCGGACCCCCGGTGGCGGTGGCTGGGGCGCCTAGTGGGCGTAGGCCGGGTCCTCGACGTCCAGGATCGCGCGCAACTCGCTCAGGTGCGCGTTGGCGAAACCGGGATAGGCCTCCCATTCGCGGGCGGTCTTTTCGGCGACCTCCTCGGACAGGAACCGCAAGGGCCGGCCGGTTTGCAGGGCGCGGATGTAGGTCTCGGCCGCGCGTTCGAAGTAGTAAAGGCGGTTGAACGTCTCGGCCACCGTGCGCCCGATGACGAGGACGCCGTGGTTGCCCATGATCATCGTGGTGATCTTGGGGTCGGCCAGAAGCTGGGCGCAGCGGGCGCCCTCTTGCTCGAACGCCATGCCGCCGTACTGGTCGTCGATGACCTGACGGTTGTGGAACATCGCGGTGTTCTGGTCGATGGCCGGCAGGCGCGAGTCGGCGAGGCTGGCAAGGACGGTGGCGTGGATGGAATGCACATGCATGACGCAGACCGCGTGGGGGCAGGCGCGGTGGATCGACCCGTGCAGGCCCCAGGCGGTGGGGTCCGGCGCGTCGGGGCGGGACATGGTGGTGGGGTCGTTGGCGTCGATTTCGACCAGCGACGAGGCGGTGATGCGGCTGAAGTGGCGGCCATTGGGGTTGATGAGGAACCGGGTGCCTTCGGGGTTCACGGCCAGCGAGAAGTGGTTCGCCACCGCCTCGTGCAACCCAAGCCGGGCGGTCCAGCGGAAGGTGGCGGCAAGGTCCTGGCGCAGGTCCAGGAAAGTCATGTTCGTGTGATGATTCATACAGAGGCCTTTCCGCGAATCGGGCAAGCACCCATTCAAGGGCTGCAATTCGGAACAGAATAGGTTAACAGGACCGCAATGGGTACTTCCGCTGTCATGGGGGGTGAGTCTTGCAACCTGAATGCGGACTGCGGGTGTGGGGCCGGCAACCTTGGCTTGAATGTGGCGCAGTTCGGTAGTTTTTCCTGCAAGTTTCCTTTATTCCGGCGAATGCTCTCCGCATTGTTCAGCGATATTGGCAAAAGGTAGTGGAGGAGTGCGCGTGCAGACATTCATTCAGACCGGCCGCCAGCAGGTTCAGCAGCATAGCCGGGGCGTTCGGGTCATGCTTCTTAGCGACACCTCCAGTGGCCGCACCGCAAGCCGACTGGCTGACTTCGGCAGCCTGGTGGATGTGACAGAGGACCTGGACGAGGCTGTCGCCACGATCCTGGAAGATCCGTTCGGCTATGACCTGTTCGTGATGGACTGCGACGGGTTCGGCGGCGTCGCCGGGGCCGAGAGGGCGATTTCCGCGCTGATCGCGGGTGCAGCCAGGATGCGCGTGATGCTGATCAGCAGCGAGTTCGACGTGCCCGCCTATCCTTTGGGCCGCCGCACGGCGGTCTGCCTGCCCCAGGATGTGTCGGACGCCAGCTTCCGGATCGGTTTCGATCACGTGCTGCGCGACCGCGCCGTGATGACGATGAACTGAAGGGTTGGGGGCGGCGACGAACCGCCCCCGGATGGCTTACGCCAGCGCCAGGTTGGTCGCGCGTTCGCGGCCGTCACGACCGGCTTCGATGTCGAAGGTGACCGGCTGGCCGTCCTTCAGGCTGCGAAGACCTGCACGCTCCAGCGCGGTGATGTGGACGAACACGTCCTTCTTGCCGCCTTCCGGGGCAATGAAACCGTAACCCTTGGTTTCGTTGAACCATTTCACGGTGCCCTTGGCCATCGTGAACTCTCCTGTCTGTCGTCCCGCCCGCGGGATGCGGCGGCTTGGCCCCGTCAGCTTGTGGTCGATTGCTGTGGCCGATGGTCGGAGACAGTGGTCGAAAAGTTAACGTCGCAAAACGAAAGATAGGCAGGTTGCATCGCGATTCCAAGCGAAATTCATGTAAAAAAACGTGGTGTCGGCAGGCTGCGGACAAGCCTTTTCAAGGGGTTGAGGTGGCAGACCGCAACGGACGGTGGGCAGATTGCCCACCCTACGGGCGCGGGGGGCCGGTCCTTGCGCAAAAATCGCTTCACGGCATGGGCGTTTCCCCCTAATCGACCCGGGCAAGAATTGGGGCAAGGTGATGATCTTCACGGTGGCAATCGACGGACCGGCTGCGGCGGGCAAGGGCACGATCAGCCGGGCCGTGGCCGGGCGTTTCGGGTTCCGGCATCTGGACACCGGGCTTCTGTACCGGGCGGTCGGGGTAAAGGGCGGCGACCCCGCCCGGGCCGCGCGGGATCTGACGCCCAAGGACCTCGACCGCGACGATCTGCGCACGCTGGAGGCGGGGCGGGCGGCCAGCCAGGTCGCGGTTCTGCCCGAGGTACGGGCGGCCCTGGTCGCGTTTCAGCGTCGCTTCGCCCGCAGCGAAGGCGGGGCGGTTCTGGACGGGCGCGACATCGGCACGGTGATCTGTCCCGAAGCCGAGGTAAAGCTTTACGTCACCGCCAGCCCCGAAGTCCGCGCCCATCGACGCTGGCTGGAAGTCGGGGGCGACGAAGCCCGCGTTCTGGCCGAAGTGAAGGAACGCGACGCGCGGGACATGGGGCGCGCCGATGCTCCGCTGCGCCCGGCCGAGGATGCGGTGCTGATCGACACCAGCGCGATGGGGATCGACGAGGCGGTGGCGGCAGCCATTGCGGTGGTGGCAGCGCGGCTTGCTGGAACTTGAACCACTGTTGCGGGTTGCCTTGCCAAAGGAGCCTGTCAAATGCCGATCCGATCCTTAGCCGACCTCTGGGACTTCCTGCGCGACCTGAAAGACGAGGTCGACCGCGACCGCGTGCTGGCCGTTGCGGCGGGCGTGACCTTCTACGCCATTCTGGCCATCGTCCCGGCAATCACGGCGCTGATCTCGGTCTTTGGTCTGGTGTTGTCGCCCGCCGAGGTGCCTGGCCTCTTGGCCCCCGTCACCAGTCTGATGCCGGCCGAGGCCGCGACCCTGATCACGGCGCAGGCCGAGCGGATTTCGGGGACGGCCAATGACACGCTGTCGCTGACGGCGCTGATCGCGCTGTTGATTGCGCTGTGGTCGGCGAATGGTGGGACCAAGGCGCTGATCGAGGCACTGGGGATCGCCTACGACGTGAAAGAGACGCGGGGTTTTGTCCGGCTGAACCTGGTCTCGCTGGGCTTCACGCTGGCGGGCATCGGGCTGGTGATCGTGCTGGGCGTCCTTGTCGCGGCGCTGCCCTTCCTGGTCGACCAGCTGGGTCCGGTGGGCGAGGACCTGATTCTGGCCCTGCGCTGGCCTGTCATCCTGGCCTTGCTGCTGGCTGTGCTGGCGGCGATCTACTATTGGGGTCCCGACTGGCCGGAACCCGAATGGGCCTGGATCACCCCCGGCGCGGTGGTGGCCTCGGTCGGGCTGATCGCCGCCTCGGCTGGACTTGGGTGGTACGTCAGCAACTTCGGCAGGTATGACGAGACCTATGGCTCGCTCGCCGCGGTGGTGGTGCTGATGCTGTGGATCTGGCTGTCGACGGTGATGGTGCTTCTGGGCGCCGAGATCAACGCCGAGCTTGAGCGGCGCACGGTCCGGCGCGGCGGGTCGGTGCCTGCTGTCTAGCCCCGCGGCCCGGTTTTCCTTGCCTCATGCAGGCGATGGGATTATAGGCCGCCCATCCTGAAAGGACTCATGCCCACCGGTTTGCCGGGGGCTGGCGTTTTTTTGTTCGGGACAAGACCGGCGGAGCCAACCGCAAGGCCTGTGAAATGACGTGAAAAGGAAACTGATCTATATGTGCGCTAAAGCAACCATGGAAGACTTCGAAGCCCTGTTGAAGGAAAGCTTCGAGATCGACACCCCCGAAGAGGGCACTGTCGTCAAAGGCCGCGTGATCGCCATCGAGGCGGGCCAGGCCATCATCGATGTCGGCTACAAGATGGAAGGCCGCATCGACCTGAAAGAATTCGCCAACCCCGGTGAGCAGCCCAACATCAACGTGGGCGACACTGTGGAAGTCTATCTGGACCGCGTCGAGAACGCTCGCGGTGAAGCCCAGATCAGCCGTGAAAAGGCCCGCCGCGAGGAAGCCTGGGACCGTCTGGAAAAAGCCTATGCCGCCGAGCAGCGCGTCGACGGCGCGATCTTCGGTCGGGTCAAGGGCGGCTTCACGGTCGACCTTGGTGGCGCTGTTGCCTTCCTGCCGGGTTCGCAGGTTGACGTCCGCCCGGTGCGTGACGCTGGCCCGCTGATGGGCATGAAGCAGCCGTTCCAGATCCTGAAGATGGACCGTCGTCGCGGCAACATCGTTGTCTCGCGCCGTGCGATCCTGGAAGAAAGCCGCGCCGAACAGCGCGCCGAAGTCATCGGCAACCTGACCGAAGGTCAAGTCGTCGACGGCGTGGTCAAGAACATCACCGAATACGGTGCGTTCGTTGACCTGGGCGGTGTGGACGGCCTTCTGCACGTCACCGACATGGCCTGGCGCCGCGTCAACCATCCGTCGGAAATCCTGTCGATCGGTGAAACTGTCAAAGTGCAGGTCATCAAGATCAACAAGGAAACCCATCGTATCAGCCTGGGCATGAAGCAGCTTCAGTCCGATCCGTGGGATGCCGTCGAGAAGATGTATGCCATCGGCACGGTCCACAAAGGCCGCGTCACCAACATCACCGATTACGGCGCCTTCGTGGAGCTGGAAGCCGGGGTCGAGGGCCTGGTTCACGTCAGCGAGATGTCCTGGACCAAGAAGAACGTGCACCCCGGCAAGATCGTTTCGACCTCGCAGGAAGTGGACGTCATGGTGCTGGAAATCGACAGCGCCAAGCGTCGCGTTTCGCTGGGCCTGAAGCAGACGCAGCGCAACCCGTGGGAAGTCTTTGCGGAAACGCACCCGGTTGGTTCGTCCATCGAAGGCGAAGTCAAGAACATCACCGAATTCGGTCTGTTCGTCGGCCTCGACAACGACATCGACGGCATGGTCCACCTTTCCGACCTGTCCTGGGACCAGCGCGGCGAAGAAGCCATCCAGAACTACCGCAAGGGCGACACGGTTCAGGCCGCCGTCACCGAAGTCGACGTCGAGAAAGAGCGTATCTCGCTCTCGATCAAGGCTCTGGGCGACGACACCTTCACCGATGCCGTTGATGGCGTGAAGCGGGGGGCGATCATCACTGTCACCGTGACCGCAATCGAAGAAGGCGGCGTTGAGGTTGAATACAACAGCCAGAAGTCCTTCATCCGCCGTTCGGACCTGTCGCGCGACCGCGCCGACCAGCGTCCCGAGCGCTTCCAGGTGGGTGACAAGGTCGACGTGCGCGTGACCAACATCGACCCGAAGACCCGCAAGCTGGGCCTGTCGATCAAGGCGCGCGAGATCGCCGAAGAGAAGGAAGCCGTCGAACAGTATGGCTCGTCCGATTCGGGCGCTTCGCTGGGCGACATCCTTGGCGCGGCCCTGAAGGACCGCAGCTAAGGCGTCCGGGGCTCAAACCCCAGATTGAATGGAAAGGCCCCGCCACACGCGGGGCCTTTTCGTTTTGGCCAAGTCCCGGTTTTTGTTTGCCTGAATTCAAATCCTGCCGCTATAGTCCTGCGAGAACAACAGCGTGGCGGCCGCCTGCCAGGGGCCAGACCACAGGGGGGACTACGGATGATCCGTTCGGAACTGATCCAGAAGATCGCGGATGAGAACCCGCATTTGACGCAGCGCCATGTCGAGCGGATCGTGAACACGGTCTTCGAAGAGATCATCGAGGCCTTGGCCAAAGGCGACCGGGTCGAGTTGCGCGGCTTCGGTGCCTTCTCGGTCAAGGCGCGTGATGCCCGCGTCGGCCGTAACCCCCGCACGGGCGAAGCGGTGAAAGTCGACGACAAGAAGGTGCCGTTCTTCAAGACCGGCAAGCTTCTGCGCGACCGGCTGAACGGCAAGTAACCCCCCTTTGCCTTGCGCCCGGCCCGGATCGGGTCGATATTGGGTCGGAAGCCTGGGGCACCGAACCACATGATCCGCTATCTGAGACTGATCCTTCTGGCCCTTCTGGGCCTGTCGCTTCTGACCGTGGCGCTGGCCAATCGCGCCGTGGTCCCGGTGAGGCTTCTGCCCGAGGACCTGGCGGCGCTGACCGGCCTGACCTGGGCGATGGAGCTGCCGCTGTTCCTGATCATCTTCGGAGGCATCATTGCGGGCGTCCTGATCGGCTTTGTGTGGGAGTGGTTCCGCGAGCATGGCCACCGCGCCACCGCCAGCCAGAAATCCCGCGAAGTGGCCCGGCTGGAGCGGGAACTGGCGGTCCTGAAGGATGCGACCTCGGTTCCGCCGAAGGACGAGGTCCTGGCGCTGCTGGAAAAGCGTTAGGATGGACGTCAGGGTCAAGATCTGCGGGCTGCGGACGGCGGCCGATGTCGCGGCTGTCGCCAAGGCAGGTGCGGCCTATGCCGGGTTCAACTTCTTTCCGAAGTCCCCCCGTTACGTGACACCGGCAGAGGCACGCCTGTTGGCGCTGGAGGCTCCTGACGGCCTGTGCAAGGTCGCGCTGGTGGTCGATGCCGACAATGCGCTTCTGGATGCCATTACAGCCGAGGTGCCGCTGGACATGCTGCAGCTTCACGGCCATGAGACGCCCGCCCGCGTGGCCGAAGTGAAGGCGCGCTACGGTTTGCCGGTGATGAAGGTGATCGGCGTGGCCGCCGAGGCGGACCTGGCAGACCTGCTGGATTACCAGCTGGTGTCGGACCAGATCCTTGTCGACGCCAAGGCCCCGAAGGACGCGGTGCTTCCGGGTGGCAACGGGCTGACCTTCGACTGGCGGCTTCTGGTCGGGCGCAAATGGTTCAAGCCCTGGATGCTGGCGGGGGGGCTGACGCCGGACAACGTGGCGCAGGCGATCCAGCGGACGGGCGCGCGGCAAGTTGATGTCGCCTCGGGCGTGGAAAGCGCGCCGGGAGTGAAGGACGCCGCCAAGATCGCAGCCTTCGTCGCGGCGGCGGGCTGACCTGCCGTGAGCTACTTCGCCAACCGCAGTTTCAACCTGGTCTATGTGCATGCCGCCCTGCAGGCGTTCGCGTCCTATGGGGGTGAGGCCTTTGCTTTCGTCTACCTTCTGAAGGCAGGCATCCCTGCGCCGCTGGTCCTTTTGGCCATCGGGGCGATGTTCGGCAGCCGGATGATCTTTCGCCAGCTCGTGCTGCCGCTGGTCCGGCGCGTGGGCCTTCGCCGCGCGCTGGTGGTGGCTATCCTGGCCGAGGCGGCGACCTACCCGATCCTGTCGCAGATCACCGGGACCGGCTGGCTTCTGTTTGGCTACCTCGCGCTTTGGGCGTTGAGCAGTTCGCTTTACTGGACAACCTATCATTCCTACGTGGCACTGATGGGCGACAACCATGCGCGCGGCAAGCAGACCAGCGCCATCGAGCTGATCGGCATGGGCATGGGCATCCTTGCCCCGGTGGTGACGGGTGTCCTTCTGACCGCCTTCTCGCCCATCGTCGCCTTCGGGACGGTGGCTGCCGCGATGGCGCTGTCAACAGTGCCGGTGCTTCTGGGGCCGGAGGTGGCCGTGGCACCCCAAGCCGAGATGCCGCGCGAGGCGCGGGTTGCGGCACGGACGATCCTGTTCGCCGACGGCCTCCGCAGCGGGTCGTTTCACTTCACCTGGCTCATCGCGCTGTTCCTGACGCTTGGGTCGAACTACGCGGCCTTTGGCGGCGCGATGGCCCTGAGCGGTCTGGTCGGCGCGGTGGGCGGGTTGTTCCTGGGGCGGGCCATCGACCTGGGGAGGGGGCTGGGCGCCGCGCAGATCGGCTTTGCGGCGCTGGGGATCGCGGCGGTGGCGCGGATGTTCGGCTGGCCGGTGCCGGTCCTTGCGGTCGCGGCCAATGCGGCGGCGGCTCTGGCCTGGCCGCTTTATGCCACGGCCTTCAACGCGCGGGTCTACAACATGGCGCGGCAGTCGCCCTGCCCGCTGCGGTTCCACATTGTCGCCGAGGGCGGCTGGGACCTTGGGACATGCCTCTCCTGCCTTGCGGCGGCGGCGCTTCTGTACATGGGCTTCGACTTCCATCTGCCCTTGGCCATCGGTGTCCTCGCCTGCGGCTTGGGCTACCTGACGATTGCCCGCACCTTCCGTCCCACCGCCCAACCCGCGCAGTGAGGCCTTTCCGAACCGCTGCAGGGGCGCTACATCGGAACCAATGGAACGATGGGGAAGATCATGGCCGAGGATGGATTGAACAGCTTCATGACGGGGCCGGACGAACAGGGCCGCTTCGGCCTTTTCGGCGGGCGGTTCGTCAGTGAAACCCTGATGCCGCTGATCCTGGAACTGGAAGAGCGCTACAATTTCGCCAAGACCGACCCGACTTTCTGGGCCGAGATGGACGATCTGTGGAAGCACTACGTCGGGCGGCCCTCGCCCCTGTATTTCGCGCCGCGGCTGACCGAACACCTGGGCGGTGCCAAGGTCTACATGAAGCGCGACGAGCTGAACCATACCGGCGCGCACAAGATCAACAACGTGCTGGGCCAGATCATCCTGGCGCGGCGGATGGGCAAGACGCGGATCATCGCCGAAACCGGCGCGGGGCAGCATGGCGTGGCGACGGCCACGGTCTGCGCCAAGTTCGGGCTGCAGTGCGTGGTCTACATGGGCGCGCATGATGTCGAACGGCAGGCGCCGAACGTCTTCCGGATGAAGCTTCTGGGGGCCGAGGTGATCCCCGTCACCTCTGGCCGCGGCACACTGAAGGACGCGATGAACGACGCGCTGCGCGACTGGGTGACCAACGTGCGCGACACCTTCTATTGCATCGGCACGGTGGCGGGGCCGCATCCCTATCCGGCGATGGTGCGCGACTTCCAGTCGATCATCGGCAAGGAAGTCCGCTGGCAGCTGGAGGAGCAGGAGGGCGCAGGTCGCCTGCCCGACGTCCTGGTCGCGGCCATTGGCGGTGGGTCCAACGCGATGGGGCTGTTCTACCCGTTCCTCGACGACAAGTCGGTGCGGATCGTGGGGGTCGAGGCAGGCGGCAAGGGCGTCGATGACCGGATGGAACATTGCGCCAGCCTGACCGGCGGGCGGCCGGGCGTGCTGCATGGCAACCGGACCTACCTTCTTCAGGATGCCGATGGGCAGATCCTGGAGGGTTTCAGCATCAGCGCGGGCCTCGACTATCCCGGCATCGGGCCGGAACATTCCTGGCTGCATGACGTGGGCCGCGCCGAATATGTGTCGATCACCGACGCCGAGGCGCTGGAGGCGTTCCAGCTGTGCTGCAAGCTGGAGGGAATCATCCCGGCGCTGGAGCCTTCCCATGCGCTGGCGCAGGTCATGAAGCTGGCCCCGACGCTGCCCAAGGACCAGATCATCGTGATGAACATGTGCGGCCGGGGCGACAAGGACATCTTCACGGTGGCCAAGCACCTTGGTTTCCAGATGAAGGTCTGACGGCCCTAAACTTTCGACTGATCAAGGCCCGTGGCACCCTGCCGCGGGCCTTTCGCATTTCGGCGATTCGGGGCTGCGGCGGGCGTCCCCCCTCGCCACAACGCGGCTTGGCCGGGTCTGGCAGGGGATTTGGCGTAAACCTGGGTTTATTGCCGCAAACCGCCGGCCTAGGCCCCATCCCCTAAACCGCCGTGCAATGGTAAGCCCGGCCGGGATGCGGCTTTCTCCTCTCATGCTCTCGACGGTGGTCATGCGGCCCCTGGACGAGCTGGACCCGCAACCCGAGGAGATCACCTGATGAAGCTGAGAACCAAACTCCTGACCTATACCGCCGCACTTGCCCTTTCGGCCGGTGCCGCGTTCGCCGCGATCGATGGCGTCAAGCTGGCCGATGACTACCTGGCCCAGGGCTACACGTTCGTGGAAGTGAAGATCGGCCCGACCCAGACCAAGGTCGAGGCGATCAGGGACGGCCGCAAGGTCGAGGTCGTCTATGACAACGCGACCGGAGAGATCATCAAGCAGGAAAACGAGGCAGCGGACAGCGATGACGCGGGCCGCACCGGCAAGGACGTGAAGACTGTCCGCAAGGACTTCGAGGACGGCGATGATGACGACGACGATGATGATGACGATCATGGCTCGGACCATGACGATGACGATGATGATGATGATGATGACGACAGCAACGACGACCGCGATGACGACAATGGCGGCGACCGTGACGACGACCGTGACGACGACAAGGACGACAACTGAGGTCGCACTCTGACCTGCGGTCGGGCCCCCGGCTTGGCGGGGGCC
>NZ_JAXMMF010000128.1:0-35874 GCF_034366665.1 Tabrizicola sp. | reverse complement strand
GTCTCGGCCAGTGCATTGTCATAGCTGTCGCCGACGCTGCCGACTGAGGGTTCGATACCTGCTTCTGCGAGGCGTTCCGTGTAACGGATGGACAGATACTGGCTGCCGCGGTCGCTGTGGTGAACCAGTCCCATGCCCTTTTCCGGGTCGGCGATCATGCACCGCCTGCTCCAAGGCATCTAGAACGAACCCCGCATATGCCGAGGTGCTGACCCGCCAGCCCACGATGTGTCGGGCATATCTTCCCTTGCCGAATAATGCAGATTGAGGTGCAAGCAATCACTCAGACAGCACAGTGTCGTCAACGCATCCCTCAGCCAAAAATGTGTCGATCAGCGCAGAGAAGGAAGGCCAGAACGCACTTCAGGTCTCGGGGCGCGCCCGCCACCCAAACCCCTCCACTTCCATCGCGCTTCCAACTGCCTACAGCTTAGATTACCACCTCCCGATCCCGCGCCAATCGGTCCATCCAGGCCCCCCGCCGCAAAATGATCCAGTACCATCCGGTGCAGGCGGTAGGGTCCCGTAGTTTTCGTCTCGGCCAGCAGGCGGAGACCGACCAAGCGGGCTGTCACGGCGTCCCATGGGCCCTCCCGGTCATCAGGCGTCGTCTTCAGGTCGGGGTGCTCCACACCTGCCGCGCTGCAGAGCCAGCCAAGCACATTTGGTCCGGCGGGAAGTGGCTCGCCAGGTGCAGGACGTCGATCTCGACCTTGCTCAGGCCCGCCAGCGCCTGCGCCACGATCAGGCCGATCTGACCCTCGCGGTGGACGATGAAGTCGCGAACCTCCTCGCTGCGCGAATCCTCGGTCTGTGCCAGGTCGACCGTCGCCAGCTTATCGGCCCGCAAGCGGAGCGGGTAGCCTGCGATGGTCACCTTCAAATAGGTCGCAAGGTAGGCCTCCGCGAGTTCCACCACCAGCGTGAAGCCGCCCGGGCTCGACGCTAGGTCCCGCAACCCTGCGCGCTCGGCATCGTCCAGTGAGTGGCGTGTGTCGCGCAGCATCGCGCTGTAGTAGGGATGCGCCTGGTTTGCAACAGAGCCAATTGCGCCCTCCCAAATCCGAGCAATGTGGATCGTCAACCAGTTGTTTCCCTGCAACGGTCGCGGTGCGTGTCTGGGCTTGCCCCTGTCTTGTGCAGAGCAGCAACTCCGGAGCCTTGAAGTGTTCCCTGGGAAGCAGGAACAGACCGACGCGGGAGTTTCGGGGTGACGCGGTGTGTCTGGCACTGATCCGTGGTGCGGATGCGGAGACATGCTGCGGAAAATCTTGGCAGCGGCATGTCAACGCTGACGCAGTGTTTCGGACAGCCTGTCGTGCACTTGAGCTTGTTCTCGAACACCACGCTGTCTGAACGAGATCGGCCCTGCGTGGTTGCAAGGAATTTGAGCAGTGCCCTGTGTCACCCGCCGCTTCAGATCCCGTTCAGCGCCGCCATACGACAGCATTCTCGTGCCGCGAGATAAGCTGCTGCATGGTTTCGAAGGACTGCACGACGAAGTCCGCAAACGCCTCGGCAGCGGGGTTCGTTCGCGGCCCTGCGCCCCGAAGAATTCCGAGGTTGCGCTGCGGTTGGGGAATGTCGACGGGCAGGACGGCAATACGGTTCTGCTTGCGTTCCGCAAACCAGACCGAGAACGGCAGGATGGCAAGGGCATCCGTTTCCGACATGTAGTTTATGACCGAAAGCAACGACCCGCCCGAGTAGCGGATGTTCAGCTCGATCGACCCCAGTGACGAGCGGATGGCGAAAAGGTCCGCCAGAAGGGGCGAGCCGGGCAGTGGCGCGATCCAAGGGTATCGGCCCAATTCCCCCGTCGACAGGCGCTTGCTGTGCTGTAACGGATGCCCGACCCTGCAGCAGACCACATTGCGCGCCGCAAGGATTGCCCGGAACGACAGCCCTTCCGGTTCGCCCGACAGGCCCAGGGGCACGATGCCGATGTCCAGCTGATCCGCCCGCAGACCGGACGCCACTTCTGCAAGATTTCCGTAGCTTTGCTCGAAATCCACGTCGGGATGCTGGTTCTGGAATGCCGCGATGATCCGGCTGATCATCGCATCCATGAAGAATGGCACGCCCCCCACGCGCACCAGGCCCCGGGTGCCCCGCAGCAGGCTTTGCACCGCCTCTGTCGCGCGGCGGCTTTCCAGCAGAATGCGTCGCCCGTGCGCTGCAAGCTGCAGTCCCAGCGGCGTGGCCTGCAGCGGTCGCCGGTCGCGGATGAACAGCGGTTTGCCAACCCGCGCCTCCAGCTGTGCCAGCGACCTCGACAGGGCCGGTTGGGACAGGCCAAGCGCAGCAGCGCCTTTGCTGACGCTGCCGGCATCCACCACGGCGGAAAGCTGCATCAGATGCGCTTCGTTCAGTTTCATACCGGAATGGTATATTGATTTTCCATAAAGTCATCACTCAGCCCGACGGGTCAGCCTAGCCTTCTTTCACCACGGGAGGGATGGCGAATGGACGGGCATGGCCCCAGTTCCGAAAGCGAGCGGGTCGCAGCAGAGCTGCGGCACCGGCTGGACACCGCCGCACCCGGCCGCTTGGCCGAGGCGGTGCGCCTGATCGTGGCCCACGTCTTCGCTGTCATCGCCACGCTGCGTCCCTCACCGGCCGAACTGGACGCGCTGGTCCAGTTCCTGACCGACGTCGGCTATGCGACCGACGCCCGCCGTCAGGAATGGGTGCTTCTGGCCGACATCTTCGGTCTTTCGGACGGCGTCCTCTGCGACGGTGCCGGAACCGGCAAAGGCGTAACGCCGTCTACACTTCCCGGCCCCTTCTACCGCGACGATGCTCCCGCACTTGATTTGGGCGCCAACCTTTGCCGTGACGGTCAGGGGGCACCATTGGCCGTGACGGGCCGCGTCACCGGACCCGCGGGCGAGCCGCTGCCCGGAGCGCAGGTCGAGGTCTGGCACGCCAATGCCGAGGGGCGCTATGAAAATCAGGACCCGGACAACCAGCCCGAGCACAATCTGCGCGGGCGCTTCCGGACCGATGCGAAGGGTCGCTTCCACTTTCGCACCGTCCGGCCGGGCGGTTATGCCTTGCCCGGCGACGGTCCGGTCGGCCAATTGGCACGCCGCATCGGCCTGTCCCTTGACCGGCCTGCCCATATCCATTTTGCCGTCACGGCTGCGGACCATCGTCGCCTGGTGACCGCCATCTTCGACGGCAGCGACCCGGCCATCGGCCGCGACGCCCTCTTTGCCGTCAAACCGGGCCTCGTGGGCGAGTTCAGCCCCGCCGGCTCTGGCTTCACCCTTGACGTTGGGCTGATCCTTGACCGCGAGCCCGCCGTTTCACTTCAACCAGCAGACCACCCAACAGAAGGATGACGCTTATGGCCCTCGTCTCCGGCTATCACCACCTGACGATGAGCACGCATGGCGTGCAGGAAGACTATGACTTCTACACCAAGGCGCTTGGGCTTTATTCGGTCAAGCGCACGGTGCTGTTCGACGGGGTGCTGCCCGTCTATCACCTCTATTACGGCTCAAAGCACGGCGACGCCTCGACCATCATCACCACCTTCCCGTTCAAGAAACCCGGCATCTTCGGCCGCCGCGGCACCAACCAGACCCGCACCATCATGCAGGCGATCCCGGTCGGGGCGGCGGATTACTGGGTCGACCGGCTGAACAGGCACGGCATCCCGGCCACCAAAGGGGAACGCTTCGGCCTGACCCGCGTGATGTTCGCCCATCCCTGCGGCATCCCGCACGAGCTGGTGGAAAACCCCGACGACCCCCGCAAACCCATCGTGAACGAGGCGCAGGGCACCACCGCCCAGGTCGCGATCAAGGGCATCTATGGCGGGGCCGTCGCCGTGATGGATGCCGGCACGATGGAGGAATTCCTGGATATCGGCATGCAGTTCCGCCGCGAAGGCACCGATGCCAACGGCAGCATGTGGATCGTGCCGCAGAACGACGGCCTGCGCTCGGTGATCGAGCTCATCACCGACCGCGACAGCCCGCAGGGCACCTGGACGCTGGCCGGTGGCACGGTCCACCACCTCGCCTTCAACACCGGG
Source organism: Tabrizicola sp. (assembly GCF_034366665.1). Taxonomy (GTDB): domain Bacteria; phylum Pseudomonadota; class Alphaproteobacteria; order Rhodobacterales; family Rhodobacteraceae; genus Tabrizicola. The sequence continues at coordinate 31,829 of NZ_JAXMMF010000128.1, read as the reverse complement.
AACGAAGACAACCAGATCGCCCTCAAGGCCCGCCTCGAAGGCATGGGCTACACCGACGTCAGCGAACAAAAAGATCGGATGTACTTCAAGTCGATGTACATGCGTAGCCCCGGCGGCGCGATGTTCGAACTGGCCTGGACCGTTCCCGAAGGCTGGGCCAAGGACGAACCCGCCGACGCCATCGGCAAGTCGCTGGTCTTCCCGCCGTGGTTCGCCGACCGCCAGGCCGAGATGGAAGCGGGCCTGGAAGCGGCCAACTTCTGATGCCGGGCATCGCGGACATCGTCTTCCTCGGCGCGGCTCCGGCCAGGGCGAAGGTGCTTTGCATCTTCGTCCACGGCCGCAACCAAAGCCCGGAGGAGATGGAGGCGGCGGTGATCCACCGCCTCTCCGCGCCCGACGTCGCCTTCGCCCTGCCCCGGGCCAAGGGCAAAAGCTGGTACACCGCCCGCGCCATCGACCCCCTGACCGATGCGACGCGGACCGAACTCTCCGCCTCCCTGCAAGGCATCGCCCAAGCCATCACCGACCTGCGCGCCAAGGCTCCCGGCCTCCCCCTCGTCCTCGCCGGTTTCAGCCAGGGCGCCTGCCTGTCGCTTGAACACGCCTTCACCGGCCAGGCCATTCCCGACGCTGTGGCGGCTTTCACCGGCTGCCGCGTCGGCTTGCCCGGCGACACACGGCCCGCAAACCTGCCCTCCGGCCTTCCCGTCTACCTGTCCTCAGGAAGCGCCGATCCGTGGATTCCCGTTCAGGCCTTCGCCGAAACCGTCACCGACCTCGGGCAAGCCGAGGCCATGCTGCGGGCCGACGTCTTCCCCGCCCGCCCGCACGAAGTTTCCCCCACCGAAATCGCCCTCCTTGACGGCCTCCTCACCGACCTCGCCCAAGGCCGCACACCACGACTGGAGGCCCCCCGATGACCCGTCCCTTCACCTTCCCCGGCCTCACCACCCGCGTCGTCTTCGGCCACGGCACCCTTGCGCAGGTCCCGGACGAGGTCGCCCGCCTCGGCCACACCCGCGCCCTTGTCCTTTCCACCTCGCATCAGCAAGCCGAAGCGCAGGCCCTCGCCGACAAGCTTGGTGACAAGGCCGCTGGAGTCTTTGCCGGGGCCACCATGCACACCCCGGTCGAGGTGACCGAGGAAGCCATCGCCGCTTTCCACGCCGCAAAGGCCGATTGTGTCGTCTCCCTCGGCGGCGGCTCGACTACCGGCCTTGGCAAGGCCATCGCTGTCCGCACCGGGGCCGACCAGGTCGTGATCCCCACCACCTACGCGGGGTCCGAAATGACCGACATCCTCGGCGAAACTGCCGGGGGAGAGAAAACCACCCGCCGCGATCCCGCGATCCGGCCCGAGGTGGTGGTCTATGACGTCGACCTGACCCTCACCCTGCCGGTCGCCCTGACCGTCACCTCTGCCCTCAACGCCATCGCCCACGCGATGGAGGGCTTCTACGCCCCCGACCGCAACCCGGTGACCGAGGCCCTGTCGCGCGACGCGATGACCGCCTTCCGCGATGCCCTTCCGGTCCTGATCCAGGACCCGAAAAACGCCGAAGCCCGCGCCAAGGCGCTTTACGCCGCCTGGGGCTGCTCGCTGACCCTTGGTCAGGTGACGATGGCGCTGCATCACAAGCTGGCCCATGTCCTTGGCGGCAGCTTCGGCTTGCCCCACGCCGAGACTCACGCCGTCCTGCTACCCCATACCACCGCCTACAACGAACCCGCCGTCGGTGACTTGCTGAACCCCATCGCCGACACCTTCGGCCACGGCTCCGCCGGGAAAGGCCTCTGGCACTTCGCCAAATCGGTGAACGCCCCGATGCGCCTTTTTGACCTTGGCCTGACCGCCCAGGACCTCGACCGCGCGGCCGAGATCGCCACGAAGAACCCCTACGCCAACCCGCGCCCCGTCACCCGCGACGGCATCCGACAGCTGCTGCAACAGGCTTTCGACGGGCATTGCCCCGCCTGAAGCCAACCAAAAAAGGGAGGAACGACCATGATCACCAGACGCACGCTTCTGACATCCGGCGCCGCCACCGGCCTCGCCCTCGCCACCCCCGGCCTCTTCGCCCCCGCCATCGCGCAAGGGGCGAAGATCCGCATCGGCTATGTCAGCCCGCAGTCCGGCCCCCTGGCAGGTTTCGCCGAAAGCGACGCCTACAACATCGAGGCCTTCCTTGCGACGGAAGTGGGCCAGAACTTCGAGGTCATCGTCAAGGACAGCCAGTCCGACCCGAACCGCGCTGCCTCGGTCGCCAAGGAACTGATCGTCGATGACGAGATCAACCTGATGATCGTCGCCTCGACCCCCGAAACCACCAACCCCGTCGCAACGACCTGCGAGGCGGAAGGGATGCCCGTCATCTCCACCAAGGCCCCCTGGCAGCCCTGGTTCATCGGCCAGCAAGGCAACCCCGGGGACCCGGCCTCGTGGAAGCCCTTCAACTACGCCTTCCACTATTTCTGGGGCCTCGAAGACGTCATCGCCGTCTTCCTGAACATGTGGAACCAGATTCCGACCAACAAGCAGGTCGGCGGCCTCTTCCCCAACGACGGCGACGGCAACGCCTGGGGTGACCCGAACGTGGGCGTCGGTCCCGGTTTCGCCGCACAGGGCTATACCCTGAACGACCCCGGTCGCTACCAGAACCTGAACGACGACTTCACCGCCCAGATCAACGCCTTCAAAGCCGCCAATGCCGAGATCGTCACCGGCGTCGTGATCCCGCCCGACTTCACCACCTTCCGCAACCAGGCGCTGCAGCAGGGCTTCAACCCCAAGATCATCACCGTCGCCAAGGCCATCCTCTTTCCGCAGTCCGTGGAAGCCCTGGGCGAGGCTGGCCACAACCTCTCGTCCGAGGTCTGGTGGTCGAACACCCACCCGTTCAAGTCTTCGCTCACCGGCCAGTCGGCAGCGGAACTGGCGGCCGACTTCACCGCCAAGACCAGCCGCCCCTGGACCCAGCCGATCGGCTTTGTCCATTCGCTGTTCGAGGTGGCATCGAACGTGATGGGCCGCGTCTCGGACGTGACCGATGCGGATGCCGTGGCCGCCGCCATCGCCGCGACCGACCTCGACACGATGGTCGGCAAGGTCGCCTGGAACGGTGAAGGCGTGCCGGACTTCGCCAAGACCAACGTCACCAAGACCCCGCTGGTCGGCGGCCAGTGGCGGCGGAAAGAGGGCGGGACCTTCGACCTTGTGATCGTCGACAACCAGACCGCCCCTGCCATCCCGACCGGCGGCACGATGGAGGCGCTGGCCTGACGGCAGCCAAACCAACCTCGCGCCCCGGGCTTGACCCGGGGCCTCTTTCAGGACCCCGCCCGTGACCGTTCTCGAACTCGTCAACGTCTCGAAAAACTTCGGCGCCCTCAAGGTGACCGACAACGTCAGCTTTTCCATCCCCAAGGGTCAGGCGCTCGGCATCATCGGCCCGAATGGCGCCGGCAAATCCACCCTCTTCAACCTGATCACCGGCAACATCCTGCCCGACGCCGGAACCATCACCCTCCTCAGCCACGACGTCACCCGCTCCCCCGCCATGGACCGCGTCCGCCTGGGGCTAGGCCGCAGCTTCCAGATCCCCCAACCCTTCGAGGGCCTGACCACCTTCGAAAATCTCCTCACCGCCGCCGCCTACGGCCAGAACAAGCGCGAGGCCGAGGTTGCCGACCAATGTGTCGCGATCCTGCGCGATACCGAGCTTCTGCCGAAAGCCAACCAGCTTGCCGGAACCCTCTCGCTCCTCGACCGAAAACGCCTGGAACTTGCCCGCGCGATGGCCACCGGCCCCGAGCTTCTCCTCCTCGATGAAATCGCGGGCGGCCTGACCGAGGGCGAATGCCAGGCGCTGGTCGCCACGATCAGGGGCCTTCATGCCAAGGGCGTCACGATCATCTGGATCGAACACGTCCTCCACGCCCTGAACTCTGTCGTCGAGCGCCTCCTCGTCCTCGACTTCGGCCGCGTCATCGGGATCGGCGACCCCGAAACCATCATGGCGTCGAAAGACGTCCGCGAAATCTACCTCGGGATGGAGGTCTGATGTCCCACCTCATCTCCACCCACGGCCTCACCGCCCAATACGGCCAGTTCAAGGCCCTCTTCGGCATCGACCTCCACGTCGACCCCGGCGAATGCGTCGCGATCATCGGCGCGAACGGTGCTGGCAAATCCACCTTGATGCGATCCATAACCGGCGTCCTTCGCAACGCCCCCGGCATGATCCTGCACAACGGCACCCCCATCGGCACCATGCCCGCAGACCAGATCCTGCAGCGCGGGATCGCCATGGTCCCCGAAGGCCGCAAGCTTTTCCCCTCACTCAGCGTCGAAGAAAACCTCCTGATCGGCGGCCAGGTCCGCAAAGGCTCCGGCCGCTGGTCGCTGAAGGAAATCTATTCCCTCTTCCCCATCCTGAAAGAGCGCCGCCACTCCCCCGGCACCGCCCTGTCCGGCGGCCAGCAGCAGATGGTCGCCATCGGCCGCGCGCTGATGTCCAACCCCGAACTTCTCCTTTGCGACGAGATCAGCCTCGGCCTTGCTCCCGTCGTCATCCGCGACATCTACGCCGCCCTCCCCGCGATCCGCGCGACCGGCGCGGCCGTGATCATCGTCGAACAGGACATCTCCCGCGCCCTCTCCGTCGCCGACCGCGTCTACTGCATGATGGAGGGCCGGATTACCCTGACCGCACCGGCAAAGGATGTCACCCGCGAAGCGATCCACGCCGCCTATTTCGGACAAGCGGCATGACCGCGACTTTCATCTGTCCCCAAATATCCCCGCCGGAGGCAATCACCCGAGCCGTTGCGCGCCCTTCGCGCGCAAAAGGCGAGACAAAAGGCACGCGCCGCAAGGCGCTCGATTCAATAACCGTCCCGACCCACGAGGCGCCCGATGATCTGGCTTGACGTCCTCGTTCAGGGCATCCTCCTCGGCGGGCTTTATGCCCTTTTCGCTGCAGGCCTCAGCCTCGTCTTCGGCATCATGCGGCTGGTCAACCTCGCCCACGGCGACCTCATCGTCTTCGCGGCTTTCGCAATACTGCTCATCACCGCCACCCTGGGACTTAACCCCTTCCTCGCGGCCCTCATCGCCGCCCCGCTGATGTTCGCTGCGGGCTGGGCGCTGCAACGCTTCGTCTTGAACCGGGTCCTCGGCAAGGACATTCTGCCACCCCTTCTTGTGACCTTCGGCCTTTCGGTCGCACTTCAGAACGGGATGCTGGAGGTCTTCAGCGCCGACAGCCAGCGCCTGTCGGTCGGAGCCCTTGAAAGCGCCTCCATCGACCTCGGCCCGGTCACTGTCGGCACCCTCCCGCTCCTCACTTTCGCCAGCGCGGTTGCCGCGATCTTCCTCCTGAACCGGATCTTCTACTCCACCGCCCTCGGCCGCGCCTTCCGCGCCGTCTCGGACGACCCGACCACCGCCAGCCTGATGGGTCTGAACCCGAAATCCGTCTTCGCCATCGCAACCGGCCTTGCGATGGTCATCGTCACCGTCGCCGCGCTTTACCTGGGGATGCGCTCGAACTTCGATCCGTCCATCGGCCCCGCGCGCCTCCTCTATGCCTTCCAGGCCGTGATCATCGGCGGCCTGGGGTCATTGTGGGGCACCCTGGCTGGCGGAGCCATCATCGGCGTCGCCCAGACCTTCGGCGCGCAGATCAACCCGGAATGGCAGATCCTGGCCGGGCATATCGCCTTCCTGATCGTCCTCCTGATCCGCCCGCGTGGCCTGTTCCCAAGGGCGGTGGACTGATGCCGCACACCGTCACCACCCGCACCCGCGCCTCGACCTTCGCCGGCATTGCCGCCCTTGCGCTGATCGCGCTTGGCCTCATCCTCCCCGCCTTCGCCTCGCGCAGTCTGATCCAGGACCTGTTCTTCATCCTGACCATGCTGACCCTCGCCCAGCTCTGGAACCTGATCGCGGGGTTCGGCGGCATGGTCAGCGTTGGCCAACAGGCCTTCGTCGGGATCGGAGCCTACGCGATGTTCGCAGGCGTCATCCTCTGGGGCTGGGACCCCGTCCCCGCCATCCTCCTCGGCGGAGCCGCCGCCTTCCTCCTCGCCATCCCGATGGCCTTTTTCGCCTTCCGCCTCGCGGGGGCCTACTTCGCCATCGGCACCTGGGTCATCGCCGAGGTCACGCGCCTTCTCATCGCCCAGTGGAAGACCCTCGGCGGCGGCACCGGCACCTCGCTCCCACGCGAGGCGACTTCGGACATCATAGGGGTCGAGGCCATCGCGAGCCTCTTCGGCCTCAGGGACGCCGCCGCCCGCGATGTCCTCGCCTACTGGCTCGCCCTCGCGCTTGCTGTTGGCACGATGGCCGCGATCTATGCACTCCTGCGCTCGCGCACCGGGCTCGCCCTTGCGGCCGTGCGCGACAACGACAACGCCGCGCGATCCGTCGGCGTCGATGCCGCCCGCGTCAAATGGCTGGTCTTTCTGTCCGCCGCCACGATGACCGGCCTTGTCGGGGCGCTGATCTACGTCCAGACCGCCCGCGTCTCGCCCGACGCGGCCTTCTCCGTCACCAACTGGACCGCCTACGTCATCTTCATCGCCGTCATCGGCGGGATAGGCAGGCTCGAAGGCCCGATCCTCGGCGTCCTCGTCTTCTGGGGCCTGCAGACCGCCTTCGCCGATTATGGCAGCTGGTATCTCCTCGCCCTCGGCCTTCTCGCCATCGCCACCATGCTCTTTGCCCCGCGCGGTCTCTGGGGCCTGATCCACGACCGCACCGGCCTTTCCCTCTTCCCCGTCCAGCGCCGCCTCATCCTCACCGACGAAAGGAGCCCGACATGACCGACGACGACCGCAAGGCCATCGCGATCAGCTACCTGAAATCCCTCGATGCGGGCGGCGTGTCGCCCACCACCGGCCTCGGCCTCTTTGATCACTTCTCCGACGATGCCGAAGTCTTCTTCCCGAAATGGGGTGTCGCCAGGGGCAAGGCAGAGGTCATCCAGATGTTCACCGACGTCGGCGGCACACTGAAGGCGATCAAGCATCACTACGACGGCTTCACCTGGCACATGAACGGCAGCGACAGTTTCGCCGTCGAAGGCACCTCCGAAGGCCAGCACCGCGACGGCCCCTGGATGGCCGACAGCCCGAAATGGGGCGCAGGCCGCTGGTGCGACTGCTTTACCGTGAAGGACGGCAAGATCACCCGACTCTTCATCTATCTCGATCCCGACTACGCCGGGAAAGACACCGCCCGCTACGGCTGGATTCCGGCCTGATTGACCAAAGTCCGCCCGGCACCGACCGGGCGGCCCCTGACCCTTGGGAGCACAAAATGACCGCCGACATCACCACTGACGTTCTCATCATCGGCACCGGCCCCGCCGGGTCCGCCACCGCCGCACTCCTGGCCTCCTCCGGCGTCGAGACCCTTGTGGTGAACCGCTACCGCTGGCTTGCCAACACGCCCCGCGCCCACATCACCAACCAGCGCACGATGGAGGTCCTCCGCGACCTTGGCCCCGAGGTCGAAGCCGAGGCGATGCTCCACGCCGCCCCGCAACACCTGATGGGCAACAACGTCTTCTGCGTCTCCCTCGCCGGTGAGGAACTGGGCCGGATGCAATCCTGGGGCACCAGCCCCGAATCCAAAGCCCGCCACCTGCGCGCTTCCCCCTGCGAGATGAACGACCTGCCCCAGACCTTCATGGAGCCGATCCTCTTCAAGACCGCCTGCTCGCGTGGCGCGCAGCCGCGCATGTCCACCGAATACCTCAGCCACGTTCAGGATGCCGAGGGCGTCACCACCACCTGCCGCGACCGCCTGACGGGCAAGGACCTGACGATCCGCTCGAAATACCTTGTCGGCGCGGACGGCGGGAACTCCCTTGTGGCCGAACACGCGGGCCTCCCCTTCGAAGGCAAGATGGGCGTCGGCGGGTCGATGAACATCCTCTTCCGCGCCGACCTGTCGCGTTACGTCGCCCACCGCCCATCCGTCCTTTACTGGGTCATGCAGCCCGGCGCCGACGTCGGCGGCATCGGCATGGGCCTTGTCCGCATGGTCCGCCCCTGGAACGAATGGCTGATCGTCTGGGGCTACGACATCAACCAGCCCGCCCCCGTGGTCGACGAGGCGATGGCAACCCAGGTCGCCCGGCAGCTGGTGGGCGTGCCGGACCTTGAGATCGACCTGATTTCGGCCAACACCTGGACGGTGAACAACTGTTTCGCCACTCACATGCAGAAGGACCGCGTCTTCATCATGGGCGACGCGGCCCACCGGCACCCGCCGTCAAACGGCCTTGGCTCCAACACCTCGATCCAGGACGCCTTCAACCTCGCCTGGAAACTCGCCGCCGTCCTCAAAGGCCAGGCAACGCCCAAACTCCTCGACAGCTACTCCACCGAACGCGCGCCCATCGCCCGCCAGATCGTCACCCGCGCCAACCAGTCGATCGCCGAGTTCGGACCGATCTTCGAAGCCCTCGGCATGGACGGCGGCGTCGATCACGACCGGATCGAGGCTTCGATGGCCGCCCGCTGCGACGCCACCCCGGCAGGCGAAGCCCAACGCGAGGCGCTGCGCAAAGCCATCGACTTCAAACGCTACGAGTTCGACTGCCACGGGGTCGAGATGAACCAGCGCTACGCCTCCGGGGCCGTGGTCAGCGACGGCACAACCGCGCCGGTGGGCGAGAACATGGAGCTTTACTACCACCCCACCACCACGCCGGGCGCGCGCTTGCCCCACGCCTGGGTCTACGACCGGAACGGCAAGAAGCACTCCACCCTCGACCTCTGCGGCAAAGGCAAGTTCACCCTGATCACCGGCATCGGTGGCGAGGCTTGGGTCAAGGCCGCCGAAGCTGCCGCCAAGGCCCTGAACCTGCCCGTCCGCGCCATCACCATCGGACCCCGTGCCGACTTTGAAGACCACGTCGGCGACTGGCACAAGGTGCGCGACATCAAGGACGGCGGCTGCCTCCTTGTCCGCCCGGACCAGCACGTCGCCTGGCGCAGCCAGACCGCATCACCCACCGCCGAGGCCGACCTCACCCGCACTCTCCGCGCAATCCTGGGGCACTGACATGACCGAACAAGGGTTCTTTACCGAAGCGACCTCTGCCGAGGTCGTCATCTCCCGCAACGCCAAGGCGTCGAACGCCCGGCTTGCCGAAGTCATGGCAATCCTCACCCGCCACCTCCACGCTGCCGTGAAGGAAATCGAACCAACCGAGGCCGAGTGGTTCGAAGCGATCAAGTTCCTGACCGCCACCGGCCACATGTGCACCGACTGGCGGCAGGAATTCATCCTTCTCTCCGACGTGACCGGCGTCTCGATGCTGGTCGACGCGATCAACAACCGCAAACCCTCCGGCGCGTCGGAATCCACCGTCCTCGGCCCCTTCCACGTCGCCGACGCACCGGAATTGCCGATGGGATCGGACATCTGCCTTGACCAGAAGGGCGACCCGATGCTGGTCCGCGGCACGATCCGCTCCACCGACGGCACACCCCTTGCCAACGCCAAGATCGACGTCTGGCAGGCCAACGACGAAGGCTTCTACGACGTCCAGCAAAAGGGCATCCAGCCCGACTTCAACCTGCGCGGCGTCTTCCGCACCGGGCCGGACGGCAGCTACTGGTTCAAGGGAGTGAAGCCCAAATTCTACCCGATCCCCGACGACGGCCCCGTGGGCCAACTGCTGAAAGCCCTCGGCCGCCACCCCTTCCGCCCCGCGCATCTCCACTACATCATCGAAGCCCCGGCCCATGCCCGCCTGGTGACCCACATCTTCGACCCCGACGATCCCTACATCACCTCGGACGCGGTCTTCGGCGTGAAGGAAAGCCTGCTGGCCAGCTTCCAGAAGATCACCGACCCCGCCGAGATCGCGAAGTCAGGTTTCGACAGACCCTTCTTTCTTGTGGAACACGACTTCATCCTGGCCCCCGCATGAGCAAGCCCTGCATCATCTGCGTCGCCATCACCGGCTCCCTGCCGAAAAAGGCCGACAACCCTGCCGTGCCGATCACCGTGTCGGAACAGGTGGAGTCCACGCATGAGGCCTTCGAGGCCGGGGCCACCATCGTCCACGCCCATGTCAGGAACGACGACGAGACGCCCTCCGCAGACCCCGAAAAGTTCGCCCGTCTGAAAGAGGGCGTGCAAAAGCACTGCCCTGGCATGATCATCCAGTTCTCGACCGGAGGCCGCTCGGGCGCGGGCAAGGCGCGGGGCGGGATGCTGCCCCTTCGGCCCGACATGGCGTCGCTTTCGGTCGGGTCGAACAACTTTCCGACCCGCGTCTACGAAAACCCGCCGGACCTTGTCGACTGGCTTGCCTCGGAAATGCTGACCTACGACATCAAGCCCGAGATCGAGTGCTTCGACCTCTCCCACATCCACCAGGCCGCCGCGATGCAGCGCGACGGCCGGCTGAAAGCGCCGGCTTATGTCCAGTTCGTGATGGGCGTGAAGAACGCCATGCCGGCTGATCGCGACGTCTTCGATTACTATGTCCGCACGGTCGAACGCCTTCTGCCCGGATCAGAGTGGTGCGCGGCGGGGATCGGGCCGCACCAGATCACGCTGAACGAATGGTCCGTCGCCGCTGGCGGCCATGCCCGGACGGGACTGGAGGATAACGTCCGCCTCGACCGATCCCGGCTGGCGCCGTCAAATGCGGCTCTGGTCCGCAGGGTCGTCGATATCTGCGACCGGCATGATCGCCCTGTGGCAACGCCTGATCAGGCGCGTGTGATCCTGGGCCTGTCCAGACCAGATCAAGGCTGACAGGCCGCCGCGCCCCGGGGCTACGCCAAAAGCGTGACCCGCCAGGGTCAACTTCCACTTCGTCCCCGCTGGTCACGAAAGACGGCGTCGGCCTTGAAGAGATTCCCGTGTCTGTCCAAAATCGCGGGTCCCATGTGTCATGCTGTCAGAAGCCTCCACCGCGGATGCTTCGCACAGACCGAAGGCACCATGTCCACACAGATACGCTGAACGACCCATCATCCCGCGCGCCCGTCTGGCCAAGTGCCGCAAGTCCGGGCGGCATTGCCTGGAACCTCTTTGGCGCGGTCCAGTTCGCGGGCTTGGCCACGGCAACGGCGGACAGCCTGATCGCATCTGGCCTGACGGCCGATCAGGGTCTTCGGCGGGCTTGCGGGCGGTGTGCTGATGCTGCTGTGCAGGACAAGAGCGATGCCGGTCCTTGGCGCCTCTCTGGTGGCCTATGTCGCCTTATGGACCGGTGATGTGGTCCACGAAGTCCTTGCTGCAGTGGGCGCGCCACAAGTCATCATCTTGGCCAAGGTCGTGGTCATCGCCGCCGACCTTTTCGCCATCAGCCGCCACAGTGCCGCGATGGCGAAAGGCCTTCTTGCCCATCCGCGATATATCCCGACACACAGGAGGACACCCCCTGCAGTTCATGCTGATCCTAGACGAGACCGCCGAAGACTTTGCCCGCCGCAACGACCCGGCGCAGGCGGGCGAGCCGTGGGGCAGCTGGACCGCCTTTGTGGGGGTATGGCGCAGGCGGGCATCATCGTGAAAGGCGACGGGCTGCAGGGTCCCCTGCGGTCACGACGCTGCGCATCCGCGACGGCAAGCGCGAGGTCAAGGACGGCCCCTTCGCCGACACCAAGGAACGGCTGGGCGGGTACTTCGTGATCGAAGTGGCCGACCTGATGCAGCCCTTGACTGGGCGGCGCGCACCCCGTCGGCGCTTGGCGCCTTGGTCGAAGCGCGTCCCGTGCTTCCACCGATGCTCGCGCCCGGTGAAGGACCGGCGGGCCGGACCCTTTGGATGCCGGGCGGGCCGCCGAACGGGTGGACCGCAGCAGTTCTGGGCGGCTGGTCCCGATCCTGGCTTCCCGCAACCGCGACATTGGTGCGGCCGAAGATGCCGTGTGTGCGGACCTGGCCTAAACGTGGCGTGCCTGACAATCCCGTTGCCCGGCTGATCACAGCGGCCCGCAACCGGCAGAAGAACACGCTCTGGGCAAGCCTGACACACCAGGCCACGGAATCCGAACTGATCCGGCGATCGGAACTGCCGGACGCGGAGGACGCCATCGGCGACAGTCGGCTGACCTTGATGATTGTCTTTGCCCATCCGGCCATCGCCCCTGCCGCGCGCACACCGCTGATCCTGCAGACTGTTCTCGGGATTGATGCCACGACCATCGCGCGCATTCCTTTTCGAACCCGCCACTCTGTCGCAGCAGCTGGTCCGCGCCAGGGCCCGCATCCGCGATGCAGGCTCGCGCTTCTTCGTTCCGAAGCCAGAGGACCTGCCCGAACGGCTGGAGGCTGTGCTTGACGCGATCTATGCGGCCTTTGGTCATGGCTGGGACTGACGGGATGCCCCGGATGCCCCCGATGTCCTGACTGGCAAGGCGATCTGGCTGGCGTGGCTGGTCGCAGGCCAGATGCCCGAAGAGCCAGAGCCGAAGGGACTTCTCGCCCCGATGCTGTCCTGCACCGCACGCAGAAAGGCGGGCCTGGATGCGGCAGGTCGCTTCGTGTCACTGGACCGACAGGATGCCCGGCTGTGGGACAAGGACCAGAGCATCGAGGCGGAAGCCCTGCTGACGGGGGCCGCGCGCGCGGGCAGATTCGGGCGCTACCAATGCGAGGCGGCCATCCAGTCTGTCCATGTCCAGCGTCCGATCGCGGGGCGGCTGAACCTTCGCGCGCTGCACATGCTTTACGATCTGCTGGTGTCACAGTCCGAAAGCCTGGGCGCAAGAGTTGGACGGGCAATCGTCCTGGCAAAGCTGGGCGACCTTCTGCAAGCCCGCGCAGAACTGGACGCCATGCCGGCGGGCCGGGTCCGCACGGACCAGCCGTGGTGGGTCGCCCGCAGCCGCGAGACAGTGCTGGACGGTTGCACGGATGAACCTGCCGATGCCCTTTCGACCGCGGTTGCCCCGACGAAGGATGCTGCGGTCAGGGAGTTTCTTCCGGATCAACGTCTCAAGCTCTCTGCGCGGCAGCGAAGGTCCTGTTCGCCATGCTGCCTTGCGGGTCTGCCGACCTCATGTGGTGCCCCGGATGATTAACCATTGCTCCCTTGCGTGAGGGTTTGCTTTCGGTATCCTTCATCAGCTTTCGGCAGGAGTGACGGTGTTCCAGGTTCTTCTGAGTGGTCCGTTCCAGGCGTTTACCGTCGCCTTGGGGCTATTGGCGGGATTGCTTGCCATCGAGCTGGTCGCCCTCCTTCTGGGGGCGAGCATGATGTCGGATGGCGCGCCCGACGTCGTCGATGCCGTTGACGCCACATTCGACCTGCCAGCAGGGGCCGAGCCCGACATTCCGACGCTGATCGCGGCCAGCCAAGCCGTGCCGGTCGAGACCGCGCCCCCAGAAGCCGAAGGAGGGGCGCTTGCCCTGTTGGGCCTTGGGCGCGTACCGTTCGCCATCTGGCTTGCTGCAGTTCTGACAGGGTTCGGCGTCTCGGGTATTGCTTTGCAGTCGGTCGCGACAACCCTTGCGGGGGCGCCACTTCCTGCTGCCTTTGCGGCTGTGCCTGCCGGGATTGTCGGGATTGGATTTGCCCGTGGGTTCGGTCGTGTCCTGTCGCGCCTTCTGCCGAAGGTGGAAACGACGGCCACCAGCGCCCAGTTCATGGGCGGCCTGCGCGGCGTGGTCACCCAAGGCACGGCCCGGCAAGGCGTTCCGGCCGAGGTGCGGGTGCGCGACCGCCACGGCAACACGCATCATGTCCGGTGTGAACCCGTTCGCAGCGCTGACGTGGTGCCCGAGGGCACGGAGGTTCTGCTGCTTCGCCAACGCACCGCGACGGGGTGGAGCCTCGGGATCGTCCCACTTTCCTTCTAGCTGACTTCACCCCCTGACCCGGAAGGCTGTACCATGACCCTTGAGACCTTTGCGATTCTGATTGGCGCAATCCTTGGCTTCTTCCTGTTGGTGGGCCTGATCCTGGCCCGCCTTTACAAGCGCGCCACACGCGAGGTCAGCCTTGTGAAGACCGGTGCCGGGGGCAAGCGCGTCATCATGGACGGCGGCGCCATTGTCATCCCGCTTCTGCACGAGATCAGCCCGGTGAACATGAAAACGCTCCGGCTGGAGGTCAAGCGGGTCGGTGAAGCGGCTTTGATCACCAAGGACCGGATGCGGGTTGATGTGGGGTCCGAATTCTACGTCTCGGTTCAAGGCACCGAGGACGGCATCTCTCGGGCAGCACAGACGCTGGGTGCCAAGACCTTCAACGTCGATCAGTTGCGTGAAATGATCGAGGGCAAACTGATCGACGGCCTGCGCGCGGTCGCCGCGCGCATGACGATGGACGAGCTGCACGAAAACCGGACCAGCTTTGTCCAGGAAGTGCAGAATGCGGTGTCGAATGACTTGCTCAAGAACGGGCTGGAGCTGGAAAGCGTGTCGCTGACTGCGCTGGATCAGACCCCGTTCGATGCGCTGGATGAAAACAACGCCTTCAACGCGGTCGGCATGCGCAAGCTGGCCGAGGTGATTGCCAAATCGAAAAAGGAACGTGCGGCGATTGATGCCGAAGCAGATGTGTCTGTGCGGCGGTCCGTGATGGAGGCAGAGAAGCTGAAGCTGCAGATCGCCCGCGATGAAGAGATGGAGCGTATCGCGCGCGTCCAGGAGATCGAGTTGCTGAAGGCAGCGCAGGATAGCGAAATCGCCCGTTCCAGAGAGACTGCCGAGTCGGAAAAGGAACGTGCGCGCATCCTGCGCGAGCAAGAGATCAAGGCCGCAGAGATCATGCGCGCCCGTGCCATCGAGGAAGCACAGATCACCAAGGAACGTGAGATCGAGGTCGCGAACCAGGACCGCCAGGTCGCCATCGCCATGAAATCGGAAGAGGAAAGCCGCGCGCGCGCATCGGCGGACACAGCCCGCGCCGAAGCGATGAAGGCAGCCGAAGCGATCGAGACGGCGCGGACTGTCGCAATCGCCGAGCGGACCAAGCAGATTGCCCTCATCGAAGCCACGCAGGACGCCGAGCGGGAGGCGACGCGGCTGCGCCTGTCGGCCAGCGCCGAGCGCGCCGCCGCTGAAGACCGTGCCGCCGCCCGCCGGGAAGAAGCCCAGGGTGAGGCTGATGCGATAATGATCCAGGCCGAGGCAAAGAAGGCCGACCTCCTGGCCGAGGCGGAAGGACGGGCCGCGCTGGCTCAGTCCGAAAACGCCTTGTCCGAAGATATTGTGGCGATGCGCGTGTCGCTTGCGCGGCTTGAGGCCATGCCAAGGATCATCGCTGAAATGGTCAAGCCCGCCGAGAAGATCGACTCCATCCGCATCAACCAGATCAGCGGTCTGGGGGCTGCCGCTTCGCCGATGGGCGGGGACGGCCCGAAGTCGCCGGTCAACCAGGCCTTCGACGCTATGCTGGGGGCTGCGCTGCAACTGCCGACAATGAAAAAGCTCGGCGAAGAGATTGGCCTGAACTTCGACGGCGGTATTGGCGGGCTGATGGATGACGTGGCCGAAAAGGTCGAGACCAAGAGGGTCTAGGCTCTTCGCGCGGAACTGCTCTTCGCCGATGTCACGCGGCTGGGTCGGAAGCCTGTGGTCCCGCCTGTTGAGTGACAAGGGCACGCGGATGTGCGCGCTTAAGGCCGCACATCCGCTGCGGGCGATTGCGGCGAAGGTGACGGCACGAGGATCAGGAAGAGGCCTAGGCCCGCGGCGCTTGCGCGCGGGCCCGTTGGTCCGGTTTTCCCACGAAGGCTGGCCCTACCTCACAGGCCGTACTGCTCGCGTGCGTAGTCGCCCAGACCCACGGCATCAAGCCTCGCCAGCGGCGCAAGGAATGTCACCTGGATGACACCCGGTGCGCGCCCGATCTCGATCGCGCCGTTCACTGTGGCGCGGTTGCGCACCTCTGCCACCGTGATCCCCAACAGCTTGGCCGCGCGCGCGAGGCCGTTCTCGATGGCCAGGTTCAGGTTCGCGGCCGTGCCGATCACGCTGATGGGCGCCAGTGGTTCAATCTCGGCCACCCCCCATTTCGCGGCCAGCCGTTGGCCCTTGGCCTTTTCGGCAGCCGTGAAGGGCCGGGCCATCGGCGGCAGGTCCTCTTCCAGCGGGAAGAGGACGGGGCCGTCCAGCGGGTAGTTCTTCACCACCTCGATCTGGAGCGTCACGCTGCCCGCGACATCCATCGTGTGCCCGGCAATCTCGCCGTCGCCCTGACCCGCGTGCATGTCGCCAAGGTAGACCCCCGCACCCCGGACCTTGACCGGGCAAACGAGGATCGCGCCCGCGCGCACGGCGTCGATGTCCATGTGGCCGTCGGTCTTGTGCTGGGCCAGCTGCTCGGCGGTGATGGCGTATTCATGCGGCGCGCCGACCAGGAAGGACCCGAAATCGCCCGCGTTGTGGCTGTCGGGCATCGCCATCGACGGGCAGGTGCCAAGCTGGCCCATGAAGGGGCGCATCCGTACCAGCGTGCCGGGCATGTCCGACGGCGCGAAGGTCAGGATCGAGTGCTGGCGGCTTTGGTCCGGCAGGGCGGAATAGTGGTTGGCATCCCGCGCGATGGTTTCGGCCGCAGCCTGTGGCAGCGTCAGGCCGACCGAGCGGCTTTCGTCGAAGGTGACGGTGTAGCCATGCACGATGGCAAAGGGGGTGACGGGATTGCCGCATGTGTTGCACTTCACGGCCTGCTGGCCGATCCCCTCGACATGGGTTTCCGGCCAGACCGTATCGCAGACCGGGCAGCGCCCCGCCACATAGGGGTCGCCGAGGCAAAAGCCCTCGGGCGAGGAATCATGTCCCGAGGCCGTGGCAATCGACGTGACGGTGATATCGCGGATGCGGATGGCGACACCGTCGCCGACCTCGGCCCCCTCGACGTAGACCGGGCGCGTCACCTCATGCCCGCCGCGCAGGGCGGGCGTGATCATCGGCCCCCAGCAGCCAGGCGCGGTGTTCGCGATGATGGTGCCGCCGTTTTCCACCGGGCCCAGCATCGGGGCATCCGGGTCGAGCACGCTGTTGGTGAATTCCGACACCACGATGCTGCGGCGTGACGGTGTGTTGCTGCCATCCGGCATGGTCATCCCCCTGATGTGTTTGTTCTTTGACTTGAACCTAGGGCGGTGCTTTCGCGCAGCAAGCCTTGCGCTTGAGGCCCCGGCGCCCTGGCGAGGGTCACCCGCCAGGGCCGCATGTTGCGACGGTTACAGCCCGATGTACTTCTTCGCGATCCCGGTCCCGATGGTGTATTTCGGGTCCACCATGTTGCCCAGCCGGGCCTTGCCGGCCATCGTCAAGAGCATGTAGGCCTCGTCCTGCCCCATCCCGGTTTCCTGATCGATCCAGCGTACCAACTCGCGGTAGGCGATGCGTGCGGCATCTTCCAGCGGGCGGGCGCTGCCGATGGTCATGATGGTGGTCTCGGTTTCAAGCCGCGGCCAGCCGATGGTGTGGCCCTTGATGAGGTCGACCTGCAACTGGACCGTGGCGGGCATTTCCATCGCGACGCCGCAGAGTTCGCCGTCGCCCTGAATGGCATGGCAATCGCCCAGATACAGAAGCGCCCCCGCGATGTTGACCGGCAGATAGATGATCGCCCCAGGCCCGACGTCGGGCAGGTCCATGTTGCCGCCGTAGTAGTCCGGGACGAGGGAGGAAATCGCCTCGATCTCGGGGCTGGTGCCGATGGTGCCGATGAACGGCTCGTATGGCAGGGTGATGGTGTCGGACCAGTAGACCCCGTCTTCGTCCAGGCGGACCTTCTTGACCTTTTCCGGCAGGGGCGCGTTCAGCATGGCGGTCTGACCCGTTGCCACCAGCCCGCCGAATTCTGGCAGAAGGCAGGTCGTGCCCACCGGCTGCGGCCCGCGCGGCTTGATCGAGATGATCCTGACCGCCAGGCAATCCCCCTTCTCGGCACCGCGCACGAAGATCGGGCCGGTCTGCGGGTTCAGGAAGGGAAAATTCAGGATCTCGGACGGCCGGTCGCTTTCCGAGGTGATCTTGCCCTCGAAGGCGTCGTGGGTTTCCACCGTCACCACGGCGCCCGGCTCAACCTCCAGCACGGGTTTGGCATAGGGGCCGTAGACGTAATGGAACGTGCCCTGATCCTTGATCCCGATGAAGTGGCTCTTGCCGGGCCTCCCCTGTGCCACGCCCTTTTTCGTCATTACCGAGGCATCAAACCAGCTCATGCCCAGTCTCCCTTCTGATGCGATGTTCCTAGAGTGCCAGCCATTTCTTCACCTTCTCCCGATCCTTGATCTCCTCGGGGCCGACCTCGGCAATGATGCGGCCCTTGTCGATGACAAAGCCGCGCTGGGCGAGGTTGACGATCAGGTCGAGGTTCTGTTCGACGAACAGCACCGTCAGCCCGGTTTCCGCGTTCAGCCGCTTGATGTTGCGGGCGATGTCCTTGACGATTGAAGGCTGAATACCCTCGGACGGCTCGTCCAGCAGCATCAGATCGGGGCCGCCCAGCATGGCCCGCCCGATGGCAAGCTGCTGTTGCTGCCCACCGGACAGAGTGCCTGCGGCCTGGCGGGCGCGCTCTTTCAGGATCGGGAAGAACTCATAGACCTTGTCGTAATCCGGGGTGCCGCCGCGCCGCGCGGTTTCGCCGACCAGCAGGTTTTCCCGCACAGTCAGGCGCGGGAACACGTCGCGGCCCTGCGGGATGTAGCCGATCCCCATCCGGGCGCGGGCCTGGGCGGTGACCTTGTTCACCACGCTTCCGGCAAATTCGATCTGGCCCGCCCCGACCGGCAAGAGCCCGATCAGCGTGCGCATCAGCGTGCTTTTGCCCACCCCGTTGCGGCCGATGACGGCGACGATCTCGCCCTTGCCGACGCGCAGGGAGACACCCTGCAGCACCGGCTCGCCGCCATATCCTGCGCGCAGATCGGTGACCTTCAGCATGTCACTCATCGGACGCCCCCAGGTAGATGTCAGCCACGCCGGGGTGCGAGATGATCTCTGCCACCGAGCCTTGCGCAAAGATCTCGCCGAAGTGCAGCACGGTCACCCGGTCGGCGATCTGCTGCACGAAGGACATGTCATGCTCGACCGCCAGGATGGTCACGCCTTGCGCGTTCAGGCTGCGCAGCATTTCCCCGGTCTGGCGGGTTTCTTCCGGCGACATCCCCGCCGTCGGTTCGTCCAGCAGCAGCAGCGACGGTTCCACCCCGACCGCCATGCCGATTTCCAGCCATTGCTGACGACCGTGCGACAGGGTGCCTGCGGCCTTTTCCTCCAGCCCCTCCAACCCGGCAAAGGCCAGCACACGCTGGATCGTCGCCTCAAGATCATGGCCGTGCAGATGGTGCTGGAACGAAATCACCAGGTTCTGCCGCACGCTGAGGTCCTTGAAGATGCCGGGCACCTGGAACTTGACGCTCATCCCCTTGCGGATGCGGGCGAAGGAGGGCAGGCGGGTGACGTCTTCATCCTTGAAGAGGATGCTGCCGCTGTCCGGCCGGTGCGCCCCAAGGATCAGCCGGAAAAGCGAGGATTTCCCCGCACCGTTCGGCCCGATCAGGCAGTGGATTTCGCCGGGCTCGATGCCGAAGTCGATGTTGCGCGCGACATGCACACCGCCAAAGCGTTTGTTCAGGCCCTTTGTCTGCAGGATCATGACCGGCCTCCCGCAGATGTCAGGCGGGCGGAAATCCAGCGCATCAGTGACAGCACGATCCCTTCGGGGGCGAAAAGCACCGTCAGGACCAGGATCACCCCCATCACCACGATGGCATACTGGCTGCCGTAGATGGTCAGCCACTGGTAAAGGAAGATCATCACCAGCGTGCCGATCAGCGTGGCCGTCACATCCTTGCGCCCGCCGAAAGCCACCCAGATCACCGGCAGCGCGGCGGCCGTGATGCTCATGGAACTGGGGGTGATGTACTGGCCCCAGGCGGTGTAAAGCACGCCCGACAGGCCCGCCAAGGCCCCGCCCAGGACAAAGCCCAGCAGCTGATAGCGGCGCACGTCATAGCCCAGCATCTCGGCCCGCTCGGGGTTTTCGCGGATGGCGACCAGGACGTTGCCGAAGGGCGCGTTCAGAAGCATCCGGAGGCCGAGGTAGACCACCAGCATCAGGCCCAGTAGCACGTAGTACAGCGCGATGTCGGCATAGAGGAGCACGTCGCCCCCAGGCCAGGGGATGGTCAAAGGCGGCATGCCGGACATGCCGTTGAACCCGTTCAGACGCGCGGCGCCGATGGCCCATTCCGGCCCGGCGGTCTGCGCCATGAAGGCCTGGAACACCAGCGTGACCGACAGTGTGACGATGCCGATGAACACGCCCTGCACGCGGCCGTAGAACATGAAGTAGCCCAGCACCAGCGCCAGGAGGACCGCGAGGCCGACGGAAAGCAGGAGCGCCAGCAGGGTAAACCCGTAGGCCGCGCCGAAGTTCAGCGTCAGGACCCCGTAGCCATAGCCCGCCAGCCCGAAGAAGGCGGTCTGGCCAAAGGACAGCGATCCGGCATAGCCCCAGATCACCCCAAGCCCCATCGCCATGAAGGTCCAGACCAGGAAATACGCGGTATTGCCCACGGTCCAGCCATCGACGAACAGCGGATAGATCACCGCGGCCAGGACGGCCAATCCCAGGGTCAGCCAGAACCCCCTGCCCCGCCCCAGGGTCTGCGGCCCCTCCAGCCGCGACAGCCACAGCGCCAGCGTGTTGCGCTGCTGTCTTGGCGTTGCGTCGATCAGTGACGGGCCTGGCCCGGATTTCACCACCGGCCCGGTCATTTGCGTCCCCCGAGGATCCAGCCCGAAAGCCCGCCCGGCAGCAGCCGGATGACGATGATGACGGTAATCAGAAGGCCGATCTGGCCGAAAAGCTGGCCCTGCCATGCGGTCATGCCTGACCGGATCACGGCCAGGATGGCTGCCGCCGGAGCCGCCCCAAGGAAGATGTCGCCGCCGCCGATCACCACGGTGACAAAGCTTTCGACCATGAAGGTCGCGCCCATCGTCGGAACCAGGGTCATCGTCGGGGCATAAAGCCCGCCTGCCAGCCCGGCCAGTGCCGCGCCAAGCCCGAAGGTCAGCGTGTAGACCTTGCCAGTATCCACCCCGGTCGCCTGCGCCATGCGCGGCAGCTGGATCGTCGCCCGAGCGATCACCCCGGCGCGGGTGTGGTAGAAGAAGAGGTAAAGGCTGACCAGCAGCAGGACCGCGATGCCCATCAGCACCACGCGGTAGGTGGAATAGGAAAACCCGCCGACGGTAAAGCTGCCCAGCGGCGTGCCGACGCCCTGCATGGTGGACCCCAGCACGATCAGCACGCCCTGCGTCGCGATCATGCTGAGCCCCCATGTGGCGACGATGGAATCCAGCGGTCGATGGTAGAGGTGGCGGATGATCGTCCGCTCCAGCACCATCCCGATCACGCCTGCCGTCAGCGACCCGCCCAGAATGGCCAGGGGCAAGGGCAGGCCCAGTTGGGCAAGGCTGACGGTCGTGTAGGCCCCGCACATGATGAACTCACCATGCGCAAGGTTGATGACCCCCATCATCCCGAAGATGATGGCAAGCCCCATCGACGCGATCACCAGGAAGGCAAAGGCGTCGCCGAACTGGAAGAGGAACGAGAACATCGTCGACAACACTGCCGTCTCCTTGTCGATGTCCGCAGCGCCCGCGCCGCGTCATGTGGGGAAGGAACCGGGGGCGCATCCGCCCCCGGAAGGTCCGAGCCTTATTCCTTCGGCGGAGGGCTGGACGGGGTGTACTGCGCGCTGGGGTCGTTCTTGGTCAGATCGCAGCCGGCATCGCCCAGCCAGTAGGGCGCGATGTTCTCCCAGACGGTCGGGAAGTCGATCGAGTGATCCGCGTTCACATGCGCCAGGAAGATCGTATGCGACATGTGCTGGCTTTTCGGGTCGAGGCAAACCTTGCCCGACGGCCCGTCAAAGCACACGTCCCCCTTGGCGATCTCGGCGCGCAGGGCCGCATGGTCGGTCGTCCCGGCGCGTTCCACCATCAGCTTGTAGAGGTTCATCGCGATGTACGAGTTCGCGGCTTCCTGGTTGATGTAGGGTTCATCCGGGAACCGGGCGCGGAACTTCTCGACAAAGGCCTTGGCAGCCGGAGTGTCGACTTCCTCGATGAAGTTGGTGGTGACGTACATGTCCTTCAGGCTGGGGGGCGTGAAGCGCTTGTGCTCATACCCCTGGCCCACGTTGACCGATGATGCCATCGGCAGGTTCACGTTGGCGGCTGCCGCCTGTTCGTAATAGGACGCCTGTGCAGCGCCCACGAGCAGGGTCACCACGAAGCCGGGCTTGGCGGCCTGGATGTTCTGGATCGACTGGCCGAACTGCGACACGCCCAGTGGGATGAACTCTTCGCCCACCATCGTGCCGCCGTTCTCTTCCACAATCTGGCGCACCCATTCGGCCGAGATCTGGCCAAAGTTGTAGTCGGCGGCCAGCGTGTAGACGTTCTTGCCGTACTTTTCCATCATCCAGGGGATAAGGGTCGAGAACTGCTGTTCCGGCACCGCGCCCGTGACGATCATGTTGGCGTCGCAGACACCGCCTTCGTACTGGTTGTTGTAGAAGGCCAGACCGTCGAACTGGTTGACGATGGGGCGGTAGGCTTCGCGCGAGGCGGACGAGAACCCGGCGAAGACCACATCCACCTGGTCGCTTTGCAGCACGCGGCGCATGAACTCCTGGTAGCGGGTGTTGTCGGACTGGGTGTCATAGACCACCAGCTCGATCGGGCGGCCACCGATGCCCCCGGCCGCGTTGATCTCCTCGGCGGCCAGCGTGATCGCATTGACTTTGACCATCGTTGCCGCGGCGAAATCGCCCGACTGATCTTCAAGCACGCCGATCTTGATGGCGTCCTGCGCCATGCCGACCGACGCCGTCAGGGCGGCAGTGGCCACCCCAAGGCGCATGGCCTTTACGAACTGACTTCCACTGGGCATAGTAGACCTCCTTGTTATGGTTTTCTGGTTTTCCGCTCATGCGCTGCTGTGCCGGCGAGACGCATGGAGGACGTTGACGCGACCAGAATTTCGGCCGCGAATTCTTCTATCGAGATGCGTTTGGCCATGCTGGCCAGGCGCATCCTTCGATAGGCCTCATCATCCGAGACATCGTCGTCCCGCATGATCTTGAGGATGGCCTTGATCACAACCCGACGCCCCTCGGCGCGGCGGGCAAGGTTGTCACGCTCCATCAGCTCGCGTTGGCGGATGGCGTGTTCGTTGAAAGCCAGGAACAGCGCCGTGAAGATGCCCGTCGCGCGCAGCGGCTTCATCAGCACCGATGCCGCCCGGTGACGCACCACGCGGGCCAGACGGCTTGGGGCCTCCATCCCGATCAGGGCGATGTGGGGTACGTCCGAATCCAGCACCATGAAGTCCTGATCGGCGTCGACAAAGACCACATCCTGCTGGCCTGCGACAAAGTCGGTGGCGTCGGGGCCGCGTTCTGAAACCGACAGGCCCAGGCGGTCAAGTGTGCGCACAAGAATCTCGCGGTTCTGGTCGTCAGGCAGGGCCACCCAGGCCCGTGCGCCGCGAAAGTTCGACCGGATCTGCGAGGTCATGACACCACCCGCAGCGTCTTTTCGCCCGACAGGGTTGCAAGCGCCAAAGGCTCCCAGACCAGATAGGGATCGGGCTGGACCAGCCTGTTGCTGCTGTGCAGGATCTCGAACGTCCCATCGAGGCGCGACCGCCCGATGCGGGGCCAAAGGAAGCAGTGGCGGTTGTCGGGGTCGATCTGCACCGAGCCCTGAGGCGCCTCGAACGAAACCGAGTTCAGTGCCGCAAGGACGGCCTTCGGGTCCGCGCTTCCTGCGCGCTGGATGGCACGGGCCAGCATGTGAACGGCGATATAGCTGGCCTCGGCGTCGGCCGAGGTCGGGCCTGCGTCCGGATATTGCCGCGCCCAGGCAGCAAGAAACCGGGCGTTGGCTTCGGTCTCGACGGACGAGAAATAGACGCTGGACGAGATATGGCCGTCGCAGGCATCGCCGATCAGGGGCAGTTCGAATTCGGCCAGACTGCAGCTGAGCACTGGCAGATCGCGGGGCTG
Organism: Tabrizicola sp.; assembly: GCF_034366665.1. Lineage (GTDB taxonomy): Bacteria > Pseudomonadota > Alphaproteobacteria > Rhodobacterales > Rhodobacteraceae > Tabrizicola. The sequence goes on along the minus strand of NZ_JAXMMF010000128.1, from coordinate 7,784 downwards.
GTCCAGACCGGCCTCGCTGCACTTGCGGCGCAGACAGCGAATGAAGCTGTAGGCCGACTCGCCGATCAGGGTGGAGAAGATGAAATCCGGGCGATGCCGCAGGATCAGATCGACGGTCTCGTCGACGTCAAGCTCGTCCACCGGCAGGTAGCGCTCGCCCAGCACCTGCCCGCCGTTGCGGCCAAGGATCTCGCGCATGATGCGGTTGTTTTCCCAGGCCCAGATATAGTTGGACCCGACCATGAAGGCCCGCCGCCCGCCTTCGGACAGGATGTAATGGGTCAGCGGCACGACGTGCTGGTTTGGGGCAGCACCGGTGTAGACGATGTTCTCACTTGTCTCGAAGCCTTCGTAATGCGACGGATACCACAGCACCGCGTCCAGCTTTTCGAACACCGGAAGCACTTCCTTGCGGCTGGAGGACGTGTAGCACCCGACCACATGGGTCAGGCCGGGCACCGCCAGCAACGCCTGCGCGCCTGCCACATAGCGATCATTCCGGCCGCCAGGATCAACGGTATGCACATCAAACCCGAAGCCATAGGCCGGGTCCGAGGCAATTTCGCTGACCGCAAGCTGCGCCCCGCGCAACATGGTCGCGCCGACGGCTGCATAGGGGCCCTCTTGCGAGAACATCAGCCCCAGGGGAACAGCTGTCTTACCCACTTGCATCTCCAAAGCAAACAAACCCCATGCGCATCAGCGCTTGGGGCAACGTTGCCATCCGGCCAGTTCGGTATGAGTATTGTGAGAGTGCGGCTCTCTCGCCATTGAGATCAAGCGCCACAACCCCAACGATACACGCACCACTGATTCCGTCAAGAATTCATCTGGCCGGTGTCGTGTCCGCGATTGCATTCCCCGTCTGCGGCCAAAGCTGCCAATGGATTGGGCGACGCAGAGGGGGTCGTGGCGCGATTTCGGGCGGTGCGCGGAACGGCCTTGGGCGTTGCGGTCAGGCTTGGTCCATCGCTGCCATGATGCGGTTCACAGGCCAAGGCGGTTGACCCTGCGCCGGGATGGCAAGCGCCCGCCAAAGTGTTGCCCCCACGCCAAAAGGCATGGGGGCCGGTGTCGGATCAGCTGAGAAGGTGGGTCTCGGGGATGCCGTAGACCGGGGTCGCGATCCCCTCCATCCGCGCCTTCAGCTGCAGGGACAGGAACTGCGAATAATGCCGCGACTGGTGCAAGTTGCCGCCGTGGAACCACAACCCTTCCTGCCTGGTCGGCTTCCACATGTTGCGCTGCTCGCCCACCCAAGGGCCAGGGTCCTTGGTCGTGTCCGACCCAAGGCCCCAGCACTTGCCCACCTTGTCGGCCACATCGCGGCCGATCAGGTCAGCCGCCCAGCCGTTCATTGATCCATAGCCCGTGGCATAGACGATCACATCGGCGGGCAGCACCGTGCCATCCTCCAGCACGACGGCATCCTCGGTGATCTCGCGCACATTGCCATGCGCCAGCTTGATCTTGCCGTCGATGATCAGCTGGCTGGCGCCCACGTCGATGTAATACCCCGACCCCCGCCGCAGGTATTTCATGAAGAGACCCGAGCCATCGTCGCCCCAGTCCAGCCAGAACCCGGCCTTTTCCAGCCCGGCGTAGAAGTCGGCGTCCTTCTCGCGCATCTGGTTGTACAGCGGGATCTGGAACTCGTGAAGGATGCGGTAGGGCAGGCTGGCAAAGATCATGTCCGCCTTGTTGGTGGTCATGCCGCCCCGGACCGCCTGTTCCGAATAAAGCCCGCCAAGCCCGATCTCCATCAGCGTGTCGGACCGCACGATATGGGTCGATGACCGCTGCACCATCGTCACATCGACGTCGTTCTCCCACAGCGCGGCACAGATATCGTGGGCCGAGTTGTTGGACCCGATGACCACGGCCCGCTTGCCCTTGTAGGCATCCGGGCCGGGGTGTTTCGACGAATGGTGCTGATCGCCCTTGAACCGCTCCATCCCCTTGTAGGTCGGCATGTTCGCCTTGGCCGACATGCCGGTGGCCAGCACCAGCTGCTTTGGCTTCAGCGTCACTTCCTGCCCGTCGCGGTCGACCACGACCGTCCATTCGCCTTTGGCCTCATCGTAGGACGCATGCTTGCATGTCGTCTTCGTCCAGTAGTTCAGCTCCATGATCTTCGTGTACATTTCCAGCCAGTCGCCGATCTTGTCCTTGGGCGCAAAGACCGGCCAGTTCGGCGGGAACGGCAGATAGGGCAGATGGTCGTACCAGACCGGGTCATGCAGACACAGCGACTTGTAGCGGTTGCGCCAGCTGTCGCCGGGCCGGGCGTTCTTTTCCACGATGATCGTGGGCACGCCCAACTGCCGCAGTCGCGCCCCCAGCGCGATGCCACCCTGCCCGCCTCCGATGATCAGGACATAGGGCTGCTTGGTATAGCCAAGCTCGCGCGCCTCGGCCTCGCGCTCTTCCAGCCATGACGGGCGGTGCTTGTCTGCGCCGTGCTTGGCACCCAGCGGGCGGTCAAAGCCCATCGGCTCCTCATGCCCTTTCAGTTCCACCATCGAGGTCAGAAGCGTCCAGATCTTGCCGTCCTTCAGCCGGATCAGGCCATAGCCGCGCGCAACCTCGGTCTCAAAGCTGATCCAGGCGGTCGTCACGCCCCCGTCCTCGGTCGCCGTCTCCCCTTCGGCAATCCGCCAGTGCGACGGCTTGGTCGTGGCCAGCTGATGGCGCAGCATGTCGGCCACCTCGGCCCGGCCTTCGACGGTCTTGATGTTCCAGGTGAAGGTCACAAGGTCGCGCCAATAACAGTCGTCCTGAAACATCGCCGTGGCACGGTCGATGTCGCCCGCCGCAAGGGCCGCGCCAAAGTCTGACAGGAACGCCGAGACATGATCAGTCGCTATGGAATCCAGCATGGGTGTCCTCCCTCAAGTTCTCCCACAGGCAAGGTGCCGCAGTTCGGCCGCAACACCAAAGGATATCGCATCGCGGGGGCCTTTGGCGGGGGCGTCGGCGTCCGGCCCGCCCTATCCCGGCAGAACATCCGCAAGGAGCGGATTGGGAAAGCGCCGCTCGCGGGTCACGGCGAAGAAGGTCTCGCCGATGCCGTCCAGGCGGCTGGCCTCGACCAATGCGCCAGATTGCAACTCGTCTCGCACGACGATCGGAGGGATCACCGCCAGACCCGCGTCGGCGCGGGCCAGAAGGCGGATCATCGCCATGTCATCAACCTCGGCGGCATAGATCGGGGTGACCTGCAACCGCGCGGCCAGCGCATCGAAAGCCGCCCGCAGGCCGGTCTCCCGCGTTGGCACGATCAGCGGCTGGCTGGCCAGAAGGTCGCGCAACGATGCCTTGGGGCCGACCCGGGACGGAGTGCCGATCAAACTGACCGGCTGTTCGTCCAGCCGGTGCACCAGCCAATGCGTCGTCGCATCCCGCGCGGGTGCGACGTTGGTCAGGATCACGTCCAGCGCCAATGCTTCCAGCCCCCGAAGCAGTTCCTCCTGCGAGCCGGAACGAAGCACCACCTCGACATCCGCCCGCGCGATGAGGGGCCGCAGGAACTGCATCTGGAAGTTGCGCGACAGCGTGGCCAGCGCGCCCACCCGCAAGGCGCGGCGCGCCCGGCCGGTTTCGCGCAAGGTGGCGGTCAGGTCGTCGGCGGTGCGAAAGATCGCCTCGGCATGGTCCAGCGCGATACGCCCCGCCTCGGTCAGGATCAGGCCCCTGCCCCGGCGCTCGAAAAGGTCCTGCCCCAGCGAGGCCTCCAGCGCCTTGATCTGCGTGGACAACGCCGACTGCGACAGGTTCAGGTCCCGCGCGGCACCGGTCAGTGTGCCATCACTGGCGACCGCCCGGAACAGGCGAAGATGGTGCAGGTTCAGCTGGGCCATAGTTCCACCAAAGCGAACGATTTAGCCAAATATATGTAATTTTCTGAAATCTTTGCAAGCGCTACACCGCAGGGCAGATCCCGTCATGGAGCATGCCATGTTGACCCTTCCCCTGATCGCGCTTGCACCGCTTGTCCTGCTGGTCGCCGCTGTGCCTTTCGTCCTGCATCCCGGCCGTCGCCCCGGCCGCCTGCCCCATGTTGCCGAAGGGGCTGCACTTGGCGCCCTGGCCCTGGGGCTTGCCGGTTTGGTCCAGCTCTGGCTCTCTGGCCCGCAGGTCTTGTCCCTGGGCGGCCTGGCGCTGGTCCGGCTGGATGCGATCAGCGTGACGCTGGCGCTTCTGGTGGCTTTCGTCGGCTGGGTCGTCACCCGCTATGCCCGCCGTTACCTGGACGGCGAAGCGCGCGAGGGTCGGTTCCACGGCCTGTCACTGGCCGTTGTCGCCGTGGTCCTGCTGCTGGTCCAGGCGGCCAGCCTGCCGGTTCTGGTGCTGTCCTTCGTCGCAACCGGGCTGATCCTGCGGCAGCTTCTGCTGTTCTACCCCGACCGCCCCGAGGCACAGCGGGCAGCCGCCAAGTTCACCCGGGTCTGGGCTGCAGGCGACGTGGCGCTGATCGGGGCCTCGGTCCTGTTGTGGCTCAGCCTTGGCACGGTCGACATCGCCGCGCTGACCACTGCCCCGGCCCTGCCCGGATTGGCGCAACTGGCCGTCGCCCTTCTGGTGCTGGCCGCCGCACTGAAGACCGCCGCCTTCCCGCTGCACGGCTGGCTGACCGAGGTGATGGAGGCCCCGACCCCAGTCTCGGCGCTGCTTCATGCGGGTATCATCAACTCGGGCGGCGTGCTTCTGATCACGCTTTCCGGTCTGGTGCAGCACAGCGCGGGTGCCATGGCAGCGCTGGTGGTGATCGGAGGCCTGACGGCGATCTTCGGGGCCCTGGTCATGCTGACGCAAAGCGCGGTCAAGACGGCGCTGGCCTGGTCCACGGTGGCGCAGATGGGCTTCATGCTGCTGCAATGTGGGCTTGGCCTGTGGGCGCTGGCGCTTTTGCACATCGTCGCGCACTCGCTTTACAAGGCGCATGCCTTCCTCGCCTCGGGCGGGGCGGTGCGGGCTGTGAACGCCCTCCGCAAACCCGGTCCGGTCGCGGCACCTGGCCTTGGGGCGGTGGCGCGGTCCTTCGCACTGGCGCTGGTGCTCTATGTGGCCGTCGCCGCCGGTTTCTCGACTCTGGTGGGGGAGAAATCCGCGCAGGCGCTGGCGCTTGGCACCATGCTGATCTTCGGCGTGTCCTACCTGATCGCGCAGGGCCTGGCCGATGCCGCCCCCGGAGCCTTGACGCGCCGCACTGTCGCCGCCTCGCTGGGGGCCGCGCTGGCCTACTTCACCTTCCAGGTTCTTGCCCAGGCCGTCTGGGGACCCACCCTGCCCGCCGCCCCCGTCGCCGGGCCGCTGGAATGGGCGCTGATCGTGCTGGCGGTCCTGTCCTTCGGCCTGGTCGCCTTTGCCCAGGCGCTGTTTCCGCTTTGGGCGCACCACCCCTCGACCGCGGGGCTGCGCGTGCACCTGGCGAACGGCCTTTACCTGAACGCGCTTCTGGACCGCATGATCGGCGGCTTCCGGGCCGCCCCGAAATCCTGATCCGAGAAATCCTGATCCGATGGAGACCCCGATGTTCCTCAAGCACAGCCAGATCGCCCCCGCGCTTGCCTCGCACCTGCTGCAGGCCGCCGAGGCCGCCGCCCGCGCCATCCCGCCCGCCTTCCCGCTGGACGCCAATGTGGCCGTGAACCCCTTCCTTGGCCAGACGCATCAGGACCTGGCCCAGGCCTCGGCCCGGCTGGCGCGGGTGGCAGGGGTCGCCCTGACCCAGCCCCGCGCGGAGCTTGCCGCCAGGGTCACAGCAGGCACGATCACCGAAGACGACCTTGCCGCCGCGCTGATCGCTTCGCCCTCGCCGGTCAAGCCGCGCGACCTGGCCTGGGCGAAGACGCGGATGCTGTCGCCCGCCCCTGCCCCGCAGGCCCTGCCCACCGTGGCAGAGCTTGCCGCCCGGGCGAAGGGAACCGACTGGCCCGCAGTGATCGACCGCAGCTTCGGCCTTTGGGCCGCAGGCTATTTCGACCGGGGCCAGGCGCTGTGGACGCCGCGGCCCGGCCACAGTGCCTACGCCGCCTGGCGGGAATGGGCGACGCATGACCTGACCCCGGAAATCGCCGGGCTGACCGGCTTCTGCGCCCATGTGGCTCAGGCCCCCGACACCGCCGAGCGCGCCATCCTGCGGGCGGGCGACCGGCTTGGCCTTACGGCCGAGGCAGCCGAGACCGCCTTCCACCGGCTGCTTGTCGACCTTGGCGGCTGGCCGATGCATGCGCGCTGGCTGCTGTGGCAGGCCGAACTTAAAGGCGGCACCGATGCCACGCTGACCGACCTTCTGGCGATCCGGCTGGTCTGGGAAGAGGCGCTGCTGGCCCAATACCCCGCCATCGCCTCCGATTGGCAAGCCACGGTCACGACCCACGCCGAACCCCTGCTTCCCACGCCCGATCAGGCGCTGGATGCCGTCCTGCAGGACGCGGCCGAGCGTGCGCACCAGCGCTCCCTTTCCACCCTCCTCTCCGGTCCGGCCACCCGCTCTGGCCGCCCGGCCCTGCAAGCCGCCTTCTGCATCGACGTCCGCTCCGAGGTCCTGCGCCGGGCGCTGGAGGGTCAGGGCGACCAGATCGAGACGCTGGGCTTTGCCGGCTTCTTCGGCCTGCCCGTCGCCCACCGGCCCGCGGGCACGGACGAGCTGCAGGCGCATCTGCCGGCACTTCTGAACCCCGCGCTGACCTCGACCAGCCACGGCAGCGACGCGATGGAGGCCGAAACCCGCATCAAGGCCCGCGCCAAGCGCGCCTGGGGCCGGTTCCGGCAGGCGGCGGTCTCGTCCTTCGCCTTTGTCGAGGCGGCAGGTCCGGCCTATGGCGGCAAGCTGGTGCGTGACGCCCTGGGTCTTGGCGGCGACGGCATGGCCCCCGGCCCGATGCCGCAGATCGAAGGCGGGCTTTCCGCCGAAGCCAAGGCCCAGACCGCCGCCGCCGTTCTGCGGGCGATGAGCCTGACCGAGGGCCATGCCCGGCTGGTCCTGCTGATCGGCCACGGTGCCCAGGTGACGAACAACCCGCACGAAAGCGCCTATCACTGCGGCGCCTGCTGCGGCCAGACCGGCGAGGTCTCGTCCCGCCTGCTTGCATCCCTGCTGAACGATCCCGAAACCCGTGCGGGCTTGCCTGCCTTGGGGCTAAACCTGCCCGAGGACACGCTTTTCGTCGCGGGCCTGCATGACACGGTGACCGACAAGGTCACGCTCTACCCCGACACGCCCGCCCCGGACCATGCGACCGACCTTGCCCAGGCCGAAGGCTGGCTGGCCGCCGCTGGCACCCTGGCCCGGGCCGAACGCGCCCTGCGGCTTCCCGGTGCGACCGGCGACGCCCTTGCCAGCCGCGCTGCCGACTGGGCCGAGGTGCGGCCCGAATGGGGCCTGGCCGGATGCGCCGCCTTCATCGCCGCCCCGCGCAGCGCCACGGCGGGCCGCAACCTGCAGGGCCGGGCCTTCCTGCACAGCTACGACTGGCAGGCGGACCAGGGCTTCGACACGTTGGAGCTGATCCTGACCGCGCCCGTCGTCGTCGCCTCGTGGATCAGCCTGCAATACTACGGCTCGACCGTCGCGCCGCAGCTGTTTGGCGGGGGCAACAAGCTGATCCACAACGTGGTTGGCGGGATCGGCGTCGTCGAGGGCAACGGCGGCCTGTTGCGCCCCGGGCTGCCGATCCAGACCATCCACGACGGCGAAGCCCCGGCGCATGACCCGTTGCGGCTCTCTGTGATGGTCGAGGCCCCACTCGACGCCATGACCAAGATCCTGCGCAAGCATG
>NZ_JAXMMF010000127.1:0-11092 GCF_034366665.1 Tabrizicola sp. | reverse complement strand
GCGCTGGAGCTGGACCTTCTTGCCGACCCGAAGGAACGGGCCGAGCATCTGATGCTGCTGGACCTTGGCCGCAACGACGTGGGTCGGGTGGCCAAGGTCGGCACCGTGCGCCCCACGGAAACCTTCATCATCGAACGCTACAGCCACGTCATGCACATCGTGTCGAACGTGGTGGGCGAGATTGCCGAGGGCGAGGACGCATTGTCGGCGCTGCTGGCGGGACTGCCCGCAGGCACGGTATCCGGCGCTCCGAAAGTCCGGGCGATGGAGATCATCGACGAGCTGGAACCCGAAAAGCGCGGCGTCTATGGCGGCGGGGTGGGCTATTTCGCGGCCAATGGCGAGATGGACTTCTGCATCGCGCTGCGCACGGCGGTGGTGAAGGACGGCCAGCTGTACATCCAGGCGGGCGGGGGCGTGGTCTATGACAGCGACCCCGAGGCGGAATACCAGGAAACCGTCAACAAATCCAACGCCTTGCGCCGCGCAGCTGAAGACGCGGGCCGCTTTGCCGGGCGCGGGAACAGCTAAACGCACCTCCTCGTTCGACTTCGTCTCCTCGTCGGGGGGGCCGCGCGAGGAGTGACGAAGTCATCGACGAGCGGACCCGGGCTGCGTCACTCGACTGTCAGAACCGCCGTCACCGGGGCCAGCGCCACCGTCGCGGCCTTGCCCTCGACCGTCCATTCCAGCAACGCTGCAACCGTCGTCGGATCGGCGGTGCCGACCACGCTGACGCGACCGTCCTGACCGGCCTTGAAAACGGCGCGGTCCAGAAGGCGGCGGATCGCGGCGGCGTCGGCGCCGGTCGAGCCGATGTCGCGGAAGATCACCCCGGCTTCCAGATCCTCGCGCCGGGCGACCTGGTCGGCGGCGTTCAGCCCCGCATCCCAGGTCAGAAGACCCCGGCCCTGCGCCTTCAGGATCGGCACCACGGTCGCGGCCAGCGGGCGGCGGTTCTGGAAGCTGGGAACCGGCAGGTCCATCACGGCCACAGCCTCGGGGAGGCCCTGTTCCATCGACTGGAACGCCACTTCGACGTCGGCGGGCATCGCGCCTTCGGCAATGCCGGTGACCAGCATCACCACCTCTTTGCCCGCCGCGCGGTAAGTCGCGGCGTGCTGGGCCGAGGCGGGGTCCAGGGGGTTCAGCGCGAAGCTGACCGGGAAGGGCAGGGCGGCAAGGCCGGCACGGTCAAGGCCCGCGCTGCCGTCATCGACCAGCACGATGGCGAAGGGTGGCTTGGCATCCGGGTTCTCGAAGGTCGCGGCGAACTGCGCCAGCGGGCGCGGGTCCAAGGGCGCTGCGGCCGGGTCGGTTGCCGCAGGATCGGTCGCGGGGGCCTCGGCCGTCTCGCTGGCACGAGGCAGGCCCGGGGCGGGCTTGAAGGTCGAACTGCGGGCTTCGGCCTCCGGTTCGGCGGTCTCGCCCGGAAGGGGAGCGGGCCGGGTGCCGGGCATTGCGGGTTGCGCTGCCTCGGTCGCGGGATCGGTGGGGGCGGCGTCGGCATCGGGGCTGGGCATCGCCTCGGCCGGAGCCGGGTCTTCGGCCCCCTCGGGCGCTTCGATCACCGCCGGTTCGGCTGGCATGGATTCGGCTGGAATCGGCTCGACGGGTGTCAACTCGGCTGGCATCGCTTCGGGGGCGGGCGCTTCCAGGACTGGAGCCTCCGGCTCGGGTGCCAGTTCGGCAATGACGGTGTCTTCGGCTGCGGGGGCTGTGGCCTCGACCTCGGGTTCAACCGTTGGAACGACCTCCGTGGCGGCGGGCGCGGCCTCGACAAGTGCGGTTTCCGGGGCGTCCGGTTCGGGCACGGTTTCCGCCTCAGCGGTCTCGATTTCGGGCTCGGGCACGATCTTGGGCGCGGCAGCCGGTTCGACAGGGACAGGCTCTGCTGCAGGTTCGGTCGGCACGACTTCGGCGGTGGCCGGTTCCGCTGCAGGATTTGCCACGTCGGCCACAGACGCACTTTCGGCCAATGCCGTCTCGGCGGGCGCTTCGGGCGCTGCATCGGCAAGGGTTTCGGCAGGCTTCGAGGGTTCCACCGATGTCTCGGGCGCAGCAACTTCGGCGGCCAGAGCGGCAGGCTCTGGTGCTTCGGTCGTGGCAGCCTCAGGCGCGGCTGCAGTCGTTTCGATCGCAGGCTTCGCGTCGGTGACCGAAGCCTCGGCGGCGTCGCTGGCTGACGCGGTTTCGGCGGGCACCTCGGCGACCGTCGCGGCCTCTGGGGCCGTCTCGACAGGCGTGTCGGGGGCAATCTCGACGTCGGTGGTTGGGGCAGGGGCGGTGTCGGAGGCCTCGACCCCGGCGCTTTCGACCCCCGCGCTTTCACCCTCGGCGCTTTCGGCGGCGGCTTCGGCCAGGTCGACCTGGGCCTCGGCGGCGGACACGGGTTCTTCGGTGACGGCCGGACCGGCATCCGCGGGTGTCGCCGCGGGGGCCACGACCGGCTCTGCCATCGCAGACGGAGCATTGTCGTTCGCCGGAGCAACCGGAAACAGCGCGGACCCGATGACAAGGCCCCCGGTCACCAGAAGGCCACCCGAAACCATGCCCAAAAGAAATTTGCCGACCACTGCTGCCTCCAGCTTTTACGCCGCTGCGATCCTTGCCAAGAGACGCGCCGCGCCCCCTGCCGGATCGCCCGTTTTCCCGGCGCCGTTCTTCTGACTTGCGCCACTATAGCCCGCTGCAGCGCCAGCTTCACGCATTTTTCTGCAACTGCTCAACAAGTTGCCGCCACCGTGGCAGGCGGGCAATCCTTGTGGCGAGATCGGGGGAAGTGGAGGCGGGTACCGGAATCGAACCGGTCTTCACGGATTTGCAATCCGCTGCGTAACCTCTCCGCCAACCCGCCGCGAAGGTGGGGGAGGGATAGCGGATAGGGCGGGCGGCTGCAAGGGGTTCCTCCGGCCTGGCCGCAGGCTTGACTTGAGGGTGGGCCGCAGTGATTGTCCGCGCCAGTCGGGCACAGGCCCGGGCAGGGGCGCAGGTCGCGTGCAGAAGATCCTTATCACCGGAAGCGCGGGCTTCATCGGCTTTCACCTGGCGCGGCACCTGCTTGCGGCGGGCCACCGGGTGCATGGCTACGACGGGATGACGCCCTATTATGACGTCACGCTGAAGGAAAACCGCCATGCGATCCTGCATGCGATGCCCGGCTTCACCGCGACGCAAGCGCTGGTCGAGGATGCGGCGACGCTGGACCGCATCGGCGCCGATTTCGCGCCCGATGTCATCATCCACCTTGCTGCGCAGGCGGGGGTCCGCTACAGCCTGACCCATCCGCGGTCTTACATCGAGACGAATTTCACCGGCAGTTTCAACGTGTTGGAGCTGGCGAAGCGGCAGAAGGTCAAGCACCTGCTGATCGCCTCTACCTCGTCGGTCTATGGTGCCAACCCCGACATGCCGTTTCACGAGACGGACCGCACCGATCACCCGCTGACCGTCTACGCGGCGACGAAGAAGGCGGTCGAGGCGCTGTCGCATTCCTATGCGCACCTTTGGGACCTGCCCGTCACGCTTTTTCGCTTTTTCACGGTCTACGGCGAGTGGGGCCGCCCGGACCTGGCCTATTTCAAGTTCGCCAAGGCGATCCTGCAAGGTGAGCCGATTGACGTCTACAACCACGGGGCGCTTTGGCGCGACTTCACCGCGGTCGAGGATCTGGTCGAAGGCGTCAGCCGCCTGATCCCGCTTGCGCCGCCGATGCCCGCCGAAAGGGGCGTGCCGGTTGAGGGCGACAGCCTCAGCCCCGTCGCCCCGCACCGGATCGTCAATGTCGGCAACAGCGACAAGGTGCATCTGATGGAGTTCATCGGAACTCTGGAAACCTTGCTGGGCCGCAAGGCGATCTGCAATTTCCTGCCGATGCAGCCCGGCGATGTGCCTGCGACCTGGGCCGACTGTTCGCTGCTGGAGCGCCTGACCGGCTTCAAGCCCGAGACGGACCTTGCCACCGGCCTTGGGCGCTTTGTAGACTGGTACCGCGGGTATTACCGGGTCTGACTGGCCCTATCAGCGGCAGGCGTCTGGTCCTAAGGACGGGCCGCCGTTTCCCCGATGATACCGCGCGAAACGCATTCGAAAGGACGGCCCCATGGAAGGCTTCGCAGGATTGAACGACATCGGGCAAGTGGTCGAGGCCGACCGCGCCCATGTCTGGCACCACCTCTCGCAGCACAAGCAGTATGATACGGGCGTCGATCCCCGCGTCATCGTCGAAGGCAAGGGGATGCGGGTCTGGGACGCCAAGGGCAAGGAACATATCGACGGGGTGTCCGGCGGGGTCTGGACGGTGAACGTGGGCTACGGCCGCGAATCCATCGCCAATGCCGTCCGTGACCAGCTGATCAAGCTGAACTATTTCGCCGGGTCCGCCGGGTCGATCCCGGGTGCGGTCTTCTCGAAGCGACTGATCGAGAAGATGCCGGGCTTGACCCGTGTCTACTATTCCAACTCCGGCTCCGAGGCGAACGAGAAGGTCTACAAGATGGTGCGCCAGATCGCGCACCGGCACCACGGCGGCAAGAAGTGGAAGATCCTGTACCGCGACCGCGACTATCACGGCACCACCATCGCCGCCTTGGCCTCTGCCGGGCAGGACCAGCGCGCAATGCAGTACGGCCCCTTCCCGGACGGCTTTGTCCGCGTGCCGCATTGCCTGGAGTACCGCAAGCAGTGGGACGTCGAAAACTACGGCGAACGTGCTGCTGACGCCATCGAGGAAGTCATCCTGCGCGAAGGCCCCGACACTGTCGGCTGCCTGATCCTGGAGCCCGTCACCGCCGGCGGCGGCGTCATCGTCCCGCCGCAGGGCTATTGGGACCGAGTCCAGGAAATCTGCAAGAAATACAATATCCTCTTGGCGATTGACGAGGTCGTCTGCGGTGTCGGCCGCACCGGCACCTGGTTCGGCTACCAGCACTACGGCATCAAGCCGGACTTCGTGACGATGGCCAAGGGCGTCGCCTCGGGCTACGCCGCAATCTCCTGCACCGTGACGACGGAAGCCGTCTTCGAGATGTTCAAGGACGACCCCTCGGACCCGATGAGCTACTTCCGCGACATCTCCACCTTCGGCGGCTGCACCTCCGGCCCCGCCGCGGCCCTGGAGAACATGCGGATCATCGAGGACGAGGGGCTTCTGGAGAACACCCTGGCGATGGGCGACTACTGCCTGGGGAACCTCGCCGCACTGATGGACAAACACAAGATCATCGGCAACGTCCGCGGCAAGGGGTTGTTCCTGGGGGCTGAACTGGTGGCCGACCGTGCGACCAAGGAACCGGCGGACGAAAAGAAGGTCCAGGCCGTCGTCGCCGACTGCATGGCGCAGGGGGTCATCATCGGGGCCACCAACCGCTCGCTGCCGGGGCTGAACAACACGCTGTGCCTGTCGCCCGCGCTGATCGCGACGAAGGACGATATCGACGAGATCACCACGGCGATTGATGGGGCGCTGACCCGGGTGTTCGGGTAGGGACTGAGGCCGTTTGCTGGTCGAGGGGGTGTCCGGGAAGGGGCACCCTTTTTGCCTTTGTTTACGAATAGATCAGTCTAGGAATGGAAGATTCCAACAGGCGAACTGCCCGTTGACGTCATCGAAGTGCAACGTTCCCTTAATGGATTGATTATTCAGCTCATCACCTTGAGGCACAAACACGGTAACGACCCAGTTTGGCCCAAATCCGCAAAGTCCCTTTTGAAAATACTCGATGCTGGCGATGTTATTATGTACCTCTTCTTCCGTACGCCCATACGGGTCTCCAAGTAGAAAATTAACGGCAGCGGCCCGCACTTGATCCTCTGTAAAGTTTGTCTCTACCTTTGTCGCTTCATCGCGCAGGTCCTCTAGAATTCCTACAAAGAGATAGTACGAACCGACAATTGCGACTATCCCAGCACAAGCGGCTAGCGCTTTGTTTCGGCGGAACCAATCCGAGAACACTGCACCACCGGTGACCACAAATAGTATCGCGAAGACTGCAACTTTAACGGAAATCACGGGCTACCCTCGCGTCGGGAATACTATTCTTCGACTTGGTGGGCACCAAGTCAGATGCCGCTCAAAACTGCCTACCCACTTGCCCGGAATCAAGGGCAAAGCCCGCCGGGCAGCGCCCGACCGCCCCCTCGCGCGGGCGCTTTGCAGCGTCAGCCTGCAAGAACCACGTCAGATGTACTTGGCACCATAAAGCGCCCTACTCAGCCGTCGCTCGCCCACCCGGCGGTCGGGCTCTGCCCTATGTGGTTTCAAGATAGGTGCGCAGTAGCGCACCCTACGCAGGCAGGCCTACGCCACCCCATACCGGCTACGGGCTTCCTTGAAGCTCATCAGCTTGCCTTGGGCGGTGTCCCACAGGTGCAGGTTCACCGACTGCAGGCTTTCGCGGACCGTCAGGCGCTGTGCCTCGGCCAGCGTCTGGTGGTCACGGATCACCTCGGGCAGGCGGTAGAACGGGATGCGGGAATAAAGATGGTGGACGTGGTGGATGCCGATGTTGCCGGAAAACCAGCGCAGGGGCTGCGGCAGGATGTAGTGGGAGGACCCCTCCAGCGCGGCATCGTGCAGTTGCCAGTCTTCGCCCTTGGACCAATGCGTCTCCTCGAACTGGTGCTGGACGTAGAAGAGCCAGACGCCCAGGGTCGCTGCCATCAACGAGGTGGGCAGGTAGATCAGAAGAACGGGCCAGAACCCGCCGAACCAGATGATCAGGCCCACGGCGATGCCGATCATCGCGTTGGTCCCCATCGCCGAGGTCCAGTAGCGCCAGCCGGATTTCATCAACCCGAACGGTAGGCGGTTCTGCAGCAGGAACAGATAGCTGGGCCCCAGGACAAACAGCACGACCGGGTTGCGGTAAAGCCGGTACATCAGCCGCCCCCACCAGCCGCGGGCGCGGTATTCGTCGATGGTCAGCGTCAGGACGTCACCAATCCCGCGGGCGTCAAGGTCGCCGTGATGCGCATGGTGGATCGAATGCGTGCGCCGCCAGACGGCATAGGGCGTCAGGGTCAGCACTCCAAGCGCCCGGCCCAGCCAGTCCTGCGCCGTTCGGTTCTTCAGGAACGAGCCGTGCCCGCAATCATGCTGGATGATGAAGATGCGGACCAGAAAGCCGCCGTTCAGGATCGCAATTGCCAGAGCCAGCCAGGGGCTGACCGACAGCGCCATCCAGGCCAGGACCCAAAGCGCCAGGAACGGCACCAGGGTCGCGGCCAGCTCCCACAGGCTGCGGCGGGTCGAGGGTTCGCGGTAGCGGGAAAGGGTGGTCAGCCAGTCGCGGGCTGATCGGGCTGCAGTAGGTTCGGGCATCGGGGCCTGTAGTATTCCCGCCGGCTTTGCCGCGGCGGGGTCGGCTTGGCCCTCTGCACTCAGCGCGGGCGCGCGCAAGCATCAGGCGTGTCATGGGTTAGGCGACGGCGGGGCGAAGATCAACAGAATTGATACAAAGCGCGGTCACGTCCCGGAGATATCCCGGCCCTCTGGGCGCTTGACTTTGGCAAAGCCCTTGCCGCTTGATCCGGCAGTCAAATCCCGTGGTGTCATGGCCGCCATCCCCGTCGAAGCCTTCTACCTGACGCCCGGAGCGACGGGATCGCTGCAGCAGCAGATCCGGGCGATGGTGACGCAAGGCATTCTGGCGGGCCGCTTTCGCCCCGGCAGCCGCATGCCCTCGTCCCGCGGTCTGGCCGAGCATCTGGGCGTGAGCCGGATCACCGTGACGCTGGCCTATGCGGACCTTGTGTCGTCAGACTACCTGACATCGGCCGGGCGGTCGGGCTATTTCGTGTCGGACACCGCGCCCCTGGCGCCCGAGTTCCCCCAGGCCGAACCCCATGCCGAGGCGATTGATTTCAAGGGCCTGACCGGAGGCCGCTTCACCCTTGTGCCCAAGGTCGAACGGCCCGAGGATTGGGACCGGTATCCCTATTCCTTCATCTACGGCCAGGCCGACCCCACGCTTTTCGACCATCAGAACTGGCGGCAATGTGCGCTGCGGGCTTTGGGAAAGCGCGATTTCGCTGCGCTGACCACCGACTACTACGAACGCGACGACCCCCTGCTGATTCAGGAGCTTTTGCGCACCATCCTGCCCCGCCGGGGTATTGCCGCGCGCGAGGATGAGGTGCTGCTGACGATGGGGGCGCAGAACGCGCTCTGGATCGCGGCGACGGCGCTTCTGGGGCCGGGACGGCGGGCGGTGGTCGAAAACCCCGGCTACCCCGCCTGGCGCGCCATCGTGGCGGCTTCGGGGGCGACGGCGGTGCCGGTGGACGTCGACGCCAGCGGCCTTCCGGTGCAGGGACTTGCCGCGGATGTGGTTTTCACCACCCCCTCGCACCAGTGCCCCACGAACGCCACCATGCCCGTCGACCGCCGCGTGGCCCTTCTCGAGGCGGCAGAGGCGCAGGGCTTTGTCATCATCGAGGACGATTACGAGTTCGAGATGTCCTTCCTGAAGCCAGTTGCGCCGGCGCTGAAGTCCCTGGACCGGGGCGGCAGGGTGATCTACGCGGGGTCGTTCTCGAAGTCGGTCTTTCCGGGGCTACGGCTGGGTTACCTGGTCGGCCCGCCCGGATTTATCGCGGAAGCCCGTGCCTTGCGGGGCTTGATGCTGAAGCACCCGCCCGGTCACATCCAGCGCACGATGGCCTATTTCCTGGGGCTTGGGCATTACGACGCCCTCGTCAACCGCATGAAGAATGCTTATCGCCGCCGGCGTCAGGTGATGGCCGAGGCGATTGCGGCCGAGGGTCTGGAGGTCGCGGGGCAGGGCGGCTTTGGCGGCTCGAGCTTCTGGATGCGCGCGCCCGAGGGGGTGGACACCGGGGCGTTGGCACTGCGCCTTCGCGCCGACGGGGTGCTGATCGAACCCGGGCAGGCGTTCTTTGCCGGAGAGGGGCCACGCAATTACTACCGTCTCGCCTATTCCTCGATCGCCCCGCAAAAGATCGCCGAGGGCGTGGCGCGGATTGCCCGGGCGGTCGCTCGTCGATGACTTCGTCACTCCTCGCTCGCGACGAGAAGACGAAGTCGCACGAGGAGCCGTTTCTGGCCTTACCGGGCCGAACCAACTGGCCCTAAGGCGCTTTGGTGGGCGGGGATAGGTTGCGCGCAACTGGCCTTCGCGGGCCGCATCGGACATGGAGAGACGCGATGAAGATGACGACCGAGGAAGCCTTCGTGAAGGTCCTGCAGATGCACGGGATCGAACATGCCTTCGGGATCATCGGATCTGCCTTCATGCCGATCTCGGACATCTTCCCCAGGGCTGGCATCCAGTTCTGGGATTGCGCGCATGAAGGCTCGGGCGGGATGATGGCGGACGGGTTCACCCGCGCCAGCGGCAAGATGTGCATGATGATCGCTCAGAACGGCCCCGGCATCACCAACTTCGTCACGGCGGTCAAGACCGCCTACTGGAACCACACGCCCTTGCTGCTGGTGACCCCGCAGGCCGCCAACAAGACGATCGGGATGGGCGGCTTCCAGGAAGTCGAACAGATGGCATTGTTCAAGGACATGGTCTGCTACCAGGAGGAGGTCCGCGACCCCTCTCGCGTGGCCGAGGTCCTGAACCGCTGCATCCTGCAGGCCAAGCGCCAGTCGGCCCCCGCACAGATCAACATGCCGCGCGACTACTGGACGCAAGTGATCGACATCGCTTTGCCCGCGGTGGTGGAGTTCGAGCGGCCCTCGGGCGGGGATGATGCGATGGCGGCCGCGGCACAGCTGCTGTCCAGCGCGAAGTTCCCGGTGATCCTGAACGGCGCGGGCGTCGTGATTGGCGGCGCGATCCCGGCCTCGATGGCCCTGGCCGAGCGGCTGACCGCGCCGGTCTGCGTCGGCTACCAGCACAACGACGCCTTCCCCGGCTCGCATCCCCTGTTCGCGGGACCGTTGGGCTATAATGGGTCCAAGGCAGGGATGGAGCTGATCGCGCAGGCGGACGTCGTCCTGGCGCTGGGGACGCGGCTCAACCCGTTCTCGACGCTGCCGGGCTACGGGATCGACTACTGGCCGAAGGACGCCAAAGTGATCCAGGTCGACATCAACCCGAACCGGATCGGTCTGACGAAGCCGGTGACGGTCGGGATCGTTGGTGATGCGAAGAAGGTGGCCGAGGGCATCCTGGCGCGCCTGTCCAAGACCGCAGGCGATGCGGGGCGGGCTGAACGCAAGGCCCTGATCGCGCAGAAGAAATCCGCTTGGGCGCAGGAACTCTCGTCGATGGACCATGAGCAGGACGATCCCGGCACCAGCTGGAACGACCGGGCGCGGAAGGCCAAGCCCGAGTGGATGAGTCCCCGCATGGCCTGGCGCGCGATCCAGTCCGCGCTGCCAAAAGAGGCGATCATCTCCAGTGACATCGGCAACAACTGCGCCATCGGCAACGCGTACCCGTCCTTCGAGGCAGGGCGGAAGTATCTGGCTCCGGGTCTGTTCGGGCCCTGCGGCTATGGCTTGCCGTCGATCATCGGCGCAAAGATCGCCTGCCCGGATACGCCGGTCGTCGGCTTTGCCGGTGACGGGGCTTTCGGGATCGCGGTGACGGAACTGACCGCCATCGGGCGCAAGGAATGGCCCGCGATCACCATGGTCGTCTTCCGCAACTACCAATGGGGCGCGGAAAAGCGGAACTCGACGCTGTGGTATGACGACAACTTCGTGGGCACCGAGCTGGACGAGGGCGTCAGCTACGCCGGGATCGCCAAGGCCTGCGGGTTGCAGGGCGTTCAGGCGCGGACGATGGAGGAGCTGACGGCGGCACTGCGCCGCGCCATCGACGACCAGATGGCGGGCAAGACCACGTTGATCGAGGCGCTGATCAACCAGGAACTGGGTGAACCTTTCCGCCGCGACGCGATGAAGAAGCCAGTCGAGGTCGCGGGGATCTCGAAGGCCGACATGCGGCCGCAGGTCGTCTGATGCCCTTTGACTTGGGGCCGCTGGCGCTGATCTGGCTGGCGGTCGCCTGTCTGGTGGCGGGCTTTGTGCGGGGCTATTCGGGCTTTGGTTTTTCGGCGCTGTTGATCGCTGCTTCCAATCTTGTGACCAATCCGCTGAATTTCGTGGCGGTTG
>NZ_JAXMMF010000126.1:0-16136 GCF_034366665.1 Tabrizicola sp. | reverse complement strand
GGGTCGAAGCCGGGCAGTCGCTGGCCGACAACCTTGCGCGCGAGGTGCATGAGGAAACCGGGTTGACGGTAACGGTCGGTGAACCGGTGCTGGTCAACGAATTCCACGATCCGGCCAGCGGTTTTCACCAGATCGAGATCTTCTTTCGCTGCCGGATCACAGGCGGCACGCTGGCCCCCGGCTGGACAGACCCCGAGGGCATCGTCACCGAACGGCAGTTCTTCAGCCGCAGCGCGCTGGAATTGGGACAGGTGCGGTTCAAGCCCGACAGCCTGATCGACGCGGCATGGGGTGTCGCCCTGCGCTATGACCCGCTGGAGGTGATCGTCCGATGAGCCGCGCCTTCGTCAAGGAAAGCACGGGCGAGCTTGACCCCCTGCCCGACCTGCCGATCAGCCCGCATCCGAATTATGTCACCCCGCGCGGGCTGGCAGCGTTGAAGGACCGGCTCTTGGCACGGCAGGCCGATCTGCAGGCCTTGCGCGCCCGGGTGGAGCGGTTGGACAAGCTGCCCGAAGCTGCCGCCGAGCGCGACATCCGGTATCTGGAGGCGCGGTTGCGCAGCGCGATCGTGATCAACCCCGCCGAACAGGACGGACGCACGGTGGGCTTCGGCCATGTGATCACGGTAGCGGACGAGGCGGGCGGGACCGCGCGCTACGAGATCACCGGTGAAGATGAGGCGGACGCAAAGGTCGGGCGCATCGCGCCACAGTCGCCACTGGCGCGCGCCCTGATCGGGGCCGAGGTTGGCGACGAGGTGGTATGGCGCAAGCCCAGCGGCAGCGTGCGGCTGACGGTCGTGGCGATCGGCCTGCCATGATCCGTCCGCTGACCCGGGCCGACGATGCAGCGGTGCTGGCGCTGCTGCATGCCTCGGCCGATTACATCCGGCTGGAGCGGGACGAGGCGCCAGGCGACGCTCTGGTGGAGGAGTTCTTCACCGACGCGCCGCCGGGGCTTTCGGCTGACGATGGCTATCGGGCGGGGCTGTTCGACGGGACAGACCTGCTCGCGCTGGCGGAAATGTCGTTCGGCTACCCGCAGCCGGGGGACAGCTATCTTGGCCTGATGATGGTGCGCGGCACGGCGCGCGGGAATGGCGCAGGCGTGCAGATGCTGCGCCACCTCGAAGGCGTGGCGCGGGCGCGGGGCGCGCGACA
The DNA here is from genome assembly GCF_034366665.1 of Tabrizicola sp. Classification (GTDB taxonomy): domain Bacteria; phylum Pseudomonadota; class Alphaproteobacteria; order Rhodobacterales; family Rhodobacteraceae; genus Tabrizicola. Next base: position 14,973 of record NZ_JAXMMF010000126.1, on the reverse strand, counting down.
GTTGTTTCTGGCCGTCCTTGATGCCAACCCGCGTGGCCGCGCCTTCTGGCACCGCGAGGGGTTTCGCGACACCGGCTTTGCGGGGCAGGTGACGCTGGGCTGCAAGACCCAGGCGGTTCAGCGGCTGGTCAAGCCGCTCTGACGGGTGCCAAGGATCACGCCACCCAGCACCAGCGCCGTGGCAAGGGCAAAGCGCAGGCCGATGCCTTCGCCCAGCATGGCAAGCCCCCCCAGCGCGGCGATCAGCGGCACGGTCAGTTGCGCAAGCCCGGCCCGAGCGGCGCCGAGTTCCGGCAGGATCGCATACCAAAGCGCATAGCCGAGGGCCGAAGTCACCGCCCCCGACAGGGCGGCAAGGCCAGCGCCGGCAAGGCTCCACTCGCCCGGCAAGGCCAGCGCCAGGCCAAGGATCAGCGGCACCGACAGCACGAAATTCGCGGTCGTCGCGGCCAGCGCATCCGGCGCCACCCGCCCGGCCAGCGAATAGATGCCCCAGCCGATCCCGGCGGCCAGCATCATCAGCGCGTGGGCAAGGCTTGGGGCTGCGGCGGCGGGTGCCAGCAGAACCACCAACCCGGCGAACGCGACACCGGCCCCGGCCCAGCGGCGCGGTGGCACCGCCTCGCCAGCCACCAACGCGCCGGCGAACATCGTGATCTGCACCGCGCCGAACAGGATCAGCGCCCCGGTTCCCGCGCCCAGCGCAAGATAGGCCAGCGAAAAGCCGATCAGGTAGACCGACAGGCCCACCACCCCCGCAAGCCGCCCCTGCCAGCGTGGCCACTTGCGGCGCGACACACCGAACAGCAGCACCAGCACCACCGCCCCCGCCACCACCCGGATCGCCGCAAAGCCCATCGGGTCGATCAGCCCGCCACCCACCGCCATCCGGTTCAGGATGGAATTGCCAGCGAAGGCCAGCATGGTCAGCGCCGTCAGCAGGCCAAGCCGGGTTGCCCCGCCAATGACGCGGGTCAGTTCAGCACCGGCGCGGGGAAATGCCCGGTCCACCAGGCGTGGTCGCTGGTAAAGCGGATGGCGATCTGCACCAGCCCCGCCACCACACCAAGGCTGCCCAGCGCCATCGCCCCCAGCTTGCGTGCCGAACGCTCGGCGTTTCGTTCGGCGGCCAGCAGCACGGCGAGGATCAGGGTCATCGCCACATCAAGGCCCATGATGACCAGATGGTAAGGCGCGGGCGGGAATTCCCCCGCTGGCACGGTCAGTGCGCTTGCCGCCCCCCAGACCAGAACCGCCGCCATCAGGGTGATGACGAGGGCGTTGTTCCGTGCCTGTGTCGTCGCCATCTGCGCCCTCCCCGGCGAAGCCTTGCCCGGCAAGCTAGCCGCCGCCTGCCGCTTGCGCAAAGAAAAAGGGCGCACCGAAGTGCGCCCTTTCCCGGTCAGACCCCGAAGGGTCAGATCACATCATGCCGTCCATGCCGCCCATGCCGCCCATGCCGCCGCCGCCGCCGGCATTGCCCTTCGGCTCCGGACGATCAGCGATCATGGCTTCGGTGGTGATCAGGAGCGAGGCGACCGAGGCCGCATCTTCCAGCGCGGTGCGCGTCACTTTGGCCGGGTCGATCACGCCGAACTTGAACATGTCGCCATATTCTTCGGTCTGCGCGTTGAAGCCAAAGGTCACGTCGTTGGATTCGCGCACCTTGCCGGCCACGACAGCGCCATCGACGCCAGCGTTTTCAGCGATCTGGCGCAGCGGGGCTTCCAGCGCGCGGCGCACGATGGCGATACCGGCGTTCTGGTCGGAGTTCGCACCGGTCAGACCGTCCAGCACCTTGCCAGCCTGAACCAGAGCCACGCCGCCGCCCACGACGATGCCTTCCTGAACGGCCGCACGGGTCGCGTTCAGGGCGTCATCAACGCGGTCCTTGCGCTCTTTCACTTCGACTTCGGTCATGCCGCCGACCTTGATCACGGCAACACCGCCGGCCAGCTTGGCCACACGCTCTTGCAGTTTCTCGCGGTCGTAGTCGCTGGTGGTTTCCTCGATCTGGGTGCGGATCTGGGACACACGGGCCTCGATTTCGGCCTTGTTGCCAGCGCCGTCGATGATCGTGGTGTTGTCCTTGGTGATCGTGACCTTCTTGGCCTTGCCAAGCATGTCGATGGTCACCGATTCCAGCTTCATGCCCAGATCTTCGCTGATCACCTGACCACCGGTCAGGATGGCGATGTCCTGCAGCATCGCCTTGCGACGATCACCAAAGCCCGGAGCCTTGACGGCAGCGATCTTCAGGCCGCCACGCAGCTTGTTCACGACCAGCGTGGCCAGAGCCTCGCCTTCGACGTCTTCCGAGATGATCAGCAGCGGGCGCTGCGACTGGATCACGGACTCCAGCAGCGGGACCATCGGCTGCAGCGAAGAAAGCTTCTTCTCGTGCAACAGGATCAGGCAGTCTTCCAGATCCGCAACCATCTTGTCGGCGTTGGTCACGAAGTAGGGCGACAGGTAGCCGCGGTCGAACTGCATGCCTTCGACGACGGTGGTTTCCGTCTCCAGGCCCTTGTTCTCTTCGACGGTGATCACACCCTCGTTGCCGACCTTCTGCATCGCATCAGCGATCTGACGGCCGATTTCCGCTTCGCCGTTGGCCGAGATGGTGCCGACCTGGGCGACTTCAGCGCTGTCCTTGACGGGGCGCGAGGCGGCCTTGATCGCAGCGACGACCTTGGTGACCGCAAGGTCGATGCCGCGCTTCAGGTCCATCGGGTTCATGCCGGCGGCAACGGCTTTCAGGCCGTCCTTGATGATGGCTTGCGCCAGCACGGTCGCGGTGGTGGTGCCGTCGCCGGCCTCATCGTTGGTGCGGGAAGCGACTTCCTTCACCATCTGCGCGCCCATGTTCTCGAACTTGTCAGCCAGTTCGATTTCCTTGGCGACCGTCACACCGTCCTTGGTGATGCGGGGCGAACCGAACGACTTGTCGATCACCACGTTGCGGCCTTTGGGGCCGAGGGTAACCTTCACGGCATCGGCGAGGATGTTCACGCCGCGCAGCATGCGGTCGCGGGCATCGGTGTCAAATTTGACGTCTTTAGCAGCCATTATGATAGCTCCTTGAATGGGTTACGAGGGTGCAGACAAGCTCAGGCGATGATGCCGAGGATGTCGCTTTCCTTCATGATCAACAGCTCTTCGCCGTTCAGGGTCACTTCGGTGCCCGACCACTTGCCGAACAGGATGCGGTCGCCGGCCTTGACCGACGGTGCGATCAGCTCGCCCGAATCCTTGCGCGCACCCTCGCCAACGGCGACGATCTCGCCCTCGGCAGGCTTTTCCTTGGCGGTGTCCGGGATGATCAGCCCGCCCTTGGTCTTTTCGTCGGAGGCGATACGCTTGACCAGAACGCGGTCATGCAGCGGTTTGAAAGCCATCTGGGGTACTCCCTTGAGTTTCCAGGTTTGATCTTGATTAGCACTCAGCTTGTCCGAGTGCTAACGGCCTTCACGTAGGCGATGCCCCGACGTGAGTCAACACCCCGACCCGGCTTTTCGCATTGCCTTTTGCGAACCGGATGCCACGATGCGGCTGAACCCTCTCCAGCCCCGCAAGGTCGCATGTCCCGCCTGATTTCTCTTGTCTCCGCCCTCGCCCTTGTCTGGCTTGCCGCGGTTCCGGCCACTGCGGCCTGCGCCGGTCGCAACCTCTTCGTCGACATGGACCCCGCCCGCCTGGCCGAGATCGAGGCCGCCACTGACGCCGTCCCCTTCCCCACCGGCAATTTCTGGCGCGCCACCCGGGGGGATCAGGTCATCACCATCGCCGGGACCTACCACTTCGACGATGCGCGCCACGCCCCGAACCTTGCCGCGCTGACCCCGTACATCACCGGGGCCACCACCGTCCTGGTCGAAGCCGGTCCCGAAGAGGAAAAGGCTCTCATGGCGCATATCGCCAAGGACCCCTCGACAATGGTCATCACCGAAGGCCTGCCCCTGAACCAGCGCCTTGCGCCCGAGGTCTGGGACCCGCTGAAGACCGCACTCTCGGATCGCGGCATCCCGCCCTTCATGACCGCCAAGTTCCAGCCCTGGTATGTCCTGACACTGCTGTCGATCCCGCCCTGCGCGATGTCCGCGATGACCGAAAAGCCCAAGGGCCTCGACGGCGCGGTGATCGACACCGCCCTTGCCGCGGGCGTCCCGGTCCGGGGCCTGGAACCCTTTGACACGCTCTTCACCATCTTCGACGGCATGACGCCCGAGGAACTGACCGAAATGCTGGTCGCCACCCTGGCCATCGAGGACATGAGCGAGGACTATTTCACCACCCTCGTCGACAGCTACTTCTCCGGTGACAGCCGCAAGGCGTGGGAGCTGATGCGTTTCGTCAGCTACGACATGCCGGGCTATACGCGCGCCCAGATCGACGCCGACTTCGCCCGGATGGAGGAACTGGTCGCCGCCTCGCGCAACCGCGCCTGGATTCCCGTGCTGACCGAAGCCGCCGCGCAAGGGCCGGTCTTCACCGCCTTCGGTGCCCTGCATCTGTCGGGGCAAGACGGCGTGCTGAACCTCCTCCAGAAGGAAGGCTTCACCCTGGAAGAGTTGCCCCTGTGATCCTTAGCGGCAAGATCACCCGCCTGCATATCCTTGACCTCGGCCTCTTTGACGTGCGGGGAGGAGAGCGGCTCATCGGCATCCCTGCCTATCTGATGGAAACCGACCTCGGCCAGCGCATCCTGATGGACACCGGCTTTCCCCCTGACTACCTGACCGACCCCGACCGCCCGGAAAAGGACGGCCTGCCCCGCTTTGGCCGCCTGATCGACTTCCGCCCCGACCAGACCGCCGAGGGCGCGCTGGCGCTTCTGGGCCTGACGCCGCAGGACATCGACCTTGTGATCCTTAGCCACGGCCACATCGACCACGTCGGCTCGCTGCCCCTTTTTGCCCACGCCCCCATCGTCATGACCACCCGCGAACGGGCCGAACCCGCGCCGCTTTACTTCGGCAGCGCCCGCCCGATCCCCTGGCCCGAAACGACCTACCACCTGATCGACGGCGACACTCCCATCTGCAACGGCCTCACCCTGATCCCCACGCCCGGCCATACGCCCGGCCACCTGTCCGCCCTTGTCGACCTGCCCGACGGCCGCCGCGTGATCCTTGCCGCCGACGCGATCAACCGCGCCTCCGAACCCGCCGAAGCCTTCGCCGATTCGATGGACCCCGCCGCCTCGCAGGCCTCCGCCGACCGTCTCCTGTCGCTCCTGACGCCCGGCGCAACGCTGATCTACGGTCACGAGCCCTCGCAATGGCCGGCCCTGCCCAAAGCGCCGCAGCCTTGGTAGACGCCCACCGGCAAGGCATCCTCATGTTATTGGGTGCGACCCTGGCCTGGAGCACCTCGGGCCTCTTTGCCCGCGCCATCACCGTCGACACCCCCACCATGATCCTCTGGCGCGGCCTGGCCGGGGCGGCGGGCCTCATGGTCGTCCTGTGGTGGCTGAAGGGGGCCGAGGGCTTCCGCGATTTCCGCCGCCTCGGTCCGGCAGGCTGGGCCTATGCGCTGTGTTCCGGCTTTGCGATGCTGCTGTTCGTCGGCAGCCTGCGGAACACCTCGATCGCCCATGTCGCCATCATCTACGCCACGCTGCCCTTCGTCGCCGCCTTCCTCGGCTGGCTGATCCTGAAGGAACCCCCTGGCCGCGCCGGTATCCTTGCCGCAGCCCTTGCTCTGGCAGGGGCCGCAGTCATGGTCGGTCTTGGCAACGACGGCGCCCTGATCGGAGACCTCATGGCCTTCGGCATGGTCCTTGCCGTTGCCGGCATGATCCTGATCGCCCGCGGCAACCCGCAAGCGCCGATGCTGGCCGCAGGCACGCTGTCCGCCATCTGGGCCCCGCTGGCGATGGTCCCCTTCGCGACCCTCGCCGGGATCGACGGCCCGAACATCCTCTTGATGATCACATTCGGCCTCATCAACTCCACCCTGGGCTTTGCGCTGTTCGTGATCGGGTCGCGCCACACAACGCCTGTCGAAACCGCCCTGATCGGAGCCTTGGAGACCGCCCTGACCCCGGTCTGGGTCTGGCTGGTTTTCCTGGAAACCCCAACCACCCCGACCCTGATCGGCGGGGTGATGGTGATGACCGCGTCCCTCGGCCACATCCTCTGGACCGCCCGGCAACCGGTACCGTCCTGACCGGGAATGGGGGCACCGGTCAGATGCCCCCCACCCGTCACCTCTGGCCCGACTTGCCGGGGATCATCCCCCGCTTCGGCACCAGCTTCGGGCTCTGCGGCCCTTTGCTTGCCTTCAGAACAGCGGGGTCGAACCCCTTGGCTTTCTGCAACGGTTTCAATCCCGCCAAAGCGGGTCTTCCAGTCTTTGTGTGTGGCATGATCTGCCCCTGTCTTGAAATGGAAACCTGGCCGGCCGATCACCAGCCACGACCGGCGACTACGCCGAAACGGTCTTGCCCATCGTCAGGGTACTCCTTGGGGAAGGCATCTGGTCCGGGCCATCGTCTGGCCCCGCTCATCGCCCCCATCGGGGCGCGTCAGGCTGCTTTGTCCATCGCGCTGCACTCCTCTGCCAAGGCAGCCAACATGCCACAAACACCCCCGCGTGACAATCCGCGCGGCCCGGCCTATACCCCGCCCGAACCGTCCAACCAGCTCCCAAGGGCATCCCCATGACCACGCTCGTCTTCGGCCACAAATCCCCCGACACCGATTCCACCGGCTCGCCCATCATCTGGGCCTGGTATCTGAACGAAACCGGCACCCCGGCGAAACCCGTCCTCTTGGGAGAGCCGAACACCGAAGCCGCCTTCGTGCTGCGCCACTGGGGCCTGGAAAAGCCCGCGATCATCTCGGACGTGACCGCCGAGGACAAAGTGGTGATCGTCGACACCAACAACCCCGCCGAGCTGCCCCCCTCGATCAACGAGGCGAAGATCCAGGGCATCATCGACCATCACCTGCTGGTCGGCGGCATCAAGACGAAGAACCCCATCGACATCACTATCCGCCCCCTGGCCTGCACCGCGACCATCATGCACGACCTGATGGGCGACCACGCCGCGAAGGCCCCGAAGCACATCAAGGGCGCGATGCTGTCCTGCATCCTCTCCGACACGCTGGAGTTCCGTTCGCCCACCACCACGCCCCACGACCGCGCCGTCGCCGAAAAGCTGGCCGCCGACCTGGGCGTGAACATCACCGACCTGGCGACCAAGATGTTCGAGGCAAAGTCCGACGTCTCGGCCTTTTCCGATGCCGAACTGCTGCGGATGGATTCGAAGGAATACACTGTCGCCGGCAAGGAACTCCGCGTCTCGGTGCTGGAAACCACCGCGCCCAAGGTCGTTCTTGACCGCAAGGACAGCCTGATGCACTCGATGGAGAGCGTGGCGAAAGAGGACGGCGCCGATCAGGTCCTCCTCTTCGTCGTCGACATCATCCGCGAGGAAGCCACCCTTCTTGTCCCCAACGACCTTGTGAAGCAGATGGCCGAGGCGTCGTTCGGTGCCACCGTCACCGGCGACACCGTCGTCCTGCCCGGCATCATGAGCCGCAAGAAGCAGATCATCCCGGCGCTGAAGCTCTGATTTTCAGGCCCCGTTGCGCAACCTTCCGTCCATACGTGCGTATGGACGGATGCCAGACGCATTCCATACCGGAACCAGACCGCTGTTTCTGTCCCGAAAGGACCTCAGAATGACCGAGATCATCCGCTCGCTCGCCGACCTTACCGGGCGTTACGACGCCGTGTTCTGCGATCTCTGGGGCTGTCTGCACAACGGCAAGGCCGCCTTCCCCGCGGCCGTTGCAGCACTGCAGAATTTTCGGACGACGGGTGGAAAGGTCGTCCTTCTGACCAACGCGCCCCGGCCAAAATCCAGCGTCATCAAGCAGTTGGACGGTCTTGGCGTGCCCCGCGACGCCTATGACCTGGTGGTCACCTCGGGCGACGCCGCGCAGATGGGGATGCTGTCGGGCGCGGTGGGTCGCAAAGTCCACTTCATCGGCGCGCCCAAGGATGAGGTTTTCTTCACCGATTTCGCCGAGGATCTGGCCACCTACGCCGCAACCCAGCCGCCAATTACCCTTGTCCCCCTGAACGAGGCCGAGGGTATCGTCTGCACCGGCCTCAACGACGACCTGACCGAGACACCCGATAACTACCGCGCCACGCTTCTTATGGCGAAAACTCTAGGTCTGCCAATGCTTTGCGCCAACCCTGACATCGTGGTCGACCTGGACGACAAGCGCCTTTACTGCGCCGGAGCCTTGGCCCAGGCCTATGAACAGATGGGCGGCACCGCGCTGTATTTCGGCAAGCCGCATCCCCCGATCTACGATCTCGCCCGCCGCCGTCTGGCCGAAGCCGGAGTTCAGGCCGACCCGCAGATCCTGTGCATCGGCGACGGAATTTCGACGGATATTCAAGGCGGTGGCTCGGAAGGTCTGGACACGCTGTTCATCACCGGAGGGCTTGAAGCGGCGCAGTTCGGCACCGACGTCGAAAGCCCCGAGATGGCCAAGCTGGAAGCCTGGCTCGCTCTGCGCCAGCTGACCCCGACCTTCGCAATGGGCCGCCTGCGTTGAATGGCTTGGTAACTTTCCTGCCATAATTGACCGCGTATTGAACAATTATTGCGCAACGGATTGTTCTGCGTCGTAGCATGTGCTAGGTTCCCACCATGACCGAAAGGGAATCGGACCCCATGCTCGACAACATGCCGCGCGGCACGATCTGTATCGAGGACATTGAAATCGGCATGTCCCGCCACCTGTCCAAGGTCGTAACCGACCGGGATATCGAGCTTTTTGTCGAAGTCTCCACCGACCGGAACCCCGTCCACCTGGATGAGCAATACGCCCAGGACACCATCTTCGCGGGCCGCATCGCCCACGGGATGCTGACCGCCGGCCTGATCTCGGCCGTCATCGGCGAACAACTCCCCGGCCACGGCACCGTCTATCTTGGCCAGTCGCTCAAGTTCATGGCCCCGGTCCGCCCCGGCGACATGGTCCGGGCCGAGGTCACAGTTACCGCGATCGACCACGCAAAGCGCCGAGTGACCCTTGAAACCCTGGCCTCGGTGGGTAAAACCGTTGTGCTGAAGGGTGAGGCGCTGGTTCTGGCGCCCAGCCGAAAGTTCGACTGACGGGGCAGACGCCCCCTGCAAGGGTGCGGATGCAGATTCACCAGGATTACCAGTGGCTTGACCCGTCCGCCCGCGGCGCGTCCGTGGCAATGGGCAACTTCGACGGGGTTCATCGCGGCCACCAGTCGGTGATCGACCTGGCCCGCGGCCCGGCCCCTTTGGGCATCATCACCTTCGAGCCGCACCCCCGCCAGTACTTCGCGCCGCAGTCCCCCACTTTCCGCCTGATGAACGCCGAGGCCCGCGCCAACCGCCTGGCCCGCCTTGGCGTCCAGCACCTGTACCAGCTCCCGTTCAATGCAGCCCTTGCCAGCCTCACGCCCGAGGGCTTCGTCAACGAGGTCCTCCATCAGGGCCTTGGCATCAGCCGCGTTGTCGTCGGCGCCGACTTCTGCTTCGGCAAAGGCCGCGCCGGAACCGCACAGGACCTGGCAAACCTCTGCGCAGCAAGGGATATCCGCACCACCATCGCGCCCCTTGTCGCCGACCAGGGGATCGAGATCTCCTCGACCAACATCCGCCGCGCCCTGACCGAAGGCCGCCCCCGCGATGCCGCCGCCATGCTGGGCCACTGGCATCGGGTCGAGGGCGCAGTCCTGCACGGCGAAAAGCGCGGGCGCGAGTTGGGATACCCCACCGCCAACATGTCCGTCGACGGCCTCCACCTGCCGAAACTTGGCGTCTACGCCGTCCTCGTCGACATCCTGACCGGCCCGCAGGCAGGCAGCCACCACGGCGTCGCCAGCCTGGGCGTCCGCCCGATGTTCGGCGAGAACCGACCGAACCTGGAAACCTTCCTCTTCGACTTCAAGGGCGACCTCTACGGCCAGCACCTGTCCGTCGCCCTGGTCGACTTCCTGCGCCCCGAGTTGAAGTTCGACGGCCTTCCTGCGCTGATCACCCAGATGGACGCTGACTCGGCCCGCTCCCGCGCCATCCTGGCCGCGCTATGACGCTGCGCCCCCGCTTCTGGGAAACCGTTCCCCTCTCGAAGATGACCCAGCAGGAATGGGAGGCGCTGTGTGACGGCTGCGGCAAGTGCTGCCTGAACAAGCTGGAGTATGAGGACACCGGCGAGGTCGCCTATACCCGCATCGCCTGCCGCTTGTTTGACGGTGACACCTGCCAGTGCATGGATTACCCGAACCGCAAGATGCACGTGCCGGAATGTGTGGTCCTGACGCCAAAGACCCTGCCGAAGATCGCCTACTGGATGCCCTCGACCTGCGCTTACAAACTTCTGTTCCAGAAGAAGAAACTGCCAGACTGGCACCCATTGGTCACCGGCGACCCAGACAGCACCCACACCCGGGGCCAGTCAATCAAGGGGCTGACGCTCTCGGAACTCGACGTGCCGGAAGACGACTGGGAAGACTATCTGATCGAGGAACACCCCTGATGCGCTTTGCTTCCGACAACACTTCGGGCGCCGCCCCCGAGGTCATGGCCGCGATCCTGAAAGCCAACGAAGGCTACGAGCGCAGCTACGGCGCCGATGCCGCAATGGCCCGCGTAACCGACCTGGTGCGTGACCTGTTCGAGGCCCCCCAGGCCGAGGTCCGCCTTGTCGCCACCGGCACCGCCGCCAACGCGCTGGCCATTGCCACCCATGTCCAGCCCTGGGACGCGGTCTTCTGCCATACCCACGCCCACATCGCCGAAGACGAATGCAACGCACCCGAGTTCTACTCTGGTGCCAAGCTGGTCCTTGTCCCGGGTGAACACGGCAAGATCACGCCAGAGACCCTTTCCCAAGCCCTTGCCACCACCGGCGAAAGCGGCGTCCACGGCGTCCAGCGCGGGATGCTGTCCCTGACCAACGTGACCGAGGCCGGGACCGTCTACACCCCTGCCGAGATCGCCGCTCTGACCGCGCTGGCAAAGGCCAAGGGCATCCCCTGCCACCTGGATGGCGCGCGGTTTGCCAATGCCCTGGTCGCCACCGGCGCGACCCCGGCCGAGATGACCTGGAAGGCCGGGATCGACGTCCTTTCCCTAGGCGGCACCAAGAACGGCTGCCTGGGGGTCGAGGGCGTCGTCCTCTTCAACCCAGCCAAGGCCTGGGAGCTGGAACTGCGGCGCAAGCGGGGTGGGCATCTCTTCTCGAAGCACCGCTTCCTGTCGGCGCAGATGGAGGCTTATCTGACCGACGGCCTCTGGCTGCGGCTTGCCCGCCAAGCCAACGCAATGGGGCAACGGCTGGTCCAGGGCCTGCGCGACCGGCAGGCGCATGTCCCGCCCGCCGAGGCCAACATGCTGTTCCCCGACTGGCCCGCAGGCCACCACGACCGGCTAGAGGCGGCAGGCGCGCACTTCTACCGCTTTCCCGCACCCGAGGGCCGCGAACGCGCCCGCCTTGTCGCCTCGTGGTCCACGACCGAGGGGGATGTCGACCGTTTCCTGGCCGCCTTCTGACCCCATTGGGCCACAGCACAGGATTTTCGCACCATTAGCGGTACCGGGCGTTTGCAACCGCAAAACCCGGTGATAAGCGAAGCGCATCCGAATCCGCTGTCCCGGAGCCCCCATGCCCGCAGTCACCGAACCCAAGCTCATCGCCGGTAACGCAAACCAGTCGCTTGCCAAGTCCATCGCACGCCGCATGTCGATGCACCGGGGGATGAGCGTGAACCTGGTGGACGCGCGGGTTGAACGGTTCAACGACCAGGAAATCTTCGTCGAAGTGTTCGAGAACGTCCGCAGCGAGGACATGTACATCATCCAGTCCACCTCGAACCCGGCCAACGACAACCTGATGGAGCTTCTGATCATGACCGACGCCCTGCGTCGGTCTTCTGCCTCCAGGATCACCGCCGTCATCCCCTATTTCGGCTACGCCCGACAGGACCGCCGCGCCAAGGCCCGCACACCGATCAGCGCCAAGCTGGTGGCCAACCTGATCGAGACGGCGGGGATCGACCGCGTGCTTACCCTCGACCTTCATGCCGCGCAGATCCAGGGCTTCTTCGACATCCCCGTCGACAACCTCTACGCCTCTCCGGTCTTTGCGCTGGACATCGAACACAACTTCCGCGGCCAGATGGAGGACCTGATGGTCATCTCTCCGGACGTGGGTGGGGTGGCCCGGGCGCGCGAACTGGCCAAGCGGATCAACGCCCCCCTCGCCATCGTCGACAAGCGGCGCGAAAAGGCCGGAGAGATCGCCGGCATGACCGTGATCGGCGACGTCCGGGGCCGCAAGTGCATCATCGTCGACGACATCTGCGACACGGCCGGCACGCTGTGCAAAGCCGCCGAAACGCTGATGGAGGCCGGTGCGACCGAGGTTCACAGCTACATCACCCACGGGGTCCTCAGCGGCCCGGCAGTTGAGCGGGTGCAGAACTCGGTCATGAAATCCTTGGTGATCACCGACAGCATCGAGCCGTCCGAGACCGTGAAATCCGCCAAGAACATCCGCATCGTCCCCACCGCGCCCATGTTCGCGCAGGCGATCCTGAACATCTGGGGCGGCATGTCGGTGTCGTCGCTGTTCGAGACCGACACCCTCGTCCCGATCTACGAAGGTCTTTACCAGCGCAGCTGACCCGGTTTTGTGCCTGTCTTGCCATAAAGTCAGCGCAATAGGCCTGTAGCCCCGCGATTGTTGCAGCTTCGGGGCAAGTAAAAGCATGTTGTCGAAAGCCGAAACGCAGGGGCTGGGCGGGTTTGTGCGCCTGCTTCCGGCCGAGCGTATGATGCTGGTCTTCATCGCCATCGTCGGGCTTCTGGCCGTGACGCTGGCGCTGGTGATGCAACGGCAGGTCAACTGGCCACCCTTCCTGGGCGGTTACGTCGCCACCGTCGCCCTTGCCATGATCGGCGGCTATGTCCGGCAGGTGAAATCCGCGCCCCGCGTCGGGTTGGCGCTGGTCGGGGCCGGGATTTTCACCGGCTTCACCGCCGTCTCGTCGATCTTCATCTTTGCGCTGTTTCCGCTGGCCAATCCGCTGATCGACCCGTTGCTTCTGAACATCGACGCGGCGCTGGGGTACCATTGGCCCGGCCTGATCGCCTGGCTTGCCGACTACCCGACACTCGCGCAGGGGCTTGGCTATGTCTACCATTCCTCGCTTATCCAGATCCTCCTCACCATCGTCCTGCTTGCCACCCTGTCCCGCGACCTGGACCTGCACCGCTTTCTGCTTGTCGGGATCGTCACACTGATCCTGGCCGTCGCGATCTGGTGGACCGTGCCAAGCATCGGCCCATCGGCCTTCCAGCAGATCCCCGAGGCGCACCGACTGGCCACCGGCCTTTACTACAGCCCCGCCTATGGCGAGTTCCTGCGGACCCTGGTCGAGGTCGGCCCGCGCCAGATCAGCCCCGAGGTCATCACCGGCGTCGTGGCCTTCCCGTCCTATCACATGATCATGGCGCTGATGGTGGTCTGGTTCACCCGCGGCACTCTGGCCTTCCTGCCCGCAGCCCTGGTCAACACCGCAATGATCCCCGCCACCCTGTCGCACGGTGGACATCATCTGGTTGACCTGATCGCGGGGCTTGCCGTCTTCACCCTGGGCGTCTGGATCGCCAACCGGCTGATCCGGGCCGAGCCTCAGACCTAGGCCACGTCCCAGTCATCCTCATCCCGCGCCTGGCCGATGGCCATCCAGTCGGCCCGGATGCGGGCGATGCGGGTGTCGGCCCAGGTGCGGAACACGATCTCGAACCCGGTCGTGCTGATGGTCTCGGCCGTGATGTCCACCCGGCTGTTGGTCTGGTGGGCGATGTCCCACATCGAGATCCCGACCGTCACCAGCGGAGGGTTTCGGAAGCTTTCCTTGAACTCTTGCAGGTGGCGCACTTCGCGTGGTCCGGATCCGGTCCACATCGCCCCGTCATGTGCGTAATCCGAGAACAGGATCGTCGATCCCTGTTCCATGCCTATCAGCCCGCTGAACCGCTTCATCGGCAACTCGAAACCCCAAACCCAAACGAATCATGCCGAAAAATTTGGGCAAAGTCATTGAAAACACGAAAGGCCCCGGAACCCGGGGCCTTTCCTGTATCTTGCAGCCAATTCCGGGGGTCAGATCCCGGCCTGAGCCCGCATCGCGTAGAGATCGGACACCGCCTTGTCGGCCGCGTCCTTGTCCGAGTTGACTGCCGCAGCCTCGCAGGCGTCCGCAACCAGGGCGTCCATCTGCGCGGCGGTCATTTCGTCCAGCGGGACGGCCTGCTCGGCCAGGACCGAAACGCTTGTGGCGCTGATCTCGGCAAAACCGCCGGTCACGACATAGGCCTTCATGCCCGTGGCACTGACCACTTTCAGAAGGCCCGGCCGCAGCGAGGTGATGGTGGCCGCGTGGCCCTCCATCGCCGTCAGATCGCCCGTCGCGCCGGGGATCTGGACCTCGGTCGCCTGGTACGACGCAAGGCGCCGTTCCGGGCTGACGAGGTCGAATTGAACCGTGCTGGCCATCTTGCCCCCTTACGCCGCAGCTGCCGCGAGTTTGGCAGCCTTGGCTTTCACTTCCTCGATGTCGCCGACCATGTAGAAGGCGGCTTCCGGCAGGTGGTCGTATTCACCCGCGACCACGGCCTTGAACGACTGGATCGTCTTCTCCAGCGGCACCTGCACGCCGGGCGAGCCGGTGAACACCTGCGCCACGTCGAAAGGCTGCGACAGGAAACGCTGGATCTTCCGGGCGCGTGCCACGGTCAGCTTGTCCTCTTCGCTCAACTCGTCCATGCCAAGGATGGCGATGATGTCCTGCAGCGACTTGTAGCGCTGCAGCATCCCCTGCACCGAACGCGCCACATCGTAGTGCTCCTGCCCCACGACCAGCGGGTCGAGGATACGGGAGGTCGAGTCCAGAGGGTCC
>NZ_JAXMMF010000125.1:0-3087 GCF_034366665.1 Tabrizicola sp. | reverse complement strand
CGGTCCTTGTTGTAGAACAGCTCTTCCCGCGTCTCGGTCGAGAATTCGAAGTTCGGGCCTTCGACGATGGCGTCCACGGGGCAAGCCTCCTGGCAGAAGCCGCAGTAGATGCACTTGGTCATGTCGATGTCGTAGCGCGTGGTCCGGCGCGAGCCGTCCTCACGCGGTTCGGCGTCGATGGTGATCGCCTGCGCAGGGCAGACCGCCTCGCACAGCTTGCAGGCGATGCAGCGTTCCTCGCCGTTCGGATAGCGGCGGAGCGCATGTTCGCCGCGGAAGCGGGGCGACAGCGGCCCCTTTTCATGCGGGTAGTTCACCGTCGATTTCGGCGCGAAGAAGTACTTCATCCCCAAGCCGAAGCCCTTGATGAAGTCCATCAGCAGGAAATACTTCGTGGCGCGGGTCCAGTCGATGTTGCTCATGCTGGTCTAAGTCCCTTTACGACGGCAAACACCTTGCGATTCCATTCGCCTAGATCTTCTGGAATCCCAAGCGTGGACAAGTCGACATTCCAAGGCGTCGTGCCAAGATGGTCATTCGCAACATCGTCAGCGGCAGCTTGCGGCGAATGATACGAGCCCATGTTTTCGTCGGAGATCATCACCTTGTAGCGTCCCTGACTTTCAGGGATCAGGGAAATCGTCCCCAGATGGGTAGTGTGGTGATAAGCATAGACGATTGTTTCTCGCGCCATACCTCAACCCCCCACAGCCCAGCGGGCCCAGAAGCCGCCGAAAACTTCGAATTTCGCGAGGAATGCCACCAGGACGACCCAGCCGAGGGACATGGGCAGGAAGACCTTCCAGCCGATCCGCATCAGCTGGTCATAGCGGTAGCGGGGGACGATGGCCTTCACCATGGCGAACATGAAGAAGAAGAGCCACATCTTGGCGACCATCCACCACCAGCCGTCCGCGAGGCCGGGGATCGGCGACAGCCAGCCGCCGAAGAACAGCAGGCTGATCAGCGCGCACATCAGAAAGATCGCGATATATTCGCCGGCCATGAAGAGGAGGTAGGGGGTCGAGGAATACTCCACCATGAACCCGGCGACGAGTTCGGATTCCGCTTCGGGCAGGTCGAAGGGCGGGCGGTTGGTCTCGGCAAGGGCGCTGATGAAGAACAGGAAGACCATCGGGAAGTGCGGCAGCCAGTACCAGTTGAACAACCCGTAGTCGCCGTCCTGCGCAGCCACGATGGCGCCGAAGTTCATCGCCCCGGTCGAGATGATCACGCCGATGATGATGAGGCCCAAGGAGACCTCGTAAGAGATCATCTGCGCGGCCGATCGCAAGCTTCCGAGGAAGGCATATTTCGAGTTCGACGCCCAGCCGCCCATGATCACGCCGTAGACCTCCAAGGAGGAGACGGCGAAGACGAACAGGATCGCCACGTTGATGTTGGCCAGGACCCAGCCGTCATCAAAGGGGATCACCGCCCAGGCGAGGATGGCAAGGACGAAGGACAGCATCGGTGCCAGGAAGAACACCGGGCGGTCCACACCCGCCGGGATCACGATCTCCTTGACGACATATTTCAGCGCGTCGGCCACCGATTGCAGCAGGCCGAACGGTCCCACCACGTTCGGGCCGCGCCGCATCTGCACCGCCGCCCAGATCTTCCGGTCGCCGTAGACGAGGAACAGAAGGCTGATCATCACGAAGGCCACGATCAGCAGCGACTGCGCCGCGATCAGACCGCCGTTCCGAACCCCGTGGCAAGAAACCCGTCCATGTCAGTCCCTCATCCTCAATCCGCCAGTCTTACCGGCTCGGTATTCCAAGCGCTTCGCACTCTGCCACCGCCTTGGCGGTGTCGATGGTGCGAAGGCCCTCGGGCAGCTCGGGCGAGAGCAGATAGACCGCATCCCCGACCCAAGTCTTCCCGTCCTTCTTCACGATGGTCCGCACCTGGCGTGCGAAGCCAAAGCCTTGATCCAGCGCATATTGCGCGGCAGCACAGCGGCCATAGGCCTCGACGTCCGACCCGTCCTTCGTCCCGGTCAGCGCGACCGTGAGACTGACCAGGTCCTTGTCGAGAAGGATCGTCGAGACCCCCTGATAGACCGGCGCTTGCCCGCGTTCCTCTGGCACCTCTCCGCCGGGCGCGCAAGCCCCCAGTGCCGCTGTCGCGGTGCCAAGGCTGGCCAGAAGCGAGAGGCGCTGCGCCATCCGGTTACTCCGCCGCAATCGGGGCTGCCGCGCGGGCCTTGGACATCGCCGACAGTTCGGCCATCACCGCCGAGGCACGCGCAATCGGGTTGGTCAGGTAGAAATCCCGGATCGCATTGCGGAACGTGGCCTTGGCCGGAGCCTTGACCGGCAGCGGCTGCCAGTCGTTCTGCGGCACCTCGTCGATCCGGCCCAGATGCGGATGCGCCTTGACCAGCGCCGCCCGCAGACCCGCCAGCGAATCCCATGGCAGTTGCTGGCCCACTTCCGCCGACAGCGCCCGCAGGATCGCCCAGTGTTCCTTGGACTCGCCCGGCGCGAACCCGGCGCGGAAGGCAAGCTGCGGGCGGCCCTCGGTGTTGACGAACAACCCGTTCTCTTCGGTATAGGCCGCGCCCGGCAAAATGATGTCCGCCCGGTTGGCCCCCCGGTCGCCGTGGCTGCCCTGGTAGATCACGAACGGCCCCGCTGCGATTTCGACCTCATCGGCGCCGAGGTTGTAGATCACCTCGGCCCCCTCGGTCGCAGCCGCAAGTCCGCCCTCGGTGACTGCGCCCACATCCATCGCGCCGACGCGCCCCGCCGCCGTGTGCAGGACCATGAACTTCGCCCCCGCACCTTGCGCATAGGCCATCGCCTGCGACAGGACCGCCTCGCCGTCCGCCTCGTTGATCGCGCCCTGGCCGATGATGACCAGCGTGTTGTCCTTCTGGGTCACCCGGCCGACCAGATCGACCAGAGCCGCCCGGTCCGAGCCCATGTGCTTGTAGTCATAGGTCAGATCGACCTGGTCCCCGAACAGCCCCACCATCGCGCCATTGGTCCATGCCTTGCGGATGCGGGCGTTCAGGACCGGGGCCTCGACGCGCGGGTTGGTCCCGATCAGCAGGATCACCTTGGCCGTGTCGATGTCCTC
>NZ_JAXMMF010000124.1:0-64713 GCF_034366665.1 Tabrizicola sp. | reverse complement strand
CGGGCCGAACTTCCAGCCCCTTCGGGCAAGGCCATGCGGGAAGCGCGGCGCAAGGGGCAAAGCCAGAAGTCGATGATCACCGCCCATGTCGCCAAGACCGTGGCGGGCTGGTTGGGCCTTGGTCCCGATGTACGCGGCAGCTTCAGCCGCCAGGGGAACTGACACGGGTGGCTCACCCAAGCGCGGCCTGCACCTTCCGGGGCAGACCCGCCCGGATCAGCGCATAAGAGGTGGCAATGCGCTCGCGCAGCTCGTCCTCTGGCACCAGCCCGAACGGGATGCGCGCCCAGGAGGCATGCAGGTAGGGCGCGCGGATCGCACGTCCCGTCTCGATCAGAAGCCGCGCGGTTTCCGCATGGTCGGTTTTCACGGACACCCCGTCGCCCATCTGGCCGATGATGGCAAACATCTTGCCCCCGACCTTCCAGCAATCATGGTCAGGACCGAAAGGCTGGCTGACTTCGGCCCCCGGAAAGCGGGCGCAGACGGCGTTGACAAAGGCGCGGTCCTGCATGGCGGAATTCCCTTGGCGGCGCGGGGGTGGGTGATGTATGCCTCGCACCCATGACGACATTGCGCAACATCCGCATCTGCTGCATTACCCGCTGACTTCGGTCGCGCGGGCGCTTCGTCATTCCCCTTCGGATTGAAAAGCCACCCCGCGCGGGACTGCCGCGCTGAAGAACGGCTGCTTGAGGGACTGACATGGTGACGATCCGCCTGACCAACTCGAAGACGCGCCGGAAAGAGGATTTCCAGCCGATCGACCCGTCCAACGTGCGGATGTATGTCTGCGGCCCTACCGTTTATGACCGCGCGCATCTGGGCAACGCCCGTCCCGTGGTGGTGTTCGACACGCTTTACCGCCTGCTCCGCCACGTCTACGGGCCGGACCATGTGACCTATGTCCGCAACTTCACCGACGTCGACGACAAGATCAACGCCGAGGCCTTGCGTCGCCAGAAGGCCGGGTCTCCGGGCTCGCTGGAGGACCTGATCCACCAGCGGACCGAGGAAACCATCGCCTGGTATCACGCCGACATGGACGCCCTGGGGGCCTTGCGGCCGAACCACGAGCCGCGCGCCACGGAATTCATTGGCCAGATGATCGCGATGACCGAAGGGCTGATCGACACGGGCAATGCATATGCCGTGGAGGGACATGTGCTGTTCCGCGTGCGCAGCTACAAGGACTACGGCAAACTGTCGGGCCGGTCGGTGGACGACATGATCGCGGGCGCGCGGGTCGAGGTCGCACCCTTCAAGGAAGACCCGATGGATTTCGTCCTTTGGAAGCCGTCCTCGGGCGAGGAGCCGGGTTGGGCCTCCCCCTGGGGCAAGGGGCGTCCGGGCTGGCATATCGAGTGCAGCGCGATGGCGCATGAGTTGCTGGGCGAAAGCTTCGACATCCACGGCGGCGGGCTGGACCTGCAATTCCCGCACCACGAAAACGAGATCGCCCAATCCGCCTGCGCCCACCCGCACGGCGACTTCGCGCACTATTGGCTGCACAACGAGATGCTGCAGGTCGAGGGCAAGAAGATGTCCAAGAGCCTGGGGAATTTCTTCACGGTGCGGGATTTGCTGGATCAGGGGATACCGGGCGAGGTGATCCGATTTGTTCTGATGATGACGCATTACCGCAGCCCGATGGACTGGACGGCAGAGAAGCATGTTGCCGCTGCGACCAAGCTTGAAGACTACCTTGCCTTGGGTGAGCGATTTGCAGATTTGGACAAGGCGCGACAAGTCGGGCCCGCGCACGAAGTAGTCGAAGCGCTTGCCGACGACCTTAACACCCACCTGGCGCTTACGGAAATTGACCGGCTTCTGGGAAATGCACGTTGGAACGAACTGGTGGCCACACTCGACTTCATTGGTTTGCTTCCGTTTGAACGTTTCGAGTCACGCAGGGCAATGCTGGCAGCCTCCGCAACTGGATTGAGCGGAATGACCGAAAGGCTTGCTGCAGTACGTGTCGCCGCGATGGCCTCGAAGGACTTCTCCGCCGTCGATGCGCTCAAATCCGCTCTGGCTGCTGCCGGGGTTGAGGTTCGGATGTCCAAGGCGGGAGTGGAACTGCTGCCCGGCCCCAACTTCGACCCGGCCAAGCTGGAGGCACTCCAGTGACCGGACACACCATAAATTTCTTGAGTAAGAAATTTGCCAAAATCCTTGCTCAAGGATTTTGTCCCCGATGACCCGCGAGCGCCTCTTCCTCTTTGACACCACCTTGCGCGACGGACAGCAAACGCAGGGCGTCCAGTTTTCGACGGCCGAGAAGCAGCAGATCGCAGCGGCCCTCGACACCCTTGGGGTCGACTACATCGAGGGCGGCTGGCCCGGTGCAAACCCAACCGACTCCGAGTTCTTCGCGGCCCCCCCGGCCTTGAGGTCCACCCTTACCGCCTTCGGCATGACCCGCCGCGTGGGCCGCTCGGCCGAGAATGACGACGTCCTCGCCGCCGTCCTGAACGCGAATACGCCCGCCGTCTGTCTGGTCGGCAAGACCCATGATTTCCACGTCACGACCGCGCTGAACGTCACCCTTGACGAGAACCGCGAGGCCATTGCGTCCTCGATCCGCCACCTCGTCGCCAAGGGCCGCGAAGCCCTGTTCGATGCCGAGCACTTTTTCGACGGCTACCGCGCCAATCCGGGCTACGCGCTGTCCTGCCTGCACGCAGCCCTCGACGCCGGTGCCCGCTGGATCGTCCTGTGCGACACCAATGGCGGCACGCTGCCCTTGGAGGTGGGCCGCATCACGGCCGAGGTCATCGCGGCTGGCATCCCCGGCGACCGGCTGGGCATCCATTGTCATGACGACACTGGCAACGCTGTCGCCAATTCCCTTGCTGCCGTCGAAGCCGGGGCGCGTCAGATCCAGGGCACACTGAATGGGCTGGGAGAGCGCTGTGGCAACGCGAACCTCACGACTCTGATCCCGACGCTGCTTCTGAAGGAGCCCTATGCCAGCAAGCTTGAAACGGGGGTCACGCACCAGGCGCTTGCAGGCCTTCTGAAGACCAGCCGGATGCTGGACGACATCCTGAACCGGGTCCCGCTGCGGTCGGCCCCCTACGTCGGTGCTTCGGCCTTTGCCCACAAGGCGGGGCTTCACGCCAGCGCGATCCTGAAGGACCCCACGACCTACGAACACATCGACCCGGTTCTGGTCGGCAACGAACGCGTCATCCCGATGTCGAACCAGGCCGGGCAGTCGAACCTGCGCGCGCGGCTGGAGGCGGCGGGGATCGCCATCGACCCGAAGGACCCGCGTCTGGGCCGGATCATCGAGGTGGTAAAGGACCGCGAGGATCAGGGTTATGCCTATGACGGTGCGCAGGCCTCGTTCGAGCTGGTCGCCCGGCGCGAGCTGGGCCTGTGCCCGGAGTTCTTCGAGGTCAAGCGCTACCGGGTCACGGTCGAGCGGCGGAAGAACAAGTACGACCGGATGATCTCGCTTTCCGAAGCGGTTGTGGTGGTCAAGATCGGCGACCAGAAGATGATGTCGGTTTCGGACAGCATGGACGAGGCCGGGTCGGACCGCGGGCCGGTGAACGCGCTGGCCAAGGCCCTGGGCAAGGATCTGGGGCCGTATCAGGCCTGTATCGACGACATGAAGCTGGTGGATTTCAAGGTCCGCATCACCAATGGCGGGACCGAAGCGGTGACCCGGGTCATCATCGACAGCGAGGACGGGCAGGGCCGCCGCTGGTCCACCGTGGGGGTCAGCGCGAACATCGTGGATGCGTCGTTCGAGGCGCTTCTGGACGCGATCCAGTGGAAGCTGATCCGCGACTTCGGGGCGCCGCAGTGACGGTCGCGGCCTGCGCCGAGCTGGTTCAGCGCGGCGACCCGGACCGGTTTCGTGCCGTGATGGCCGCGCCAGTCGAGGCCCGCGCGCAGCTGTTTCCCTTGTATGCCTTCAACCTGGAAGTCGCACGCGCCCCTTGGGTCACGCAGGAACCGCTGATTGCCGAGATGCGGCTGCAGTGGTGGCGGGACGTGGTGGAGAATGCCGCCTCGGGTGCGGCGCGGGCGCATGAGGTGGCCGCACCGCTACACGATCTGATCCGCGATTTCGGCCTGCCGGTGGCGGTGATGGACCGCCTGATCGCTGCGCGCCGCTGGGATATCCACCGCGCGCCGCATGACGGGGCCGAGGCGCTGTCCGCCTATCTGGAGGACACCGGCGCGGGGCTGATGTGGCTGGCAGCCCGCGCGCTGGGGGCACCGGATGCGGCAGAAGCTCCGGTGCGGGCCTTTGGCTGGTCCGCTGCGGCGGCGATGTATATACGCGCTGTGCCGGAACTGGAGGCGCGCGGACGGCAGCCGTTGCCAGAGAGCGTCACGGTGCAGGACCTTGCCGAACTGGGATTGGGCAGGTTGGCTGCGGCGCGGGCGGCACGAAAGCTTGTGCCCAAGGGCGTGGGAGCCGCACTTTTGGCTGGATGGCAGACGGAAGGTCTTTTACGTCAAGTCGTTGCAGGGCGATCTTCACCCGAGCTTTCCGAGGCGCGAAAGCGGTGGGGCCTTCTTTGGCAGGCCTTTCGGGGGCAATGGTAGCGGCTCCTCGTGCGCCTTCGGCTTCTCGTCGCAAGCGATGAGCGCATGAAATGCGACGAAGAGCGTTCGGTCAGGCCCGCCGGGTCTCTTGCGGCCGCAGCCAAAGCCAGATCAGCGCGCCACCGGCCAGGATCAGGAACGGAAGCATCGCGAGATTGACCATCTGCCAGCCCGCCTGGACCGAGCCGCCCGAGCAGTTCATCAGCCCACCCGACGAGAAGCTGGCCATAGTCACACCGCCAAAAACCACCAGGTCGTTCAGGCCCTGCAGGCGGCCGCGTTCCTCGGGGCGTTGGGCCGAGGTCAGCATCGTCGTGGCTCCGATGAAACCGAAGTTCCAGCCCAGGCCCAGCAGGATCAGCGCGGCAAAGAAATTCTCAAGTTGCACCCCCGCCATCGCCACGGCCCCTGCGGCGGCAAGGATGGTCAGGCCAAGGGCAATGATCCGCTCGGTCCCGAAACGGGCGATCATGTGGCCGGTAAAGAAGCTGGGCGCATACATCGCAAGGACATGGGCGGTCACCACGTCGGCGGCATTGCCCTTGTCAAAGCCGCAGCCCACGACCGCCAGTGGCGACGAGGTCATCACCAGGTTCATCAGCGCGTAAGAGACGGTGGCGCAGATCATCGCGACCAGGATGGTCGGGTTCCGGATCAGCTCGGCCCGGCTGCGACCAAGGGGGCTGCCCTCGGCGGGTGGCTTCGGCTTGGGAATGTCCAGCGCGAGGAACAGGAAGGACCCGACCAGGTTGAGGACGATGACCGCAAGGTAAGAGCCAAGGAACGGCACCGCCATCTCGTCTGCGGTGACTTTCACCAGTTGCGGGCCGACGACGGCGGAAAGCAGGCCCCCCGCCATCACCCAGGAGATGGCCTTGGGGCGGAAGGCTTCCGAGGCGGTGTCGACGGCAGCGAAGCGGTAAAAACCGTTCGCCGACATATAGATGCCGGAAATCAGCGCGCCGATGCAGAAGAGGGTGAAGCTACTGGTGGAAAGTCCGTAGGCACCGATGGCGGCCCCGGTTGCCCCCCCGGCGGCACCAAAGAAGAACCCGGCGCGGCGGCCAAAGCGCTGCATCAGCATCGACAGGGGTGTCGCGGTCAGCATCGAGCCGATGACCATCATCGTGATCGGCAGCGTGGCCCAGCAGACGTTCGGGGCCAGCGACGATCCCGCCAGACCCGCGATGGTGAAGATCATCGGCAGCTGTGCGCCGAGGATGGCCTGGGCGGCGACAAGGACAAGAACATTCCGGCGGGCGGCAGAGTCGTTGGTCATGGGCTATCGGTAGGAGCCTTGCGGCCGAACGGCAAGGGGAGATGTCGGTTGCCTTCCGCGCGGATATTTGGGCAAAGATGAGACATGGTGGGTCGGATCATTCATTCGCTGGACTGCGTTGCGGAAGGGGCCGACTGGCTTGCGCGCCGCGAGCCAGCCTTTGCGCGGGCGCTGCCTTTGGTCGGGGAACTGCCCTTGCGGCGCGAGGAGGACGGTTTTCCAGCCCTGCTGCGGGCCATTGTGGGGCAGCAGGTCTCGGTCGCGTCGGCACGGGCGATCTGGGGGCGGCTGGAGGGGTTGGGGCTGACCGAGGCCGCAGCAATGGCGGGGGCGTCCGACGACGACTTGCGGGCGGCGGGATTGTCGCGCCAGAAAACGCGGTATGGGCGAGCGCTGGCACGGTCGGGTATTGATTTCAATGCGTTGCGGGTCGTTCCTGATGCGGATGTTGTGAAAACCCTGGTCGCGGTGCCGGGTATTGGCGTCTGGACGGCAGAGATCTATGCGATGTTTGCGCTGGGGCGGGCGGATGTGTTCGCTCCCGGCGATCTGGCGCTGCAGGAAGCGGCCCGGGTGCTGTTCAGCCTGGAGGCACGGCCTTCAGAGAAACAGCTGCGGGCGATGGCCGAGAAGTGGTCGCCCTGGAGGTCGGTTGCGGCGCGAATTCTTTGGGCCTACTACCGGGTGGCAAAGGATCGGGAAGGGGTTCAGTGATGCGGGAGTTGCGTTTCGGCCGGGCCGGGGCCGAGAAGGGTCAAACCCTTGGTCTGGTTGTGTTTCTGCACGGCTATGGCGCGGACGGCAATGACCTTCTGGGCTTGGCCGACCCGATGGCGCAGCACTTGCCTGGCGTGGCTTACGTCGCCCCCGACGCCCCCGAACGCTGTGTGGGGGGTGGGTTCGGCTATCAGTGGTTCCCGATCCCCTGGCTGGACGGATCACCCCAGGCGGCGGCGGATGCGGGGCTCGAGGCGGCCACCAACGACCTCAACGGCTTTCTGGACCGGATGCTGGCCGACGAGGGTCTGTCGCCGGACCGGATGGTGCTGGTCGGCTTCAGCCAGGGCGCGATGATGGCGATGCACGTGGCGCCGCGCCGGGACCGGGAGGTGGGTGGCGTCGTTGCGATCTCGGGGCGGCTTTTGCGGCCCGAGGTGCTGGCGGCGGAGACACGGGTGAAACCACCAGTCTTGTTGATCCACGGCGACCAGGACCCGGTGGTGCCGTTTTCGGACATGTCCAAGGCGGGCGATGCGCTGACGAAGGCGGGATTTCCGACCTATGGGCACATCATGGAAGGCACGGGCCACGGAATTTCCCCTGACGGTCTGGGCGTGGCGCTGCAGTTCATCCGCGAACGGTTGGGGATCGGACGCTAGCGCCGCGTGTATATACGCCACTTACGGTCGGATGAGGAACACGGCATATCCTGTTGCTTCCTTGGGATAAATATTTCATCCGACAGCCTCGAGATAAACCGCGCAGCCGGTGAGGGCGGCATAGTCATCCTCGACCACGGTGACCGAGAAGTCCTTTTGCAGCAGGTCCACACGCCGCGGCTCTCGGAAGGACTTTTCCAGCCCGAAGCGGGCGAAATGCGGCGTCATCGCGCGGGACATGCCGCCGATGAGGTAGATCCCGCCGTAGGGCAGGTGGATCAGCGCAAGATCGGCAAGCATCTGGCCCAGGATGTGGACATAAAGCCGGGCGGCGTGGGCGGCGGTGGCGTCCCCGGCGTCAAGCGCGGCAAGGACCTCGGCCGAAGTGAGGCTGGAGGGGTGGCCCGCGGCATAGGCGGCGAAAGCGTGCAGGTTGGCAAGGCCGCGACCGGCCAGGACTTCCTCGACCCCGGCATGGGGGACATCGCCTTCGGCTTTCAGTTTCTGTTCGATGAAACGGATCAGCTGGAAGTCTTCCTCGGTCCGCACCGGCATGTTGACGTGGCCACATTCCGAGGGCGGGACGACGCGGCCCTTGGGCGCGGGGTGCACGGGGGCGGCGTTGACGCCGGTGCCAAGGCCCACGACCAGCATGGAGCCTTGCGCCTGCGGACCGTCGATAACCCGGCGCAGGTTCCCCGGCGCGATGTGACCCAGGGCCTGACCCTGGGCCTGAAGGTCGTTCAGGATCGCCACGCGGGTGGCCCCGGTGGCACCGGACAGCTTGGCAGCGTCGATCACCCAGGAAAGGTTCGTCATCTCGGCCACACCATCCTGCACCGGACCCGCTGCAGCGACGCAGACTCCGCTGACCGAGGCCCCGGTCTGGTCAAGGTAGTCGCGCAGGACCTGAGCGATATCCTGGCCGCGCGCCTGATAGTCGGCGTTCGGAAAGCGGCGGATCGACTCGAGCTTCACCGAAGTGCCTTCGGCCAGGGCCACGCGGGTGTTGGTGCCGCCGATATCGGCAAGGATCGCAAGGGTCATGGGGCCGGTCCGTCTGTCATGAGGCAGGTCGGTGATACGGGGAAACGCCGGGCCGCGCCAGTGGTTTGAAAGCGCTTCGGATCAGCGTTTCGGTGCGGGGCCAGTGGAGGTGCCCTCGACCAGTTCGGCTTCCAGGAGTTGCTCGGCGGGGGGCTGGTCGGGGTTGGCGATGCGGTCCAGCAGAAGCTCGGCCACCAGCTTGCCCGCCTCGCGGACCGAGGAACGCATGGCGGTAAAGATCGGCGTGCCCTCGCCATTCTTCATGTAGCTGAGATCGTCGTCGAAGACGATCAGCGACACGTCACGGCCCAGGACCAGCCCGGCCGCTTCGATGGCACGGCGCACGCCCATGCCAGAGATCATCGAGGCCGCAAGGAAAGCGGTCGGCGCCTGCGGCAGGGCCAGCATCCGCTGGGCGGCGCGAAAGCCTGCGACCTCGCTCATCTCGTCGGAAGACATCAGCATCGGGTCGGGTTTCACCCCGCGCGCCTCCAGTGCCTCGACATAGCCACGGCGGCGGCGGATGGCGAAGTCCATGTATTCCAGACCATTGATCAGGGCGACGTGGCGGTGGCCCAGGTCAAGAAGATAGTCCGTCGCCCGCAGGAAGGCGCGGCGGTTGTTCACGTCCAGCCAGGAATAGGGTGCCGTAGTGCCGGTGGCACGGCCGTGGACGACGAAGGGCAGGCCGATCTCAATCAGCAGCGGGATGCGGGGGTCGTTTTCGCGTGGCGAGTGGACAATGACGCCGTCGACGTTCCCCTTCACCTTCATCGCGCGGTAGGTCTGTGCCTCGTCCTCGTCCGGGACGACGGACAGAAGCATGTCGTAATCGTTGCGGCTGTAGGTCTCGCCGGCCCCGGCGATGAAATCGGCGAAGACGGGATTCACGATCTCATGACGGGTGGCGATCGGGATGACGTGTCCGACGGCCATCGCGCGGCCCGTGGCCAGGCGGATGGCGCGGGCGTTCGGGTGGTAGTTGTGTTCCTTGGCCGCCGTCATGACCCGTTCGCGGGTCGCCTCGTTGACCTCGGGGTAGCCGTTCAGCGCGCGCGAAACCGTCGTCGGCGACAGGCCGAGCTTCTGGGCGAGTTCCTTCAGGTTCATCGCGGGGCGGCTACTCAATACGGCTGGGACCGGGGGACCATAGCCGCGGGGGCCGGGGGCGTCAAAGATTAACGCGGGCTAAAGCCGGATGAGCGCCAGAAGGCCAAGCCAGGCAAACGAGAGCGCAAGCGCGATGCTGGCGGGAACCCAGAGGGTAAGCCGCGGAGTCGGGGCCGGAGTCTTGCGAAGCGAGACACGTTTCATCCGGGCATTAAGGGCATGGAAAGGTTTCATCGTCGTTAATGGGCCCCATGTTCGATTGCGGTGAAACCGCGGCCTACGTGCCGTTGCAACAAAGTGCCGTCTATGCGGCGGCCGTCGCGTCCTGTGGTGCGCGGGTGCGCTGGCTGGACGGCGTGCTGGCGGTCGAGCGGGGTCCGCTGCGGCTGATCTCGCGCGTGGGCGGGCTGGACCGGGCGGGGCTGCGGCAGCTCGCGCGCTGGCCGGGGGCGACGGTGGTGACGCCCGAGGATGCGGTTGCGGGCTTCGGCCTGGTGCCACTGGTCACGCCAATGCACCACGCGGTGTGGTCGCTGGGCGAAGACCTGCGGGCGGGACTTTCCGGCAAATGGCGCAACCGGCTGGTCGCGGCAGAGCAGTCCGGGGTCCGGGTCCGGCGCGGTGGCCAGGCGGTGCTGGAGGCTTTGCTGGCGGCCGAGGGCGCTCAGCGCCGGCAGCGGGGCTATCGGGCGCTGCCGGAGGGGTTTTCGCGGGCGCTTCCCGACGGCGCCCTGCGGCTGTGGGAGTGGCGGCAGGCCGGGGCCTTCGGCGCGGGAATGGCCTTCGTCGTGCATGGCCGATCGGCCACCTATCACCTGGGCTGGGCATCGCAAGCTGCCAAGGCTGCGGGCGTGCATGGAGTGATGCTGATGCGCGCGGCCGAGGCCTTGCGCGCCGAAGGGGTGCGCTGGCTTGACCTCGGCTTGGTCGATACAGAAGCGGCCCCGGGGCTGGCGCGGTTCAAGCTGGGCACCGGGGCGCATCTGCGGCGGTTGGGCGCGACCTGCCTGGTCGTGCCGTGACGTCCTATCCGTGCGGACTTCCCCTCACCTCCCCGCGGACTTCCCCTCACCCCCAGCCCCTCTCCCCCCCGGGGGAGAGGGGGGGCACCCCTTTGTCGGGCCTTGCACCCCTGATGCCCGCGCGGCAGGGTGGGGCCGACGGGGAGGTGTCGCATGGTCACGGTGACGGACGAGATGATTCAGGCCTATCAGCGCGACGGAGTTGTGCTGGTGAAGGGGCTTTGGGCCGATTGGGTCGAGATGCTGCGGGCGGGTGTTGCGCGGAATATGGCGGCGCCGACGCATCAGATGGCGACGCTGAAGCCTGGCGAGCCCGGGTACTTCTTCGACGACTACTGCAACTGGCAGAAGGTGCCCGAATTCGGCGCGGTGATCCGGCAGTCGGGGGTGGCCGAGGTGGCTGCGAAGCTGATGCAATCGGACCGGGTGCAGATGTTCCACGATCATGTGCTGGTGAAGGAACCCGGCACGACGAAGCCGACGCCCTGGCACACGGACGGGCCTTACTACTTCGTCGAGGGGCGGCAGACGGTCAGCTTCTGGTCACCCTTGGACCCGGTGAGGGAGGCGGCCTTGCGCTGTGTGGCGGGGTCGCATCTTTGGGCCAAGGACGTGCTCCCGACACGGTGGATGAGCGAGACGAATTTCTATCCGGGCGAGGACGACTATATGCCCGTTCCGGACCCCGAGGCCGAGGCGATGGAAATCCGGGAATGGGAGATGGAGCCCGGCGATGCCGTAGCCTTCAACTTCCGCACCTTGCACGGGGCGCGCGGGAACACGACCCGGAACCGGCGGCGGGCGTTCTCGTTGCGGCTGGTGGGCGAGGATGCCCGGTATGTCGAGCGTCCGGGGCCGACCTCGCCGCCGTTTCCGGGGCATGGGATGGAGGCCGGGCAACGGCTGCGCGAGGACTGGTTTCCGGTCCTGCGCGGGTGAGGCGCCCACGCAGGACCAGGCGTCCGGGTTGAGCAGGATCAAGGACTTGGGCGCGGGCATTTGTGATAGGTTCACCCTGTCCATCGCCGTCAGGAGTGTTGCATGACCCGTGAGCCGCGCCCCAAGCGCTATCCCCCGCCCGAGTTTCCGGCGCGGCGACCAGCGATGTTCGCAAAGACGCCGCCGGCGATCTTCCCGTCGATCCTGGGGCTTCTGGGGCTGGTGATTGCGCTGCGGATTGCCCTGGCGCGGCTGGGGCTGGACCAGGGACCGGCGGACCTGCTGGCGGGGATTGCCGTGGGCCTGTGGCTCTTTGCGGCGGTTGCCTATCTGGCCAAGATCGGACGGCGGTCAGGGGTGGTGGTCGAGGACCTGCGGGTCCTGCCGGGCCGGTCGGGGCTGGCTGCGTTGACAATGGGCGGCATGGCTGCGGCCGCGCTGATCGCCCCCTTTGTCCCCGAGACGGCCTGGGCGCTGATGGTCATGGCGCTGCTGGGTCACCTGGCGCTGGCGGTGCAACTGGTCCGGCTCATGCTGTCGCTGCCGCCGCCCGGCCGCGAGGTCAATCCGACCTGGCACCTGAGCTTCGTCGGCTTCATCGTCGCGGCTCCCGCCGCGCTGGCGACGGGGTGGGGCTGGTTGGCGGTGGCCTTGTTCTGGACCACCTTGCCGGTCGCGCTGGTGATCTGGGGGTTGAGCGCGCTGCAGTTCCTGCGCCAGGTGCCGCCCGCGCCGCTGCGGCCCTTGCTGGCGATCCATGTCGCCCCGGCGGCGCTCTTGGCGACAGTGGCTGCGCTGCTTGGGATGCCGGTGCTGGCGGGGGTGTTCGTGGTCCTTGGGGCAGGTCTGGCCGCAGTGCTTGCGGTCGCGGCGCGGTGGGTCGCGGCCTCAGGCCCAAGCCCGCTGTGGGGCGCGTTCACCTTTCCGCTGGCGGCGCTGGCGACAGCGATGCTGGTGGTGGGTGGCCCGTGGAACGTGGCCGGACTGGTGCTGGCGGCGGTCGGTCTGGCGGTGATCCCGGCGATTGCCTGGTGGGTGCTGAAACGCTGGCCGGGGGGCAAGCTTGCAGCGGTGACCAACGCCGCCGAGGCGTGACGCCCCCCTCACCCTGGCCCTCTCCCCCGATGGGGAGAGGGAAGCGCTTACTTGGGCGAGCCTTGTCCTGTGGGGAAACCTTGGGGGTTTTCCACCCCCAACCCCCCGGAGGATATTTGGAGCCAGGTGAAAGGGCTGGTCAGCCGACAAGCCCGACCCAGGCGCGGGCGAGGGCGAGGCCGTGGGCGTCGGCCAGTGCACCCCGGGTGCGGGCCAGGTCAGGGTGGGTCCGGGTCCAGCCGGGGGACATCCGCTCGGTCAGGTCGGGGAAGGTCCGGGTCCAGTCCTGGACCACGCTGCGGCTCGCCTCGAAATGGAACTGGGTGCCATAGGTGGCGCGTCCGATGCGAAAGGCCTGGTGTGCGGCCGTGGCGCTGTGGGCCAGATGCACCGCACCTTCGGGCAGCGTGAAGGTGTCGGAGTGCCACTGGAAGATCGGGAAGGTCTGGGGCACCTGTGACAGGACCGGATCGGCGCGGCCTGCATCCGTGAGGCTGACATCGACCCAACCGAACTCTGGCGCGGTGCCGAGATGGTTTTCCGCCCCGAAGGCGCGGGCGAGAAGCTGAGAGCCGAGGCAGATGCCAAGGACGGGTTTGCCTGTGGCGGTGTAGGCGGCCATCAGGTCGGCAAGAGCGGGGAGGTAGGGATGGGTGTGATCATCCGTCGCCGCCTGTTCGCCGCCGAAGACGACAAGGGCGTCGGCCGCGTCGGTGGTGGGCAGCAGGTTGTCGGCCCAGGGTCGCCACTGGTCGATCAGCGCGGCCCTTTCGTGCAGCGCCACGCCGACTTGGCCGTGGTGGGTGATCCGGGTGTTCTCGACAATGGCGACGCGCATGGGATGTCCTTTGCTGCCCTGGTAATCTGCATGGGTCGGCGGTGGCTGCAAGGGGCATGGTGGCCGACGGATTTGGCCTTGCATTGCGCCAAGCGCCGTGAAAAGGGGAACCGCCAAACGAGGCTTGCTCCCGGAGGGAAAACCCATGGAGATTCGTGAGGCTCTCACCTTTGATGACGTGCTTCTGGTGCCTGCGGCATCCAGCGTCCTGCCGTCGGATGCGGATACGTCGACCTGGGTGACCCAGTCGATCCGGATGAACATCCCGCTCTTGTCCAGCGCGATGGACACGGTGACCGAAGGCCGGATGGCGATTGCCATGGCGCAGGCCGGCGGGATCGGGGTGATCCACCGCAACCTTGACCCCGAGGCGCAGGCGCGGGAAGTGCGACGGGTCAAGCGCTTTGAAAGCGGGGTGGTGTATCAGCCGATCACGCTGACGCCCGACCAGACCCTGGCCGATGCCAAGGTGCTGATGGAGCGGTATTCGATCACCGGCTTCCCGGTCGTGGACGACTTGGGCCGGGTTCTGGGGATCGTGACCAACCGGGACATGCGCTTTGCCAGCGACGACAAGACGCCGGTGCGGGTGATGATGACCTCGGACAACCTGGCGGTCCTGCGGGAACCGGTGGACCGGGCCGAGGCGATTTCCCTCATGAAGGCGCGGCGGATCGAGAAGCTGCTGGTCACGGACGGGCAGGGCAAGCTGACCGGCCTTCTGACGCTGAAGGACACCGAGAAGTCGGTGCTGAACCCGCAGGCCTGCAAGGATGAGCTGGGGCGGCTGCGCGTCGCGGCGGCGTCCACGGTGGGGGATGCGGGGTTCGACCGGAGCCAGGCGCTGATCGACGCGGGCGTGGATCTGGTGGTGATCGACACGGCGCATGGACACAGCGAAGGGGTGGCCCGGGCGGTGGAGCGGATCAAGCGGTTGTCGAACACGGTGCAGGTCGTGGCCGGGAACGTCGCCACCGGCGAGGCGACGCGGGCGCTGATCGGGGCGGGTGCGGATGCGGTGAAGGTGGGGATCGGGCCGGGCAGCATCTGCACGACGCGGATCGTCGCCGGCGTGGGTGTGCCGCAGCTGACCGCGATCATGGATGCAGGCCGCGCGGCGGGCGATGTGCCGGTGATCGCGGATGGCGGGATCAAGTACTCCGGCGATTTCGCCAAGGCCATCGCGGCGGGGGCGTCCTGTGCGATGGTGGGGTCGGCAATTGCGGGAACGGATGAAAGCCCAGGCGAGGTGATCCTGTGGAACGGGCGGTCGTTCAAGGCCTACCGGGGGATGGGGTCCTTGGGCGCGATGGCGCGGGGCAGTGCCGACCGGTATTTCCAGAAGGACGCGGCCAGCGACAAGCTGGTGCCCGAGGGGATCGAGGGGCAGGTGCCCTACAAGGGCAGTGCGGCGGCGGTCATTCACCAGATGGTCGGGGGCCTGCGGGCGGCGATGGGCTACACCGGCTGTGCCACGGTGGCCGAGATGCGGACGCAGTGCCAGTTCGTGCGGATCACCGGGGCGGGGCTGAAGGAAAGCCATGTCCACGATGTGCAGATCACGCGGGAAAGCCCGAACTACCGGGTCGGCTGACCGGCAATCCGGCTGACCAGCTGCAAAAGTCGCTGGCTGCGCGGGGCAAGATCTTGCCGCGCCTTGACCTCGGGGCTGGCTTGGACGGCGGCAAGGTCGGCGCTGAGGCGCGCGATCCAGGCTTTGGCGGCGGCGGGGTCCGGGTCGGGCGCGTTCAGGTCGAAACGGCTGGCTGGATCGGCGACCAGCGCGCGGAAGTGGCGGTCGAAAGCCTCGGTCTCGGCAGGCGGCCAGGCGCAATGTCCCTCGGCGGTGATGCGGGGCAACAGCGCCTCCCAGTCGGCAAGAAGCGCCGCAAGGGTCGCGGTGGACCGCGGACGGGCGCGTTCGACCATCAGCGATTCAAAGGCGAAGGGGGGGTCGGACCACTGCCGCTGCTTGGGCGGGCCCTGGACCTGGTTGTCGAAACAGACCACGGCCTCGCGGTCGAGGATCGTGATCCGGTCAAAGGTCAGATCCTGTTCCACCCGGTCCAAAACCACCGGCCAGCGCAGGGCGGTTTCTGCGACCAGGGGCCAGCCGATCCGCATCGCGCGGGTGTCCCCCGCATCAAGGGCGGTCAGGCAGCGGCCAAGCGCGCCAATCCAGCTTTCCTCGACCGGGGTGGCCAGCACCAGACATTCGACCCGGTAGCCCAGTTGCCGCAGAGCGATCGCCAGACGCTCGATATTGCCGGGAATCGCGCGTTCCCACAGGATGTGCGAGCGCTGCGCGACGGCGTGGTCGGCAAGACGCTGGCAGTGGATGGCGCAGTGGGTCAGCCCATAGGCTTTGAGCGCTGCCCTGGCGACGGGGGTGTCCGCGTGCAGCAAGTCGAGACTGAAGACGAGGTCGTCGGGCACGATCCTCTGCGTTTCGTGCGGCCCGAGATCGGCCAGAAGCGCGTCGAGCGCGGTGGATTTGCCGCTGCCCTGATGGCCTGTGACGAAGATGCAGCGGGGCTGTGGTTGCCCGCCGCGACCGACCGCAAAAGCAGGATGGATGCGATCCCGGTAGACCGCATCCCAATCCGGTTCAGCGGCTTGGCTGCCCGTTTTGGTCAGCCGCACACGCTGATGCAAGGCTGCGGCGGGACCGGATCATCATCGTTGGACGAGATCAAGAGCCCGATGGCAACCACCGCCAGAAGCGGAATGATGATGTTCGACGTGGGGCGTTCGGCCACGACCTCGGTATCCTCCAGCAGAACCGGGCCACCGGCCATTGCCGGCGCGGCCAGGGCGGCCACCAGCGTCGCAGTCAGGGTCTTCTTCATCGCAAAGTTCCTTTGTAACAACTTATGCAGAAGTCTTGATACATCCGGATGGCAGCGGTCAACTCCTGTCGCAGGGTGTGCGTCGGACTGTTGCACAAAGGATGCGCGAGAGTGCATTCCGGCTTGTCCGGACGCGGAAAACCGGGGATCACGCGACGCAAATCGGAAAGATGGAATCGGATGACCCCTTCGGCACGACTTTCCGCGGCGATTGCCGTGCTTGACCGGGTCCTGACCGGCGAGCCGGCAGAGAAAGCCCTGACCAACTGGGGCCGGGCCAGCCGCTTTGCGGGCTCGGGCGATCGGGCGGCGGTGCGCGATCTGGTCTATGACGCGCTGCGCAAGCGGGCCTCGTCGGCGGCGCGGGGGGGCGGGCTGACCGGGCGCGGGCTGGTGCTGGGGCTGATGCGCGAGGCCGGGCAAGAGGCGCTGTTTTCAGGCGAAGGTCATGCCCCCGCAGGTCCCGGGCCAGAAGACTTCGGGCGGGAGCCGGACGCCGAAGCGGCGCTGGATCTGCCGGGCTGGCTGCTGCCCGAGCTGCGCAAAGGCCTGGGGGCGGACACAGGCGCGGTGGCCGCGGCGCTGCGGTCGCGCGCGCCGGTCTTTTTGCGGGTCAACCTGGGCAAGACCGACCTCGCCGCGGCTCAGGCTGCGCTTGGCGCGGAGGGGATCGTGGCGGTGCCGCATCCCCTGGCCGCGACGGCGCTGGAAGTGACCGAAAATGCTCGCAAGGTGCAGACCTCGGACGCCTATCTGACCGGGCTGGTCGAGTTGCAGGATGCCTCGTCACAGGCAGTGGTCGAGGCGCTGCCTCTGGTCGAGGGCATGAAGGTCCTCGACCATTGTGCGGGTGGGGGCGGCAAGACGCTGGCGATGGCGGGGCAGGCAAAGCTGCGGCTTTGGGCGCATGATGCCAACCCCCGTCGGATGACGGACCTGCCCGAGCGGGCCAGGCGCGCCGGGGAGAAGGTCGAGGTGACGGAGAAGCCCGAAGCAGGCGCGCCCTATGATCTGGTGCTGGTCGATGCTCCCTGTTCCGGCTCGGGCAGCTGGCGACGCGACCCCGAGGGCAAGTGGCGGCTGACGCCTGCCGCGCTGGATCAGGTGGTGGCCATACAGGCCGAAATCCTGGACCGGGTGGCGCCGATGGTCGGACCCTCTGGCTGGCTGGCCTATGCGACCTGTTCGCTGCTGCCGCGCGAGAATCAGGCGCAGATCGCCGCGTTTCTGTCCCGCCACCCCGACTGGCGGTTGCAGCGCGACCACGCCTTTACCCCCTTGCAAGGCGGCGACGGCTTCTATCTTGCACTTCTACAGAGAAGCTGACATCCCAGACGCAACCTGGGCGTGCTTCCGGGCCAAGTTAACAGTCGATTAACCTTGTCCGGCGATGGTCCGAACCAGTCTGGCACGGGTCAAGGCAGGGGCGGAGGGCCGATTTGGCGGGGCATGGGCAAGTTGAACGCGTCGGGCTTGGTGTGCTTGTGGCATTGGGGGTGCTGGGTCTGGGCCTGGTCCTGGCCTGGGCGCTGACCGACGGGTCCGACGGTGTGGCGCGACTGATGGCCGGTCTGGTACTGGTCGTGATCGGCCTGGGGATCGCCTTCTGGCTGATGCTTGGCCGGCGCCCGGAAGAAGCGGCGAACCTGGCCGCCTTCCGTATGCTGGCCGCCGATCCCGCCCCCTGCTTCATGACCGACCCGTCCGGCCAGCTGATCCTGCGCAACGAGGCCGCCGAAGCGCGGTTCGGCGCGGATGTGCGGGTCCTGCACTCGGCATTGGAACGCCACGTCCTGAACCCGGGCGAGTTGATGCTGCGGCTGCAGAAGGCGGCTGAGTCGGTGGGTTCGGCCCGTGAGGATCTGGTCGGCCACACATCGATCCTGCGCCTGACCGTGCATCTCGCCAGCGAGAATCGTTTCTTCTGGCGCGCCGACGAGGTTGACCTGCCCCGCGAGGATCAGGTCTATGACCGCAGCGACCGGCCGGCGCCGATGGCCGTCAGCTCGGACCTGGAAGAGGTGCCGGTCGCGATCATGACCTTTGGCCCAGACGGGGTGATGCGGATTGCCAACCACGCCGCGCGCGAACTGATCTGGCGCGGCGATATCCGCGCCGCGATGTTCCACGACCTGTTCGAGGGGCTGGGGCGGCCGGTCTCGGAATGGCTGGCGGACGTCGTCGCGGGGCGGCATCCCGGCGGGTCCGAAGTGCTGCGGGTGCGGGGCGAGGAAGAGCGCTTCCTGCAGATCACGCTGCGCCGCTATGTCGATGGCGGGCGGCCGGGAGGCCTTGCGATCCTGAATGACGCAACACGGCTGAAGACGATGGAGGCGCAGTTCGCCCAAAGCCAGAAGATGCAGGCGATCGGTCAGCTTGCGGGCGGCATCGCGCATGATTTCAACAACCTGCTGACTGCGATCTCGGGGCACTGCGACCTGCTTCTGTTGCGCCACGGGCGCGAGGACAGCGATTTCGCCGACCTGGAGCAGATCCGGCAGAACGCGAACCGGGCGGCCTCGCTGGTCGGGCAATTGCTGGCGTTTTCACGCAAGCAGACGCTGAACCCCGAGGTTCTGGACCTTGAGGACGTGCTGGCCGACCTCACGCATCTGCTGAACCGGCTGATGGTCGACAAGGTCGAGTTGTCGCTGGGGCATCCGGGGCGGGACATCGGCAAGCAGCTGGGCAAGATCCGGGCGGACAAGCGGCAGATCGAGCAGGTGCTGATCAACCTTGTGGTGAACGCGCGCGACGCGATGCCGAACGGCGGCAGCATCCGGATCGAGACGGAACCCGTGACGCTGGCCGAAGACCTGAAACGCGATCGGGCGACGGTTCCTGCAGGCGACTACACGGTGATCCGGGTCGTGGACCACGGCATCGGCATCCCCGAACACCAGCTGCGGCAGATTTTCGAGCCCTTCTTCACCACCAAGCGCGTGGGAGAGGGCACTGGTCTGGGCCTGTCGATGGCCTACGGCATCGTCAAGCAGTCGGGCGGCTATATCTTCGTCGATTCGGTGGTG
Organism: Tabrizicola sp.; assembly: GCF_034366665.1. Taxonomy (GTDB): domain Bacteria; phylum Pseudomonadota; class Alphaproteobacteria; order Rhodobacterales; family Rhodobacteraceae; genus Tabrizicola. The sequence continues at coordinate 45,557 of NZ_JAXMMF010000124.1, read as the reverse complement.
GGCGAGGGCACGACCTTCAGCCTCTATTTCCCGGTCTACGAGGGTGAGGACGAGGCCCCTGTCGTCGAAACCCGGCGCCTGGCTGCAAAGCAGGGCGAGGGCGTCATCCTGCTGGTCGAGGACGAAGCCTCGGTCCGGGCCTTCGCCAGCCGGGCGCTCAGTTTGCGGGGCTACACGGTGCTGGAGGCCGCGAATGCCGAAGAGGCGCTGGCCAGGCTGGACGACAAGACGCTGCACGTGGATCTGTTCGTGACCGACGTGGTGATGCCAGGAATGGACGGTCCCGCCTGGGTCCGCCGCGCGCATCTGGATCGGCCGGGGGTGAAGGTGGTCTTCATGTCGGGATATGCCGAGGACGGGCTTGCAGAAGACCAGGCGCGGGTGCCGAACTCGGTCTTCCTGCCGAAACCCTTCTCGCTGAACGACCTGACGAACACGGTGCAGGGGTTGTTGAGCTGAGTGCGTCGGATGCCACCGGGACCAAATTTCTTGAGGAAGAAATTTGACAAATTCCTTGCTTAAGGAATTTGGGTCCCGGCGGAACCGTGGTGCGCTATCCCCGCAGCAGCCGTGCCACGGCAGGCGCGAAATAGGTCAGGATGCCGTCGCAGCCTGCGCGCTTGAAGGCCATCAGGCTTTCGACCATCGCCTTTTCCCCGTCGATCCAGCCGTTCCGTGCCGCCGCCTGGATCATCGCGTATTCGCCCGAGACCTGGTAGGCGAAGGTGGGGGCGCCGAAGGCTTCCTTCACGCGCAGGCAGATGTCGAGATAGGGCATTCCCGGCTTCACCATGACCATGTCCGCGCCCTCGGCCAGGTCGCGGGCGACCAGCCGGATCGCCTCGTCACTGTTGGCGGGGTTCATCTGGTAGGTCTTCTTGTCACCCTTCAGAGCACCCGACGCCCCCACCGCGTCGCGGAACGGACCGTAGAAGGCGCTGGCATATTTGGCGGCATAGGACAGAATCGCCACGTCCTTGTGACCCGACGCCTCCAGCGCCGCCCGCATCGCGCCGATCCGGCCATCCATCATGTCAGACGGCCCAAGGATGTCGGCCCCGGCATCGGCCTGGGCCAACGCCATCTTGACCAGCGCCTCGACCGTCTCGTCGTTCAGGATGATACCGTCGACCACCAGCCCGTCATGGCCATGCGCGTTATAGGGGTCCAAGGCCACATCGGTCATCACTGCGATGTCCGGCACCTGGGACTTGATCGCCCGGATCGCGCGGTTGGTCAGGTTCTGGGGGTTCCAGGCCTCTTCGCAGGTCGCGGTCTTCAGCGACGGGTCGGTGTAGGGAAAAAGGCAGATCGCCGGAATGCCAAGCTCGGCCGCCTCGGCAGCCGCCTCGACCACCAGATCAAGCGAGCGGCGTTCAACCCCCGGCATCGAGGTCACGGGCTGACGCTGGTTCACCCCGTCGCACAGGAACACCGGCCAGATCAGGTCCCCCGTGGTCAGGGTGTTCTCCTGCACCAGGTTGCGCAACGCGGCTGTGCGGCGCAGGCGACGGAACCGGGTGACAGGGTGTGGCCCTTGGGTGGGTTGCATGGCTGGCTCCTTTCCTTCCCGATCAAGGGACTTGCGGCTTTCGCTTCTGCCTGACATGGAAAGAGAGCCGCCTCAAGATATCTATGCGGGACACGACGATACACGAAGGAGACCGGGCAGTTGGATGTCCTGGATACGGCGCTTGAAGTCATCGACCTGAGGTCGTTCTCCAACCTCTGGTACTGGATCGCCCTGGCGGCCATGTGGTCCTCGGTCAGTCACTGGGTGCTTGGCGTGCCGCATGACATGATCCAGCGCGCCCGGCGCGAGGGGGGGCAGGCCCAGGCCGATGTCGAGGATCTGGTGCGGATCAACATCAACCGGCTTTTGCATGTCGTGGACAGCGGCGCGCTTTTGATGGTGGCGCTGGCGGCCTTCTGGCTGGCCGCCCTGCTGGTCTTGGGCTTCTGGTATGACATCGAGTTTGCCCAGGCCGTGGTGCTTTTGTTCGCGCCGATCCTGCTGGTGGTCTGGTTCAGCGTCCGTGCCAGCCGGCGGATCGTTGCCGAGGCCGCAACGGGCGAGGCACTTTTCCGCAGGCTGACCATTCATCGAAGGGTGGTGCAGGTGATCGGCATGCTGGCGATCACCGTCACCGCCTTCTATGGCACCTGGCAAAACATCAGCGTGTCCATTCTCAACTGACCGGACCTGACCGGGGAACCTCGGGACCCATGACAGCAGAACGCATCTTGATGGGCGGCGCGCCCGAGGGGTTTGACGCCCGGATCCTGGTCCGCGAGCTTTCGCGTGGCCAGCCCGTCGTGCACATCGCGCGTGACGACAAGCGGGCCGAAGCGATGCGGGCCGCTCTTGCGGTGCTGGCCCCCGAGGTCGCGGTGCTGGACTTCCCGGCCTGGGATTGCCTGCCGTACGACCGGGTCAGCCCGAACCCCGAAATATGCGCGCGCCGGATGGCGACCCTGGCGCTGCTGGCGGACGGTTTGCCAAAACCCTTTGTCCTCTTGACGACCCTGAACGCCGCGACCCAGAAGGTCCCGACGCGCGACGTGGTGCGGGCCGCGTCCTTTCGGGCCGAGGTCGGCAGCCGGGTGGATGAGGCGCGGCTGAAGGGGTTTCTGGCGCGGATGGGCTTCACGCCGGTTTCTACTGTGGCGGAACCCGGTGACTATGCCCTGCGGGGCGGGATCGTCGATATCTTCCCTCCCGGACCCGGTGGACCGATCCGGCTGGATTTCTTCGGCGACGTTCTGGATGGTGCGCGGCGCTTCGACCCCGAGACGCAGCGGACCACCGAAAAGCTGAAAAGGGTCGAGTTTTCCGCCGTTTCCGAGGTGATCCTGGATGAAGCCGCCATTGCGCGGTTTCGGCAGAACTACCGGATCAGCTTTGGCGCGGCGGGGACGGACGATCCCTTGTACGAGGCGGTCAGCGCAGGCCGCAAGCATCAGGGGATGGAGCATTGGCTGCCGTTCTTCCATGAGCGGCTGGAGACGCTGTTCGACTATCTGCCGGGGGCCTCGGTGGTGCTGGACGACCAGGTGACGCCGGCTCGGCTGGCGCGGTGGGAGGGGATCGCGGACAGCTACGACTCCAGAGCCGAGGCGATGGGGGCCAAGGGGCGGATCGACACGGTCTACAAGCCGGTGCCGGCCGAGGACTTGTATCTGGATGATGCTGGGTGGGAAACGGCGGTGGCCGCAGTCCGCGTCGTGCAACTGTCGCCCTTGCCGCAAAGCCCGGGACCGGGCGTTCTGGACGCTGGCGCCAGGGACGGGCGAAACTTCGCCCCGGAACGTCAGCAGGAAAAGATAAACCTGTTCAGCGCCTTGGCCGATCATGTTCAAGCCCTGTCCAAGTCCGGGCAAGTCGTCATCGCCTCGTGGTCGGACGGCGCGCGCGAGCGGCTGAAGGGCCTTCTGGTCGATAATGGGGTGACCGGCGCGAAGGAGATCGCGGATTTCCGTGACGTGCCCGAGGGGAAGGGCGGCCTTTTCCTGGTGGTCTGGCCGCTGGAGGCGGGGTTCGTCGCACCCGACCTTGCCGTGATCTCGGAACAGGACGTGCTGGGCGAACGGCTCGTCGGCAAGCCGCGCCGCAAGCGCAAGGCCGACAACTTCCTGCGCGAGGTCGATACGCTAAGCGTGGGCGATCTTGTCGTGCACGTCGAGCATGGCGTCGGGCGCTATCTCGGGATCGAGACGATCACCGCCCTGGGCGCCCCCCATGCCTGCGTGATGCTGGAATATGCCGAGAATGCAAAGCTTTACCTTCCGGTAGAGAATATCGAACTCCTCAGCCGCTATGGCCATGAAGAGGGCCTGCTGGACCGCCTCGGCGGCGGGGCCTGGCAGGCCAAGAAGGCCAAGCTCAAGGAACGGATCAAGGAGATCGCCGACCGGCTGATGCGGGTCGCGGCAGAGCGCGCCCTGCGCCACGCGCCGATCCTGGAAGCGCCCCATTCGATCTGGGAGGCCTTTGCGGCGCGGTTCCCCTATCAGGAGACCGACGATCAGCTGTCTGCGATCGCCGATGTTGTGGCGGACCTGGAGAAGGGCTCGCCGATGGACCGGCTGGTCGTGGGTGACGTGGGCTTCGGCAAGACCGAGGTCGCGATGCGGGCGGCTTTCGTGGCGGCGCTTTCGGGGATGCAGGTGGCGGTGATCTGTCCGACCACGCTGCTCGCGCGGCAGCACTATCGCAGCTTTGCCGAGCGGTTCCGCGGTTTTCCGATTTCGGTCAAACCCTTGTCGCGCTTTGTTCCAGCCAAGGAGGCCAACGCCACTCGGGCCGCCATAGCGGACGGATCGGTTGATATTGTCGTCGGCACCCATGCGCTCTTGGCCAAGGGGATCAGCTTCAAGAAGCTGGGCCTTCTGGTCATCGACGAAGAGCAGCATTTTGGTGTGACCCACAAGGAACGGCTGAAGGAGATGCGGTCCGAGGTCCACGTGCTGACCCTGACCGCGACACCGATCCCGCGGACCTTGCAGCTAAGCCTGACCGGGGTTCGCGATCTGTCGATCATCGCGACGCCGCCTGTGGACCGGCTGGCGATCCGGACTTATGTTTCCGAATTCGATACAATCACCATCCGCGAGGCGATCCTGCGCGAACGCTTCCGGGGCGGGCAGACCTTTTACGTCGTGCCACGCATCGCTGATCTGCCCGAGATCGAGGACTTCCTGAAGACCCATGTGCCAGAGGCGTCCTATGTCGTGGCACACGGGCAGCTGGCGGCGGGCGATCTGGATGACCGGATGAACCAGTTCTACGACGGGAAGTATGATGTGCTGGTCGCGACGTCGATTGTTGAAAGTGGGCTGGATATTCCTACCGCCAACACGATGATTGTTCACCGGGCGGACATGTTTGGCCTGTCGCAGCTGTATCAGATCCGCGGCCGGGTGGGCCGGTCGAAGACCCGGGCCTATTGCTACCTCACGACCAAGCCGCGCGCGCCGCTGACGCCGCAGGCCACGAAGCGGCTGCGGCTCTTGGGCAGTCTCGACTCGCTCGGCGCTGGGTTCAACCTTGCCAGCCACGATCTGGACCTGCGCGGGGCGGGAAACCTTCTGGGTGAGGAACAGTCGGGGCACATCCGGGAGGTGGGGTACGAACTTTATCAGCACATGCTTGAGGAAACGATCGCCAAGATCAAATCGGGTGAATTGCAGGGGCTGACCAGCATCGACGACGACTGGTCGCCACAGTTGAACCTGGGCGTGCCGGTGATGATCCCCGAGAGCTATATCCCCGACCTCGACATCCGGCTGGGTCTTTACCGGCGGCTCTCAAGCCTCACCTCGAAGGTCGAGCTGGAGGGTTTTGCCGCCGAGCTGATCGACCGCTTCGGCCCGCTGCCAAAGGACGTGAACACGCTGATGCTGATCGTCCGCATCAAGGCGATGTGCAAGCGGGCGGGGATTTCCAAGCTGGACGCCGGGCCGAAGGGCGCGACGATCCAGTTCCGCAATGACAAGTTCGCCAATCCGGCGGGGCTGGTGGACTTCCTCAAGGCTCAGGGGCCCGCCGCACGGGTGAATGGCAACAAGATCGTGCTGACCGGCGAGATGAAGACCGAAGCCGACCGGATCAAGGGCGCGTTCAACATCGCGCGCGATCTGGCAGAAGTGGTGAAGGCGGGCCGGAAGGGCTAGCTTCGCGGCTCGCCCAGGGTTCTCAGCGACAGGATCAGCGTCAGACCGATCAGGACCGTGGCGCCGATCAGAAGCGGCGTTGACGTGCCGTTGAAAGCAAGCCCGACCGGGATCGCCAGCATCACCGAACCCACGGTTGCAATCGACGAGATGACCGAGGCGGCAAGACCGGCGATGTGGCCGACAGGCTCCATCGCCAGGGCGTTAAGGTTGCCCATCGTCAGGCCCATCATCGAGAAAATGCCAATACACCAAGCCATTTGCATGGCGAAGCTGAAGTTGCCCTGCAGAAGCCCGGTGCCAAGGGTGACCAGCGCGATCAGCGACAGCACAAGGACCGCGGCATAGGTGCGCTGCACAACGCGGCGCATGCCCAGGGTCATCACGATGCGACTGTTCAGCAGGCTTCCCCCCATCGAGGCGACAGCGATCACGGCAAACCACAGCGGGAAGTTTTCCGCCCGGTCGAACTGGCGTTCGAAGATGCCCTGCAGGCTGGAGAGTGTGGCGAACAGCACCGCGAGGGTCAGGGTCTGCAGGAGGGTGGACACCACGATGATGCGGTAGGTGAAGAGCTCTTTGGTGCCGCGCCAGAGGTCGGCAAGGTGAAGCGGGCGACGTTTGTCGAGGGGCAAGGTCTCGGGCTGACGAAGGCCGAGCCACAGCATGCACAGGCCGGAAAACAGGATGTAGGCCAGGAAGATGGAGTGCCAGCCGCCAAGCGCAATGATGCTCTGGCCCATCAACGGCGCAAGGGCGGGGACGATGGTGAAGATCATCATCACGAAGGACATGATCTTGGCCATCTCGCGCCCCGAGAAGAGGTCGCGGACCATGGCGATGGCCACGGTGCGGGGGGCAGCGGCGGCAAGGCCCTGAAGGAGGCGGGCGGCGAGGAGGATCTCCAGGCTGGGGGCAAAGAAGCAGGCCAGGGCGGCCAGGGCGTAAAGGCCGGAGCCGACCAGAATCACGCGCTTGCGGCCGAAAGCGTCCGAGAGGGGGCCGGTGAACAGGGTGCCGATGCCCATCCCCAGGACGAAGCTGGTGACGACCAGCTGCGCCGCGTTTGGGGCGTCGGGCGACAGTGTCGCGGCGATTTCCGGCAGTGCGGGCAGCATAGCGTCGATCGAGATCGCGATGGTGGCGAAGAGCATGGCGACAAGCGCCACGAATTCCGTCTGCGAGGGGCGGGACTGGGTCACGAGGGTTGGCCTGTCAGCTCGGCGATGACCTTTTCCCAGGTCTCGGGCGGCTGCGCGCCGGAGACGACGTATTGCTGGGCGATGAGGAAGGTCGGCACGGCATTCACCCCCTTCTGCCGGGCGTCCTGGTCGCGGGCCTGGATGTCGTCGGCATCGGCGTCCGACTGCAGCAGGCGCAGGGTTGCGGCGCGGTCCATGCCGTTTTCACCGGCGATGTCGGCAAGGGTGGGAAGGTCGCCGATGTCGCGGCCCTCGGTCCAGTAGGCGCGCATCAGGGCGTCGACGACGACTTGCTGGACGCCCTCGATCCCGGCCCAGTGGATCACGCGGTGGGCGTTCAGCGTGTTGGGCATCCGCTGCGGCTTGTCAGGGTCCATGTCGACGCCTGCACCACGCGCGACCTCACGCAGGCGTTCGTGGATGGCGTCGACGCGGGCCTTGCCGCCGAACTTCTGTTCCAGGTAGGCGCGTTTGGCCACACCTTCGGCGGGCATGTCGGGGTTCAGCTGGAACGGATGCCACTGGACCTGGAAGGGGTGGTCGGGGTGTGCAGCAAGCGCGCGGTCAAGGTTGGCCTTGCCGACATAGCACCAGGGGCAGACCGGGTCAGAGAAGATATCCAGGCGGATGGCGGCGGGGGTCATTCGGGTCTCCTGTAGCGGGCGGCCAGCGCCTTGCGGATCAGCTTGCGGGTGCCGGTTCGGGGCAGGGCGTCAAGGCGCTGGTAGTGCCTTGGCTGCTTCCAGCGGGCAAGGGTCTTTTCCGCGCTCTGGCGCAGAGTGAGGGCGTCGATTTCGCAGGGGGCTTCGTAGAACAGGGCAATGATCGTGGTGCCGGGGGTGGGTTCCACCTGGGTTGCGGCGCAAGCAGTAAGGGGGAGATCGTGGAAGGCGGCCCCGACTTCCGCGGGTGAAACGCGGAAGCCACCGGCGTTCAGAAGGTCATCCTTGCGGCCAAGGTGGGTGATCGCTCCGTCGGGGGCCATGACGGCCGCATCGCCGGTGCGGAACCAGGGGCCTTGCGGGGGCGGGTGGCCAAGGTAGTGGCGCATGAGGCCAGGGTCGGCGGTAGAGACGGCGAGTTCTCCCGGCTCACCGCACGGGATGGGGTGTCCGTGGTCGTTCAGGATGGCGATGTGGCGGCCGGGTTGCGGGTAGCCCGCGGTGCCCTTGGGCGCGGGGCGGATCGGCGCGCCGGAGAGGTAGGTTGACACTTCGGACATGCCAAGGGCCTCGTGCAGGTCAGTGCCGGTGCGGGCGCGCCATTGCTGGCGGAGGGTATCCGGCAGGGATTCGCCAGCAGACAGTCCGTGGCGGAGGTGGGGCAAAAGCGGCAAGTCCGCGCGGAGAAGCTGGCGATAGACGCCGGGGGCGGCGGCGAAGATGGTCGCACCAGACCGGTCCAGAAGCGCGGGAAGGCCGGTTGGCAGGGTTCCCGCGGCGGGGATCAGGGCGGTGGCCCCAACGGTCCAGGGATCAAGCAGACCGGTGCCAAGGGTGTAGGTCCAGTTCAGCGCTCCGGCATGAAGGAGGCGGTCGGTCGCCCCAAGGCCCTCCCAGTGCTGGTGCATGGTCTGGCGGGCAAGGATCGCACGCTGCGCATGAGAGACCGCCATCGGACTGCCCGAGGTCCCAGAGGTGAAGACGATATAGGCCTCATCTTCCGGATCGCTCAGGTGAAGGGGGGAGGGGGGCAGGGTGGACCAGAGGGGAAGGTCGGGGGTGATGCGGGGGGCGGGGTGGTCGGGAAGCGCGATGCCAGGCTCGACGGCAACAAGGCGTGGCTGGACGACGGCGGCGAGTCTGGTGATTTCGGGCGCGGTCAGGGCTGACGAAGTGGGGATCGGAACAAGGCCAGCCCAGATCGCGCCAAGATAGAGGATCGGAAAGGCCAGCGTGTTGCCCAGGCGAAGCAGAATTCGGTCCCCCGGGTGCAGGTCCTGGGCCAGAAGGGCGGTGGCTGTGGACTGGGTCAGGCGAAGCAGCTGCGCGTAGCTGAGGGTTTCGTCACGTTCTGGATGCAGGATCGTCAGCGCGGGCTTGTCCAGCGTTGTGGCATTGGCAAGCACGTGGCCGGCAAGGTTGAAGGCCTGGGGCACGGTCGGGAACGGGCGGGTGTCGATCTCGGAAAGCATCGGCAAGGGGTAGGGGGCCTCTGCGACGGTTGCAAGCATGGGCAGGCTGCACTATCGGGGACACATGGCTTTGACCGATCCGAAAAGCATGATCCGCGTGGCGCGCGAAGCGGGCGGCGAGGCGCATGTCGAACCGCTGAACCTGGGCGAGCGGGTGCGCGAGTTGCGCCGGTCCCTGGGCTGGACGCTGGAAGAGGCGGCCAATCGGGCCGGGCTGGCGCGGTCGACCTTGTCGAAGATCGAGAACGGGCAGATGAGCCCGACCTATGACGCCTTGAAGAAGCTGGCCGGGGGGCTGGCGATTTCAGTGCCGCAGCTGTTCACGCCGCCCTCGACGCAGCAGGTCATGGGCCGGATGGCGGTGACGAAGGCGGGGGAGGGGCAGTCCCAGGCGACAGTCACCTACGAGCACGAGTTGCTGGCGGCGCATCTGTCGAAAAAGCAGATGCTGCCCTACCGCGCGACCATCCGGGCGCGCGACCTGGAGGAGTTCGACGGCTGGGTGCGCCACGACGGCGAGGAGTTCCTGTATGTGCTGACCGGGGTGATCCGGCTTTACACCGAATTCTACGAGCCGGTCGAACTGCGCCGGGGCGACAGCGCCTATTACGACGCGGCGATGGGGCACAACGTCATCAGCCTGTCCGAGGAAGACGCGACGCTTTTGTGGGTCACGTCCCTGGTTTGACCGAGCTTGCAGTCGGCTTCGACGGTCTGCCGGCGATGGCGTGTCCAGGCCGCCCGGTCCAAACCAGGGGCGGGCGGCAGCCCCACACCAGGGGGCCGCCATCCCTTAGAACGCGTCCTGCACCGTGCGAGCGCCAGCCGAGACATCCTCGCCCACGCCCGCGATGGTGTTGCAGCCTGCCAGGGCCGCCAGGACGGCCAGAAGTGCCAGTTTCTTCATGCTCTTTGCCCTTTTCACTTTGCCTGCGCCCACCAGGTGTCGGGCAGAAAGCCCGTCCAGTCCCCGTAAAGCGGTATCTTTTCGGGATACTTCAGGTCGGAGGAATATGCCAAGCGGGAAAGGTCGGAATACCAGATCGGGATCACGTAGCGGCCCGAGGTCAGGACCCGGTCCAGCGCCTTGGTGGCGGCGGTGAATTCCTCGGCGTTCGGCGCCTTCAGCATGGCGGCGATCATCGCCTCGACGGCCGGAGAGTTCACGCCCATCCAGTTGCGCGTGCCGGGTTCGGTCACGCCAGGGGCACCCCAGTAAAGCAGCTGCTCGTTGCCGGGCGACAGCGACAGTGACCGGATGTAATGCGTCATGTCGAAGTCGTAGTTCGTCGTGCGGTCCTTGTACTGCGCGTCATCGACCTTGGTCAGTCGCGCCTGAATGCCAAGGGCTTTAAGCGCCTCGATATAGACTTCGGCAGCCGAGCCCATTTCGTCCTGACCGGTGACAAGCAGGATCTCGAAGGCGAAGGGCTCGCCTTGGGCGTTCTTCAGGATGCCATCGTCGCCCACGGTCCAGCCCGCCTCTTCCAGCAACTTGGCAGCGGCGCGGATGTTCTTGCGGTTGGTCTGGTCGCCTTCCGAGACGGGGAGCGCATAGCCCTCGATCGCGCCGGGCGGGAGTTCGGCGGCGAAGGGTTGCAGAAGGTCCAACTCGCGGCCTTCGGCGGGTTTGCCGGGATCCATGCCCAGGAACGAGTTGCCGAAGTAGGAGGGGATGCGGGGCAGGACGCCCGCGTTCAGGGTCTGGTTGATGAATTCGAAGTTGAAGGCCAGGATCATCGCCTCGCGCACGCGCCAGTCGGCGAAGATCGGTTTGCGGGTGTTCATCACGAAACCCTCGATCCCCGAGGGGCGGCCGTGCGGGATTTCGGCCTTGATCACATCGCCCGAAGCCACCGCGGGGAAATCGTAGGACGACTGCCACTTGGCCACGTTCGCCTCGCGGTAGGCCGAGACCTGGCCGGCCTTGAACGCCTCGAAGATGGCTTGCGGGTTGGCGTAGTAGTCGTAGCGGATCTGATCAAAGTTCCACTGGCCGCGGTTGAAGGGCAGGTCCTTGCCCCACCAGTCGGGGTTGCGCTTGTAGGTCACCTGGACGCCCAGTTCGGAGCTGTCCAGCACGTAAGGACCCGAGCCGATGGGCACCTCCATCGTCGCTTCGGCGAAGTCCTTGCCCTCCCACTGCGCCTTTTTCAGGATCGGGCGCAGGCCCAGGATCAGCGGCAGTTCCCGGTCTTCGACGTTGAAGGTAAAGCGGATGGAGCGTTCGCCCGTCTTCTCCATCGTGGCGATCTTCTTCCAGGCTGCGGCGTAGCGCGGGTTGCCCTGGGTGCCCAGAGCCTCCATCGACCACATCACGTCGTCGACCGTCACAGGCGAGCCGTCAGAGAATCGGGCCTCGGGTCGCAGGGTGAATTCGACGTAGGTGCGGGCCTCGTCGGTGTCTATCGATTCGGCCAGAAGCCCGTACAGCGAGAAGGCCTCGTCATAGTTCCGGCCCATGAGTGTCTCGACCGTCAGGGTCGAAATGCCGATCGCGGGGCGGCCCTTGGTGACATAGGGGTTGAAGCTGTCGAAGCTGCCCGCCTCGCCCCAGCGGTAAGTGCCACCCTTGGGCGCATCGGGGTTCACCTGTGGCAGGGACACAAAATCCGGGGGGAGAGCGGGGTCGCCATACATAGCTATGCCGTGCATCGGTTCGGCCTGAGCGCCTGCGGCAAAAAATGCCAATGCGGCCGTGAGGGCGAACTTGTGCAAACCGGACCTCCGTTCCCCGTTCATTATCCGATGCTCCCATATCCAGCGGTTGTGTGGGCCGACAGTAAGGGGGAGATTGAATCAATTCAAACTTTTAGCTTGGCCATCGGCGGAGAGGGGACTATAAAGACCCTACTGCTCGATAGGTTTCTTGCCTGTATGAAACCTGCCTCAAAGACTTAACGCCGGCTTCGCGCCGGCGTTTTTTTATGCCTTCCGACTGGAAACTGGAACCAAAGGGGTCGTATGATCCTTTTGCAGGTGCAGCATTTGGAGGACGGCATGAGCTTCGGTGGCAAGCGGGCGATCATCACCGGGTCAAATTCGGGAATCGGGCTTGGCGTGGCCGAGGCGCTGGCGGCAGCCGGGGCCGAGGTGATTCTGAACAGCTTGACCGACCGGGCCGAAGATCACGAGCTGTCCGCCGAACTGGGCGCGCGGCATGGGGTGGTGGCGCGGTACATCGCGGCGGACATGTCGAAGGGGGCGGAATGCCGGGGCCTGATCGAAAAGGCCGGCGGCTGCGACATCCTGGTGAACAACGCGGGCATCCAGTTCGTCAGCCCGATCGAGGACTTCCCGGTTGAAAAGTGGGATGCGATTCTGGCGATCAACCTGTCTTCGGCCTTTCACACCATTGCGGCAGCTCTGCCGGGGATGCGGGCGAAGGGGTGGGGGCGCATCGTCGATATTGCAAGCGCGCATGGCCTGACCGCCAGCCCCTACAAAAGCGCCTACGTCGCCTCGAAACATGCAATCGTGGGACTGACCAAGACCATCGCCCTGGAAACTGCAGGGCAGGGCATCACCGTCAACGCCGTGTGCCCGGGCTATGTCCTGACGCCCTTGGTCGAAGCGCAGATCCCCGAACAGATGAAGGTTCACAACATGGACCGCGAAACCGTGATCCGCGAGGTTATGCTGCAACGCCAGCCCAGCCGTCAGTTCGCCACGACCGATCAGGTCGGTGGAACGGTGGTCTTTCTGTGCAGCCCCGCCGCGGACCAGATCACCGGCACGACGATCAGCGTGGATGGTGGATGGACGGCGCTGTGAGGCGGGTCAGTCTGGCCCTGCAGGGCGGTGGCGCGCATGGGGCCTTTACCTGGGGCGTCCTTGACCGGCTGCTGGAGGAGGAGGACCTGGAAATCGCCGGGATCTCCGGCACCTCGGCAGGGGCGCTGAACGGGGCGGCGCTGAAGGCGGGGCTGATCGCCGGGGGGCGCGGTGCGGCGCGGAAGCGGTTGGACCGGTTGTGGGACCACGTCAGCGAGATCGGCGATTTCCGCATGGTGCCGTGGATGGCGGCGTTCTTGCCCGCGATGCGCTTCTGGCAGACGGCTGGCGCGGCCATGCTACCCTTTTCGCCGCAGGCGGTCGCGGCGCAGTTCTACTCGCCCTACGTCTTCGGCAAGCGCTGGACCAACCCGCTGGAGCCAGTGGTCCGTGATCTGGATTTTACCCATGTCTGCGCCGAGGCCGGACCGCGGCTCTTCGTCAGCGCGACCAATGTGCGGACCGGCAAGATCAAGGTCTTCGGCGCAAGGGACATCACGCCCGAGGCGATCCTGGCGTCGGCCTGCCTGCCCACGGTGTTCCAGACGGTCGAGATCGGGGGCGAGGCCTATTGGGACGGCGGCTATTCCGGCAACCCCGCGCTCTTTCCGCTGTATGAACCCGACCTGCCCGACGACATCCTGGTGGTGTCGATCAATCCGATGCGGACCGAGAATATCCCGGACACTCCGCTGGAAATCCAGAACCGGATCAACGAGATCAGTTTCAACGCCAGCCTGCTGGGCGAGCTTCGGGCCGTCAACTTCGTCCGCCGCCTGATCGCGGACGGGCGGATGGAGGCGGGGAAGATGAAGTCGGTGAACATCCACATGATCGCCGACGACGGGCTGATGAACGAGCTTTCGGCGGATTCGAAGCTGTCCCCCACACCCCTGCTGCTGGAGCGGTTGAAAGCTGCAGGCCGCGCGGCGGCCGAGCGGTTCCTGCAGAACGGCGGGTCGAAGATCGGGCAAGAGCCTAGCGCCGACCTGCAGGGCCTTCTGGGCTAGACCAGCGGCTCTTTCGGCACGGGATAGACCAGGCCGCCCGAGACGATCAGCTTGGCCGCGTCGTCGACGCCCATGTCCATCACGATCAGGTCTTTGGTCGGCACGAAAAGCAGCATCCCGCTGGTAAAGGGGGTCAGGCCAACGAAGACCGCCGACATGTCGGGACCGATGGCGGCAAGACGCTCGGCCAGCTCGCCCCTGGGCCGGGTCGACATGAACCCCAGCGCCCAGGACCCGGCGCGCGGAAACTCCACCAGCACGACCTTGTCGAAGCTTTTGTCCTTCTTGTTGAAGAAGGTCTCGGCCACCTGCTTGATGCCGGAATAGACCGAACGGACGACTGGCATCCGTTCGACCAGATTCTCGCCCGAGCGGATGACCGAGCGGCCGATCAGCCCCTTGGCCAGCCAGCCGATGATGATGGTGACGATGAGAAAGACCAGGACGCCGACGCCACGCACGGGGAATTCGTATTCGGGGCCGAACCAGCGGCCGATCAGGGCGTCGGGCTGATAGGTGGCGGGGATCAAGGGCAGGATCCAGCCATCAAGCCAGCCGATGAAGGCCCAGACGATGTAGATCGTCAGCCCGATCGGCAGCACGACGACCAGGCCCGTCAGGAAACTGGCGCGCAAGCTGGCAAAAAAGCCGCGGCGGTGGTGCGGGTTCGGTTCAGTCACGTGTGGTGGTCCCCTTCGGCCCCTTATCTAGGGGGTCCGCCCGTCGCAGTGCAATGGCGCCTGCGGACAAACACGGGAATTTCAGGCCGCACCAGCAAGTTCGCGGGCAATCGCAGCCCCAAGCCGCGCGTTGTTCAGCACAAGCGCGATGTTCGAGGCAAGCGAGCGGCCCTCCGTCAGCTCGTAGATGCGCTGCAGCAGGAAAGGCGTGACGGCCTTGGCGGCGATGCCCTGCGCTTCTGCCTCGGCCAGGGCGGCCTCGATATGCGGGGTGATCTCGGCGCGGGAGATTTCGGCGTCGATCGGGATCGGGTTGGCGACAAGCTGGCCGCCGGGCAGACCCAGACGGGCGCGCATCAGATGGGCGGCGGCGATGTCGGCGGCATGATCCATGCGCAGGGGGGCCTTCAGGCCCGAAGACCGCGACCAGAAGGCTGGAAAGTCATCCTGACCGAACGCAATGACCGGGACTCCCAGGGTTTCCAGGTATTCCAGCGTCTTCGGCAGATCGAGGATCGCTTTTGCCCCCGCAGCGACGACGGTGACGGGCGTCTCGGCCAGTTCGCGCAGGTCGGCCGAGATGTCGAAGCTGGTCTCGGCCCCGCGATGGACCCCGCCGATGCCGCCGGTGGCGAAGACCCCGATCCCGGCAAGATGGGCGCAGATCATCGTCGCGGCGACAGTCGTGGCTCCGGTGCCCCCCGTGGCAACGCAAGCCGCAAGATCGGCGCGCGAAAGCTTTGCGACGGACTTCGCCTGGCCCAAAGCGTCCAGTTGCGCGTCGGTCAGGCCGATGTGGATGCGGCGGTCCATGATCGCGATGGTGGCGGGGACGGCCCCTTGGGCGCGGATCTCGGCCTCGACCCGGCGCGCCGTTTCCACATTCTGCGGGAATGGCATGCCGTGGGTGATGATCGTGCTTTCAAGCGCAACAATCGGCGCACCGTTCGCGCGGGCTTTGGAGACTTCGGGGGAAAGGGTCAGGGGCAAGTCAGTCATGAAGCGTCCGATCTATGGCTGGGCCGCAGGTGTAATCGTGAAACTGGGCGGTGAAGCCCGCGCGTTCGGGTGAGCAGGCCATGACGCCGATCTGCGCCGGACCTGCCTCAAGATAGCCAAGTCGGGTCATCAGCCAGCTGCCATCCGGGCGCTGGACCTGGACGCGCAGCGCGTCCGAATGGCGGGTCAGGCGCAGGCGCAGGCGGTCGGCGGGAAAGGGCAGGGCGACGATGGACCAGTCGGACCGGTCGTTGGTGATGACGGTGGAAAAGAACGCCTGGCCGTCGGTGTATTCGATCCCCGCCTTGACCCAGCGCGTTTCGTCCAGGCGCAGCATCAGGCCCGCCTGATCATAAAGCGCCTCGTAGTCGGCGGCGATGGTGACTTCGGCGGTGAAGTCGCCGCTCACCGGGTGGTGCAGGAAGTGGCCAGTGTCGCGGATGAAGCCATAGTGGGTCTTGCGCCAGAAATCAGTGCGGTCGCCCGTGGTGAGGGTCAGAGCGCCGCCGTCGATGCGGGACTCTGGCGGCGGGTTGAGCCACGTCATGTCGCTGAAGGTCACGATCCGATGTCCCCCGAGACATAGGTTGCAGCGGCACGCAGAGCCTCGTCCAGCGCCTCTTGCCGGTGGGTGCCGCGGCGTTCGGCGACAAGGTGCGCGGCCATGAACGTGTCGCCCGCCCCGGTGACGCGGGTTACCAGAACCTTGGGCGGCTGGCCCATGATCACGCCTTCGCCTTTGCGGCCCTCGGCAGCCAGGTCGCCGCCATTGGTGACCAGGACCCGGCCCGCGCCCCGGGCAAGCAGCGCCTGGGCTGCCTCGGGCGCGGTGGCGGCTTCGCTGCGGGCCAGGATGTTCGCCTCTTCAAGGTTCACATACAGCGTGGCCGAGGGGTGGGTGAGGAGCGGCAGAAGCCGACCCGCCTTGCCGGGCGAAGCGGGGGCTACACGCAGGTCGGCAGCTGCGAACAGGGGAGAGACGGCGATTTCGGCCAGAAGGGATTCCGTCAGGTTACCGTCCAGCGCGATGGGTCCGGTCCAGGGCGCAGCCTCAGTCCCCAGGCGACCGTCGGCCAAGGGACGCAGGATCTTGTCGCCCGCCGCCTCCAGCGAATGGGCGTCGGCGATGGCGGCGATCAGGCCGTTCGCACCCTCGATGGCCATGTAGCGGTCGGTGGGCAGGTCGTCGGACCGGTAGACGGTCCCCGTCTCCAGCCCCAGCAGATCAGAGGCGGCAATGATCTCGTCGCCCTCCGCGTCGCGACCGATGGCGGTCAGCAGGGCCGGGGTCATCCCGAACCGCCGCAAGGTCATCGCGATGTTCATCGCCACGCCACCGGGAAGCCGGGTGATCCGCCCCGGCACGTCCGAGCCAAGCCGCATCGAGGTGGGCGAGCGGCCGATGATGTCCCACAGGACCGAGCCGATGCAAAGGATATCCGGTGTCATGGCTGCGTTCTGGCGGAAGGTGGGCGTTGGTGCAAGGCCCCTAGCGTTTGCGAAAACCGCTGCCATAGCCGCCATCGCGGCCACTGGGGAACGCGCCTTCGGCAAGGTAGCGATCATGGCAGCGTTGCAACGCGGTGCGGTCGAGCGTCACGCCAAGACCGGGGCCGGTCGGGACTTGCGTCACGCCATTTTCCAGCGCGAAGGGGCCGCCCTCGATCACGTCGTCGGCGTACCAGTGAAACAGCGTCTGGCTGGCCCCCCGCACATGGTCCAGTGCGGCAGAGAGGTGCAGGTAGGCCGCTGAAGCGATCCCCGTCTCGCCGGAATGGAAGCGAAAGCCGACGCCCATCGCCTCGCAGGACCGGATGAAGTCGCGGGTCCGGGCAATGCCGCCGTGTTCGTTGATGTTGGTGACGATGGCATCGGGGCAGCGCAGGGCGTGGGCCTTGGGCAGGTCGATGGCATGGGCCGAGAAATTGATCGGCGAATGGCGGCGGAGGTCGGCCATCTCCTCATAGGTCTCAACCGGTTCCTCGAACCAGCTGATGTCGAAGGGGGCGAGCCGGGCCAGGGCCTCGCGCGCGGTGGGGACGGTCCAGCCGCCGTTGGCATCCAGCTGCAAGGGCCGGTCGCCGATGGCGGCGCGGACTTCGCGGACCATCTGCACCTCTTCGGCCAGAGGGACGGTGCCGACCTTGCCTTCAAAGACCTTCGATCCGTGGCGTTCGATCATCGTGGCACAGTAGCGGGCGACGTCGGTGGGGGTCGCCTCGCCGGGGTCGGTGCCGGGGAAGCGGTAGCTGAAGTATTCGGTCAGCGCGATCTCGGCCCGGACCGCCCCGCCCAGAAGCAGCGACAGCGGCACGCCCTCGGTCTTGCCGCGCGCGTCCCACATCGCCATCTCGATGCCGCCAAAGACCCGGCGGGCGGCGGTCACGTTGCCCCAGGGGGTGTAGCGCATCGCGGGGACACTGCGACCCTCGGCTGTGGCGATGTCGCGCACATCGAGGCCGATCAGCCGTTCCCCTGCCTTCATCACCTCGGCCGCGCGGTCACCGTCGGCACATTCGCCCAGACCGGTGACGCCATCTTCGGTGACCAGTTCGATCACCGTCTTGGTCAGCGACGCGATGGCGCCATAGCTGAACCGATAGGGCGCCCGGAACGGGATGTTGACGGGCAGGGCGGTGATCTGGCGGATCTTCATGGGCGTCCGGTCTTGCGGGGGGCTTAAGCGTTCCTTAGGCCAAAGATCCAGGCCTTGCCCGGCGATCTGCGACGAATCCTGGCGGTTTTCACTTGCAGGCCGCGGAAAGCCGGGGTAATGCGCCCGCACTTCACAGGTGTGGCTGGGTCCGATGCGGGGAGAAATCCCGTGCGGTCCACCGGTTGCCCCGCAAGGGGTGAAGACGGCCGCACCGAGGATCAAACCGGAAAAGGATAAGGCATGGCTCTTCCCGAGTTCACCATGCGTCAGCTTTTGGAAGCTGGCGTTCACTACGGCCACCAGACCGCTCGCTGGAACCCCAAGATGGGCGAGTACATCTATGGTGACCGCAACGGCATCCACATTCTCGACCTCACCCAGACCGTTCCGCTGCTGGATCAGGCGCTGAAGGTCGTGCGCGACACGGTCGCCAAGGGCGGTCGCATCCTTTTTGTCGGCACCAAGCGTCAGGCCCAGAAGCCGATCGCCGACGCCGCCGAAAAGTGCGCGCAGTTCTACATGAACCACCGCTGGCTGGGCGGCACGCTGACCAACTGGAAGACCGTTTCGCAGTCGATCCAGCGTCTGAAGCAGCTGGACGAAGTTCTGGGCGCGGGCGGCGAAGGCCTGACCAAGAAAGAGCGTCTGGGCATGGAGCGTGACCAGGCCAAGCTGCAGGCCAGCCTGGGCGGCATCCGCGAAATGGGCGGCACCCCGGACCTGATCTTCATCATCGACGTTGGCAAGGAAGACCTGGCCATCCTGGAAGCGCAGAAGCTGGGCATCCCGGTCGTCGGCGTGGTCGACACCAACTGCTCGCCCAAGGGCGTGACCCATGTGATCCCGGGCAACGATGACGCGGCCCGCGCGATCCAGCTTTATTGCGACCTGATCAGCCGTGCGGCGCTGGACGGCATGTCGGCCCAGATGGGTGCGGCAGGCGTCGACCTGGGCGCGCTGGAAGCCGCTCCGGAAGAAGAAGCTGTCGCCGAAGCTGCCGTCGAAGCCTGATCGGGCCTTCGCGTCACAACACTGTCACCCGGCGGGCCTAAGCCCCGCCGGGACCCGCATTTCCAAGGAGTGGAAAACATGACGATCACCGCCCAGATGGTGAAGGAACTGCGCGAATCCACCGGCGCAGGCATGATGGATGCCAAGAAAGCCCTGACCGAGGTCAACGGCGACATGGAAGCCGCGGTCGACTGGCTGCGCACCAAGGGCCTTGCCAAGGCCGCCAAGAAGGCTGACCGCGTCGCGGCCGAGGGTCTGATCGGCGTCGCCGTCAGCGATGGCCGTGGCGTCGCGATCGAGATCAACTCGGAAACCGACTTCGTCGCAAAGAACGCCGACTTCCAGGCGCTGGTCCGGGAAGTCGCCAACGTCGCGCTGACCACCGGCGACGACATCGAGGTCGTGAAAGCCGCGCATCTGAACGGCAAGACCGTGGAAACCGTCCTGCAGGAAGCCATTTCCCGCATCGGCGAAAACATGACCTTCCGCCGCATGCACGTGCTGGAGGGCGACACCGTGGTGTCCTATGTCCACAACGCGGCGACCGCGGGGATGGGCAAGATCGGCGTCCTGGTGGCGCTGAAGGGCGACAAGGCCAAGGCCGAGGATATCGGCAAGCAGTTCGCGATGCACATCGCCGCGACGAACCCGCTGTCGCTGTCGGAAGCCACCCTGGACCCGTCCGTGGTCGAGCGTGAGCTTGCCGTGCAGACCGCCAAGGCGCTGGAAGAAAACGCCTCTTCGGCCAAGCCCAAGCCCGAAGCCGTGATCCACAACAACATCATCCCGGGCCGGATGAAGAAGTTCCTGGCGGAAAACACGCTTCTGGGCCAGGCCTTCGTGATCAACCCCGACCTGACCGTGGAAGCCGCGGCCAAGGAAGCGGGTGTCGAGATCACCGGTTATGCCCGCGTCGCCGTTGGCGAAGGGATCGAGAAGAAGACCGAAGACTTTGCCGCCGAAGTCGCCAAGGCGCTGCAGGGCTGATTTTCCCAGCAATGGGGCAGGGGGCCGGTGCAGCGATGTGCCGGCCCTTTTGCTTTTATCGGTCGCAGATGCTTTCATGGGTCGCGGAAAATGAAACGGCGCGGTTCCGGGGAGAACCGCGCCGCAAGTCCTGCCCCGACCTTTGGGGATGAGGTTTGGCAGAGCAAGACATCAAGTCGGCCGACTGAATACGCGGCCCGGGATCAGGCGAATAACGCAGTGCCAGCCAAGGTTTGCTGGTCCGCATGACCGTCAGGTTTCCCTTGGGTCACTTTGACTTTGTGCCACGTGGACCTGTGCCGGGCGAGTGCGGAATACCCTACCTCGCAGCCTGGGCGACTTCGGGCTGGCGCTGGAAGATCATGTTCAGAAGCGCGCCCTTGGCCACAGCCTGAGCCGTGGTCTCGACCGCCAGCGCTTCGCGTGCCAGGCGCAAGTGCTTTTCGACCATCGCCGGAGACACCCCCATCAGAAGGGCAACGTCCTGCGTGGTCTTGCCATCCGCAACCCATTCCAGCGCCTCGCGCTGACGCGGGGATAGCGCCCGGTGACGCGACAGCTGCGGCAGATGCACAATGGTCAGGTGCATCATGTTCGCCACCGCGAGGATCTCTTCCTTGCGGGCGGCGAATATCTCGTCAACCCGTTCCGGGGTCAGCCCGGGATCGGCGATCAGGCCCAAGGCGCCCTTCGACCGGGACGAGACCTCGGGGAAGCTGACCGACATGCCCGCGACGATCCCTTGCGCCGCGTTCTGGCGCACGGCTTCCGCCTCTTCGGCCGACAGGCGGCCGGCCTCGAAGGCCTGCTTCACCCAGCTCCAGGTGCAGGCGCCCGAATTGTGCTCGGCCCAGCGAAAGACCGGGGTCTTGGCGTAAAACGCGCCCTGGAAGTACCGCTTGACGTAGTCGGCGTCGCAGGTCGTCAGGAACAGCGCGTCCTCGGGGTCGCCGATGGTCTTCAGGTGCTTGAAGCGGGTGAAACCGTAATTTGCGCGCCGGAAGCCCAGGCTCGCGAAATGGCCGGTGGCGCGCTCCCAGGCCTCGTCGATCGACGACGCGGAAGCGATGCGGTTCAGCAATGCGAGAATGGTGTTACTCATCTTCTGTCTTCCCTGTTGCCCTGAAGTGCCGCGTCAGAAGACCCTGACCCAACGGCATTTCGAACTTTGACGCGAGATAAGGCCGGTTTCCTTGGCTTGTCTACGGTTTCGGTACCGAATTGGCTTGCAAAGCGGCCAGATGACGGAAGTTGTCACCGATTTGGGGCAATTCGCGCTAGAGACGAGCCGCCACGTGGTCAATAAGGCCGGGCAGGGCCGCGTGATCGTCAAAAATCAGTCTGGCCCCGAGCGATTCTGCCGGGGCCTTGCGGTACCCGCTTGTGAACAGCGCAAACGGAACGCCAGCACGCAGCGCCGTTTCGGCGTCCACCTCACTGTCCCCGACGAAAAGCGACTTGCCGGGGCCAAGTGCGGCCAGAGCCACACGCAACGGGGCCGGATCAGGCTTGCGCTGGGGCAGGGTATCCCCTCCGATGATGACCGGGAAGAGTCTCGCCAGGTCGAAGTGGTTCAGGACCGCGCGGGTCGGACCCTCGGGCTTGTTGGTGCAGATCGCAAGGTGGTGACCTGCGTCCGACAGGGTGGTCAATGCCGTATATACGCCCGAGTATAACGTCGTCAGATCAAAGGCTTCTTCGTAGATCTTGATGAAGCTTTCCACCAGTTCGGCCTGAAGCGTGGCATTGCTTTCGATGCCCTGATGCGCCATCAGCCGACCGACCAGGACGCCCACACCGTTCCCGATGAACCCGCGGACGGTTTCGCTGGAAAAGGGCGGCAAACCCTTGTTTCCGAACACGATATTCGCTGCAGCATGAATTTGTGGCGCGCTGTCGATCAGCGTGCCGTCCAGGTCGAAGGCCAGGTTCAGCCTGTCAGCCAAGCGCTGCCTCGGCCGCGGCCCGGATCGCCTTGATGTTCGCGCCGTAAGGGGCCGGATCGTTGACCGAGCCACCCTTGAACACCGCCGAACCCGCCACCAGCACATCGGCACCAACGGCGCTGACCAGAGGAGCCGTGGCGGTCGTGATCCCGCCATCAATCTCGATGTGGATCGGGCGGTCGCCGATCATCTGCCGCAGCTGCGCGATCTTGGCGACCTGGCTTGCGATGAAGCTTTGCCCGCCAAACCCGGGGTTCACGGTCATGACGCAGACGAGGTCGACCATATCCAGAAGCTCGGCCACGGCCTCGACCGGAGTGCCGGGGTTCAGTGCCAGACCAGCCTTTTTCCCAATTGCGCGAATGGCTTGCAGCGTGCGGTGAATGTGCGGGCCAGCCTCGACATGGGCGGTGATCACGTCGGCGCCAGCCTTGGCGTAGGCCTCAAGGTAGACGTCCACCGGAGAGATCATCAGGTGGACATCCATCACACCCTTGATGTGCGGCCGGATCGCAGCGCACATCGCCGGGCCAAAGGTCAGGTTCGGGACAAAATGGCCGTCCATCACATCCACATGCACCCAATCCGCGCCTTGCGCCTCGATCGCGCGACATTCGGCACCAAAGTTGGCAAAATCCGCGGCCAGGATGGAGGGAGCGATCTTGATGGAACGGTCGAACATGGGGCAGGCTCCAGCTGTTGGCGCCTCATATCCCGGCGTATCCAACCTTTCCAGCACCCATTACATTACATATTACTGATTACACGATATCTGGATGAAGGAAGGCACACCCGCCCCCAATGAAAACGGCCCGGTCAATCGACCGGGCCGCATCGCGGATCAGACGGAACTCAGCCGACCAGTTCAAGGCCCGAGAAGAAGAACGCGATCTCGCGGGCGGCTGAAGCCTCGCTGTCCGAACCGTGGACCGAGTTCTCGCCCTTGGACAGCGCGAACTCCTTGCGGATCGTGCCATCGGCAGCGGCGGCCGGATCGGTCGCGCCCATCACTTCACGGTTCTTGGCAATCGCGCCTTCGCCTTCCAGGACCTGCACCACGACCGGCTCGGACGCCATGAACGCGCAAAGCTCGCCGTAGAAGCCACGCTCCTTGTGTTCGGCGTAGAAGGCTCCGGCCTGGGCGGCCGACAGATGGATGCGCTTCGAAGCGACGACGCGCAGGCCGGCATCCTCGAACTTGGCAACGATCTTGCCGGTCAGGTTGCGCTTGGTCGCATCGGGCTTGATGATCGACAGGGTACGTTCAACGGCCATGTGGCTCTCCATCGGGTTTGGGGCCAGCTTGGCCCTCTTCGGATGGCCGGGCTGCTATCACGCGCGCACGCCTTTGAAAAGGTGCAGTGGCATTGACCTTCCCGTCGGCATCGGGCAATGCCCGCGCATGCTGAAGATCGAGGACATCACCTACAACGTCGAAGGCCGCCCTCTGTTCGAGGGCGCATCGGCCACCATTCCCACCGGCCACAAGGTCGGGCTTGTGGGCCGCAACGGCGCGGGCAAGACCACGCTTTTCCGGCTGATCCGGGGCGAGCTGGCGCTGGAGGGCGGGTCGATCACCCTGCCCCAGCGCGCCCGCATCGGTGGCGTCGCCCAGGAAGTGCCGTCGTCCGAGACCTCGCTGATCGATACGGTGCTGGCGGCGGATACCGAGCGTGCCAGCCTGATGGCCGAGGCCGACACGGCGCAGGACCCGCACCGCATCGCCGAGATTCAGGCGCGGCTGGCCGACATCGACGCCTGGTCGGCCGAGGGTCGGGCGGCCAGCATTCTCAAGGGCTTGGGCTTCGATGCTGAGCAGCAGCTGATGCCCTGCTCGGCCTTCTCGGGCGGCTGGCGGATGCGGGTCGCGCTGGCGGGCGTGCTCTTTGCCCAGCCCGACTATCTGCTTTTGGACGAGCCGACCAACTACCTTGACCTTGAAGGCGCCCTCTGGCTGGAAAGCTACCTGCAGAAGTATCCGCATACGGTCCTGATCATCAGCCATGACCGCGGCCTTCTGAACCGCGCGGTGCAAGGCATCCTGCATCTGGACAACCGCAAACTGACCTACTGGACCGGCCCCTACGACCAGTTCGCCCGCCAGATGGCCGAACGCCGCGCCGTGCTGCAGGCCGAGGCAAAGAAGGTCGACCTTCAGCGCGCCCATCTGCAAGCCTTCGTCGACCGCTTCAAGGCCAAGGCCTCCAAGGCCGCACAGGCGCAGTCGCGCGTGAAGATGCTGGAAAAGCTGACCCCGATCACCGCGCCCGAAGATGCCAAGAAGGTGGTCTTCACCTTCCCTGCCCCCGAGGAACTGGCACCGCCGATCATCAACCTGGATGGTGCAGCGGTCGGTTACGGTGGTCCGTTGATCCTGAAGAAGCTGAACTTGCGCATCGACCAGGACGACCGCATCGCGCTTCTGGGTCGGAACGGTGAAGGAAAATCCACGCTTTCCAAACTGTTGGCCGGAAAACTTCAACCAGCCGAGGGCAAGTTCTCGCGGTCCTCCAAGCTGCGGATCGGCTATTTCGCCCAGCACCAGGTCGACGAGTTGCATCTGGATGAGACGCCGCTTCAGCACATCATGCGGCTGCGGCCGGCGGAAGGTCAGCCGAAACTCCGCGCGCGGCTGGCGGGGTTCGGGCTGATGGCCGATCAGGCCGACACGGTGGTCGCTCGGCTGTCGGGCGGACAGAAAGCGCGATTGTCACTGCTTCTGGCAACAATAGACGCGCCACACCTGCTGATTCTGGACGAACCGACCAACCACCTGGATATCGAGTCGCGGGAAGCACTGGTCGACGCGCTGACCGAATACTCTGGCGCGGTGATCCTGGTTTCGCACGACATGCACCTTCTGGGCCTGGTCGCTGACCGCCTGTGGCTGGTCAAGGGCGGCGCAGTCACGCCCTATACCGAAGATCTGGAGGCCTATCGCCGCCAGCTTCTTGCGGGTGAGGACGAGGTGAAGGTTGTCGCCAAACCCGTTGAAAAAAAGCCGAAACCCAGCCGTGACGAGATGCTTGCCCTGAAGGCCGAGGTCCGCAAATGCGAGGAGCGGCTGGGTAAGTTGAACGACATGCGGGACAAGCTTGCGAAAAAACTGGCCGACCCGCAGCTTTACGAGGACGGTCGCAAAGGCGAGCTTGAGACCTGGAACAAGAAGTATGCCGAGGTGATGGACGCGCTCGACAAGGCCGAGGGGCTTTGGCTGGCGGCGCAAGAGAAGCTGGAATTGAGCGGCGTCTAAGCCACATTGTATATACAGCAATTTCGTGAGTGTATATACGAAATTGTCGCATAAGTGGAAATAGTCCCGGGTCTTCCCGACCGATGGACGGAACCCGCTGGAACCCACCTCACCCTGAGGCGCCCATGTTCCGCTTCCCAAAACCCATGCCTCCGCCTAGCCTGTCGCGAAACCTGGAGCGACGATGCCAGAAGCCGCCTTCCTGATCACCGCCTTCGCCACGCTTTTCGTGGTGATCGACCCGCCCGGCCTGGTGCCGCTTTTCATCGCGTTGACCCGAGGCATGGGACCGCAGAAGCGGCGCGCGATGGCGCGGCGGGCCTGTCTGATCGCGGCGGTGCTTTTGCTGCTTTTCGGGGTGGCGGGGGAAGCGATCCTGACTTTCATCGGAATCTCGATGCCCGCTTTCCGGATCGCGGGCGGGATCCTTCTGTTCCTGACTGCGCTGGACATGCTGTTCGAACGCCGGACCCAGCGGCGCGAAGGGCAGCAGGCCGAGCCGGATCATGACCCCTCGGTCTTTCCGCTGGCAACGCCGCTGATTGCCGGACCGGGGGCCATCGCCTCGGTGATCCTTTTGGTGGGTGAGGCCGGTCCGGGATGGCCGGGGACGTTGGCGGTGCTGGGGCTGATGCTGGTGATGATGGCGGTGACCTATGCGTTCCTCCTGGCCTCGCCACCGTTGGAGCGGTTGCTGGGCCGGACCGGGGTGATCGTCATCACGCGGCTTCTGGGGATGCTTCTGGCCGCGCTGTCGGTGCAGTTCGTGATCGACGGGGTGCGGGGCACGGGATTGATCGGGTGATCTTTCCAAGTCAGCCCCCTGCCCCCATATCTGCCTGAACCGGAGGTTCGGATGGACGGAGAGACCCTGGCCCGCGTGGGCTATCTTGCGCTGATCCTGGCCGCGTTGGGCGGCTGGGTGCTGGTCGAGTTCCGCCAGAGGATGGGTCAGGCGCTGCGGATGGCGCTGGCCTGGGGGCTGATCTTCGTCGGCATGATGGCGGGATACGGGCTGTGGTCGGACATCCGGCGCGACGTCATGCCGATCCAGGAGGTGGGCGCGGCGGGAGAGGTCGAGGTGCCGCGGTCGATGGACGGGCATTACTATTTGACGCTGATGATCGACGGGACGGCGGTGCCGTTCATGGTCGACACCGGGGCAAGCGGGATGGTGCTGGCCGCAAAGGATGCCGAGCGGCTGGGGATCGATCTGGCGACCCTGGAGTTTCGGGGGCAGGCCAACACGGCCAACGGGGTGGTCCGGACGGCGCGGGTCACGCTGGGGGCGGTAGAGTTGGGGCCGTTCCGGAACGAGCGGTTCGGGGCCTTCGTGACCGAGGGGGCGCTGGAGCAGTCGCTTCTGGGGATGGACTACCTGGGGCAGTTCCGGATGGAGTTCGACGGCGGCAAGCTGGTGCTGCGCCAGTAGTGTCCACGGTGGACAAGCGCGGTGTTTCCTTTGCGATCAAGGACTTGCTATTTTCTGTTAAGTCTTTGGAAAGGTTTCGAAAACGGGAGAGACAAAATCCTTGAGTAAGGATTTTGACAAATTTCTTGCTTAAGAAATTTGGGGCCCGGCCTTCAGCGGGCGGCGCTTTCGGCCTTCTTTTCCCAGCGACCCGATTCCTCGGACCAGTACTGTGCGGCGTGGCCTGCCGTGGTCATCGCCTTCCACTGCGCGCGCGCGGCTTGCAACCGGGCCGGGTCGTTTCCGTCGAAAAGGACCCAGACACGCTCCATCGCGGCGATCTCGGCGTCGGTCGCTTCGGCCCCGTCGATCAGCGCCAGGACCTTTGCCCCGTTGACCGGTTGACCAAGGCCAAGCAGCACCGGCTGGTCCGCGTCATGCGGCCCGCCGTCCAGCCCATGCGGCAGGAAGCTGTCGTCCCCGCCCTTAAGCCAGAGCGCCTGATCCAGAAGGTCCAAGGCGGCAGGGTCGGTCCCGCGCACCATGACCCGCCAGCCCTGCCCCAAGGCACGCGGCGCATTGACAGCCAGCGTATCGGCGGGAGCCGATTGCATCAGGTGGAAGAACATCACCGTGCCCATTGCGGTCCGCTCGTCGTGCGTCTTCGACTTCTCCTCGCTGGGGCGGTCCGCGAGGAGCGACGCGGAACGCGAGCGAGGAGCCTCACTTCTCGAACCGGTCGCGGATCAGCCGGTCCAGCGCCATGACGCCCCAGCCGGTCGCGCCCTTTGGCGCCAGCGTGGTGTCGGCCTTCAGAAGCGCGGTCCCGGCAATATCAAGGTGGCACCAGGGCATGTCCGGCTTGACGAAGCGCTGCAGGAACTGCGCCGCGGTGATCGCGCCGCCGTCGCGGCCGCCGACGTTCATCATATCGGCGATGCGCGACTTCAGCTTGGCGTCATAGGCATCGCCCATCGGCATCCGCCAGGCACCTTCGCCCTCGGCCTTCGCCGCGGCGAGGAAGGCGTTGCAAAGCGCGTCGTCGTTGGAAAAGACGCCCGTGTTCTCATGCCCCAAGGCAATGATGATCGCGCCGGTCAGGGTGGCGAGGTCGATCATGCCTGTGGGCTTGAAGCGTTCCTGCGCGTACCACATCACATCGGCCAGGACCAAGCGGCCCTCGGCATCGGTGTTGATCACCTCGATCGTGTCGCCCTTCATCGATTTGACGACGTCGCCGGGACGCTGCGCGCGGCCGTCGGGCATGTTTTCCACCAGCCCCACCAGGCCCACCACGTTCGCCTTGGCTTTGCGCAAGGCCAAGGTTCGCATGACCCCGGCGACGACACCGGCCCCACCCATGTCCATCGTCATCTCTTCCATGCCCGCCGCGGGCTTGATCGAGATGCCGCCGGTGTCGAAGACCACGCCCTTGCCGATCAGCGCAAACGGTGCTTCGCCCTTGGGACCGCCATGCCATTGCATCACCACGACCTTCGAGGGGCTTTCCGACCCCTGCCCCACGCCCAGAAGCGCACCCATGCCAAGCTTCATGAGCTGGTCTTCTTCCAGGATCTCGACGTCGAGGCCAAGTTCCTGCATCGCGGCCAACCGGGCGGCGAAGTCGTGTGTTGTCAGCACGTTGGCCGGTTCGTTGACCAGGTCGCGGGTGAAGAACACGCCTTCGGCGACAGCGGCCATCGGCGCGGCGGCCTTGGCGACGGCCTCGGGGTTGGCGGCCATCAGGGTCACGGGACCGGGGACGGGCTTTTCGCCGCTTTTGTGGGTGTCGAAGTCATAGGCGCGCATCGCAAGACCAAAGGCGATGTCGGCGGCGCGGGCGTGGCCCTCGGCCAGGACCAGCGAGCCCCCTGCCCCATGCGCCTTGCCCACCGCCGACCCGGCCTTGCGAGCCTGAGTCTGGTCGGCCTTCTTGCCCAGCCGGATCAGCTGCACGGCATCGGCGGCCAGGCCCGGCAGGTAAGCCAGATCCATCGCTTCGCCCGGTTTCAGCTTGCCGAACGCCTCGGACCCGGCGGCGCGGGACAAGGCCCCCCTGGTCAGCCGATCAAGCCGCTTGAAGCCGGGGCTGGTCGGCTGGTCTGCGTCGGCCAGCACGGCGATACGGCCCTTCTGGGCGGCAAGAGCTTCAAGATCGGTGGCCTGGAACTGGATCGGCAGGGGCTTCGGCATTGCGTTCTCTTTCGTCAGACGGTTTTCCGCATATGGCTTTCGACACTCGGCGGCGGCTTGCCGGGACGCTACAACCCTGCCCGGCGCTTGGCCAGATAGCAGTTTTCGCCGCTGGTGAATTCCGCTAGGGTCGCGCCTAGATGTTGTAGGGGCCGGCGCGCGCGTGTCTAGATTCGACAGATATCTGATGTCGCAGCTGTTGTCGCTGTTCGGCTTCTTTGCGCTGGTGCTGGTCGCGGTCTACTGGGTCAACCGGGCCGTGGGGCTGTTCGACCAGCTGATCGGCGACGGGCAATCGGCGCTGGTGTTCCTGGAGTTTTCGGTCCTGACCCTGCCGAACGCAATCCGGCTGGTGCTGCCCATCGCGGCTTTCGCGGCGACGGTCTATGTCGTCAACCGTCTGATGCAGGAAAGCGAGCTGGTGGTCATGCAGGCGACCGGGTTCTCGGCCTTCCGGCTGGCGCGGCCGGTGCTTTACTTCGGGCTGACGGTGATGGGGATGCAGCTGGTGCTGACCAATATTCTGGTTCCCGCCAGCCAGCGCATCCTGAGCGAACGGTCGGCCGAGATTTCGCAGAACATCACCGCGCGGTTCCTGACGGCGGGGCAGTTCATGCATCCGTCGCAGGGGATCACGCTATACATCCGCGAGATCAGCCCGACGGGTGAAATCCTGGATCTGTTCCTGGCCGATGAGCGGTCCGAGACCGACCGCGCGGTCCATACGGCGCGCAAGGCTTTTCTGGTGCGCGGCGAGGTGGCGCCGAAGCTGGTGATGGTCGATGGTTCGACCCAGCGGCTGACCCGCAAGGACGGACGGATGGCGGTCACGCGGTTTTCCGACTTCACGCTGGACCTTGCGGGCCTGATTTCGGTCGGGGGTGCAGGACAGATCGCGCTGAACGCGCTGCCGACGCGGGTATTGCTGGAGGCCTGGCCCGAGGCGGCGGCAGCGACCGGCGCAAGTGTCGCGCAGATGCAGGAAGAGGGTCATTCGCGCCTTGCGGCCCCGCTTCTGGCGGTGGCCGCGGCGCTGATCGGCTTTGCGGCGTTGATGCAGGGCAGTTTCTCACGCTTCGGGCTGTGGCGGCAGATGGCGCTGGCAGTCGGGCTCTTGATCGCGTTGCAGCTGGTCTGGACCTGGGGTGGCAGCGTCGCGCTGGAGCGGGAGGGGGCCTGGCCTGCGGTCTATGCGGGTCCGCTGGTGGGCATCCTGGTGGCAGGCGCGATGCTGTGGTGGGCGCAGCAGCCCAGGCGACGGGGGCGGATCTTCGCATGACGCTAAGCCTTTACATCGCGCGGCGGTTCCTGGGGTCGGTGGGCCGGGTCTTCCTGGCGTTCTTCGTGATCCTGCTCCTCATCGACATGATCGAGCAGCTGCGCCGCTTTTCCGACGCGGGCGTGGGTCTGGCGGGGGCGGCGCGGCTGTCGCTCCTCAGCGTGCCTGAAACGCTGTACCGCATCCTGCCGCTGATCCTGATCCTGGGGGCAATCGCGAATTTCCTGGGGCTGGCGCGGTCGTCGGAGCTGGTCGTGGTGCGCGCGGCGGGGCGGTCGGCGCTGCGGTTTCTGGTGACGCCGCTGGTGGTCTCGGTGGGCCTGGGGCTGCTGGCGGTGGCCTTCTTCAACCCCTTGGTGGCGGCGACGTCGAAAGCCCATGACGACGCGCGGTCCCAGCTAAGTCAGGGCGGGCGATCGGTCCTGTCGGTGGCAGACACGGGCCTTTGGCTGCGGCAGGGCTCGGGCGAAGGGCAGACGGTGATCCAGGCGGCGCGGTCGAATCTGGACGGGACCGAACTTTTCGGGGTGACGTTCCTGGGCTTTGACCAGGACGGCCGTCCGACACGGCGGATCGAGGCCGAGACGGCGAAGCTGGTCGAGGGCGCGTGGGAGCTGACGGGGACCAAGACCTGGGACCTGACCTCGGCCAACCCCGAGCTGACGGCGGTCAAGGCGGCAGGGCCGATCGCCCTGCCCTCGGACCTGACGCCGGAACGCATCCGCGACAGTTTCGGCACGCCCTCGGCCATCGGGTTCTGGGACCTGCCGGGCTATATCGCCGATCTGGAACGGGCCGGTTTCTCGGCGCAGGCTTACAAGCTGTGGTACCAGATGGAACTTGCGCTGCCGATGCTGATGGCGGCGATGGTGCTGGTCGCGGCGGGGTTCACCATGCGGCATGTCCGTTTCGGGGGAACCGGGCGGATGGTGCTGTTTGCGCTGCTGGCGGGCTTTGGCTTCTACTTCCTGCGCAACTTCGCCCAGGCGCTGGGGGACAGCGGGCAGATCCCGATCCTGCTTGCGGCCTGGAGCCCTCCGGTCGCAGCGGTGATGCTGTCGCTTGGCCTGCTACTTCACCTGGAGGAAGGCTGACATGGCGCGGCTTCTGGCCCTTCTTGCGATCCTGCTGTCCCTGTCCCTGCCCGCCCGCGCGCAGGACAGCGCGACGCTGGTGTCGGACAGCCTGCAGATCACCGGGGATACCCGGCTGATCGCCGAAGGCAATGTCGAGGTCTTCTTCAAGGGCAGCCGCCTTAAGGCCAGCCGTATCGTCTTTGACCAGGCAACTGACCGGCTGGAGATCACCGGACCCATCGTCCTGACCGAAGAGACCGGGGAAATCCTGATCCTCGCCAGTCAGGCCGATCTTGCTGCCGACCTGTCCGAAGGCATCCTGACGAGTGCCCGGCTGGTCCTGAACCAGCAGCTGCAGCTGGCCGCGAACCGGATGATGCGCGTCTCGGGCCGTTATACGGCGTTGCAGACCGTCACCGCATCATCGTGCAAGGTCTGCCCCGGCAGTCCGACGCCCCTGTGGGAAATCCGCGCCCGCCGCGTGGTGCATGACGAGGTGAAGCGCCAGATCTACTTTGACCAGGCGCAGTTCCGGCTGGCGGGCGTCCCGGTCATGTACATCCCCCGCCTGCGGATGCCGGACCCGTCGCTGAAGCGGGCCACGGGCTTTCTCATGCCGTCGATCCGCACCACCTCGGACCTGGGGACCGGCATCCGGGTGCCCTACTTCATCGTGCTGGGCAAATCGGCCGACCTGACCCTGACCCCCTACCTGACCGCACGGGACAGCCAGACGCTGGGCCTGCGCTATCGCCAGGCCTTTGCGACCGGGCTTCTGACGCTGGAAGGATCGGTCAGCCGCGACGACCTCGAGCCGGGCAAGACCCGCGGCTATCTGCGCGCGCGTGGCGATTTCACCCTGCCCGAACGGTTCCAGCTGAGTTTCGACGGCCAGACCGTGACCGATCCGGCCTATCTTCTGGACTACGGCATCGACAACTCCGACCGGCTGGACAGCCGGATCGAGGTCAAGCGGACGCGGCGCAACGAACATATCTCGGCCCGGATCATCAGCTTCCAGACCCTGCGCGACGACGAGGACAACACGACGATCCCGACGGTGATCGCCGACCTGACCTTCCACCGGCGCTTTTCGCTTGGTCCCCTGGGCGGCGAGGGCGGCTTGCGGCTGCAGACGCACAACCATTCCCGCAGTTCGGTCAGCCCGGTGGACGGCAATGGCGACGGCATCGCCGATGGCCGCGACGTGGGCCGCATCTCGGCACGGATCGACTGGCGGCGCAGCTTCTTTCTGCCGATGGGCGTCGAAGCCACCGTCCTTGGCGAGCTGACAGCCGACGCCTACACGATCACCGACGACGCCACCTTTGGTGGCAACACCTCGCGCACGCATGGCACCGCGGGGGTCGAGCTGCGCTGGCCCTTCGCCAAGACCGAGGCCAGTGGCGCGGTCCAGGTGATCGAGCCGGTGGTGCAGCTTCTGTTTTCCTCCTCCAACGCGGAAAGCCTGCCGAACGAGGATTCAGTCCTGGTCGAATTCGACGAGGGCAACCTCTTTTCCCTGGACCGGTTCCCGGGGTCCGACGCGGTGGAACGCGGGCGGCGCGCCAATGTCGGGGTCAGCTGGACGCGGCACGATCCCAAAGGCTGGTCGATGGGGGTCACGGTGGGCCGGGTCTTCCGTGAGGCCGACCTTGGTCAGTTCGGGCCAGGATCAGGGCTGGCCGGGTCGACCTCGGACTGGCTGGCGTCGGCGACATTCACCCTGTCGGACAGCGTGGCGCTGACCGGGCGGATGGTGCTGGACGACGACTTTAGCGTCACCAAGACTGAGGCGCGGCTGGCGCTGAGCGGGCCGAAGACCGCGCTGTCGACCTCGATGATCTGGGCGGTGGCCGACCCGCAGGAGAACCGGCTGGAGCCGACGCAAGAGGTCACCTTCGACGCCCGGCGCAAATTGACGCCCAACTGGACCGCCAAAGCCTCGGGGCGCTATGATTTCGAGGGCAATCAGGGCACCCTGGCCGGGCTGGGTCTGGAGTTCCTGAACGAATGCGTGCGGTTTGATGTTTCCCTCTCGCGTCGCTTCACGTCATCTACTAGTGTGACGCCGACGACGGATTTCGGCCTGTCGCTGGACCTTGTGGGCTTTGGCGGTGGGGTTACCGGGGGTCCGGCACGGACCTGCAGGCAGTAGGCAAGGGCGGGCCAAAGACCCGCGGGAATAAGGAAGAGCGGCGGAATTGATGCGATTTTCGGTTCTGAAACGGCAGGCCGCAGCAGCGGCATTCGGCCTTGTGCTGGCGGCACCGGTGACGGTTGCCCCGGTTATGGTGGCTCCGGCCTTGGCGCAGGACCTGTTTGCGCCCCGGCTTTACATCAATGACCGCGCGATCACCGAGTATGAGGTGCAGCAGCGCGCCCTGTTTCTGCAGGTGCTGCGCGCGCCCGGCAACCCCGAGGAAGAGGCGCTGAAAGCGCTGGTCGCGGACCGGCTGCGCCAGACCGAGGCCGAGCGGCTGGACATCACGCTGACCGAAAAGGACCTGACCGACGGTCTGGCCGAATTCGCCGGTCGCGCGAACCTGACGACCGAGCAGTTCGTGGCCGAACTTGCCAAGGCCGGGATCGCGCCCGAAACGTTCCGGGATTTCGTGTCGGCGGGCATTCTGTGGCGGCAGGTGGTGCGGGCGAAGTTCCTCGGTCAGGTCCCGATCAGCGAGGCGGATGTCGACCGGGCGCTGGCAGCCTCGGCCCGACCAAAGGCACTGCAGGTCCTGGCCAGCGAGCTGGTGATCCCCGCGCCTCCCGGTCAGGAGGCGGAGGCCTTGGCGCAGGCGCAGGAGCTGTCGGACAGACTGTCGGGCGAGGCGGAATTTGCGGCGGCGGCACGGCAGTATTCGGCGGCTCCCACGGCGGGCGCTGGTGGACGGCTGGACTGGCTGCCCCTGTCGAACCTGCCCGCAGCCATCGGGCAGAAGATCCTGGCACTGGACGCGGGCGAGGTTTCGGACCCCGTCTCGGTCCCCGGGGCGGTGGTGCTGTTCCTGTTGCGTGACGTGGCCGAGGATACGGCGGCAGAGCCGATCTCGGTTTCGGTGGAATGGGTCGAGCTTCTGGTCCCGGACGATGCGGCAGAGATTGCCCGTATCCGCGCGGCGGCAGATGACTGCGACATGCTGCAGGCCGAGGCGGGTGGCCAGACCGACCGCGTGACACTGACGAAGGCGGGTATGGGCGAGGTGCCGGGCGACGTCGCGCTGGAACTGGCGAAGCTGGACCCGGGCGAGACCTCGGTCGCGCTGACGCGGGGCGGCTTGCGGCGGATGCTGATGCTCTGCGGGCGCGAGGCGGTTCAGGACCCGGCGCCGACACGCGACCAGGTGCGCGACCAGGTCATCAACCAGAAGCTGGAAGGCCTGGCCGAGGGCTATCTGGAGGAACTCCGCGCGGCCGCGATCATCCGCGAGCCGTGAGCGCGCCGGTCCTTCTGACCTGCGGCGACCCGTCCGGCATCGGGCCGGAAATCGCGGCCAAGGCTTGGGCGGCGGGCGAGCGCTTTGTCTGGATCGGCGACCCGCGGCATCTGCCTTCGGGGACAGAGTGGCGGGCGGTGGCCGAGGGCGAGGGCCCCGGCGACGGGGCGATGGCGGTTCTGCGGCTGGATTTTGCGGGGCTGGCGGCTCCTGGGCGGCCGGACCCGGCCAATGCGGCGGGCGTCGTCGCGGCAATCGAGCGGGCGGTTCGGCTGGTGCAGGCGGGACTTGGCGCGGCGGTCTGCACGGCTCCGATCAACAAGAAGGCGCTGAAGGACGGGGCGGGCTTCGCCTTTCCCGGCCATACCGAGTTTCTGGCGCATCTGGCGGGGGTTGGGCGGGTGGTGATGATGCTGGCCTGCCCCGGCCTTCGGGTGGTCCCGGCGACGATCCATATTCCGATTTCCGAGGTCCCTGCGGCGCTGACCGAGACGCTGCTGGACGAGACGATCCGCATCACGCAAGCCGGGTTGATCCGGGATTTCGGCATTGCGGCCCCCCGGATTGCGGTGGCGGGGCTGAACCCCCATGCGGGCGAAGGCGGCGCGATGGGCTGGGAGGAAGAGCGGATGATCCGCCCCTTGCTGGCGCGACTGAAGGCGGACGGACTGGACGTGACCGGTCCCTGGCCTGCGGACACGATGTTCCATGCCGCGGCGCGGAAGTCCTACGACGCGGCGGTCTGCGCCTATCACGACCAGGCGCTGATTCCGATCAAGACCATCGACTTTGCCGGCGGTGTGAACGTGACACTGGGGCTGCCCTTCGTGCGGACCTCGCCCGACCACGGCACGGCCTATGACATTGCCGGGCGCGGTGTGGCGGACCCATCGAGCCTGATCGCGGCGTTGGCGATGGCGCGCGAGATGGTCGCGGCGCGCGGGCGGTGAGGGCGGGTGCCTCCGGCGGGGATATTTTGGCCAGTATGAAAGCTGGGGGATCTTTTTGGGCACGATAGACGGGCTGCCGCCGCTGCGCGAGGTCATCCGGGCGCATGAGCTGGTGGCAAGAAAGCAGCTGGGGCAGAACTTTCTGCTGGACCTGAACCTGACCGCCAAGATCGCGCGGGCGGCGGGGGATCTGTCGGCTTGCGACGTGCTGGAAGTGGGACCGGGACCGGGGGGCCTGACGCGCGGGCTGCTGGCCGAAGGCGCGCGGCGGGTGGTGGCGGTCGAAAAGGACGCCCGCGCCCTGCCCGCCCTTGCCGAGATCGCGGCGGCCTGTCCGGGGCGGCTGGAGGTTCTGCATGGTGACGCGCTGGAGCTGGACCTGGCCGCGCATCTGACGCCGCCGTTCAAGATCGTGGCCAACCTGCCCTACAACATCGGCACCGAACTTCTGATCCGCTGGCTGACACCGGAGGTCTGGCCTCCGCTTTGGTTATCGTTGACGCTTATGTTCCAGAAGGAAGTTGCAGAACGGATTGTTGCGAAACCAAGGACAGAGCATTATGGACGCCTGGCCTTGCTGGCACAGTACCGCTGCGAGGCCCGGATCGTCATGACCCTGCCGCCCGAGGCCTTCACCCCCGCGCCCAAGGTACATTCCTCTGTGGTGCAGCTGACCGCCCTGCCCCAGCCCCGGTTTCCCTGTGATTTCAAGACGCTGCAACGGGTAACTGCGAAGGCGTTCAACCAGCGCCGCAAGATGCTGCGGGCCAGCCTGAAGGGTCTGCGCCCGGATATCGAGACGGTGCTGGAGAGCGTCGGAATCGCGCCCACCTCGCGGGCCGAGGAGATCGGGCTGGAGGGGTTCTGCGCCCTCGCTCGCGCCGTGGCCTAGCGCGTGGTGGCGGCCAGCGCCTGCCGGTAGGTTTCGAGGTACTCGGCCGTATAGGTCCGGTAATCGAAGTCGAGCTTCGAGTGGATTTCCTGCACCATCGACCACATCGCCTCACGCAGGGCGGCGGCGGCTTTCATGGCGCGGTACCGGCGCCAGAGGTCGGCATCAGGCGGGGCGCCGAAATAGGCCTCCAGCAGCCAGGCCTCTTGCGTGGGATCAAGGCCGTTGTTCGCGGCAAGTCCGCCCAGGTCGAACAGGGGCGAGCCCCAGCCAGCATAGTCCCAGTCGATCAGCCACATGCGGGTGCCATCGTGCAGGAAGTTGCCGGGCAAAAGGTCGTTGTGGCCGAGGACCATCTCGATCCGGCCCACGGCGCGCTCCAGCGCCTCGGCTTGCGACAGAAGGTCGGGCAGGATCGGCAGGTGGCGCGACCTGCCGTCGTGCAGCGTGGCGGCATAGTCGCGGACCACCTGGAAGACCCAGAAGGTCAGCGCGGGGCCACGCAGGTGGCGCGGGATGTCACGGTGGGCATGCATCACCAGAGCAAGCGCCTGCTCCAGCAAATCCTGGTCGCGCAGGTCCGTGGCCGTCATGGTCCGGCCCTCGACAAAGTCGATGACCAGAGCACCCGGTTCGTGGTGGATCACGCCAGGCGAGACTCCGGCGGCATGGGCGGCGCGGCTGGCGGCCAGCTCGTTGAAGCGCATGATCTGGTGGACGGGGATGTCGTCGCCGATCCGCACGACGGCGCAGCGGGCGGCATCGGTCACCAGCACATTCAGATTGGTGATCCCGCCGCCCAGGGGCGTGGCCGAAGCCTTGCCCTGCCAGATCGGCAGCGCCAAGGCCCGCGTCAGAGGATCGAGACGGTCATTCATGGCACCTCCGCGCTGCGACAGGTGAGGATCGCAAGGGCAGTCTGGCCAGGGACTGCACCGCCGCCACCGTCACCAGCTCCCCGGGCACACTTTGCGCCCAAGCTCAGGATGCGGCCAAGCGGATGACCTGTCAAAGCAAACCCGGTGCCGGTTCAGCCTTCCACCGGATGATCCACGCAGTGCCAGAGCGCCTGGCCCAGCATCTCGATCCGGATCGGCTTGGCCACGACCGCAGCGAAGCCGTGGCCGAGATAGTCGTTGACCTGGTGGGTCATCACGTTGGCGGTGACCGCAATGGCGCGGGGTGCGGGGCGCCCAAGGTCCGCCGCAAGCGTGTTCAGCGCCTGCAGCGTGTCCAGCCCGTCCATCCCCGGCATCGCGATGTCCAGAAGCACCGCGTCGAATCCGCCGTCGCGGAAGCGGTGCAGCGCCTGGGGGCCGTCGGCCACGATCACCGTTTCCACCCCCAGCGACTGCAGCATGCTTTGCAGGATGATCCGGTTGGTCGCATTGTCTTCTGCCGCCAGCACCCGCAGCGCCGGAAGCGGGCGGACCTCGGGCCCAGCGTCATGCGTAGCGCCTTCGGCAAGCACCGGGATCTTCAGCACGACCCGGGCGGTGACGCCCTGCCCCTGGGCCGAGTGCAATTCGACATCGCCGCGCATCAGTCGGGCAAGGCGGCGCACGATGGGCAGGCCAAGGCCGGTCCCGACATGGCTGCGGCGCGAACCGCCCATGCCTTGGGTGAACTCTTCGAACGAGCGGGCGATTTCCTCGGGCGACATGCCGATGCCGGTGTCCTGGACCTCGATCATGATGGCTTCGGGGTCCGAACAGTCGATCTCGACCCGAACATGGCCCGTGTCGGTGAACTTCAGCGCGTTGCCCATCAGGTTGTGCAGGATCTGGATCAGCCGCATCTCGTCGCCGAGCCGCATCTCGCCGCCCGCACCGCCGCTGCAATGGATGATCAGCTGGACGCCCTTTTCGGTCGCGGTGATCTGGTGCAGCGAGGCGACGCGCATCAGGATATCCGGCAGGCGGATCGGGCGCGGGTCCAGCACCATGCGTCCGGCCTCGATCTTGGCCAGGTCGAGGATGTCGTTGATGACGCCCAGAAGATGCTCGCCGGAATCACGGATCACCCGGACCATCGCCTGTTCCTGCGGGTCGGAAAGCCGCGCGCCAAGCACGGTGGCCATGCCAAGGACGCCGTTCAGGGGGGTGCGGATTTCATGGCTCATCGCGGCCAGGAAGTCGGACTTGGCGCGGTTGGCCGTCTCGGCGGCGGTCATCGCGGCGCGAAGCCGGTCCTGGCTTTGCACCTCGTCGGTGATATCGGTGAAGGTGCAGACGACGGCGGTTTCGGCCCCGGCAGCCGACAGCCGGGCCGAAGTGACCGCCACGACGCGGCGTTCGCCCGAGGGCCAGTAAAGGTCGCGGCGGACCGCGTGCATCCCCGGTTCGCCAGCCAAGGCGCGGGCGATGGGCAGGCCGTCGGGCGGGATGTGGTTGCCGTCGGAGTCTTTGACATCGTCGGTACCGATCAGCGACAACAGCATGCTTCCCGCGCTGACCTTGCGCCCGATGACACGTTCGGCGGCAGCGTTGGCGAAGATCACGGCGCCCCGTTCGTCGACCACGACGATGCCAGAGACCGAGGCCTCCATCACCCGGGCCAGGGTGTCGCGTTCCCGGGCCAGCGCGAACTCCAGCGACTTGGCGGCCGAGATGTCGAGGTTGATGCCGCTGGTCTTGACCGGGCGGCCATCCTCGTCCCATTCAGAGACCTGGGCACGGGTCAGGACCCAGACCCAATGCCCGTCGCGGTGGCGCAGGCGGACCTCGTGTTCGACCTGCCACTGGCCAGCCTCGAAGGCTTCGCGTTCGTGGCTGATCAGGCCATCGACATCCTCGGGATGCAGCATGTCCAGCCAGCCCTGCAGCGGGATCGGGTTCAGCTCGACCGCGCGGAAGCCCAGGATCTCGGCCCAGCGGTCGCTGACCAGCGTGATGCCGGTGCGCATGTCATGTTCCCAGGTGCCGACCTGGGTGCCGTCGATCACATGGGCCAGACGCTGCTCGGCCTCGGCCTGGACGGACACGTCCAGCGTGATCCCGGAAATCCGGCGCGGGCTGCCGTCGGCCCACCGCGCCGCGACATGGCCGCGCGTCAGAAGCCAGACCCACTTGCCGCTTTGGTGGCGCATCCGGCAGCGCAGCGAGAAGGTCCCGCTGCCCGACAGAAACAGCTCGCGCTGTGCCTCGGCGACGGCAAGACGGTCTTCGGGATGAACAAGTTCGATCAGGTCGGCCAGCGCTCGCGCCGAGCCGAGGCCAAGCATCGTCTCCCAGCAGTCGTTGATCGTGGTGAACCCGTGGTCCGAGGCCCAGTCCCAGACCGCGATGCCGCCCCCGTCGACAACCTGTTCAAGCCGGCGGTCGGCAAGGCGACGGGCAGTGACGTCCTCGTAAAGGCCGACGGTTTCCTGCGAGGGGGTGGCGCGTTCGCGGACCCAGATCAACCGGCCGTCGGCCAGTTCGTCCTCGTTGTCCCAGATCTCGGTCAGCGGGCGGTCCAGGCGGCGCTGCAGATTGGCATCGTCGCGCTCCCCTTCGGCCCCGAAGACCCCCCGGGCGATGGCGGCGCGCAGAAGGTCGTCGTACAGCGCGCCCTCGCGGATCAGGTCGGCAATCTTGTCGAAGACCCGGACATAGGGCGTGTTCCACAGGACCAGCCGGTCGTCGGCGTCGAAGATGGCAAAGCCGTCGTCCAGCGCCTCGATCGCGGCCAGGAACCGGGATTTCGTCGCTTCCAGGGCATCGCGGCCAACTTGCAGCGCGGCTTCCTTCGCGCGGATCTCGATGATGTTTTCGATCAGTGACCAGACCAGGCGGCGTCCGTTGGGATCGACACTCATGAAGCAGCGCACCACCGCCGGGAAGGCATGGCCGGCCTTGCAGCGGAACATCGCCTCGACCGGGCCATAGGTCTGGGCGGCCTTCAACGCGTTCTTCGCCCCTTCGATCACCCAGGTTGCGTCCACAGGCAGGATCTGCTGCACCTGCAGGTTGATCCCTGCCTGCGGGTCAAAGCCGAACACCTCCTTGAACGCCCGATTGCCGTCGACGACTTCGCCGGTGTCGAAGTCGTTCACCAGGATCGGATGCGGGCACATCTCGAAAAAGGCGGTGAACTGCCCCTCGCGGAACGAGGTCATCTCGCTGGACCGGTCCGAGGCGGCGATGTCGCGGATCACCACAATCAGGTTCGCCTGCTGCCCCGAGGCCGCGGGGCTTAGCCGGGCGACAGAAACCTCATAGCGATGCGGCGTCACCAGGGTCGAGACCCCGACCCGCCGGGTCACGGACGAGGTATTGCCCGGGGGGGCGGCAAGGATTTCCGTCATCACCTGCGCCAGCGGCAGCGGCAGGACCTGCGCCACATGGCGGCCGATCCCGGACCGCACCAGGCCGGACAGCCACGGCAGCTTGTCGCTTTGGCAGGCGACGATCTCGCCGGTCGGGGCCAGCTCGATCACCAGATCGGGCAGCGCGTTCAGCGTGGCGGCAAGGTGACGGCGCGAGGCAGCCTCGGCCCGCGCTGCCTCGACCCGAAGGATGATCGACGAGACCGCCCGCCCGATCGAGGTCAGCAGAAAGACCGCGTCGTCCTGCCACTGCCGGTCCGGGCGGCAGCAGTCGAAGCCGATCACTCCGAACAGCCGGTCCCCGTCACAAAGCGGCACCATCAGTGTCGAATGCACGCCGATATCGGTCAGGAACTGATGCTCGGGCGAGCCTTCGGGAAGTTCGGACCGGTCCAGGACAGCGACAATCCGGCCCTCCACAAAGGCCTGATGCCAGGCGGGACGGACAACCGGGGCGGCCCCCTGCATCACCGGCTTCAGCGGTTGCACACCGGGCGCCACCCATTCGTTCGTGTTCCGGTACCCGATGGCCGCCCCGTAGCGAAAGAGAAAGGTTCGGGCAAAACCATAGCCTTCCCCCAGCGCTGCCAGCACGGCGTCAATCTCGCTGTCGATGGTGTCGGAGGTCACGTCGAGCAGACGATTCATCAACTCGACCACGCGCAGTTCTACCCGCGCAGGTTGTGCAGTCCCGGTGTCAGGCTGGCCTGCGTGTCCCATCCGTCCTCGATCCAAGGTCCTAAATTATCTGCCAGATGTCACCATCCCGCAAGTCTGCTTGTCGTCAGGGTCAGGCGCGGGCCACATCGTCTTTGCAACCCTTGAGATAACCCCGCTGGTCCGGTCCGCCAGCCCGGCCCCGGAACGCCCTTCAACGCTTTGCCATTTGCCCCGGAACGGCTGGACAACGTCCCTTGGAAAGACCCGCCCCTGGCGGCAGCCATGAACCATATGAAAACTGTTTTCATTCAGATCGCGCGAATTGCTGCATTGCAGCATTTCTTTCGGCGCATCACGCCCTCCCCAACCTGAAGCGCGCCCCTGCACCCCGGTCAAACTTCGGCCAGAACCGCGCCCAGGGCCAGAAGAGCGGGGGCTGCCTGCACATAAAGTATCCGCCGCCCGACTGTCGCTGCGCCGTAAAGCCCGGCGACGATCACGCAGGCCAGGATGAACAGCGCCAGCCCCTGCCCCGGACCGGGCAGACCCTGGATCAGTGCCAGGACCAGCCCAGCGGCAAGAAAGCCGTTGTAAAGCCCCTGGTTCGCCGCCAGCACCCGCGTCGCCGCAGCAAAATCGGGCGTGGTGCGAAAGATCGACCGGACGCGTGGCGTCTCCCACAGGACCATTTCCATCAGAAGGATGGCAAAATGGATCACGGCCACCAGTGCAACCAGGGTCGCCCCGATCATGCGGCGGGCATCCGGGTTTCGGCCATTTCGGCATACCAGCTGGAGCCAAAGGGGATCGCGCTGTCATCGAAGTTGTAGGCCGGGTGGTGCACCATCGCAGTGTCGCCATTGCCCAGGAAGATATACGCGCCGGGGCGTTCGTTCAGCATGAAGCTGAAATCCTCGGCCCCCATCAGAGGCGCGGTCTCGGTGTCGACGTGGCCCGAGACCTTGCGGGCAACCTCGGCCGCGAAGGTGGTGTTTTCGGGCGCGTTGACCGTCACCGGATAGCCGCGCTGATAGTGAACCTCGGCCCGTGCCCCCAGCGCCAGGGCCGTGCCCTCGACGATCTGGCCGATGCGGGCTTCGACAAAGTCTTGCACCTTGGCGTCCATCGTGCGGACGGTGCCCTTCATCTTCACCACCTGAGGAATGACGTTGTGCGCGGTGGAATCAGTCTCGACCGTGCAGACGCTGACCACGATCTGCTTCAGGGGGTCGACGTTGCGGCTGGCGATGGTCTGCAAGGCCACGATGATATGCGCGCTGACGACTGTGGTATCGACGCAGTCATGCGGCTTGGCGGCATGGCCGCCCTTCCCGGTCACCACGATCTCGAACTGATCGGCGGCGGCCATCATCGCGCCGGGTCGGATCGCGAAATGGCCGACGGGGATGCCGGGCATGTTGTGCATCCCGTAGACTTCCTGGACGTTCCAGCGCGACAGCATCCCGTCCTTCACCATCTCGCGCCCACCACCACCACCTTCTTCGGCGGGCTGGAAGATGCAGACGACAGAGCCGTCAAAGTTTCGCGTCTCGGCCAGGTACTTCGCGGCGCCCAGCAGCATCGCCGTATGCCCGTCATGGCCGCAGGCGTGCATCTTGCCGGGGGTTTTCGAGGCATAGGGCACCCCGGTCTGCTCTTTGATCGGCAGCGCGTCCATATCGGCGCGCAGGCCTACGACGCGGCCCTTGGAGTCGCTGCGCCCCTTGATGACCGCGACGACACCCGTGCGCCCGATGCCTTCGACAACCTCGTCGCAGCCGAAGGACCGGCACAAATCGGCCACGCGGGCGGCGGTGCGGTGGACGTCGAACAGCAGTTCAGGGTGTTCATGGAAATCGCGGCGCCAGGCGGTGATCTCGGGCAGAAGCTCGGCGAAACGGTTCTTGGGCGGCATGTCAGGTCTCCTTTGGCGTGACAGGGTGAACCCGATGCGGCAAAACGGCAAGCCCTGCGGGGAAAGCCCAAGAAGGCTGGCGCCAGGTCGGGGTCAGGAAAACCGGAATGTGATCAAGCACCTGTTGCCGATGTCGCACGTTTTCGCC
The DNA here is from genome assembly GCF_034366665.1 of Tabrizicola sp. Lineage (GTDB taxonomy): Bacteria > Pseudomonadota > Alphaproteobacteria > Rhodobacterales > Rhodobacteraceae > Tabrizicola. Next base: position 1,962 of record NZ_JAXMMF010000124.1, on the reverse strand, counting down.
ATATCGTCGCAAAATCGACATATCCCGGGCTTGCTGCGGCCAAAGACCAGCGCAATATGGGAAAAACGAGAGCCAAACGGAGCAGTCAGATGGCCAAGACCCCCAGCCAGCCTCAGCAAGGCGGCAGCAGTACCCCCAGCCAGCAGCAGCAAGGCCAGCAGGCCGGCGGGTCGACCCAGCAAGCCGGTGGGTCCAGCCAGCAGACCGGCCAGCCAATCTTCCGCGACTGGGCCGCGATCTGACCTTTTTCCCCGCTTGACCGAAAACCGGGCAAGACACGCGCTTGACAACACACGGGCCAGCCGCGAGGCTGGCCTTGTTTTGTTCTCATGCCCAGCCCATCATGCCCAGCCCCGTCTCCTCGATCCCGAACCTTGGTCCGGCCTCGGAAGTGGCCTTTGCCCGTGCCGGGATCACCTCGGCCGAAGAGATCCGCGATCTGGGCGCTGATGAGGCTTACCGGCGCCTTCTGGACAGCGGCGCGCGCCCGCATTTCATCGGCTATTATGTCCTTGTGATGGGGCTGCAGGGCCGCCCGTGGAACGACTGCAAGGGTGACGAGAAGAAGGCGCTGCGCAAACGGTTCGACACGCTGTGCGCCGGGTTCAACCGGTCAGACAGCAAGCTGCGCGCGGATCTTGAGCAGACGCTCAGTTTCCTGGGTGTGATCGAACGCCGGTAATGCGGAAGGAGGCGCCTGAATTGCCGCAGTATCTGACGTCAATCAGGGGGCAACGCGGACCCAAAGCCCGTCTACGCGAACAATCGCCGGCGCGCCGCAATGGAAACGGATATAGGTCAATCCGGTGCTTTGTGCCAGATCCGGATTGAACCTGCCGCGCAATTCACTGGCCTTGACGAAAGTCGACACGACATGCAGATCCGATGAAATCTCTTGCCCGGGAGAGAGGTACATATCCTGCGACGGCCGCCCCGTCCCGAAGGCATTTGCCGGAATACGGATGGGCAGCGCGCTTGGCTGTTTGCGCAGGAACTCTTCATCCAGGTGAATCCGGTCCACCGACTGCACCTGCACGGTCGCGCCCGAATGGGTACGCAGATCGTCGCGAACGCGAAGCACTTCGATCGGAAGGTCGCCGAACACGGTTCCGACCTTTGATTTCCCTGATAATCCAGGTAGATACCAGGATAGCCTTGGCTCCGCCTTCTCGGCCACCTCGGGGCGCATGAGTCCGGACAGCGCCTCCTTGATCCGACGGAACTTGTCGAATTCGATCACCGAACCTGAAGCGGGCATTTTGCTTTATTCCTGAGTATTGGTAATGCATCGGAAACAGTGATGCGAGATATTTACTTGAAATGAACCAATAAGGTTTGGTGTCTAAGCACCTTTAACCCCGCGTCAAAGATATCAGGTCAAGCAAGGCGGGGTAACCTGTCCATTTCGACAGGTTTTATTCGGCCATCTGCGACAGTTCCCACCAGGGCGCCCCGATTGGATGCGGGCAGCATGTTTTGCGCAACTCTCAGTTGGGTGATTGCTGGTTGGACAAAGTCAGGTGATTCTGTCTGCAGTTCAATGGCGCGCCAGAGTTTCACAATCCTGGATTGCATCGATCATAGGATCGGCACTGCCTTCCCAAAACTGTCTTTCTACTGCCCTTGTCTTGCCGGAGTTGCGGTCCACCAATGGATGATGCAAGGCGGTGACGTCCCCCTTTCCGCCCTGCACGTACGATCACCTGCTGTTTGCATCGGCCCGAAAAGGGTCAACCTGCCACCCGGCCCTTCCCCAAGTCCGCCGGGTGGCAGGCCTTTTGCCGCAAGGACCCGACCGGGGTGCGCCGTGGTGAGACAGGGTGTGGTGCCCCCAGAGAGACTCGAACTCCCGACCCTCTGATTACAAATCAGATGCTCTACCAGCTGAGCTATAGGGGCCACGCCCTTCAGATACCCTTGCCGTCCGCCCCGCGCAAGGGTTCAGTCCTGGCGGCGGGCGAC
>NZ_JAXMMF010000123.1:0-3804 GCF_034366665.1 Tabrizicola sp. | reverse complement strand
GGCGGTCAGCACGGTCACGCCTGAGCGCAAGACGGCGTCATCGGCATTGCCGACGCGCAGGCCAAGGATATCCGTGATGCGGTTCAGGGGGCCGGGACGCATGCAGGCAGACTAGGCTCTCAAGATGCCATCGGCAACCGGGGGACCGAGCAAGGGACCCAAGCGGAAGGTGGTAGCAGAGGCCCCGGGGGTCACACCCGGGGCACGCCTGCGGAATCAGAAGTCGAAGATATCGCTCAGGAAGCTGTCCTTGCGCTTCTTCTTGTAACGGTAATCGTCGTCGTCGTCGTCCTTGTAGCGGCGACGGTCATCCTCGCGGTAGCCTTGCGGGGCGCGCGGCTCGGGCTGGTAGACGGGGGACGGATGGGGTGCTGCGTGCTGCTGGATCGCCTGCTGCGGCGTCGGCGCGGGCGCGGCGGCAGGGCCACCCAGCGAACGGTCAATGATCTTGTCCAGCTCGCCCCGGTCCAGCCAGACGCCACGGCACTTGGGGCAATAGTCGATCTCGACTCCGCCACGATCCGCCATCACCAGGGTTTCGTTGTCGACCGGACAGCGCATTTCCAACTCCCATGCATGTTCACCGGCTTTAGATGGGGTCGCAAACTGGCCAAGCAAGGGTCGAAAACGGACTTGCGCGAATTGTTGCGAAGGCGCATGGATGGGATGAGCCGTGGCGATGGCGTCGCCACAGGGGCATCAGCCCCGACGCTTGTGGGGGTATCCCCGCTTCCGTCCTGTACGCCGGGACCTTTCGGGGTCCCCTGGGCATATGTCCTGACCCCTGGAAATGAGGTCTAGGAAATGTCGTTGAACCGTCCCGATATGTACCGCTTCCACAATGGCGGCAAGAAAGACACCCTCCCCTTCGCCGATCAGGAATACCATGATCGCCTGCAGGGCCTGCGCGAGATCATGGAGCTGCACGATCTGGACGCCGTCGTCCTGACCTCGATGCACAACGTGTCGTATTACTCAGGCTTCCTGTATTGCTCGTTCGGCCGTCCCTATGCCTGCGTCGTGACGAAGACCGAATGCGTCACCATCAGCGCGGGGATCGACGCGGGCCAGCCCTGGCGCCGGTCGATTGCCGACAACATCACCTACACCGACTGGACCCGCGACAACATGTGGCGCGCGGTGGCTTCGGTCACGGGCGTGGGCAAGAACATCGGCTGCGAGGCGGATCACCTGACCGTCGAACGGATGGAGAAGCTGAACAGCTTCCTCAAGCCCAAGCGCGGCATCGACATCGCCCCGGCGACCATGTTCCAGCGGATGAAGAAATCCCCCGCTGAAATCACCATGATCAAGCACGGCGCGAACGTGGCCGACGTCGGCGGCTATGCGATCCGCGAGGCGATCAAGGTCGGCGCGACCGAGCTGGAGGTTTCCATCGCCGGTCGTGACGCGATGGAGCGCGAGATTGCCAAGCGCTTCCCCGACGCCGAATACCGCGACACCTGGGTCTGGTTCCAGTCCGGGATCAACACCGATGGCGCGCACAACCCGGTGACCAACCGCAAGCTGCAGCATGGCGACATCCTGTCCCTGAACTGCTTCCCGATGATCAGCGGCTACTACACCGCGCTGGAGCGGACGCTGTTCGTGGGCGAAGTCGACGATGCCTCGATGCGCGTCTGGCAGACCAACATCGACAGCCACGAATTCGGCATGAAGCTTCTGAAACCCGGTGCCACCTGCGCCGAGATCACCATGAAGATCAACGAGTTCCTGGCAGAGCGGCAGATGCTGCAATACCGGACCTTCGGCTATGGCCACTCGTTCGGGATCCTGTCGCACTACTATGGCCGCGAGGCGGCGCTGGAACTGCGCGAGGATATCGACACGGTGCTGGAGCCGGGGATGGTGATCTCGATGGAGCCGATGCTGACGATCCCCGAAGGGATGCCGGGTGCCGGTGGCTACCGCGAGCACGACATCTTCGTCGTGACCGAGGACGAGCCCGAGGATATCACGCACTACCCCTACGGCCCCGCGTTCAACGTGGTTGCGTAAATGTTCGGGCCGGGGAGTGATCCCCGGCCCTTTTCCTTCTGGCGCTGCGATCAGCCGATATCAGGCGCGCTTGATGACGCGGATCAGCAGCAGCAGGATCACGGCGCCAAGCGTGGCCGCGATGATGGCACCCAGGATGCCACCGCCCAGCGAGATACCGGCCGAGGGCAGAAGCCAAGCGGCGATGAACGCGCCGACGATGCCCACGACGATGTTGCCCAGAAGGCCAAAGCCATAGCCCTTGACGATCTGACCGGCGAGCCAGCCCGCGACTGCGCCGATGATAAGTGTGATGAGAAGTGCTTCTATGGCCATGGTGGTCCCCTTTGCTCCCGCTTCTGTGGTGTGCGGTACCGACCAACGCGCGGAAATCCGCCGGGTTCCCTGTGGTGGATCAATCTGTCGTGCAAGCACTCAGCAGCTGCCACGTCCCGGAGAGTTTCGGCCGATCGCGCAGAATCGAACAGGAATCTCCGCCTGAACCAGCTTTGCCCGGGAAGATTCGGAAAAGCTTGTGCTTTTGGGCTTGACGCATGGCCGGTCGCATGGCGCAAGGTGACCAAAGCTGCCCAAAGATGAGTCTGCACCCGTGACCCAATCCCTTGCCCGGATCTTCGCGATCCTCGCCCTTCCCATGCTTGCCGCCTGCGCAGGCACCACCCAGAAGCAACCCGATGTCGTCGCGGGTTACGAAGGCATCCAGGACGGTGAGTTCTTCATCGAACCGGTGCCCGCGCAGTACCTTTACGAAGGCAACCGCAAGGTGGAAGTGGCCTATACCGGGCCCGAGGCTCCGGGCACGGTCGTGGTCGATACCTTCGCCCGCAAGCTTTACCTGGTGAACGAAGGCGGGACCGCGACGCGCTATCCCATCGCCGTCGGGCGTGAGGGGATGTCGTTCCGCGGCACAGGTGTCATCGGGCGCAAGGCGGAATGGCCGTCGTGGACGCCGACGGCGAACATGATCCGCACGCGGCCCGACCTTTACGCCGCCTATGCCGGTGGTCTGCCGGGCGGGCTGACCAACCCCCTGGGTGCGCGGGCGCTGTACCTTTATCGCGGCAACCGGGACACGATGTTCCGCATCCACGGCACGGCGGATGCGGCTTCCATCGGCCATGCGACCAGCGCAGGCTGTATTCGCCTGTTCAACCAGGATGCCATCGACCTGTACAGCCGCGTGCCGAACGGCACCCGCGTCAAGGTCCGCTCCGAGGCGGAAAGCCTGGCGCTGGAAGGCCCGCAGATGATCGACGCCTACGGCCGTCTGGTCCCCGAAACGCCCGAGAACATCGCCCGCAAGGAAAAGGAAGCCGCCGCTTTGGCCAAGAAGGACGCGCGGGACAAGGTCGCTGCCGAAAAGGCCGAGAAGAAGCGCCTTGCCGCCTGCGAACGTCGCGGCATCGCTGCCGAGGAGTGCCCGCGTCCGCAGGCCCCCGCCGCCGTGGTGACGGTCGGGACCTCGGACAGCGCTACAGCCGGATGACGTAATCCTTCAGGGTGGTCTGCACGACCTCCCACGTTCCTTCAAAACCCGGGCGGATGATCATGCTGTCGCCCGGGTGCAGCTGAGTGATCGTGCCATCCGCGCTGGTCAGCAGAGAATAGCCGGACAGGATGCGGAAATACTCCCACTCGCTGTATTTCACCCGCCACTTGCCGGGCGTGGACTGCCACAGACCGCAGTACAGGCCGTCGCGGTCCTCAAGGTTCCAGGTGCTATGGACCGGGTTACCGGAAATCAGCCGCTCCGGGTCGGGTCCGCCGATCTCTGGTGCCGTGCCG
>NZ_JAXMMF010000122.1:0-133624 GCF_034366665.1 Tabrizicola sp. | reverse complement strand
CAAAGGCTGGACCGGACGGGCCGCCCCTTGGGGCTCGGTCCCGTCACCGAGCATGAGGTCGCGGACAAGAAGGGTGGGGGCATGGCGGCCGAGAGGCTGCTGCTGGCCCGAGCGATCCCCGACGGCGCGGCGCTTTGCGTGCTGGACGAACGGGGCAAGACACTCTCCAGCCCCGAATTCGCGCAAGCGCTGGCCGGATGGCGCGACGCGGGGCGGCAGGATGCGGCTTTCGTGATCGGCGGGGCGGACGGGGTGGACCCCGCCCTGCGCACCCGTGCTGACCTGACGCTCAGCGTTGGCCGCATGGTCTGGCCGCACATGCTGGTGCGGGTGATGCTGGCCGAACAGCTTTACCGGGCGGCGACGATCCTGGCGGGATCGCCGTATCACCGGGTGTAAAGGCAAGCTGGCGAGCTGCCGCTACTGCAGCGCCCGCTCTGCCGCGGCACCCAGCCGCAAAAGCCGCGCCTCTTGCCCCGGGCCACACATCAGACTGACACCGCAGGACGGTTGCGACGTCGGCAGGGTCAGAACACACAAGCCAAGCATGTTCCCGATCCTTGTGTTGCGCAAAGCCAGCAGGTTCTCGGTCACGTAATACGCGTCGTCGGTCATCAGCCGATTCGCTTCGGGCGGAAGGATCGGCGACGTCGGCAGGATCACTGCGTCATAGTTTGACGCGCGGTCGGCCCATGACTTCCGAAGCTGCCGCAACCTCCGCCAGGCCACAACATAGTCCACCGCACTGATCTGCCCGCCCGAGCGGAAGCGGTCCAAAATGCGCGGGAACATCTTTTCCGGCGCGGCTTCGATGGTCGCCTTCCAGATTCCGTAAGCTTCGGCGGTGCAGACTATGCCAGCCAGGGCCACCGCCTCGGCCGCTTCCGGCGCCGCGAGATGATGGATTTCCGCGCCCGCCTTGGCGAAGCGCCGCGTCGCATCCTCGAAGCCTTGGGCCGGACGCTCGCGCACATCGTCAAGCGCCAGTGTCTGCAGGACTGCAATGCGGGCGCCCGACAGGCTTGCCCCACCAAGATCGGCGGCCGCATCCCCGCTTATAGCGGCGAATATCTGGTTGCAATCCTCGACCGAATGGGCAAGCGGGCCGATGGTGTCGAACGCCTCGAACAAGGGCACCACGCCCGTCATCGGCAGGCTGCCCGCCGTCGTCTTCAGGCCCGCAAGGTCATTCCAGGCCGCCGGAATCCGCACCGAACCGCCGGAGTCTGAACCGATGGCCGCCGGAGCAAGCCCGAAGGCCACCGACGCAGCAGCCCCCGAGGATGACCCCCCCGGCACTGCCTTGTCGTCATTCAGGCAGGGTGGCGTCGCCGTCACCGGATTAAGCCCCAGGCCCGAGAAGGCCAGTTCCGACATATGCGTCTTGCCCAGGCACACCAGGCCCTGCAGCGTCGCGGTTTCCAGCACGGCAGCATCGCGACCCGGCGTGCGACCTTTCAGCAGCGCCGAGCCCGCCTCGGTCGCCACGCCGGCCGTGTCGAACAGGTCCTTCCAGCTGACCGGCACCCCGTCCAGAAGACCTTTGCGGAGACCGGACTTTGCCCGGGAGGCCGCCGCCATAGCCTCGCCCCGCGCCCGGGCTGCGGTGGCGCGGGCATAGATGCGCCCGGCAAGCGGGTGGCTGTCGATGCGGTCCAGGAAAAACTCGGTCAGCTCCACCGGGTTGATTCGGCCCTTGCCGATCTCGCGACCCAGCTCGGCCGCGGTCATGTTCGCCCAGGTTCCGCTCATTCCCCGCCCCCCGTTTTCCGCGACGGTAGCGGCTTGGCGACGCATGGACAATCCGTTCCAGGGGGGCCAAGAAAGGGACATGACCTGGGACACCGATATCCTGATTGCGGGCGGAGGGCTGAACGGCCCCGCCCTGGCGCTTGCGCTGGCCCAAGGGGGCTTCCGCGTCACCGTGATCGACGCCCGCCCGGCCCCGGACCGGGCAGAGGTGGGCTTTGATGGCCGGGCCTATGCGCTGGCCATCGCCTCGGTGCGGCTCTTGAAGGCCATCGGCGTCTGGGACAGCGTGGCCGACAAGGCCCAGCCCATGAACCATATCAAGGCCAGCGACGGCCGGGCTGGCGAAGGGGCCGCACCCTTCTTCCTGCACTTCGATGCGGCCGAGATCGAGGAAGGCCCGGTGGGTCACATGCTGGAGGACCGCTTCCTTTACGCGGCCTTCCTGCAGGCGATGCAGCATACGCCGGGGATCACGCTGATGTCCGGCGAAACCGTGGTGGCGCAGGAGGTGACGCCTGTGGGCGTTACCGTGACGCTTGCCTCGGGCCGAAGCGTGACGGCGGGGCTGCTGGTCGGCTGCGATGGCCGCGGCTCGGGCACGGCCACGCGCGCGGGCATCCGGCGGGTGGGCTGGGGCTACGGCCAGACCGCGCTGGTCACCGCGATCCGCCACGAACAGGACCACCACGGCATCGCGCAGCAGTTCTTCATGCCCTCGGGCCCGCTGGCGATCCTGCCCCTGAAGGGGGGCCACCATTCCAGCATCGTCTGGAGCGAGACCGACGCCAACGCCGCAGCGATCCAGGCGTTGCCGGATGCCGAGTATCTGGAGGCGCTGCGCCCCCGCTTTGGCGATTTCCTGGGCGAGATCCACCTTGCCGGGGCGCGCTTCACCTATCCCTTGTCGCTGTCCCTGGCCGAACGCTTCATCGCGCCCCGCCTGGCGCTGGTGGGCGATGCGGCGCATGGCGTGCATCCCATCGCGGGTCAGGGGCTGAACCTTGGCCTGCGCGACGTGGCAGCACTGGCCGAGGTCCTGATCCTGGCCCGCCGCCGCGGTGAAGAGCCAGGCAGCCCCACCGCGCTGGAGGAGTATCAGCGCTGGCGCCGTTTCGATGCCACGGCGCTGGCTTTGGGGATGGACACGGTCAATCGGGTCTTCTCGACCGACAATCCGCTGATGCGGCTGGGCCGCGATCTAGGCATGGGGCTGGTGAACTCGGTGCCCGGCCTGCGCCGCGGGTTCATGCGGCAGGCGGCAGGCTTGACGGGAGAGTTGCCGAAGCTTCTGACGGGGCGGCAGGTCTGACTGTCTGCTCGTCGATGACTTCGTCACTCCTCGCGCTGTCCTCGCGATGAGGAGACGAAGTCGAACGAAGAGCGTCCGCCTTGCGCGCCTCACGCCGGTCCAGCAGGTGGAACAACAGCGGGTTCATCAGGATCGAGATCATCGCCCCCGCCACGACAAGGTCGCGCGCCTCGGCGGGCACGATGTCCAGCGTGACCGCCATCGTGATCAGGATGAACGAGAATTCCCCGATCTGCGCCAGACTTGCCGCGATGGTCAGCGCCTTGTCGTGGCCATGCCCGAAGGCCTTGACGATGTAATAGGCCGCGACCGATTTGACGAAGACGATGATCAGCACCGTTCCGACAAGAGCCAGAGGCTTTTCCAGGATGATGGCGGGATTGAACAGCATCCCGACCGACACGAAGAACAGCACGGCGAAGGCGTCGCGCAGGGGCAACGTCTCGCGCATGGCCTGCTGCGACAGCGTTGACGAGGACATCACCATCCCGGCAAAGAACGCCCCCAGCGCGAAGGACACGCCGAACAGATGCGTCGCGCCGTAAGCGACCCCCAGCGCGATGGCAAGGACCGCCAGCCGGAACAGCTCACGCGAGCGGGTCTGTGAAACGAAGTGCAGGACCCAGGGCACCACGCGCTGGCCGATAATCAGCATCAGCGCGACGAAGGCTGCGGCCTTTGCCAGGGTAATCATCACCGTTGCGGCGATCGGCCCGATGCCGATGTTGCTCGTCACCTCGGCCACCGCCTCGGCCTCTTCGGCGACCGGCATGGCGGTGCCGCCCAGAAGACCCGCAAGCGGCGGGATCAGGACCAGCGAGATGACCATCACCAGGTCCTCGACGATCAGCCAGCCCACGGCCACGCGGCCCTTGTCCGTCGTCACCAGGTCGCGGTCCTGCAGCGCGCGCAACAGAACCACGGTCGAGGCGACCGACAGCGCTAGACCGAAGATCAAGCCCGCCCCCAGGCTCCACCCCATCGCCCAACCCATTGCCGTGCCGAAAGCGGTGGCCACGGCGATCTGTCCTAGGGCACCAGGGACCGCAATGTACCTGACCGCCATCAGGTCGCGGGGCGAAAAGTGCAGGCCCACGCCGAACATAAGAAGAATCACCCCAAGCTCGGCCAGTTCGGTGGCAAGCTTCATGTCGGCCACATACCCCGGTGTGAACGGTCCGATCACCACGCCGGCCAGAAGATAGCCCGCGATCAGCGGCAGTTTCAGCCGCTGCGCCAACAGGCCGAAAAGGAACGCCAGACCAAAGCCGGCGACAAGGGTGGTGATCAGAGGCGTTTCGTGGGGCAATGCTTCATGGACCTTTCTGGCGCACTCCGCGGTGGAACCGGGCGTGACCGACTGAGTTTCGGAAAATTGTGTCAGGAGACAATGAGATAGTAGGGACTGATTCGGGCATTGCAACCGGCTGGGCAGGTGGGTGCGATAACAATTCCACCATTTGCCGAAACAGTTTGAAATGTTAGGCCTTGGCGATGCCCCAGCTGATCCCGAACCCCGTCGCGCGCCGCCTGTTTCTTGATCGCCACGCCTTGTCCGAAGCACCTGTCGGACCGGCCGCAGGTCAGGCCCTGCACGGCCTGATCGAGCGTATCGGCTTTGTCCAGGTCGACAGCATCAACACCGTGGCCCGGGCGCATGACATGATCCTGTGGTCGCGGCGGCAGGCCTATCGGCCCCCGGCGCTGAAACGGCTTGTCGAAAAGGACCGCGCGCTGTGGGAGCATTGGACGCATGACGCCTCGATCCTGCCGGTGCGGCTGCACGGGGTCTGGCAGCACCGTTTTCAGCGCGACGCGCAGCGGCTGCAGGCGAACTGGAAGCGGTGGTTCCGCGACGGGTATGAGGCGCAGTTCGACAGCATCCTCAACCGGATCGCCAGGGATGGCCCGGTGGGAACGGCGGATGTCGGCGAAGGTGAGGTGCGCGGCAAGGGGGGCTGGTGGGACTGGCATCCGTCAAAGACCGCACTGGAATGGCTGTGGCGGACGGGGCGGCTGGCGATCACCCGGCGCGATGGGTTCGCAAAGATCTACGACCTGACCGAGCGGGTCATTCCCGAAGCCCACCGCGCTCCGGTTCCGGCCGGGGAGGTTTGCGACTGGGCCTGCCGGTCGGCCCTGCAGCACCTGGGCTTCGGCACCAGCGGCGAGATCGCGGCCTACTGGAACGCGGTCGGACCCGAGACCGCGAAGGCATGGTGTCGGGACGCCCTGGCCCGCGGCGAGATCATCGAGGTCGAGGTAGAGGGCGCGGCCGCCCAACGCCGCAAGGTCTTCATCTTCGCCGAAACCCTGGGGCAAGAGCCGCCCGACCCCACCCCCCGTCTGCGCATCCTCTCGCCCTTCGATCCGGCATTGAGGGATCGGGACCGGGCAGAGTTCCTGTTCGGCTTCCACTACCGGATCGAGGTCTTCGTTCCCGAACCGAAACGGGTCTACGGCTACTACGTCTTCCCGGTGCTGGAGGGCGACCGCCTGGTCGGCCGGATCGACGTGAAAGCCTTCCGCGACGCAGGCGCGCTTCGGGTCAAGGCGTTCTGGCCCGAAGCCGGGGTGAAGCTGACCAAGGCGCGGCGGGCGAAGCTTGAGGCGGAACTGGGGCGGCTTGCGCTGTTCTCCGGGTGCGAAAGGGTGGAGTTCCTGGACGGCTGGGAGCGGGAGACGCTGGCGCGACCGGGCTGACGAAAAAGACTGGATAGAACACAAAACGGTTTTGCCTTGCGCATCGCTTTCAGGAAAGCATGACCCATGTTCGGCCTGCCCCTTTTGCAGCATTTTGTGACCGCCACCTCATCCCGGGCGTCGGGCCTGGATGCCTGGTCCGATAGCCTTGTAATCGGTTCGGTTCTGGTACTGGTAGTTCTGGGCCTTTGGGTTCTGGTTGCCGGACTGCGAAGCGCGCACACACGGTCGCGACGGTCCAAACGCAGGCCGCCTGGGCCGCGTGGCCAAACCTCCAGGCGCAGCCAGCGCCCGTCCGTAGTGTCGCAAGGCGGCCTCACAGTCGGAACGAACGTCCTGATCGACGGATCGAACGTGATGCACTGGCTGGACAACACGCCCCAGCTCGCTCCGCTGTTGCAGGTGGTGCACGACCTGTCGCGCCGGGGGCTGAAACCGGGCATCGTCTTCGATGCCAATGTCGGCTACAAATTGATGGGAAAATTCATGGGCGAAGGCGATCTTTCGCGGCTTTTGTCCCTGCCGAGGGATCAGATCCTTGTGGTGCCCAAGGGTCAGCGGGCCGACCCGTTCCTGCTGGAGACGGCCCGCGACCTGAAGGCCCGGATCGTGACCAACGACCGCTTCCGCGACTGGGTGGACCGCTATCCCGACGTCGCCCGGTCCGAGATGCTGGTCACCGGAGAAATGCGCGACGGCAGAGTGTCGTTGCGGGGGTTGGAGGCGAAGGCGGCTGAAAAGGTCGCTGCGCTGTAGCGCACCCCAGGCCTGCGTCAGGCGGGGACGCTCCACCCATCAATCACCGCGACCGCCTCTTCCGCCGTCTCGACCATCGCGAACAGCGACAGGTCCTCGGGGCTGATGACACCGGCTTCGGCCAGGTGGTTCCAGTTCACCACCTTTTCCCACCAGTCGCGCCCGAAAAGAAGGAAGGGGATCGGCTTCATCCGGCCGGTCTGGATCAGGGTCAGGCTTTCGAACATCTCGTCCAGGGTGCCGAAGCCACCGGGGAAGACGCAGACGGCCTTGGCCCGCATCAGGAAGTGCATCTTCCGGATCGCGAAGTAATGGAAGTTGAAGCTGAGGTCGGGGGTGACATAGACGTTCGGGGCCTGTTCGTGCGGCAGGACGATGTTCAGGCCGATCGACTGGCCGCCCGCCTCGTCCGCACCGCGGTTGCCAGCCTCCATCACGCCGGGGCCGCCGCCGGTGCAGATGACGCCTTCGCGACCGTAGGTGGCAAGGCTGCGTTCGGTCATGATCCGGGCAAAGCGGCGGGCCTCGTCATAGTAGTGCGACAGGTCGGCCAGGGTTTTCGTGCGCGCCGTGTCGCGATGTTCCGGCGCGGGGATGCGGGCACCGCCGAACATCACGATGGTCGATTCTATGCCGCGTTCGTCCATGATCAGCTGCGGCTTCAACAGCTCCAGCTGCAACCGGACCGGGCGCAGTTCATCGCGCAGAAGGAAGTCGCGGTCGGCAAAGGCCAGACGGTAAGCGGGGGCACGGGTCTGGGCTGTGTCGGGAATACGCTTGGCCGCTGCGATATCCTCGACACTGTCGCGAAACGGGTGGCTGCGGGGTTCGTCTTTCATGGGGCACTCTGCGCGATTGCGTCGGGGTTCGGGCCAGCCATATAACTCATTGCCAGATTGACCAACCCCAATGCGGCGACCCCGATGGCAGAGGATGCAATAGCGACCGGCAGGCTGGTGGGCTGTCCGCCGCTGCCTGCCATGGCAGAGCGGCTGCGGGAGGCGGGGCTGCCGGTGGTCGAGGGCCGCCATGCGCTTCGCTGTGGCCATCTGGTGCTGCGCAGCGATCCCGGTCTTATGGAGGAGCTGCAGGTCGCCGGCGATCACGCAGACACCGGGGCGCTGGTGGCGCAGGCGAAACGGCTATCACAGGCGCTGGATGCGCTGGGGATCGGGCATGCGATTGACGTTCATGGACCCGATGAGAGCCTGGCGGCGGCCTTTCCGGCGGGCACGGGGCGGGGCCGGATCAGGGCAAAGCGATAGCGGGTTTGCATGGCGGCGGCCCGACTTGTATAGGGCTGGCAACCAACATGGAGCCCGCCGATGTCCAACGCAGCACTCGAAACCGCCATCGAAGCCGCCTGGGAGGCACGCGACGGGATCAGCCCCGCCACCAAGGGCGAAGTGCGCGATGCCATCGAGGCGACATTGTCGGCGTTGGACTCCGGGTCCCTGCGGGTGGCGGAAAAGCGCGGCAACGACTGGCATGTGAACCAGTGGGCGAAGAAGGCGGTGCTCTTGTCGTTCCGTCTGACCGACATGTACGAAATTCCGGGGTCAAATGGCGGGTCGAACTGGTGGGACAAGGTCCCGTCCAAATGGCAGGGCTGGACGGCCGAGGATTGGCGCAACGCGGGGTTCCGGGCTGTGCCGGGGTCCATCGTCCGGCGGTCGGCCTATATCGCCAAGGGCGTGGTGCTGATGCCGTCCTTCGTGAACATCGGGGCCTATGTCGATGAAGGTTCGATGGTCGACGGCTGGGCCACCGTGGGGTCCTGCGCGCAGATCGGCAAGAACGTGCACCTGTCGGGCGGCGTCGGGATCGGCGGCGTGCTGGAGCCGATGCAGGCCGGCCCGACGATCATCGAGGACAACTGCTTCATCGGCGCGCGCTCCGAGGTCGTGGAAGGCTGCATCGTCCGCGAAGGCTCGGTCCTGGGGATGGGGGTCTTCATCGGCAAGTCGACCAAGATCGTCGACCGCGAGACCGGCGAGGTGATGTATGGCGAGGTTCCGGCCGGATCGGTCGTTGTCGCCGGGTCGATGCCGTCAAAAGGCGGGATCAACCTTTATTGCGCGGTGATCGTGAAGAAGGTGGACGCCCAGACCCGGTCCAAGACCAGCATCAACGAACTTCTGCGCGACTGACCCCAGCGAACCCCGGCCAACGGAATGAACGCGGTGCGTTCTGGTGCCGAACGCACCGGCGGGGGCGAGACCCAGGGTTTCCGCGTCCTGTTCATGCCCCAGGGCGAGTCGCCATGATCCGGAACGGCGCGATCAGCGAACAGGAGCGCTGAAGCCAGGTCAGGCGACGCACAGCGCCGCGACAGGGCCGCGACCTCGGGTCGGCGGACGAGGTCACGCCGCATCGGCGGGCGTGACCTCAGGTGATGCCGGGTCTGTCCGCCTGACGTCGGTCTTGATCCGGGTCAAGGATGCATCAGGGTGGCGAAGCGGCACGGCTTGGGCTATGCCTGCCCTGCCCGTCCGGAGACCCGCAATGACCGAAGACCCAAAGCCCAAACGCCCGCAGCAGGTCTATTCGCTGATCGTCGAAGTGGGCCGCAAGACGGGTGACGGCCTGCCCCCGAAAGCCACCGGTGCCGCGCTCTTGTGCTATGCCTCGGGCGTGGACGAGGCCGAGGCCGTGCGCGAGACGGTGGCGATCCTGAAAGAGGCCGAAATGGCCCCGCTGGAGGTTCAGGGCCTGGGCACGCTGGAGGACCGGATGAAGGGCGGCGAGGAGATCGACCAGGAGGAACAGTTCCTGATGGAACGGGCGCTGCGCGAAAACTCGGTCATCGTGGCCGAGATCACGCCGTTCTTCGACTGACGCCCCGGCTTTCGACCACTATCCGCCCCTTTGCGCGCCAAACGCCTTGCGGTTGCAGGACCTGACTCAAGCGGTTAGGGATCGTGGGCGCCCCAATCTGGACCTGATGATGCAATTCGAGCCCGTTGACCCGGTGGAACTGACCGCAAAGCTGATCCGCTGCCCCTCTGTCACTCCGGTCGAGGGCGGGGCAATCGCGCTGCTGGACGGCGTGCTGTCGCAGGCGGGTTTCACCTGCACGCGAGTGGACCGGAACGGGATTGCCAACCTTTATGCCCGCTGGGGCAAGCAGGGCGCAAACCGGGCCTTTGGCTTTAACGGGCATACCGATGTGGTGCCCGTGGGCGACGCTGCGGCCTGGCGGTTCGACCCGTTCGGGGCCGAGATCCACGATGGCTTCATGTATGGGCGGGGCGCCTGCGACATGAAGTCGGGTGTCGCGGCCTTCGTCGCGGCGGCGGTGGACTTCGTGCGCGACACGCCGCCCGATGGCGCAGTGATCGTCACCATCACCGGCGACGAGGAGGGCGCAGGCAAGGACGGGACCGTCGCAATCCTGGACTGGATGGCCTTCAACGGCGAGCGGATGACACATTGCCTGGTGGGAGAACCGACGTGCCCGAACGAGATGGGCGACATGATGAAGATCGGCCGCCGCGGCTCGCTGACCTGCGACATCGTGGTGGAAGGGGTGCAGGGGCATTCGGCCTATCCGCACCGGGCGAAGAACCCCTTGTCGGCAATGGTCAAGCTGCTGGCCCGGCTTGAGGCGGAACCGCTGGACCGGGGCACGCCACATTTCGACCCCTCGACGCTGGCGATCACCACCATCGACTGCGGCAACCCGGCGGGGAACGTGATCCCGGCGCGGGCGACGGCGCGGGTCAACATCCGCTTCAACGATACCCATTCGGGGGACACCCTCTCGTCCTGGCTGCGGAGCGAGGCAGAGGCCGTGGCCGAGGCTACAAAGACCGAAATCGCACTGAAGATTTCCGTCTCGGGCGAGGCCTTCGTGACCCCGCCGGGCGAGTTCTCGGCACTGGTGGCCAAAGCGGTGGCGGTCGAGACGGGGCGCAAGCCCGTGGCCTCGACCAGCGGCGGGACCTCGGACGCACGCTTTGTCAAAGAGCATTGCCCGGTGGTGGAGTTCGGGCTGGTCGGCAAGACCATGCACCAGGTGGACGAACGGGTGGCGGTCGAACAGATCGACCAGCTGAAGGCGATCTATGGCCGCATCCTGCGCGAGTATTTCGCATGAGGATCGAGGTCACACGCGACATCGCCACGTGCCAGCACCTGCGCCGGGTGGTGTTCATCCAGGAGCAGGGCGTCAGCGAAGCGGATGAGGTGGATGGCCTGGACGATACTGCCATTCACCTGCTGGCGTGGGACGGCGACACGCCGGTCGGGACAGCGCGGCTGTTGCTGAAGGGCAATCTGGGCAAGATCGGACGGGTCTGCGTTCTGCCCAGGGCGCGGGGCACGGGGCTGGGGGCCGCACTGATCCGCGCGGCGCTGGACGTGCTGCGGGACCAGCCCGGGGTGACCGAGGCCTATCTTGGGTCTCAGTCCCATGCCACGGGCTTCTACGAAAAGCTGGGTTTCGCGCTGGAAGGCGACGAGTTCCTGGACGCAGGCATCCCCCACCGTCACATGCGCCGCGCCCTTTGACCGGCGGTTTTCAAGCGGAGCGCTGACGCGCAAGGCTTTTGTGTCGTCGTCGGGCTGCGCCTCCTCCTCGGACGTGCGCGCCGCGCGGGGATATTTGTCACCAGGTGAAAGGGTTGCCCGGGTAGTCTTGGGCCTGGTGCCGTGCTAGGTCTGGGGCATGAAACCATTGCCTTCGAAAGATGAAATCCGTCAGTGGATTTCCCAGAACCCCGGCCTTTCGGCCAAGCGCGACATTGCCAAGGCCTTCGGCATCAAGGGTGACGCCCGGATCGAGCTGAAGGCGCTTCTGCGCGAGCTGGAAAACGAGGGGGGGATCGAGAAATCCTCGCGCCACTTCCACGAGCCGGGGGTGCTGCCTCCGGTCGCGGTCCTGCAGGTGCTGCCGCCAGATGCGGCGGGGGATCTTTACGCCCGGCCGCTGGAAGAGGGTGTGGAGGAAGGTCCGCGCATCCTGATCATCCCGAAGAAGGGCGATCCGGCCCTGGGTGCGGGGGACCGAATTCTGGCGCGGCTGGCCAAGGTGGAGGACGAAGATCGCGATTACGAGGCCCGGTTGATCCGGCGGCTGGGGTCCAATCCCCGTAAGGTGCTGGGCGTGTTCCGCGTCGGCTCGCAGGGCGGGCGGATCGTGCCGATCGAAAAGGGCGACGACAAGGAATGGCGCGTTTCGGCCGACATGACGATGGGCGCCAGGGACGGCGAGCTGGTCGAGGCCGAGGCGGTGGGGGCCCGCAAGCTGGGCCTTCCGGCGGCGCAGATCATCGCGCGGCTGGGCGATCCGGCAGGGCCAAGGGCGGCAAGCCTGATCGCCATTCACCAGCACGGCATCCCCGACATGTTCCCCGACGCGGTCATCGCCGAGGCGGACCAGGCCGGACCTGTCGGTCTTGCGGGACGCGAGGATCTGCGCGATCTGCCGCTCTTGACCATCGACCCGGTGGATGCCCGGGACCGCGATGATGCGGTCTATGCCGAGGCCGATACCGACCCTGGCAATATCGGTGGCTTCGTCGTCTGGGTCGCCATCGCCGACGTCGCGCATTACGTCACTCCGGGGTCGGCGCTGGACCGCGAGGCGCGCAAGCGGGGCAACTCGACCTATTTCCCCGACCGCGTGGTGCCGATGCTGCCGGACATCCTCTCGGGTGATCTTTGTTCGCTGCACGAAGGCGTGGACCGGGCCTGCCTGGCTGTGCGGATGGTGATCGACGCGGGCGGGCACAAGCGCAGCCATCGCTTCGTGCGGGGGATGATGCGGTCGGTCGCGTCCCTGCATTACGCGCAGGTGCAGGCCGCCGTGGACGGCGCGCCGGACGACAAGACCGCGCCGCTGGTCGACCCCGTGCTGAAGCCGCTTTACGCCGCCTATGCCGCGCTGAAACGCGCGCGCGAAGTGCGGCAGCCGCTGGATCTGGAGCTGCCGGAGCGGAAGATCGAACTGGACGACGAGGGCCGCGTCGCCTCGGTCGCGTTCAAGGAGCGGCTGGACGCGCACAAGCTGATCGAAGAGTGCATGATCCTGGCCAACGTCGCGGCGGCGGAGGAGCTGATCCGGCTGAAGCGGCCCTTGCTGTTCCGGGTGCACGAGGAACCCTCGCCGCTGAAGCTGGAGGGTCTGCGCGAAGTGGCCGAGGGGGCGGGCATGACGCTGGCCAAGGGGCAGGTCCTGCAGACGCGGCACCTGAACCGCCTCCTGGCCCAGGCGCAGGGGACGGAGTTTGACGAGCTGATCAACCTGTCCACCCTGCGGTCGATGACCCAGGCCTATTACCATCCCGAGAATTTCGGCCATTTCGGCCTGGCGCTGCAGAACTATGCGCATTTCACCAGCCCGATCCGGCGCTATTCCGACCTGATCGTGCACCGCGCGCTGATCTTGGGGCATGGCTGGGGCAAGGACGGGCTGTCGGCCTGGGACATGGAAAACCTGGAAGAGACCGGCAAGCTGATCTCGGAAGCCGAGCGGCGCAGCATGGCGGCCGAGCGGGACACCAATGACCGTTACTTGGCGGCTTACCTGGTCGACCGGGTCGGGGCGGAATTTGCGGGGCGGATCTCGGGCGTGCAGCGGTTTGGCGTCTTTGTCCGGCTGGATGAGACCGGGGCGGACGGCCTCATTCCGGTGCGGGCGCTGGGGCGGGAGTACTTCAACTACGACGAGGGCAGCCAGACCCTGATGGGGTCCGAGACCGGGCTGGTGCTGGGGATCGGGCAGAAGGTCGTGGTGCGGCTGGCCGAGGCGGTGCCGGTCACCGGCGGGCTGATCCTTGACCTGGTGTCGGTCGAGGGCGCGACAGTGCGGCCCTCGCGCCGGTCGGGCGGAAAGTATCATCCCAGAAAGCCGGTGCAGGCGGCGGCCAAGCGAAAACTGGTGCGCAAGCGGCGATGAGGGGCGGAGCAAAACTGTTCGAAAGGTTCTGCAAAATCCTTCGACGGATTTTGGTCGCGCCTGGCTTGGGCATGGTCTTCGGTCTTGCGGCCGCACAGGCACAGACGATCCTGCCCGATCCGGTGGCAGGCGTGGAGGTGAAGATGGGATCTCAGGCCGGGCTGGATGCCTGGGTAGAGGGCTTCCGGCCCCGGGCGCTGGCGGCGGGGATTTCGGCCTCGACCTTCGACGCCGCGATGCGTGGGGTCGAGTTCAACCCCAAGGTCGTGGAGCGCGACCGGAACCAGAACGAGTTTTCCAAGACGATCTGGGATTACCTGGATACGGCGGTCTCCGAAGACCGGGTGGCGCTGGGGCTGAAGGCCATCGCGCGGCACCAGGACCTGCTGAAGCGGATCGAGGCGGAATATGGCGTCGAAGCTGAGGTCGTGGCCGCAGTCTGGGGGCTGGAGAGCGCCTACGGGACCTATCGCGGCGATCTGCCGGTACTCGGGTCGCTGGCGACGCTGGCCTATGAGGGGCGGCGGGGCGCGTTCTTCGAAGCCGAGCTGATCGCTGCGCTGCGGATTGTCGAGGGCGGCCATGCGGAGCGGTTCGCGGGCTCCTGGGCGGGGGCCAGCGGGCACACCCAGTTCATGCCGTCCAGCTGGGAGAAGTTCGCCGTCGATTTTGACGGGGACGGGAAGCGGAACCTTTGGGGGGACGATCCGGCGGATGCGCTGGCCTCGACGGCGAATTACCTGCGGCACTGGGGCTGGACAAAGGGTCAGCCCTGGGGGGTGGAGGTGAAACTCCCCGAGGGGTTCGACTTTGACCAGACCACCGAACGGGTGGTGAAGCCGGTCGGGGAGTGGCAGGCGATGGGGGTTCGGATGGTGTCCGGGACGGACCTGCCGGACCACGGGCCGGGGTCGATCCTTTTGCCGGGGGGACACCGGGGGGCGGCGTTCCTGATCTGGCCGAATTTCCAGGTGATCGAGAAGTACAACACGGCCGATGCCTATGTGGTAGCGATCGGGTCCCTGTCGGACCGGTTGCGGGGGTTGCCTGCGATCCAGTCGGGCTGGCCGCGAGAGTTGCGGGCGCTGACCCTGGAGGAGCGGCGGGAGTTGCAGGACCGTCTGACCGGAGCGGGCTTTGATCCGGGCGGGGTCGACGGGTGGATGGGGCCGAAGACGGTGGCGGCGGTGAAGGCGTTCCAGAAGGCGCGAGGGCTGGTTCCGGATGGGTATCCGTCGTTGGACGTGCTGGAGCTTCTGCAGTAGGTGCCGGCGCGCGGGCAGGGTTTTCAGCCAATGAGGTAAAGAGGTTGGGTGCGGGTGTCAGGGTGGCCCTGCCCCTGCCCTTCGCACGTGGGTTGGGACGGCTTCCGAATTGAGCGCCTTTCGGCGCACGCCTTTTGTCTCGCCTCTGCGCGCGAAGAGCGCGCAACCGGCTCGGACGTGCCTCCGGCGGGGATATTTAGAGCCAGGTGAAAGGGCTTGGCGGTCAGCACGGTTTGCGCAGGCGGGCCAGGAAGAAGCCGTCCATGCCGCCCTTGTCGGCCCAGAAGTCGGGGCGGAGGCGGAGGGCCCCTTCGGCGGTCCACCAGGCCGGGTCGATGCCGGGGAGATCGGGGCGTTCGGTGGTCAGGGTCGGGTGGCGGCTCAGGGCGGCGGCGAGTTGGGCGTCGCCTTCCTCGGGCAAGAGCGAGCAGGTGGAGAAGACGAGGCGGCCGCCAGGCTTCAGCCAGGTGAGGGCCTGGTCGATCAGTTGGGCTTGCAGCGCGGTGAGGGCGGCAAGTTCCGAGCCGTCCTTGACGAAGGGCAGGTCCGGGTGGCGGCGGATGGTGCCGGTGGCGGAACAGGGGGCGTCGAGGAGGATGGCGTCGAAGGAGCCCTCGGGCTGCCAGTGGAGGGCATCGGCGATGACGAGAGTGGCCGTGAGGCCGGTGCGGGCGAGATTGGCCTCGACCCGCGCCATGCGGGGGCCGGAGATGTCGAGGGCGGTGACCTTGGCCCCCGCGGCGGCGAGTTGCAGAGTCTTGCCGCCGGGCGCGGCGCAGAGGTCGAGGATGCGCTCACCTGGCTGCGGTTGCAGGAGTTTTGCCGGAAGGGCGGCGGCGGCGTCCTGGACCCACCAGCCACCCTCGGCATAGCCGGGGAGCGTGGAAAGCTGACCGGGGCTGCGGAGGCGGAGGCTGCCAGTGGGGAGGAGGTCGCCTTCCGGGTGCGGGAAGCCGTCGCGGAGGGTGAGGTCGAGGGGCGGCTCCTGGACCTGGACGGCCTCGATGGCGGTGGTGATGTCGCGCCCGTAGCTGTGCACCAGGGGTTGGCGCAGCCAGCGGGGCAGCTTTTGCGGCGACAGAGTGATCGTCTCGGGCAGCGCGCGGAGCACGGCGTTCACCAGGCCCGCGAGGTGGGCAGTGCGTTTGCCGCCCTGGCGGGTGATCTCGACCGCGGCGTTGACCGTGCCGTGGGCGGGGGCGCCTTCGGCGCGTTCGACCACCGCGAGGCGGAGGGTGTTGCGGACGGTCAGCGGTGGGGCCTTGCGGAGGTGCTTGTCGAGAAGCTTGTCGGCGGGCTCCAGGTGGCGCAGGACCGTCTCGGCCAGGCGCAGCGCGCGGGCACGGTCGGCGGGGACGAGGTCTCCGCCGGAGAAGTCCGACAGCATCCGGCCTTCGCCGAGGACTCCGTCCAGGATTGCGACTGCGGTGGCGCGCCCCACGACCCCTTCGGCCATTGAGATTTCCTTCCTGGTCCGGGCCCTTGATGCCTCGCTGAGCGGGTTATATCAGGTTGGGGGGCCACACAAGGAAGGGTCGGACATGAACGATGAGCTGCCACCCGCCGCGAAGCGGGCGCTGGCCGAGGCCGAGGAACGGCGGAAGGCGGCTGAGGCCAAGGAGCCTCTGCCGAAGGAACTGGGGGGCCGGGACGGCCCGGAGCCTGTCCGCTATGGCGACTGGGAGAAGAAGGGGCTGGCGGTCGATTTCTGAAGAGGGCGCCGCTTTTGCGGCTTCACCTTCGCGTCGCATTTGTCCAATCGGGACGTCTTCGGAAGACTGCGTGAGATCAGTCCCTTGCCTGTGGGCGTTGGAGAACCGGAAAGGTCTTTCCAGGGTTCGGGGGTGGGTGTGAGGCTCTTTGGATGTCGTCACTCCCCGCCTTATCGCCCAGCCTGATCGCCCCGCCTTATCGCCCAGCCTGTCAGTCCTGCGATGCGGCACTGTAATCCGCGTCGCTGACCGGCTCCATCCAGTCGACGCTGCGGCCGTCCTTTACCTCATGGATCGCGATATGGGACATGCCGCAGTCCGTGGCCGCGCCGTGCCAATGACGCTCGCCAGGGGCGAAGGTGACGGTGTCGCCGGGGCGGATGGTGCGGATCGGGCCACCCTGGGACTGGCAACGACCGACCCCGGCAGTGACGATCAGGGTCTGGCCGAGGGGATGCGTGTGCCAGGCGGTGCGGGCACCCGGGTCGAAGGTCACAAGCGCGCCCTGCACCCGGTCGGGCGCGTCGGAATTGAAAAGGGGGTCAAGGCGGACGCGGCCGGTGAACCAGTCGGCGGGGCCGAAGCGGGAGGGGGCGTGGCCTGCTGGGACGATCTTCATGTGCGCCTTCTGGACTGCGGTACCATGCCGGGGAGCCTAGCAGGGTTTGAGGCCGCAATCACCTTCGGTTCTGCACGACAGGCTGCTCCTCGTGCGACTTCGTCTTCTCGTCGCGGATATCTTGTGGTGGCGCCCCAGCGATGAGTGACGAAGTCATCGAAGAGCGTCACCGCAGGCGGAAGGTGGCGCTGTCGCCCTTGCCCTGATCGACGGTGAAGCGGAGTCTCTCGGCCCCTTGCGCCTCGACCAGTTGGCAGTTGTACGAGATGGGCGTCCCGGACCAGTCCATCTCGCGGCAGAAGTAGCCGTCTTTCCAGGCCCACTCGCCGGTGATGTCCCAGCCTAGCGCGGAGCCTGCGATGCGACCGTCGGGCAGGACGTTGAGCGACAGGTCGTAGAGGCCGATCCGCAGCTCTCGGTTCTGGACAAGGTCAAGGAAGCGATCCTTGTCCGTGACAGGCATGAAGCCTTCTGCGGCCGCGGCAACAGGCAGGGCCAGCGCGAAGCCAGCAATGCAAAGGCGAAGCATGGCATCTCCCCAGATCCAACTGGCAGAGTATACGCCATGCCCGGCGAGTCGGATCAATCCTCAGATGCCAAGGACGTCCATCATGTCGTAATGGCCGGGCTTCCGGCCCTGGCCCCAGATAGCGGCGCGCAGGGCGCCCCGGGCGAAGATGGCGCGGTCGGTTGCGATGTGGCGCAGGATCACACGCTCGCCCTCGCCCGCGAAGATCACGTCATGTTCGCCGACGATGTCGCCGCCACGGATGGCGGAAAACCCGATGGAGCCCTTGGCGCGCGCGCCGGTGATGCCGTCGCGGCCCGAGACCTTGGCGTCGTCGAGGCTGACGCCCCGGCCTTCCGCGGCGGCCTGGCCCAGCATCAGGGCGGTGCCCGAGGGGGCGTCGACCTTCATGCGGTGGTGCGCCTCGACGATCTCGACGTCCCAGTCGGCGTCCAGGGCGGCGGCGACCTTCTGGGTCATGCGCACCAGAAGGTTGAGGCCAAGCGACATGTTTCCGGCGCGGATGATTGTGGCGTGGCGGGCAGCGGCGTCGATCCGGGCGATGTGGTCCGGTTCAAGGCCGGTGGTTCCGATGACGTGGACAGCGCGGGCCTGGGCGGCCAGGGCGGCGAATTCGACCGTGGCGGCGGGCGAGGTGAAGTCGACCACGGCCTGGGCCTTGGCGAAGGCCTCCAGCGCGTCGTCGGTCACCTTGACCCCGATGGGGGCACCGCCCATCGCCTCGCCCACGTCGCGGCCGATCCAGGCGTGACCCGAGCGTTCGACGCAAGCAACGAGGTGCAGCTTGTCCGTGGCCTGCGCCAGACGGATCAACGTCTGCCCCATGCGCCCCGAGGCACCTGTGACCACCAGTCCCGGACCATCGCCCATGCTTCACCCCATCGTGTCTGGCCCTTTCCCTAGCCGGTTCCCGCAGGCGTGAGAAGCCCGGCGTTGCGGGCCGGGGCGAAACCGCATAAAGGGGCGGAATGTCGAACAAGCGCAGCAATACCGGGTCCGGCCCGTCGCAACGCCAGCTTCGCGTGGGGGAACTGATCCGCCGCACGCTGGCCGATGTGCTGAACCGGGCCGAGATCCATGACCCCGAGCTGAACGCCATGTCGATCACGGTGGGCGAAGTGTCGATGTCGAATGACCTGAAGGTGGCGACGGTCTACGTCATGCCGCTGATGGGGTCCGTCCCGGTGGAAAGCGCGATTGCGGCACTGGCGCGCAACAAGGCCGAGCTGCGGCACCGCGTGGTGGACGGGTTGACGCTGAAATATGCGCCGGACCTGCGGTTCCGCCCTGACGAGACGTTTGACCGGCTGGACGAAACCCGCCGTCTCTTCTCGGACCCTGCGGTGCAGCGCGACCTTGGCGCGGCCGATCTTGACCCGGCGGACGACAAGGAATGAGGCTTCTGGCTTTGGCTTTCCTCGTGGCGCCGGTGGCGGCGGAGGCAGCCGGGTGCCGGGACACCAGCTTTGAGGGCGCCTCCTACACCCTCTGCGAGGTGACGCTGGGCGAGGATCTGCGGCTGTTCCATTCGGGACCCGACGGGGCCTATGGCAGCTTTCGCAACGTCGACGCGGCGCTGGGGGCCGAGGGCAAGGCTTTGGGCTTTGCGATGAACGCAGGGATGTATCACCGGGACCTGGCCCCCGTAGGGCTTTACGTCGAGGAGGGGGTCGAAACCTCGGCCATCGTCACCAGCGACGGGCCGGGAAACTTTGGCCTCTTGCCGAACGGGGTGTTCTGCATTGACGACGGGTTCCGGGTGATCGAAAGCCGGACCTTCAAGCGGGACCGGCCCGAGTGCCGCTATGCGACGCAGTCCGGACCGATGCTGGTGATCGACGGTCAGCTGCACCCGAAGCTGCTTCCCGGCAGCGACAGCACCTATATTCGCAATGGCGTCGGGGTTTCCGAGGACGGCAAGCGGGCGGTCTTCGCGATCTCGAACGACGAGGTGAACTTCCATTCCTTCGCGCGCCTCTTCCGCGACGAGCTGGGGCTGTTCGAGGCGCTGTATTTCGACGGCAATATCTCGCGGCTTTATGCGCCTGCGCTTGATCGGCATGACGGCGGCTTTCCGATGGGGCCGATTGTCGGCACCGTGGTTCCGAAGGATTAAGATGGCACGGGGCAAGAAGGGCCGGGCGATCAGTGGCTGGCTGATCGTCGACAAGCCGGCGGGGGTGAACTCTACCGCGGTGGTCAACAAGGTGAAGTGGGCGTTCGGCGCGCAGAAGGCGGGCCATGCGGGGACGCTGGACCCGGATGCGACGGGCGTGCTGGCCGTGGCCTTGGGCGAGGCGACGAAGACGATCCCCTACATCACCGACGCGCTGAAGTGCTACCGGTTCCGGGTGGTGCTGGGCGCGGCGACGGATACCGACGATGCCTCGGGTCAGGTGATCGCGACGGCGGCGGTGCGGCCCTCGGATGATCAGATCGAGGCGGCGCTGGGGGCGTTTCGGGGGGATATCCTGCAGGTCCCGCCGCAGTATTCCGCGGTGAAGGTGGACGGCGACCGCGCCTATGATCTTGCGCGCGAGGGCGAGGTGATGGACCTGGCCGCCCGGCCCTTGTGGGTGGAACGGCTGGACTTCCTGGGTCGTCCGGACGCGGATCACGTCGATCTGGAGATGGTCTGCGGCAAGGGCGGCTATGTGCGGTCCATCGCGCGCGACCTTGGCCGGGCGCTGGGATGTCTGGGCCATGTGGAGTGGCTGCGACGCACCTGGTCGGGGCCGTTCGACGTCGAGGATGGCGTGACGCTGGCGACCATCGACGCCGAGGCGAAGACCGAGGCGCTGGACGCCCACCTTCTGCCGCTGGAACTGGGGTTGCAGGACCTGCCCGAGTTCACCGCGACACCTGAAGGCGCGGCGCGGCTGCGGAACGGCAATCCGGGGCAGGTTATCGGCCACGCCGACTGGGGCACCGAGGGCTGGGCCAGTCTGGATGGCCTCGCGGTGGCCGTGGGGCACTATCGGGGCGGGGAGTTGCACCCGAGCCGGGTGTTCAATCGCTGAACAGCGGGGCCGCCATCAGCCGCCCTGTGCCAGCCTCTCCATGACTTGCCAGGGGCGCGGCGGTCGACGGTCTGTGCTGTCGAATTGAAACCAGCATCCGCCGCCGCCGGGACCCTGGTCATGGCGGCGGTCAATCGTCGCGCCGGTCAAGGCGCAGAAGATCAAGGTGCCGACCCCGCCATGTCCGACGAAAAGCACGTCCCCCGTGACGCCATCGCTTAGACACAGCTCGACTTCGGACACGATCCGCCGCTGTGCGTCCTGTGCGGTTTCCCACCCCCGGACACTTTGGGACGGATTGGCGAAGAACGCGTCGGCGGTTTTCTCGAATTCCTCCGGCGGCAGGAAGCCTGTGGAACTGCGATCATTCTCATGCATGAGCGGTCGGATTTCCAGGCTGACCCCGAGGGCGGTCGCAAGCGGGCGAGCCGTCTCCAGCGCCTTTCTTTCAGCGCTGCTGATGACCCTTTTCGTCGCGGAAAGTGAGCCCAACTGTCTGGCAAGGGCGGTCACGCGGGCAGTCCCGACACTGTTCAGCGACCAGTCGGTGATTTCCTTTGCAGGGTCGATCAGGACCTGCGGATGCGTCAGGTAGCGAACAGTCTTAGTCATCATCGCCTTCGTCAAAAGAAGCCTGAAGGTCGGCAATTTAGCCGCCGGCGATCCACCATAGGGCGGTAGCAGATCCAGCGCGCAGCCCCCTGAAACTGAAAAGGCCCCGCGTTGCCGCAGGGCCTTGGTCTTTCAAAGGTCAGAAACCTTAGGCCAGAGCGGCCTTGGCCTGGCCGGCGATGGCGTTGAACGCCTCGGGCTCGTGCACGGCGAGATCGGCGAGGACCTTGCGGTCAACCTCGATCCCGGCTTTCGACAGGCCGTTGATCAGACGCGAATAGGTCATTTCGGCGTCGAACAGGCGGACGGCAGCGTTGATCCGCTGGATCCACAGCGCGCGGAACTGGCGCTTGCGGACCTTGCGGTCGCGGGTGGCGTACTGCTGGGCCTTGTCGACGGCCTGAGTGGCGGTGCGGAAGTTCGTGGAGCGGGCGGCGTAGTAGCCAGCCGCTGCCTTGATGACCTTCTTGTGACGGGCGTGCGTCACCTTGCCGGATTTAACGCGGGACATCTGGTGCTCTCCTTACCGGTCGTAGGGCATGTATTTTTTGACGATCTTCGCATCGCTGTCGTTCAGGATCATGGTCCCGGCCGAGTTGCGGACGAATTTCGCCGTGCGTTTGATCATGCCGTGGCGCTTGCCGGCAGGACCGGCCTTCACCCGACCGGAGGCCGTGAAGCTGAAACGCTTCTTCGCCGCCGACTTGGTCTTCATCTTGGGCATTTCCATCTCCGTGGTTTCAGGCACGACTCGGCATGCCACTGTGGCCGGCCGTGCGGGTAATCGAGCCGCCCCTATAGGGGGAGGCCGGGACGGGTGCAAGGGGCAACCTCAGTTGAAGAAGCCCGCCAGGACGGTCACCATCACGCCGGGCACCTCGTTGAAGGCATAGCCGCCGGGGCGCGTGGTCAGGGCATAGACGATCAGCGCCCCTGCCCCGACGAACATGACCGACCCCAGACGCGGCGCGCGGCTTTCCACCCAGGCCGACAGCAGCGAGGGCACCGACAGGACCAGAAGCAGGATGCCAACCGTCAGAGCGAGATCAGTATCCATGACGCCCCGCCATTACGCCCAAGCAGGCGAAGCCTACTCGGGGTCGACGCGCGAGATCAACCGTTCGTCGCAGGGGGCCACGCGCAGGATGTTGGTGGTGCCCTTGACGTTGAACGGCACGCCGGCGGTGACGACGATCTGGTCTTCCTCGGTCGCGAAACCGTCGGCCCGCGCGGCGCTGACGGCCGCCAGAACGGCGCCCTTGAAGCGGTCCTGCGGCGGGGTGATCACGCAATGCGCGCCCCAGGTCAGGGCCATCCGGCGGGCGGTGGACATCAGCGGGGTCAGCGCGATGATCGGGACGTGCGGGCGTTCGCGGGCGACGAGGGCGGCGGTGGTCCCGGTCTGGGAGAAGCAGCAGATCGCCTTGATGTTCGTCGCCTCGGCGATTTCGCGGGCGGCAGCGACGATCCCGTCGGCCACCGATTCGCGGCGGACCTGACGGCTCGCCTCGATCACCGAGCGGAAGGTCGGGTCCTTCTCGACGCTGAGCGCCACATCGTTCATCGTGCGGATGGCTTCGATCGGATACTTGCCCGCGGCGGATTCAGCCGAAAGCATGATCGCGTCCGCACCTTCGTAGATGGCGGTAGCGACGTCCGAGACCTCGGCACGGGTGGGCACGGGCGATTCGATCATCGATTCCAGCATCTGGGTCGCAACGATCACCGGCTTGGCCGCCGCGCGCGCGCCACGGACCAGACGCTTCTGGATCGGCGGGACCGAGGTGACGGGCAGTTCGACGCCCAGGTCGCCGCGCGCGACCATGATGCCGTCGGACACCTGAAGGATGGCGTCATAGGCCTTTACGGCGGCGGGCTTTTCGATCTTGGACAGGATGGCGGCGCGGCCCTTGGCCAGGGTGCGCGCTTCGATCACGTCCTCGGGGCGCTGGACGAAGGACAGGGCCAGCCAGTCGACGCCCAGCTCGCAGACGAATTCCAGATCGCCACGGTCCTTGTCGGACAGGGCGGCCACCGGCAGCACCACATCGGGGACGTTCACGCCCTTGCGGTTGGAAATCGTCCCGCCGACGACCACGGTGCAATCGGCGAAATCCTTGCCGCAGGCGTTCACATGCAGGCGGATCTTGCCGTCGTTCACCAGAAGCGAGGTTCCAGGTTCAAGCGCCGCGAAGATTTCGGGGTGCGGCAGGTTCACGCGATGCACGTCGCCGGGGACCGTGGACAGGTCCATGCGGAAGGCGGCGCCCTCGACCAGTTCCTCGGCGCCGTTGGCAAAGACGCCGACGCGCAGCTTCGGGCCTTGCAGGTCGGCCAGGATGCCGATCGGGCGGCCAAGGTCCTTTTCGACCTGGCGAATGATCTGGTGGCGCTTGGCGATATCCTCGTGGACGCCGTGGCTCATGTTCAGGCGGAACACGTCGGCCCCGGCCTCGAACAGGGCGCGGATCATCTCGTAGGTGCTGGATGCCGGGCCAAGCGTGGCCACAATCTTCACGTTGCGGTGACGGCGCATCGCCATCCTCCTGCTGATAAATTCCGGTTCATGTGGGCCGAGGGCCTTATGGCGCAATCCGATCCATCCCGCAACGCCCGGTTTGCCTTCCATCCGCTCTTCGTGTCGCTTCGCTTGCTCATCGCTGGTGTCCGGGCCATGTCGACCGTAAACAGGGCGACAGTCAAAGGGGGGCGACGTTGGCGTTCAGGATCGAGGGGGAAGACCGCAAGGGCCGCTGGCTGGTGACCTGCGACCATGCGTCGAACCGGGTGCCGGACTGGGTGAACGGCGGCAACCTGGGCATTCCGCAGGCGGACATGGCGCGGCACATCGCCTGGGACGTTGGCGCGGCTGGAGTGGCGTCAGAGTTGGGGCGCCTTCTGGACAGTCCGGCGATCCTCTCCGACTTCAGCCGTCTGGTGATCGACCCGAACCGGGGCGAGGACGATCCGACCCTGGTGATGAAGCTTTATGACGGGACGATCATCCCGGCCAACCGGCATATCGGGCCCGAGGCGGTCGAGGAGCGGCTGGACCGTCTCTATCGCCCATACCACGCAGCCTACGCGCGCCTGGCGGCGTTGCGGTCGGACCGGGTGATTGTAGCGGTACACTCCTTCACACCGGCGCTGCGGGCGCGTGCACCCCGGCCCTGGCATGTGGGGGTGCTGTATTCCCACCTGGACGAGCGGTTCTCCAAGCCGCTGATTGCCCGCCTGCAGGCCGAGACCGACCTTTGCATCGGCGACAACGAGCCCTATTCGGGCCACCTGCCGGGCGACGCCATCGACCGGCACGCCTTGCGCCTGGGGCGGCACAACACACTTATAGAGGTGAGGAACGACCTGATCGCCACGCCCGCCGAACAGGCGCATTGGGCGGGGCGGCTGGCGGTGATCCTGACCGAAGTGCTGGAGGGACTGTAGATGGACGACGCAACCCGGACCGAGCTGGAAGCCGCAGCCTTCCGCGCCTTGGTGCATCACCTGATGGTCAAGCGGCCCGAGGTGCAGAACATCGATCTGATGAACCTGGGCGGGTTCTGCCGCAACTGCCTGAGCCGCTGGTATCAGGAGGCCGCCGCCGAGCGCGGGCTCGTCATGTCGAAAGAAGAAGCGCGCGAGATCGTCTACGGGATGCCCTATGCTGCTTGGGTTGCGCAGAACCAGACAGCGGCGGATGCAGGCAAGCAGGCGGCGTTCCAACAGGCCTTCGCTGAAAACGTGGGCAAAAAGGACTGACAGCGCAGATGTGACCCGGGGCTGCATCGCGTCGGGGCAGCGTTTCTGCTAGGGTAAGGGGATGCTTCTGGATGCCCGTCACGACTATTCCCCTGCCGAGCGTCAGAGCGATGCCGTGGTCCATTTTCTGGGGATCGGCGCGGCGCTGATTGCGGTTCCCGTCCTGATCATCCTGGCCGTGACCTTGCGCGGGGATCTTCCGGCGGTGGCCTCAACCACGATCTACGGGGTGGCGCTGCTGACGATGCTGGTCTTCTCGGCGCTGTTCCACCTGACCACGCAGCCCCGTCTGCGGCGCATCTTCCGCAGTCTGGACCACACCGCAATCCTGTGCCTGATCGCGGCGACCTATACTCCGTTCGTCCTGTTGTCAGGGGCCGAGGCGACGGGGCTTCTGGTCACGCTCTGGGCCGCCGCCCTTCTGGGGGCCGCGCTGCGCGCCTTCGCGCCGGACCGGCTGAAGCTGGCCGCCATCGCGCTGGCGCTGGGGATGGGCTGGGCCGGTCTGATCGGCGGGGGTGCGCTCTTCGCCCTTCTGTCCACGCCGGTGATGGTGCTGATCACCATTGGCGGCGTGCTTTACACGGTGGGCGTGGGCTTTTGCGTCTGGGAAAGGCTGCTGTTTCACTACACGATCTGGCATCTTTGCGTGCTGGCCGCGAGTGCTGCGTTCTATGCCGCGGTCACTGTCCAGCTGGTGCAGTCGGCGCAAATCTGACGCTGGCGTAGGGTGGGCGATCCGCCCACCCTCCCCACTCTAGCGCAAAAGCCACAGGGTGCGCCCAAGCCTCTCACCACGCAGGGTTTTTTGTGGACCTGTCGCGCGCGCCCGGCTATCGTCCGGTCAAACGGGGCGAATAGACCCTGCGATCGAGGCAGTAATGGCGTTTCCTGAGCGGTTTTCGAACCTGCCGGACTATGCGTTTCCGCGTCTGCGGAAGCTTCTGGACGCACATCCTCCGGGTGGTGCGCCCATCGCCATGACCATCGGCGAGCCGCGCCATGCGATGCCGGACTTCGTCGGACCGATCCTGGCGGCCAACCTGTCGGGATTCGCGGTCTACCCGCCGAACGACGGGGCACCGGAACTGCTGGCCGCCATCTCGGGCTGGATCGCCCGGCGGTATGGGATGACCCTTGACGAGGACCGGCTGATGGTGCTGAACGGCACCCGCGAGGGGCTGTTCAACGCCTGCATCGCACTGTGCCCCGAGACCAAGAACGGCCAGAAGCCGGTCGTCCTGATGCCGAACCCGTTTTACCAGGTCTATGCCGTGGCGGCCCTCACTGTGGGGGCAGAACCTGTCTACGTTCCCGCAACCGCCGCCACCGGGTTCCTGCCCGACTATGGCAGCCTGCCTGTCGAGGTGCTGGACCGGGTGGCGCTGGCCTATATCTGCTCGCCCGCGAACCCCCAGGGCGCGGTGGCGTCGAAGGAGTATCTGGCGGACCTGCTGGCGCTGGCCGAGAAGCATGACTTCAAGGTTCTCGCCGACGAATGCTATTCGGAAATCTGGCGTGAGGTGCCGCCTCCGGGCCTGTTGCAGGTGGCCGAGGCTCAGGGCGCGGACCCCGAGCGGGCTGTGGTGTTCCATTCGCTGTCCAAGCGGTCAAACCTGCCGGGCCTTCGGTCGGGGTTCGTCGCGGCGGGGCTGCAGTCCATGCTGCGCATCCGGCAGTTGCGGGCTTTCGCGGGCGCTCCGCTGCCCCTGCCCTTGCAGCGCGTGGCCGAGGCAGCTTGGGCGGACGAGGCGCATGTCGATGCCTCGCGTGCGCTGTATCAGCAGAAGTTCCGCGATGCGGACCGGATCTTCGCGGGCCTGCAGGGCTATCAGGCGCCGGGGGGCGGGTTCTTCCTGTGGCTGCCGGTCGAGGACGGCGAAGCGGCCGCACTGAAATTGTGGCGCGAGACGGGGGTGCGGGTTCTGCCCGGCGGCTACCTCTCGCGCGACGCCGGGGGGCAAAACCCCGGCCGCGGATATATCCGGGTGGCCCTTGTGGCCAGCCAAGAAGAAACGCAGCGCGGGCTTACGATGCTTCGCGACTGCATCTACGGGTGAGGGAACGAATGGCTTCGTATCAGGCACGGCAGCGCGATCCGCTTCTGGATCAGGGCACGCAGGCGATGCTGGAACGTCGGGGGCGCGAGCTTCTTGGGCTGGTCCTGATGCTGGTGGCCTTCGGCTTCACGCTGATGCTGTGGAGCTACTCGCCCGAGGACCCGGGCTGGATGGTCGCCACGGAAGAACCGGCGCAGAACATCTTCGGGCGCTTCGGGGCGGCTGTGGCCTCGACCCTGATCATCCTGATCGGCAAGGGCGCCTGGACGATCCCGCTGATCTTCCTGGCCTGGGGTGTCCGGTTCATGATCCATCGCGGCGGCGAGCGGGCCGTGGGGCGGGTGGTCTTTGCGGTGATCGCGGTGGCCTTCGCCGCCGTGCATTGCGCGACGCTGGTGCCGGGGGATGCCTGGACGCACACCTTCGGGCTGGGCGGGTTGTTCGGCGATACGGTCACCGGGTCGCTGATCGGGGTCATTCCGGGGTCGGCTGGCTTCGGGCTGAAGTTCCTGTCGCTGCTGACCTTCGCGGGCCTCATTGCGATGATGCTGTTCGTTACCGGCTTCGACATGGAAGAGCTGAAGGCGATCCAGCGGTTCCTGCTGCTTGGCTCGATCATGGGCTATGCCGCCTTGCGTCAGGCTTTGGGCTATGGCGCGCGGGGAGCCCTGCATGGGGCGGCCGCGTTGCAGGACCGGGCGCGGGCGCGTCAGGCCAACGCGGCTTCGGCGCGGGGGTATGAGCCTCCGGTGGCGATGGGGCGCGATGCCTCGGTCTCGCGTCGGATGATGCCGCCGGTTACCGGTGCGATGGCGCCCGAGCCCCTGCGGGCAGCACCGGCGCGGGCGATGCCGGCCTCGCTGCGGTCCGAGCCGCGTCATGCGCCCGAAGCGGACTACGCCCCTGCCCCGGTCAAGGAGAAGCTGGGTCTCTTGGAGCGTCTGCGCCGCAAGGCCCAGCCCGAGCCGGAACTGATCGAGGTCGAGCCGACCTGGAACGACCAGATGCCGCAGGAAGACCGGATCAAGGCGCGGATTTCCGACGTGATCCGCACCCGCGTGATGCGGACCCCCGATTTCCCGGTGGCCCCGCCGCCCTTGCCGACAGCTGCGCGGGTCGAGCCGCCCGTGATGCGCCCCAAGGGTCCCGTCGTCCTGATGGCCGACACGCGCCCCCTTCCCCGGACCGCCCCGCCCGTGGTTGCTCCCGCGTGGGAGCCGGAGGTCGAGGAGGACGAGCCGCTGGCCTACACCGAGGAAGCCTGGGACGACCAGGGTGATCTGGCCGATTATCCGCTGGACGAGCTGGAGGATGAACTGCCCCCCGCCCGCCCGATGTCCTTTACCCCCGACCGCAAGGCCGTGGTGCAGCACGTGGTCAAGAAGCCGGCGCCGTCCCGTCAAGCGATGGCGGAAAGCCAGCCCGCCTTGCGCTTCGATGAACCGGTGCAAACCTACGAACTGCCGCCGCTGAATCTCTTGACCGCGCCGATCAAGGTGCAGGGCATGCAGCTGTCGGACGAGGCGCTGGAAGAGAATGCGCGGATGCTGGAATCGGTGCTGGACGACTATGGCGTCAAGGGCGAGATCACTGCTGTTCGTCCCGGCCCCGTGGTCACCATGTACGAGCTGGAACCGGCTCCGGGTCTGAAAGCCAGTCGCGTGATCGGGCTTGCCGACGACATCGCGCGGTCGATGTCGGCGTTGTCGGCGCGTGTGTCCACTGTCCCCGGTCGCAGCGTGATCGGCATCGAACTGCCGAACGCCCACCGCGAGAAGGTGGTCCTGCGCGAGATCCTCTCGGCCCGCGACTTCGGTGACAGCCAGATGCGGTTGCCGCTGGCCTTGGGCAAGGACATCGGCGGCGAGCCGGTGGTGGCAAACCTGGCGAAGATGCCTCACCTGCTGATTGCCGGGACCACGGGGTCGGGCAAGTCGGTTGCAATCAACACCATGATCCTGAGCCTGCTTTACAAGCTGACGCCCGAGGAATGCCGCCTCATTATGATCGACCCGAAGATGCTGGAACTGTCGGTCTACGACGGCATCCCGCACCTTCTGTCCCCCGTCGTGACCGACCCGAAGAAGGCCGTCGTGGCCCTGAAGTGGGTCGTCAGCGAGATGGAGGAACGTTACCGCAAGATGTCCAAGATGGGTGTGCGCAACATCGAGGGCTACAACGGCCGGGTGCGTGAGGCCCTGTCGAAGAACGAGATGTTCAAGCGCACCATCCAGACCGGGTTCGACGAGGAAACCGGCGATCCGGTGTTCGAGACCGAGGAATTCGCGCCGCAGCCCTTCCCCTATATCGTCGTCATCGTCGACGAGATGGCCGACCTGATGATGGTGGCGGGCAAAGAGATCGAGGCCTGCATCCAGCGCCTTGCCCAAATGGCGCGGGCCAGCGGCATCCACCTGATCATGGCGACGCAGCGGCCTTCGGTCGACGTCATCACCGGCACGATCAAGGCCAACTTCCCGACGCGGATTTCCTTCCAGGTGACTTCGAAGATCGACAGCCGCACCATCCTGGGGGAACAAGGGGCCGAGCAGCTTCTTGGCGCGGGCGACATGCTGTATATGGGCAACGGCGCGAAGATCACCCGTATCCACGGGCCGTTCGTCAGCGACGAGGAAGTGGAAGAGATCGTCAACCACCTCAAGTCCTTCGGGCCGCCGGTCTACATGTCGGGCGTCGTCGAAGGCCCAGAGGACGAGGTCGCCAGCGACATCGACATGGTGCTGGGGCTTGGGTCGGGCGAAAGCTCGGACGATGCGCTGTACGATCAGGCGGTGGCGATCGTGGCGCGGGACCGCAAATGCTCGACCAGCTACATCCAGCGGAAACTGGGCATCGGCTACAACAAGGCCGCCCGTCTGGTCGAGCAGATGGAAGAGGAAGGCGTGGTCACCCGCGCCAACCACGTCGGCAAGCGCGAAATCCTGATCGAAGAGCGGTAACTGCCCAAAGGTTAAGCGCTGCAAAGGCCCTGCTGGAGGATTCCGGTGGGGTCTTAATCATTTAGGCATTTCGGACACATTCGCGCCTCAATCCAGCCCGAATCTGAACACAACCTCAGGTTGTAAATCGTGTCCGGTTTTCGCCACAGAATCGACATGGTGCTGCAGTGGGGCCGGCAGTTGCGTCTTGGGGTAAGGGGGCCCCTGGAACATGGCATTTGACACGTCCGATACGCTGAACCGCTCGGACCTGAGCGACGAGCTTCTGCCTGGTACCGCGCTGTTTCATGGCCAATACCGCATCGTCCGCTACATCAACAGCGGCGGTTTCGGGATCACCTATCTGGCCAAGGACAGCCTTGACCGCGAGGTGGTGATCAAGGAGTGCTTCTCGTCAACCTTCTGCCGCCGCACCGAAACCCGGGTGCGCGCAAGGTCGCTGTCAACGCGCGACAACATGCAGCGGATCGTCAAAAGCTTTCTGAACGAGGCGCGGAGCCTGGCCAGCCTGAAGCACCCGAACGTCGTCGGGGTGCATCAGGTGTTCGAGGACAACGACACCGCCTACATGGCGATGGACTATATCCGCGGCCACGACCTGCTGGAGATCGTGGACGAGAAGAAGGCGACGCTGCCCCCCGACCAGATCGTGACCATCGCGGGCAAGCTGGTGTCGGCCATCGGCTACATCCACGGGCGGGGCTTGCTGCATTGCGACATCTCGCCCGACAACATCTTCGTCACTCCGGACGGCGAGCCGATCCTGATCGACTTTGGTGCCGCGCGGCGCAGTGCGGCGGGCGAGGCACAGAAGTATTCAGGCCTTAGCGTGGTGAAGGACGGCTACTCTCCGCATGAGTTGTACGCGGCGGGCGGAAATTCCGGACCGTGGAGCGACATCTACTCGCTGGCGGCATCGCTGTATCATGCGATCTCTGGCACCGCGCCCGAGAATTGCCAGTCACGGCTGTCGGCGATGGCCGAAAAACGGCCCGATCCTTGCCGTCCGCTGGCGGGGCGGATCACGGGCTATCCGGCAGGTTTCCTGGATAGCATCGACCGGGCAATGGCCGTGGTGCCCGCGGCCCGGTTCCAGAAGGCCGAGGATTGGCAGCGCATCCTGCCGCAGCCCGAGGCAAAGGACCGCAAGGTGGTGCTGCTGCGCCGGCTGGTGCCGATGACCCCGGCCGCCGAGGGTCCGGTGCGCGCTGTCGTCCCGGAGGCCCGGCCTGCGCCGCTTCCTGTCCGCCCGCGCCGCACCTTCCTGCGCGGGAACGAGGTCGACATCTCGGGCCTGCGTCGGGTCAGCGGCTTCGTCGGCGCCTGGCTGGTCGACAGCGTGACGGGGCATGTGCTGGCGGCCGAGCAGGACGAAGGTCCGCACGACCATGAATCCGTGATGGCCGCAGCGGTCGGCCTTGGCCGGGCGCACCTGCGGGCGATGGAGTTGGTCGACGACAGCGTCGAGGATATCCTGGTGACCCTGGGCCGCAGCGTCCTGCTGATCCGCCCCCTGCCCCAGTCGCCGAAGGCGTTTCTCTGCGTCACGATGGACGGGGAAACCGCCAATCCGGGTCTGGCCCGCGTCCAGTTGCGCAGAGTTGCCCAGTCGGTGCGGCTTTAGCGGTCAGGACAGCTTAAGCTGATCGCGTCGTGAGCCTTGCGTCGCCGCCTCAAGGATCTGGGCCAGTATCACGCTGACCACGACGGAAAAGAGCGCAAGCTCGATATAGGTGATCCGCAGCGACTGACCGATGATGATCGCCAGCGGGTGGGACACGATGATCCAGGTCGACATCCGGCCACACCAGTCCGACGTCGGCGTGGCGGGCAGGTGGATCGACATGAACAGCAGGGCAAGCGCCGTGCCGACCAGGATGGTGGTGTTGTCCGGCGCGGGTCGTCCCAGGAACAGGATCGTCGCACTCAAGATCAGCGTCACGACAGCCAGACGCCAGCCCCAGGCAAAGAAGGCGATGCCGACGACAATCGGGATGATGCCGAAGCTCCACATTCCGAAGGGAACGGCTTCCGGCGTGCCCTCTACCGCCATGAGGAGCGCCACCAGAAGCGCGGTGCCAAGCGAGGCGAGCGGATGCTGGAACCACGGGGCAAGGACCGAAGCGAGGAAGGCGAAGGGCAGAATCCACAAGTGGTACCAGGTCCCGGTCAACAGCATGTAGTCTTCCCACCAGCCGAAGGGCGGGGCGTGTGTCTTCAGCGTGAACGCGATCTGCACGACCGCAAAGACCAGCGACCAGATCAGGAAGGGCAACAGAAGCCGCCGCGCCTTGGCTGCGATGGTCCCCGTGGTGGGCAAGGTCAGGATCACAAGCAGGAACGGCACGGAAAGATAGGCGATCCGGTTGCCCGGCGCCTGGGTGAAGAACCAGACCAGGCCAAGCGCCGCAGCGAACCGGCCATAGTCGATAAGTCCGTTCCGCTCTGCCGTCACGCTGCATTCCCCGCTGCCGACGCATGGCTGCAGTGTGCGCCGAAATCGCGTTTCAATCCAGTGGGTAATGCGGCTCGCCACATCAGCGAGACCGGGGCGCGCGATGCAACCCTTGGTTACGGCGAGATGCGCCGTCGGTTTACGCCGGAACCGGCATCCCCGACTGCGGACGCTGACCCTTGCGACCGTCGCGCAGGTAGCGGGCGTAGCCCAGGTCGGCGGCCTCGATCTCGGCGCGGCGACCGCTGACGATGTCGGCCAGCACTCGGGCGGACCCTGCCGCCATCGTCCAGCCCAAGGTGCCGTGGCCGGTGTTCAGGAACAGGTTCTGGATCGGCGAGCGGCCAACGATGGGCGTGCCATCGGGCGTCATCGGACGCAGGCCGCACCAGAATTTCGCCTGGGACTGGTCGCCCGCGCCGCCAAACAGGTCCTCGACGGAATGGGTCAGCGTTGCCTGGCGCTTGGGCGACAGGCTGTGGTCGAACCCGGCGATTTCCGCCATGCCGCCGACGCGGATGCGGTCGCCCAGCCGGGTGATGGCGATCTTGTGGGTTTCGTCCATCACCGTCGACACCGGAGCGCGGGCCTCGTCCACGATCGGCACGGTGATCGAATAGCCCTTGATCGGGTAGACCGGCAGCTTGATCCCGAAGTCACGCACCAGCATCGGCGAATAGGACCCCAGCGCCACGACGAAGGCATCCGCCGTGACCCGGCCTTCCGAGGTGTGGACGGCGGTGATCCGGCCCTTGTCGGCCTCCAGCCGGTCGATGGCGACGCCGTGGCGGAAGGTGACACCCTGGGCGCGGGCCATGTCGGCAAGCGACTGGGTGAACTTGAAGCAGTCACCGGTTTCATCCCCCGGCAGGC
This sequence comes from Tabrizicola sp., assembly GCF_034366665.1. GTDB lineage: Bacteria > Pseudomonadota > Alphaproteobacteria > Rhodobacterales > Rhodobacteraceae > Tabrizicola. Next base: position 100,339 of record NZ_JAXMMF010000122.1, on the reverse strand, counting down.
GCAGCCCACCCGCGATCTTGTGCTTGGCCCCGGCCAGGCCCGGCTCGGCGGCGATGCAGGCCTCGGCATCCAGCACCTCGAACGGGACGCCGTCGGCCTTGAGGACCGCGATATCCTTTTCCGCCGCCGCCACCTGCTTTTCCGTGCGGAAAAGCTGCAGCGTGCCTTGCGTGCGTTCGTCGTAGGAAATCCCGGTCTCGGCCCGCAGGTCCATCAGGCAATCGCGCGAGTATTCCGCCAGCCGGACCATGCGCGACTTGTTCACCGCATAGGCCTCGGACGTGCAGTTCATCAGCATCCGCGCCATCCACGACAGCTTCGTCCAGTCCATCCGCGGCTGGATGATCAGCGGAGCATGTTCCATGAACATCCACTTCAGCGCCTTGATCGGGATGCCGGGGGCCGCCCAGGGCGAGGAATAGCCGGGGCTGATCTCGCCCGCGTTTGCAAAGGACGTCTCCAGCGCGGCGGCGGGCTGGCGGTCGATCACGGTGACCTCATGCCCCGCCTTGGCCAGATACCAGGCCGACGTCACCCCGATCACACCCGCGCCAAGAACAACGACCTTCATCCGACCCATCCTCGATCCAGCGTTCAACCTGTGCGGAAGATATGGCGAACTGGATGGGATTTCTTGGGGATTTTGGGCGCATGAATACGTCAGAGAGCATTTTTCTGCGGCGCTTTTGCATTTCTATAGGATATTCTTCCATAGATTTGGGTCCACGCCGCAGGATTGACGGTCACGCGGCCTTCACAGGCTCGGCAGGTCGCTGCAACAGAACCGGGGGTGGGGGTGCATCCGGCGACGCGGGCCGCTATATTCACCGCATGAACCGTCGTCTTGCCCTTCTGGCCCCGCTCGCCTTTCTGCTGCCGTTTCCCGCGGCGGCCGAGAAGATCTCGCTTGCCACCCTGTCGTCCTATCTGAACAGCCTGACCACGGTGGAGTCCGACTTCACGCAGGTGAACTCGGACGGGTCGATCTCGACCGGCAAGATCTACATCAACCGCCCCGGCCGGGTGCGGTTCGAATACGCCCCGCCCGACCGCAGCCTGGTGATTGCCGGCGGCCAGCAGGTCGCGATCTTCGACGCCAAGTCGAACCAGCCGCCCGAACAGTACCCGCTGAAACGCACGCCGCTGAACCTGATCCTGGCCAAGGACGTCAACCTGGGCCAGGCGAAGATGGTAGTCGGCCACAGCGATGATGGCACGTCGACCCGCGTGTCGGCCCAGGACCCCGAGAACCCGGAATACGGCACCATCGAACTTGTCTTCACCGACAACCCGGTCGAGCTGCGCCAGTGGATCATCACCGACGATCTTGGTGCTCAGACCACGGTGATCCTGGGCGAGATGAAGAAAGGGGGCCAGATGCGTGCCAGCCTGTTCGACATCACCGCCGAGACGGCAAAGCGCGGGAACTGATCGGCAGGCGGGCCGTGGAAAACGGGCATCATTTTAGACGTTAAGCGATTGTTGAGGTGCGGCTCCTAGGCTTTGCGGGTCCAAGGAGTCCCGCAATGCTGTCGTTCCTCCGCAAATCGCACCCTGCGGCCTGCCTGTCCGGGGCCGACGCACTGGCTGCTGCCCTGACGCGGACCCATGCGATTATCTGGTTCAACCTGGATGGCACGATCCGCGACGCGAACGATCTGTTCCTGGCCACGACCGGCTACACGCGGGATGAGATTATTGGCGCGCATCACCGCATCTTCATGCCGCCGGGCAGCGCCGACCGCCCGGAATACCAGCACTTCTGGGACAGACTTCGGGCCGGCCACTCCCTGTCGCAGACGGTCGAGCGGCGGTCCAAGACCGGCAGTCCCCTTTGGCTTGCGGCAAGTTACACGGCGCTGATGGGACCGGACGGCACGATCGACGGCTTCGTGAAATACGCGACCGACGTGACCAGGCGCACCGACGAAACGCTGGAGGCCGAGGGGATTCGGACTGCAATCGAGCGGTCGCAGGCGGTCATTGAATTCGACACGAACGGCACCATCCTGACTGCGAACCAAAGCTTTCTGGCGGCGATGGGCTATAGCCTGGCAGATCTGCGCGGCAAGCACCATTCGATGTTCCTGATCGACACGACAGCCGATGACCCCGATTACCGCGCCTTCTGGGAAAGTCTGCGCGCGGGCGGCTTTCACACCGGCGAATACTGTCGGCGCAGCAAATCGGGGGGGCGTGTCTGGCTGCAGGCGACCTACAATGCGATCCTTGGGGCCGATGGCAAGGTTGCCAAGGTCATCAAGTTTGCCACTGACATCAGCCAGACCAAGCGTGCGGCACTGGAAACGGCGGGCAGGATCGCCGCCATCGACCGGGCTCAGGCGGTGATCGAGTTTGATCCGACCGGACGCATCCTGACGGCAAACCAGAATTTCCTTGCCGTTGTCGGCTACCGGCTGGAGGAGATCGTCGGACAGCACCACTCCCTTTTCATGCCGCCGGGTGAGGCGGACCTGCCGGCCTACCATGCGTTGTGGGCCAGCCTGCGCGCGGGCAAGCTGATCAGTTCAGAGTTCCAGCGTCGCAGCAAGGCGGGGACCGATGTCTGGATCCTGGCCAGCTACAACCCGGTGTTCGACGCCGAGGGTCGGGTTGAGAAAGTCGTGAAATATGCAACGGACGTCACCGCGCGAAAGCTGGGTACCGAGACCATCGCCCTTGCACTGGACCGGCTTGCCAGCGGGGATCTCGGCTACCGGATCGACACGCCGCTCGTGGGCGAACTTGAAACCGTGCGGACCAACCTGAACGCGACGTTCGATCGTCTGGCCGACACCCTGCACAACGTCAGCCAGAACGCGCGCTCGGTGCAGCACGAATGTTCCAGCCTCAGCAAGTCGGCAATCGACCTGTCCAGCAGGACGGAAAAGCAGGCCAACTCGCTGGCCCAGGCGTCGGGGGCCCTGTCGCAGATGTCACGGTCAACCACCCAGACCAGTGAGCAGACTGCCGAGGCGAGCCGCCTTGCATCCAGCGCCCGCCACAGCGCCGAGGCAAGCAGCGTTGTCGTTATGGATGCGGTGCAGGCCATGTCCCGGATCGCGGATGGCTCGGACCAGATTTCGCGCATCATCGGGGTGATCGACGAGATCGCCTTCCAGACCAACCTCCTGGCGCTGAATGCCGGTGTCGAGGCCGCTCGTGCCGGGGACGCCGGTCGCGGATTTGCCGTTGTCGCGTCGGAAGTGCGGGCGCTTGCCCTCAAATCGTCAACCGCGGCGAAAGAGATCGCAATGCTGATCGGACAGTCCGTGACCGAGGTGAAGACGGGCGAAACGCTGGTGAACCGTGCGGGCGAAGCCATCGGCGAAATTCGCAGCGCCATCACCGAAATTCACGAGCGCATGGTCGAAATCACCCAGGCGACCACGGATCAGACCGGACGACTGAAAGACCTTTCAAAGACGGTGACCGACCTGGACCAGGCCACCCAGCGCAATGCCGCCATGTTCGAAGAGACGGCGGCCGCCACTGCGGAAATGACCCGCGCGGCCGATGATCTGGTGGGCTGCATTGCGGATTTCAGGCTGCGGCCCGAAACCCACGCCAGTCTGGAACTGCGTCAGGCCAGTTGAGCGGACGGATCATCTGGACGCGGACATTTGCCGGGAGCGTTACCGGCAGGACTGCAATTGCTCGCGATAGGTCGCTGATCTGGCCCCCACGGCGGCAGCAACCTCGACCAACCAGGGTTTTCCAAGGTAGCTTTGATTGGCATAGCCGGTGCGGCCTTCGTGATAGGCCAGATACTGCGCCTGGGCGTCGTCCTTCGAAATCCCCAGCGACCGGGCGGATTCGTCCATGTACCAGCCCATGAAATCCGTGGCGTCACCGATGTCGTCGCGCTTGGCCCGCCGCCCGCCGACACTGGCCTGGTATTCCTCCCAGGTGCCGTTCAGCGCCTGGCTATAGCCATAGGCGGTGCTTTGCCGGCCCATCGGGATCACGCCCAGCGCAAAGGTATGCGGAGTGCGCGCGTTGCCGATGAATTTCGATTCCTGGTAGATCGTGGCCATCTGGACATGCACCGGGATACCCCAGCGGCGTTCAGTCTGCTCCATCGCCCGCAGATATTGCGGCCGCTCGCGCAGGATCGCGCATGCATCGTCCAACTGCCTCGGCGCCGAGTAGTTGCCCCCGCCCCCGCAGGACGCAAGACAAAGGACCACCAGCGACGCACGGAGAAACCTGCTCATTTGCCCCTCGTGCACTTTTCTTTTGCAGCAAGTTTAGCTTATTCGGCGCGGGGATGAAATGGGCATTGCCGGACCCGCAGATCAGAAACCCGCGAGGTGCCCGCCGAGAAGGCACCTGCCCGCGGGTTGCCTGACTGTAGGGGTCTGGCCCACAGACTGTTTCCCTCACAGTGGCGCGTCAAAGTGGACAGTTTCGTTGCAAGAGCGTAAAGAAAATCCGGGAGATTGTCAGATGCAGACGACGCACGCCAAGTACCATATCGGGCAGGTGCTCCGTCATCGGAAGCATCCGTTCCGGGGTGTCGTGTTCGACGTCGATGCGATGTTTTCCAATACCGAGGAATGGTACGACAACATTCCCGAAGACAGCCGCCCCTCCAAGGACCAGCCGTTCTATCACCTGCTCGCCGAAAATGGGCAAAGCTACTATGTGGCCTATGTGTCCGAGCAGAACCTGGTCCCGGATGAAACCGGCGAGCCGGTGGATCACCCCGACCTTGGCGACCTTTTCGGCGACTTTGAGGATGGGCGCTATCCGGTGACATTCCAGCTGAACTGATCGGCAGCCGCTTACCACTTGTTCACCCTTTGCCCCTAACCTGCGAGAAACGCAAGCGAAGGGGTGCTCCATGCAACTGCAGACTCAGACTCGTCCCAAGGTGATGTCGGTTTCGGTGATCGACGACAGGATCGACGCCGCGACGGCGATCCAGTTCAAGGAAAAGATGCGCGACCTGACCAAAACCGCACCAAACCGCGTGGTCCTGGACCTTGCCCGCGTCCAGTTCCTGGATTCGTCAGGGCTTGGCGCCATCGTGGCGGTGAAGAAGCTTCTGGGCCCCGACCGGGTGCTGGAACTTGCCGGCCTGACCCCCACGGTCGAGAAGGTCTTCCGCCTGACCCGGATGGACAGCATCTTCACCATCCATCCTTCGGTCGAAGTTGCCATCTCGCATGCTGCCAGCGCCTGATCAGGCAGGAACGGCGGGCGGGCTGCACCTGGTCTTCCTGGCCAGCCCGCTTGCCGTGCGAAACAGCCTGGCGCAGATGCTTGCCGCGCCCGCGCTGCGCAGTCTTTCGCCCGATGCCCGCGGCACGGTCGAGCTTGTGCTGGCCGAGGTGCTGAACAACGTGACGGAACACGCCTATGATGGCCGGCCGGGGCCGGTGGCGGTCACGCTGGTCCCGGTGGCCGCCGGCATCCATTGCCTGGTGGTGGACCAGGGTTTGGTGATGCCGGGCGGCACCTTGCCCGAAGGAAATCCGCCTGACCTGGGAACCCCGCTTGAGACCTTGCCGGAAGGTGGCTTCGGCTGGCACATGATCCGCAGCCTGACCCGCGACCTGGCCTATGTCAGGACCGGCGGCAGCAACCGGGTAAGCTTTCTTCTGCCGCTGGACGCCTAGACAGGTCGCATTCTAGCAATTCGTCACCAGCCTGCCATCAAGTCGTCCCACCTTGGCTGAAGCGGCGGGCGAAACCGGTGTTGCGGCGACACGCTGCCCCCTGGCATCCGGTTCCTCAGTCCCACCCTCTCCCGGATGTCAGGGGTCCTTTCTGCCCTTGGCATCGTCCCGGCTGCGGCCTAGCTTCGTTGCATCAGACTCGGGGGAAATGATGCGCGACCTTCACTTGCCCGGCCGCTCGGCCGTCTATGCCCGCAACGGCATCTGCGCCACGTCGCACCCCATCGCGGCCCAGGTCGCCATCGAGGTGCTGAAATCGGGCGGCAATGCTGCCGACGCGGCCCTTGCCGGGGCCCTGGTGCTTGGAATTGCAGAACCGCAGATGACCGGCATCGGGGGTGATTGCTTTGTCCTTCTGAAACCGGCCGGGTCCGAAGAGATCGTCGCGCTGAACGGCTCGGGCCGCGCGCCCCGGGGGCTGAACGCCGCCGACCTTCGCGCCAAGGGCCTGACCGCGATGCCGATCCAGGCCATCGAATCGGTCACCCTGCCCGGCGCCATCGACGCCTTCTGCCGTCTGAACGCCGACTATGGCATGAAGTCGCTGGCCGAGGTTCTTGCCCCCGCGATCCACTATGCCGAGGAAGGCATCCCCGTCGCCCCCCGTGTCGCCTTTGACTGGGCGGACGATCTGCCCTGCCTGAAGGGTGCCGCGCGCGACTTCTACACGCTGAACGGCCAGGCCCCCACCATCGGCCAGGTCTTCCGTGCCCCCGGTCAGGCCGAAGTCCTGCGCCGCATCGCGCGCGAAGGCCGCGCCGGGTTCTATGAGGGCGAGGTCGCCGAGGACATGATCGCCTCGCTGCAGGGCCTGGGCGGCACCCACACCCATGACGACCTGGCCGCCACCGCCTGCGACTACACCACGCCGGTCTCGGGTCCCTACCAGGGGGTCGAGCTGGTCGAGCACCCGCCGAACGGCCAGGGGGCGACGGCGATCCTGCTTCTGAACATCCTCAAGCACTTCGACCTGTCGTCGATGGACCCGTTCGGCACCCAGCGCGCCCATGTCGAGGCCGAGGCGACGAAGCTGGCCTATGACGCCCGCAACCGTTTCATCGCCGATCCCGACCATACCACCCGGCTGGCGCACATGCTGTCGCCCGACACGGCGGCGAAACTTGCTGCGCTGATCGACCCCAAGCGTGCGATGTCCGCCGCCGCCCCTCTGACCGAGGCGGTGCACCGCGACACGATCTACATCACCGTCGTGGACCGCGACCGGATGGCGGTGTCGCTGATCTATTCGATCTTCTGGGGCTTTGGTTCGGGCCTTGCTTCGTCGAAGTTCGGGATCAACTTCCAGAACCGCGGCGCGGGCTTCACCTTGCAGGAAGGCCACCCGAACGAGGCCGGGCCGGGCAAGCGGCCGATGCACACGATCATCCCGGGCATGATCCGGCAGAACGGCAAGGTGCTGATGCCCTTTGGCGTGATGGGCGGGGCTTACCAGCCTTGCGGCCACGCGCGCTTTGTGTCGAACCTTACCGACTTTGCGCTTGATCCGCAGACCGCGATCGACGCCCCGCGCTGCTTCTCGGGCCCCGAGGGGATGGAGGTCGAGCGTGGCTATTCCGACCAGGTCCGCAGCGACCTGGCCGCGATGGGCCACAAGGTTGTCATTCCGGACACTCCTTTGGGTGGGGCCCAGGCGATCCGCATCGACGGAGACCTCTTGGTCGGAGCCTCGGACCCCAGAAAGGACGGCTGCGCCCTTGGCTACTGACCCCGCCCAGACGCTTGACCGCACGGCGATCACCCAGGCGATCCGCGCCCTGACCCACGGCGAGACGGACAGCGTCGCGCTGATGGCCACCGTGGTGTGCGAGATCCACCACGCGCACCCCTTCTGCGACTGGACCGGCTTCTACCGCGTCACCGCGCCGGAATTGCTGAAGATCGGCCCCTACCAGGGCGGCCACGGCTGCCTGGTGATCCCGTTTTCGCGCGGGGTCTGCGGGGCCGCGGCCCGCACCGGCCAGATCCAGAACGTGCCCGACGTCGAGGCCTTCCCCGGCCACATCGCCTGCTCGTCCTCGACGAAATCCGAACTGGTGCTTCCGGTCTGGAACGGCGAGGGCCGGCTTCTTGGCGTCCTTGACCTTGACAGCGACACCCCTGCCGCTTTCACCAAGGCCGACGAAGATTGGCTCGTCCCCCTTCTTGCCGAGGTCTTCCACGACGCGACCTGACCCTCCAGACCGAGTTGCGCTTTCATCTTTGTGCAAATATCCCACCGGAGGGTCGGAGGGTGTGAAAACCCTCCGGGGCTGGCCACAGGCGCAACGACAGGACACGAAATGACCGAGATCACCCTTCTCGACGGCGGCATGGGCCAGGAACTGATCGCCCGCGCCGGCTCGGACCCGGGGCCGCTCTGGGCAACGCGGGTGATGCTTGACCACCCCGGCCTGGTCCGTGCCATCCACGAGGATTACTTTGCCGCGGGCGCCAGCCTTGCCACGACCAACACCTACAACATCCTGCACGACCGCCTGCAGCCGCACGGGCTGGACGCGCTTTACCACGCGCTGCACCTGCGCGCCCTGGCCGAAGCGCATGAGGCCCGGGCCACGGCCGGTCGCGGGCTGATCGCCGGGTCGATGGGACCTCTGGGCGAAAGCTACCGCCCCGACCTGACTCCGCCAGTCGCGGTTTCCACTGCGCTTTATGCGGAAAAGGCCCGCATCCTTGCCGCCCATGTCGACGTGATCCTGATCGAGACGATCTCGTCGCTGGACCTCGCCCGCGGTGCGCTGCGGGGCGCGCGCACGACCGACCGCCCGGTCTGGCTCTCGGTCTCGGTCCAGGACCGCGACGGCACGAAGCTGCGGTCGGGTGAGCCTGTCGCGGCCTTGGCCGAGGTCCTGAGCGAGACGCCCGCCGACGCCGTCCTGGCCAACTGCTCGATGCCCGAGGCGATGTCGGCCGCCCTCGCGGCACTGAAGCCCCTTGGCCTGCCCTTCGGGGCTTATGCCAACGGATTTTCCGAGATCACGCCGCACACGCACGGCACCAGCGCCCCCGACTATTGCGCCCGCCACGACCTGTCGCCCGAGCGCTACGCCGATTTCGCGCTTGGCTGGGTGGCACAAGGGGCCACGCTGATCGGCGGCTGCTGCGAGGTTGGCCCCGCGCATATCCGCCACCTGCACGCCCGCCTGACGGCGGAAGGCCATACGGTTGCATAAGCCCTCGCTCATCCGGGATTTCGCCTACGACCCGCCGGACAGTCCGTTGCAGATCCTGCACGAGGACGCGGCGATCCTGGTGCTGGACAAACCCGCAGGCCTGTTGACCGTGCCGGGCAAACTGGAGAACCGGCAGGACTGCCTGATCTCCCGCCTGCAGGCAGCGCGCTGGAATGCGCTGACGGTCCACCGGCTGGATTGCGACACCAGTGGCGTCATCATCTTCGCCCGCACCAAACAGGCCCAGGGCTTTCTGGGGCAAGAGTTCGAAAAGCGCCGCGCGCAGAAGACCTACATCGCCCGGCTGAAGGGCCGTCTGGAGCCCGACAGTGGCACTGTCGATCTGCCCGTGGGAAGCGACTGGGACTACCGGCCGCGCCAGAAGGTGGACCCGGTGAAGGGCCGCCCCGCCGTCACCGACTGGCAGGTGCTGGACCGCAGCGACCAGGAAACCCGGGTGCGCCTGACACCGCATACCGGGCGCAGCCACCAGTTGCGCGTCCACATGCTCGCGCTGGGGCATCCGATCCTGGGCGACCAGATCTACGCGCCCGAGACGCTGGCCGACCACACCCGCCTGATGCTGCATGCCGAGACGCTGGGCCTTCACCATCCCACCACCGGCGAATGGGTCAGTTTTGCGGCCCCCGCACCGTTCTGAACGGTGTTAAGCAAGTGTCAAGCTTGAGGGTTAACTCTGGTCCGACCGAACCCGGGGGCCGGAATGCTGACGACGATCTTCACGCTGCGCTATGCCATGATCACCTGGCCTGCGATCCTGGTGGTCGTGGCCGCCCTCTTGATGCTGGCCTTCCCGACGCAGGACTGGTGGCTGCTCCCCTTCGGGACGCTTTGCCTGGCGTCGGTTCTGCTTGGCCTGCGTGACCTGCGCCAGACCCGTCACGCGGTCCTGCGCAACTACCCCGTCGCCGCCCACCTGCGCTTTTTGCTGGAGGCGATCCGCCCCGAGATGCGGCAGTACTTCTTCGAAGGCGACAAGGACGGCGCGCCCTTCCCACGGGACAAGCGCGCCATCGTCTACCAGCGCGCCAAGCGCGATCTCGACAAGCGACCCTTCGGCACCCAATACGACGTCTACCAGCAGCACTACGAATGGCTGCACCATTCCATCGCCCCGAAACCCGCCCTGACGCATGACAAGCTGCGCACGATTGTCGGGGCAAGCTGCGCCCAGCCCTATTCCGCCAGCCTGCTGAACATCTCCGCGATGAGCTATGGCTCGCTCTCGGCCAATGCGATCCGGGCGCTGAACAAGGGGGCGAAGGCGGGCGGGTTCTACCATGACACGGGCGAAGGCGGGGTCTCGCCCTACCACCGAGAGCATGGCGGCGATCTGGTGTGGGAACTTGGCTCGGGCTACTTCGGGGCACGGACGGCGGACGGCGGCTTTGATCCCGGAAAGTTCGCCGAGACCGCGGCGGACCCGCAGATCCGGATGGTCGAGCTGAAGCTGTCACAAGGCGCCAAGCCCGGCCACGGCGGGGTGCTGCCTGCCGCGAAGGTGACCGAGGAGATCTCGCGCATCCGCGGCGTGCCGATGGGGCAGGATTGCGTCTCGCCCGCCAGCCATGCGGTGTTCTCGACGCCCATCGGCCTGCTGGAATTCGTGTCTCAGATGCGGGATCTGTCGGGCGGCAAGCCTGCCGGGTTCAAGCTCTGCATCGGCCACCCGTGGGAGTTCATGGCGATCTGCAAGGCGATGCTGGCAACCGGGATCACGCCTGACTTCATTGTGGTCGACGGCAAGGAAGGCGGAACGGGTGCCGCCCCGCTGGAGTTCATGGACCATGTCGGCATGCCGCTCCGCGACGGCCTCAGCTTCGTCCACAACGCGCTGGTCGGGATCGGCATGCGGGACCGGGTGAAGATCGGGGCCAGCGGCAAGATCACCTCGGCCTTCGACATCGCCCGCGTCATGGCGCTGGGGGCCGACTGGTGCAACGCGGCCCGCGGGTTCATGTTCGCCGTGGGCTGCATCCAGGCGCAGTCCTGCCACACGGGGGCCTGCCCGACGGGCGTCGCGACGCAGGACCCGCTGCGGCAGCGGGCGATCGTGGTGCCGGACAAGGCGGAACGGGTGGCCAGCTTCCACCGCAACACGCTGCATGCCCTGGCCGAGCTGGTGGCGGCGGCAGGCGTCTCACACCCGTCCGCGCTCAAGCCGCACCACTTTCTGCGGCGGGCCTCTTCCGACAAGGTGATCTCGCTGGCCGAGCAATACGAACAGCTGGCCCCCGGTCAGCTGACGGCCGACCCGTCCTCGTCGCCGCGGTTCGCCGAGGCTTGGGCCTGGTCCTCGGCCGACACCTTCGCGCGCGCCGGATAAGGCCGCTGTCCACCTCGGATACGGGCCTGGTCCGCAAGACCCTTGCGCAGGCGTAGGGTGGGCGATTCGCCCACCTTCCCGGCCCTGCGCCGCAGAAGCCTTCAATCAGGTGGCATGCTCCAGCTTGCCCGGCACGCGAATCCGGCCAGACGCGACGGGAACGGCACTGCCCGCAACCCGGACCGGGCCGATGACCCCGCCACGCAGGACAACCGTCAGCCCGATGTCGCTGGGCCGCCCCATCTCCACGCCCTGCCGCAAAGCAAAGCGCGTCTCGCCCTCGGCCAATGCCCCCGACGCCAGAAGTTGCGCGGCCAGGATCGCGCTGGCCGAGCCGGTCGCCGGGTCCTCGGGGATGCCCGCAGTGGGCGAGAACATCCGCGCGCGGTAATCGCAGTCCGGCCCCGGCGTGTAAAGATAGATGCTGTCCACCCCGCCGGCCTGCATCTGTTCGGACCAGATCGGCTGGATCGGGCGGGCCCTCGCCAAGGCAGCCAGGGACGCGACCGGGGCGTAAAGAAACCGCGGCCCGCCCTGCCAAAGACCGGGGTGATGGCTGGCAAAGCCGATCTCGCCGACCGGCAGCCCAAGGCTTGCAGCCAGTCGGGCGGGGTCCAGCGCCGCCGCAAGGTCGGGCGCATCGGTCACGGCATGCGGGATCACGGGGGCGACGAACTCGGCCCGCGTCTCGGCCCCCTGCCGCCAGACGCGGACGGGCACGAGGCCGGCCTCTTCCTCCAGCAGGACCCGGGTCTCGAAGTCCCCGGGCCCCGCGGCCGCCGTGGCCAGATGGATCGCGCAGCCGATGGTCGGATGACCGGCGAAAGGAATCTCGGCCGTGGGAAAGAAGATGCGGACGCGGGCGGTGTGGGCCGGGTTCACCGGGCGCTGGACAAAGATCGTCTCGGACAGGTTGAACTCGCGCGCAAGCGTCTGCATCTGGCCCGGCGTCAGGTCGTCGGCGTCCAGAACGATGGCCAGCGGGTTGCCCGCAAAGGCCCGGTCGGTAAAGACATCGCAGGTGTGGAAGGTCAGCACCTAGACCAGCATCCCGCCATCGCTGTCATCGCCCGCCTCTTCCAGCAGGCGGTCCAGATCGGGGATCGAGACGTGGCGGTTGCCCTCCAGCGTGATCACCCCGTCCTTCTTCAACGCGGAAATCTGACGGCTTACCGTCTCCAGCGTCAGGCCCAGATAGTCGGCCATTTCCTCCCGCGTCAGCGGCAGATCGACCGAAAGCGGGCCGGACCTCTTGCGCGCCTGCAGCGCCGCATCACGACGGGCGATGATCGAGATCAGCGATGCGATCTTCTCGCGCGCCGTCTTGCGCCCCAGAAGCAGCATCCATTCCCGCGCGGCGTCCAGCTCGTCCAGCGTCATTTCCAGCAGACGCTGGGCGATGTGCGGCGTGGTGGACATCATCTCTTCGAAGGGCTTCTTGCGGAAGCAGCACATCACCAGGTCGGTGGTCGCGGTCACGTCGAAGGCGGCGGTGGACCGGCCCGGGCGACCGACAAAATCCGACGGCAGCAGCAGACCCACCATCTGGCGGCGGCCGTCCTCCATCGTCTGGGTCAGCGAGGCGATGCCACTGACCACCGAACCGACGAATTCCATCCGGTCACCGGACCAGATGACCGTCTGGCCCGCCTGGAAGCTGCGATAATACTTGATCTGCTCCAGCTGCGAAAGCTCGTCCGTTTCGCAGCGCGCGCAGACCGCCCGATGCCGGATCGGACAATCGCCGCACTGAACGTGAACCGAGTGATCGTGCATCGGTTTTCCAGTCCCTTGATCTGAGTCAAGGAGCGACCTTGACACTCTTTCTATCTTAACCGCATGACACATGACCCGCAACTCGCCCGGCTTGGGCTATTCGACGCACGCGTACCGCGTTACACGTCGTATCCGACGGCCCCACACTTCGGGTCGGACATTGGACCGTCGGATTTCGCCCGATGGATCGAGACGATACCGCAGGATAGCGCAGTCTCGCTCTATATACACGTGCCTTTCTGCCGACGGTTGTGCTGGTTCTGCGCCTGCCGGACGCAAGGCACGACCTCAGACGAGCCGGTCATCGCCTATGTCGAGACGCTGAAGGCCGAGATTGCGCTGTTGCGCACGCATTTGCCGCGCGGTGTGCGGCTGTCGCGGCTGCACTGGGGCGGAGGGACGCCGACGCTTTTGTCCCCCGACCTGATGCGGGGTCTGGCGGACACGATCTTCGACGTGGTGCCCCTGGCCGAGGATGGGGAATTCTCGGTCGAGATTGACCCGAACGAGATTGACGATGCGCGGCTGGATGCGCTTGCGGCGTCGGGGATGAACCGGGCCTCGATCGGGGTGCAGGACTTCGACCCCGTGATCCAGAAAGCGATCGGGCGCGAACAAAGCTATCAGCTCACCCGCGATGTGGCCGAACGCATCCGGGCGCGCGGGGTGGCCAGTCTGAACGCCGACATCCTGTACGGATTGCCGTTCCAGACCGGTCCGCGGATTTCCGATTCGGTGCAGAAGTTGCTGACATTGTCGCCCGACCGGGTGGCCTTGTACGGCTATGCCCATGTCCCGTGGATGAGCCGCCGGCAGCAGATGATCCCCTCGGACGAGATGCCGACCCCCGAAGAACGCCTGTCGCTGTTCGAAACGGCGCGGCAGCTGTTCCTGTGGGATGGCTATGTCGAAGTCGGGATCGACCACTTCGCCAAGCCCGAGGACGGGATGGCAAAGGCCTTGAAGGCCGGGACCCTTCGGCGGAATTTCCAGGGCTATACCGACGACACCGCGCCGACGCTGATCGGGCTGGGCGCCTCGTCGATCAGCCGCTTTCCGCAAGGCTTCGCCCAGAATGCCTCGGCCACGGCGGCGCATACCAAGGCGATCCGCGCGGGGCAGTTTTCGACCCACCGGGGGCATGTCTTCACCGGCGAGGACACCCTGCGGGCCCGGATCATCGAGGCGCTGATGTGCGACTTCTTCGTCTCGCGCGACGAGCTTCTGCGCGACTATGACGTGACGCCCGCCGCAGTCGAAGCCCTGTTCCAGCGCGCGGCCAGAGAGTTCGGCGACATGGTGCAGGTCAGCGACGAGGGCTTCCGCATCCCCGACCGTGCGCGGCCCTTGACCCGGATGATCGCACGGGCCTTCGATGCCTATGACAGCGAGAAGGCCAAGCACTCCTCGGCGGTCTGAGGGCGCCGGAATTCTGGAAGATTCCGGTTCGGATCCTTTGAAGGCTCCGGTCCGATTTCTTTGAAGACATCGGCAGTCAGGTGCGGGACAGACGCGTCAGAAGCTCGACCTGTTTCGGCAAGCAGACCGAGCGCAGGTCGTAACTGTCGCGCACCATCTGGCGGGCTGCCTTGCGCATCGGATCATAGGCTTCGGGCCGGGCCAGAGCGTCGCTCAGCGCGGCAGACCAGCCCGCGACATCGAAGAAATCGACCAGCTTGCCGTTGACCCCGTCCTGGATCACCTCGGCCACCGGCGCGGTGTTCGAGCCGATGACCAGTGTCCCCGCCGCCATCGTCTCGACCATCGACCAGGACAGGACGAAGGGATAGGTCAGATAGGCGTGAACGCGAGAGACATGGATCAGATCGACCAGCCGGTCATAGGGCAGCTTGCCGGTGAAATGCACGCGGTTCAGGTCGATGCGGTCCTTCACCTCGGCCAGGATCAGGTCCTTCCAGGTGCCGCCGCCCTTGGGCGCAGTGCCGTAGCTGACGCCCGTCTCGCCCACGATCACCACCTGCGCATTGGGCCGGGCAGCCAGCACTTCGGGCAGCGCGCGCAGGAAGATGTGACAGCCGCGATAGGGTTCGAGGTTGCGGTTGACAAAGGTCAGGACCTCGTCCCCCCGGGCCAGCACCCGACCATCGGGCAGGGTAAACCGCGCCTGCGGGTTGGGGGCCAGGCGGTCGCAGTCGACGCCGTCGAAGATCACCTCAAGCTGTCGGCGCAGAACGGGGGGATGCGTGCTGGCCTGCCATTCGGTGGGCGAGACGCCCGCATCGGCATGGACCAGCGCCTGCGCCAGATAGGCGGCGCGGGATTGCGAGATCATCACCTGATCAAAGCCCTGGGCCTGAAACTCGGGATCAAAGCCAGTGTCCGCGCCGATGCCGCGATAGTAGAATTCGGCGAAGACCAGCAGCTTGGCCTCGGGCCAGACCTCTTTCAGAAACAGCGTCTCGCCCCAGCCGGAATGGCCGTAGATCACGTCCGGCACATAGCCTTCGGCCCGCATCCTGCGGGCGTGGCGGGCGACGGAAACGCCCCGGTCGCTCATCACCGTGAAGTTGCGTCCCAGGCGGGTGGCCCTGGCGTCCACCTCTTGCGGCTTGTGGGTGTAGCGCAGGATCGGGACGGGCGAGGTTTTCAGGTTTGTGGCGTCGGTCAGGGCCCGCACGTCGTGACCAAGGCGCTGCATCTCGGGCGCGAGGTGCAGGAACTGGCCGGGAAAATTCTGGTGGACGAAGAGAAGCTTCACATTCCGGGTCCGAAGGCTGCCGCCATCAGAGCCTTCGTATAATCGGATTTCGGTTCGGTAAACACGGCCTCGCAATCGCCGGATTCCACAACGTCACCGGCTTGCATCACCATGACCTTGTGCGCCATCGCGCGGATCACCCGCAGGTCGTGGCTGATGAAGATGTAGGCGAGGCCCCATTTCCGCTGCAACTCACGCAACAACTGGACGATCTGGACCTGCACCGTCATGTCCAGTGCGCTGGTCGGTTCGTCCAGCACGACCAGCAGCGGCCGCAGGATCATCGCGCGGGCGATGGCGATGCGCTGGCGCTGGCCGCCGGAGAATTCGTGCGGGTACCGGGCCATCATCGCTGGGTCCAGGCCGACCTCGCGCATGATGTCGGCCACCATCTCGGTCCGGTTGCGACCGGGTTCGACACCGTGGACGCCAAGGCCCTCGGCGATGATCTGTTCCACCGTCATCCGGGGCGAGAGGCTGCCGTAGGGGTCCTGGAACACCACCTGCATGTTGCGGCGGATCACCCGCATCGCCTTGCGGCCCCTGGTGTTCGCAAAGTCAGAGCGGGCGGCGTCGATCAGCGCGTCCCAGCCTTTCGGCCCCGCCTCGGCGCTGCGGCGGGACGGCGCACCGTCCCAGGTTTCGTCCAGCCGGCTGATGTCGCGGCCCAGGAACACGACCTTCCCCTGCGAGCCGATCAGCCGCAGGATCGCCAGCGCGAGCGTGGTCTTGCCGGACCCGCTTTCGCCGACGATGCCCAGGGTTTCCCCGGCGCGAACGGACAAGTTGGCATCGTTGACGGCCTTCACATGGCCCACGGTGCGGCGCAGCAAACCCTTGTGGATCGGGAACCAGACGCGCAGGTTTTCCGTCCGCACGATCTCCTGCGACCCGGTCGGGACGGGTTCGGGACCGCCCTTCTGTTCGGCAGCCAGAAGCTTTTGCGTATAGGGGTGCTGCGGGTTGGCGAAGATGTCGGCGGTCGGGCCCTGTTCGACAATCTCGCCGCCCTGCATCACGCAGACGCGGTCGGCGATGCGGCGGACGATGCCAAGATCGTGGGTGATAAACAGAAGGCTGAGGCCCTCGGCCTGCTTCAGGTCGGCCAGAAGATCCAGAATCTGCGCCTGGATGGTGACGTCCAGCGCCGTGGTCGGCTCATCCGCGACCAGAAGCTCCGGCCCGTTGGCCAGTGCCATCGCGATCATCACGCGCTGGCGTTGGCCGCCCGAAAGCTGGTGCGGGTAGGCGCCAAGGCGGCTTTCGACGTCACGGATGCCGACCTTGCCCAGAAGCTCGATGATCCGCGCGCGGGCTGCGGCTCCGCTCAGGCCCTGGTGCAGGGCCAGGCTTTCGGCCAGCTGCTTTTCAATGGTGTGAAGCGGGTTCAGGCTGGTCATCGGCTCTTGGAAGATGAAGCTGATGTCGTTGCCGCGGATCTTGCGCAGGTTGGCCTCGGTCGCCCGCACCATCTGCGACCCGCGATAGGTGATCGAACCCGAGACCTCGGCACTGTCGCTGAGAAGCCCCACAGTCGACAGCGCGGTGACGGACTTGCCGGACCCGCTTTCACCGACCAGCGCGACGGTTTCACCCTTGGCAACGGTGAAGGATACCCGCTTCACAGCCTGAATGATGCGGCCGTCCTGGCGAAAGCTGACGGTAAGGTCCTTGACCTCCAGCACACTCATCTAAACGTCTTTCGGGGGTCGAAGGCATCGCGGACGCCTTCGAAGATGAAGACCAGAAGCGACAGCATGATGGCGAAGGTGAAGAAGGCGGTGAAAGCCAGGAACGGCGCCTGCAGGTTCTGCTGGGCTTGCCGGGTCAGCTGGCCCAATGACGGCAGGTCCGAGGGCAGGCCGAAGCCCAGGTAGTCCAGCGTGGCCAGGCCCGCGATGGTGCCGGTGATGGCGAAGGGCAGCATGGTCAGCGTGGCGACCATCGCGTTGGGCAACACGTGGCGAAACATGATCTGCGGGTCCGAGACGCCCAAGGCCTTGGCGGCGCGGACATACTCGAAATTGCGGGCGCGCAGGAACTCGGCCCTGACGACGCCGACAAGGCCGGTCCAGCCGAAAAGGACCATGAGGCCGACGAGTAACCAGAAACTCTTGGCCCAGATCGCGGTGATGATGATGATCACGTAAAGGGTCGGGACCGAGGACCAAAGCTCGATGAAGCGCTGGAACAGCAGGTCTGTGAGGCCGCCGAAATAGCCCTGCACGGCCCCGGCGGCGATGCCGATGACCGAGGTGAGGGCCACAACGATCAGCGCGAAGGTGACGGAGAGGCGGAAGCCGTAGATAACCCGGGCGAGGACGTCGCGGCTGGTGTCGTCGGTGCCCAGCCAGTTCTGCGCCGAGGGCGGGCCGGGGGCCACGCCACCGGTGTCGACGATGGTGTTGTACTTGTAGGGGATCGGCGGCCAAAGCATCCAGCCTTGCTGCACGGGTTCACCCAGGGCGGTGCCTTTGGTTTCAGCCTCGGCCTTGATGCCCTGCGGGTCATCCCAGCAATCCAGCGACCCGCCGGTGACGATCAGGCACTGCACCTCGGGCGTGGTGTAGTTGGCTTCGGTGCGCAGGTCGCCGCCGAAGGCCACCTCGGGGTAGAATTTGATGACCGGGGTGTAGTAGCTGCCCTGGTATTGCACCAGGATCGGGCGGTCGTTGGCGATCAGCTCGGCAAACAGCGACAGGCCGTAGAGGATCAGGAAGATCCACAGCGACCAGTAGGCGCGGCGGTTGGACTTGAAGTTGCGCCAGCGGCGCTGGTTCAGGGGCGAAAGGGCCATCAGTCGCGCCTGTCAAAGTCGATGCGGGGGTCGACGAGGACGTACATCAGGTCGGACAGGATGCCGACGACCAGGCCGATCAGCCCGAAGGCGAAAAGCGTGCCGAAGATCACCGGATAGTCGCGTTCGACAGCGGATTTGAAGCCCAACTGCCCAAGGCCATCCAGCGAGAAGATCACCTCGATGATCAGGCTGGACCCGAAGAACACCCCCAGGAACAGCGCTGGGAAGCCCGCGATGACGATCAGCATGGCGTTGCGGAAGACATGGCCGTAAAGCACCCGCGCCTCGGACAGACCCTTGGCGCGGGCGGTCAGGACGTACTGCTTCTTGATCTCGTCCAGGAAGCTGTTCTTCGTCAGCAGGGTCAGCACCGCGAAGGACGAGATCAACTGCGCCGTCACCGGCAGGGTGATGTGCCAGAGGTAGTCGACGATCTTGCCCCAGAGGCTCAGTTCTTCCCAGTTGTCGCTGGTCAGGCCGCGCAGGGGGAACCACTGGAAATAGCTGCCGCCGGCGAACATCACCATCAACAGGATGGCGAAAAGGAAGCCGGGGATGGCATAGGCGGCGATGATGATGCCGGAGGTCCAGGTGTCGAAGCGCGAGCCGTCGCGGACGGCCTTGCGGATGCCGAGGGGAATGGAGATCAGGTAGGCGATCAGGGTGGACCAGAGGCCCAAGGTGATCGACACCGGCATCTTTTCCAGGATCAGGTCCACGACCGAGATCGACCGGAAGTAGCTTTCGCCAAAGTCGAAGGTCAGATAGTTCCCCATCATCATGAAGAACCGTTCCGTCGCGGGGATCGCCTCTTTCCGGCACTCCGGCGCCGTGACGGCCGGCTCGCCGGTGAAGCCTTCATCGCAGACGATGCGGGCGAAGCCGAACTGCACTTCCAGCTTGGCCAGGAATTCCGGGGGCAACCCGCGGGCGCCCTGATAGCCGGAGTCTTCCTCTTGCACCCCGCCGCCTTCGGTGCCCGAGATGTTCTGGATGGAATCGCCCTCGCCCTCCAGCCGGGCCAGGACCTGCTCGATCGGACCGCCGGGGACGAATTGCGTCAGCGCGAAGTTGATCAGCATGACCCCGAACAAAGTCGGGATCACCAGCAGCAAGCGGCGAAGGATGTAGGCGCCCAAAGTCCCCGACCGTCCCTGTTACTTCAACGCGCCACTGGCCTTCAGCGCCTCGGCCTTTTCGGGGTTGTACCACCAGAACGCAAGTTCGCCTACCGCATAAGGCGGCAAAGTCTCGGGCCGTTCGTACATGTTGTAGTAGGCGACCCAGTTGTCCTTCTTGTAGTAACGCGGGACCATCACGAATTCCGACCGCAGCACCCGGTCCAGCGCCTTGACGACGTTGGTCAGGTCCTGGCGGCTGGCCGCGGCTTCGACCTGGTCCAGCAGCTTGTCCACCGCCGGATTGGCATAGCCCATCCGGTTGCGGCTGGAGTTGTCCTTGGCGACCGAAGCCCAGGCCTGCTTCAAGACGCCCCCCGGTTCCAAACCGCCATTGACGACGGTGGTCGGCAGCGCGTCGAAATCGAAGTTCGGTGGACTGGCGCGTTCCTGCAGTTGCGGGTCGTCGATGATGTCAAAGCTGGCGTCCACGCCCAGCGCGCGCAGGTTTTCGACATAGGCGTTCATCACCGGCAAAAGGTCGGTGCGGGAATGGACCATCTCCATCCTCAAGGTCTCGCCCTTGTCGTTGCGACGGATGCCGTCGTCACCGGCGACCCAGCCCGCCTCGTCCAGCAGTTGCGACGCACGACGGAGGTTCCTGCGGTCAAGGGCAGTGTCGGCAGAAGACACCGAGCCCACCGGCACTTCGTCGGTCAGGATGGTGGCGGGAAGCAGGCCTTCGTCCACCAGGGGCTGAAGGATCGCCGCTTCCTCGGGCGTGGGCGTGCCCACGGCGGCCATGTCCGAATTTTCCCAGATCGAGTTCACCCGGGCGAACAGGTCATAGAACAGCGACTTGTTCGACCATTCGAAGTTGAACATCACGCCCAGCGCCTCACGCACACGGGGGTCCTGGAACTGCGCGCGGCGGAGGTTGAAGATGATCGACTGGCCGCCCGCGATGTTGCCCGAGGGCAGCACTTCCTTGACCACGCCACCCGACTGGACAGCGGGGAATTCGTATTCCAGCGCCCAGCGCTTGGGCAGGCTTTCGTTGCGGAAGGTGTAGACCCCGCCCTTGAACGCCTCGAACGCGGCATTGTCGTCGGCGAAGTATTCGATGCGGATGCGGTCAAAGTTGTTCTGGCCGACGTTCAGCGGATGCTTCTCGCCCCAATAGTCCATGTCGCGCGCGTAGATCACCTGCTGGCCGGGCTTGAAGCTTTCCAGGACGTAGGGCCCGGTTCCCAGGAAGGGCTCCAGGCTGGATTTCTCCAGATCGCGCTTGTTGTCTTCGTAGTCCTTCTTGGAAAAGATCGTCAGGCTGCCCGCCTGCCCCGGCATGTCGCGGAAGGGCGTGCCGGGGGTGAAGGTAAACTTGATGCGGTAGGGGTCCAGAACTTCGACCGACTGGAACTTGGCGTTGGCGACGCTGCGGTATTCCGGGATGCCCTTGTCGCGGAACAGCTCGTAGCTGAACAGCACGTCCTCGGCCGTCATTGGCGAGCCGTCCGAGAACTTGACGTCCTGACGCAGGTTGAAGATCACCCAGGACCGGTCCTCGGGATATTCCATCGTTTCGCACAAAAGGCAGTAGGCGGCGCTGATGTCGTCGGCGGTGGCCTGCAGGATGGACTCGTAGAAGATCGAGGCCAGCGCGGCCGAATTCCCTGCAATGGCATAGGGATTGAAGCTGTCAAAGCTGCCAGGTGCCCACTGGCTCATCTCGCCGCCCTTCGGGGCGTTCGGGTTGACGTAGGGAAGATGGGTGAAGTCGGCGGGCAAGGCGAGGTCGCCGAAGGTGGAAATCCCGTGCGACTTGATCACGGTTTCCGCCCGTGCAGGCAGGGCCAACGCGCCCAGCGCCACGATCAGCGCCCCGGTCGCGACCACGGGGCCGACGTTGGCCCGTACCACTTTCGCCTGTGTTGTCACCCGCTTGCCTGTCCGCATCCGTCCGCCTCCCTGCTTGCCGCCCGGCTTATTCATTTATGCTATTTCGCGCTTTGTCGAGGCAACAACCCGCGATTGCCTGCGCGTTTGCGTGAGCGCAAAGAAAAAGCCGCCCGGGTGGGGCGGCTTTGCGTGTTTCGGCAGCGTCCGAAAATCAGGGATTCGCGGCCAGGTAAGCAATGACGTTGGCGCGGTCTTCCGGCTTTGGCAGGCCCGCAAAGGCCATCTTCGTGCCGGGCATGTACTTCTTGGGGTTTTCCAGGAAGGCAAACAGGGCCTCGGGCGTCCAGGGTTCGGCCGCCAGTGCCAGGTTCGCTTCGGAATAGGCATAGCCTGCAGCGGCCGCATGGTTGCGACCGACGACGCCGTTCAGGTGCGGACCAACGCCATCATTGCCGTCCAGCTTGTGGCACGAGCCGCATTTCTTGAACACCGCCTCACCCGCCGCCGCGTCGCCAGCCGCCAGCAGAGCCGCCACGTCGATGGTTTCACCCTCACCCTCGGCCGGGGCAGCCTCTTCGCCGGTGTCGATGGTGTAGGCCTGGGCAAGTTCACCCTCGGCATGTTCGCC
Source organism: Tabrizicola sp. (assembly GCF_034366665.1). Taxonomy (GTDB): domain Bacteria; phylum Pseudomonadota; class Alphaproteobacteria; order Rhodobacterales; family Rhodobacteraceae; genus Tabrizicola. Next base: position 78,177 of record NZ_JAXMMF010000122.1, on the reverse strand, counting down.
GTGACCGCCGCCCACAGTGTAAAGCGAGTCGGAGGCCCAGCTCGCCAGCATCAGGACCAGAAGCGAGCCGCAGACTGCGCCCACGGCCTTGGTCATCGTCATCGTGTCGAACATGGTCCACCTATCCCGCAGTCTAAAGTTGCGCGGTATGTATCCGCTTCCACAGGCCGGTTTCAAGGTGTAGACGCGCGACGAAACGCCCCGTGGGGCAGGTTTTCGACAGGGGATGACGTCACATGGCCGGTCGCATCGCGTTTCAGGGCGAACTCGGGGCCTATTCGCACCAGGCCTGCCAGCAATCGCGCCCGGATTTCCAGCCCGTGCCCAGCACCACGTTCGAGGAAGTGGTGGACAAGGTGGCGCGCGGCGAGGTCGACCTGGGGATGCTCGCGGTCGAGAATTCGACCTATGGCCGCGTTGCCGATGTCCACTCGCTGCTGCCCCGCGCCGGGCTGCATATCGTGGACGAGGCTTTCGTCCGGGTGCATGTCAACCTTCTGGGCGTGCCGGGGGCGACGCTGGCCGACGTGAAGGAAGCCCACGGCCATGTGGTGATCCTGCCGCAATGCGCGGGGTTCCTGAAGGCGCATGGCATCCGCGGCAAGGTCAGCAGCGACAACGCCCGCGCGGCGCGGGAAGTGGCCGAGGGCAAGGACAAGTCCAGGGCGGCGCTGGCCAGCGAGCTTGCGGCCGAAATCTACGGGCTGGACGTGCTGGCCCGGCATATCGAGGACCACGCCAACAACACCACCCGGTTCCTGGTCATGTCGCGCACCCCCGACCATTCGCGCCGCGGCCAGGGGAAGATGATCACCACCTTCACCTTCCGGGTCCGCAACATTCCGGCCGCGCTTTACAAGGCGATGGGGGGCTTTGCGACCAACGGGGTGAACATGACCAAGCTGGAAAGCTACATGGTCGGCGGCACCTTCACGGCAACGGAATTCTACGCCGACATCGAGGGCCACCCCGAGGACCCGAATGTCGCCCTGGCGCTGGAAGAGCTGCGCTACTTCACCTCGGAAGTGCGGATACTGGGGGTCTACCCCGCCGACCGCGAGAGGGGTCAGGCGCCGACCTGAGCCTCAGCCGCTTAAGCCTGCACCTGGCTAAGCCTGCACCTGGCTGCGTTCGTAGCGGTCCTTGATCCGCCCGCCGATCTGGCCCAGACGAGCCTCGAACTTGGCCTGGACCCGGCCCTTGGCCAACCGCATGGTGTTGATGAACAGGCGCGCCGAAAGTGTCTTCGGCTTGAATTCGACATCGACCCGCAGGCGGCTGCGGCGCGGGGACAGGACCATCACCTCGAACCGGGCAGACCCTTCGATCGTGGGTCCATCCATCGTCAGCACGACGCGCTGGTTCTCGACCAGTTCGGTGATGGTCAGCTGTACCTTGCGGACCTTGCCGCGGAACTGCCCGCGAACCCGCCAGGCCGCACCAAGCCCGGTGGCCGGAGTGCCGGGAGGACGCTCGACCTCGGCCCCGTTGCGCACGGCGTCACGCTCCCACGAGGGGTGATCGACCAGCGTCGCAAAGACGAAGGCCGCCGGAACCTCAAGATCGGTCTTCGCAGTCAGTTTCATCTTCACTCCGAATACTTTGGACAGGCACTTCGGACAGCAACGGGTTCCCGTTCCGGCTTACCAGCTACATTGTTTCAATCAAGCCGGTCCGCAAGCCAGTTGCGCAAAATGAAATTCGCAATCGATCCATGCCGCGCCGGGCGGATCACCGGATGAAGCCCGGCAAAGGACTGAACCAGCTCTTCCCGCGTGACCCAAAGCGCCTGCTCCAGCTCTTCGGGGTCGACCTGGATGTCGCGGCCCAATGCCTCGGTCCGCGCACCGATCATCAGCGAGGCCGGGAAGGGCCAGGGCTGGCTGGCCAGGTACGAGACCGCACCGCAGCGCACGCCGGTTTCCTCGGCCACCTCGCGGCGGACGGCAGCCTCGATCGTCTCGCCGGGTTCGACGAAACCGGCAAGCAGCGAGAACATGCCTTCGGGCCAGCCGGGACTACGGCCCAGAAGGACAGAATTTCCGTGGGTGACCAGCATGATGACCACGGGGTCGGTGCGCGGGAAATGCTGCGTGCCACAGGCCGGGCAGGACCGCTGCCAGCCGCCCACAGCAAGGTCGGACCGGGCCCCACAGGCCGAGCAGAAGCCGTGGCTGCGGTGCCATTGCAGAACCGCCTTGGCCGTCGCCACCAGTTCCGCCTCGCGCGCGGTCAAGTCGGTCATGACCCCGCGCAATTCGACAAAGCCCTCGCCGTCGGTCAGGGCCGGGTGCCGCTGCACCGTGGCGTCGAAGAACCCGGCTTCGGGCGCATCGGCCCCGGCCTCGGGCGACCAGTCGGACAGGTCGGCCGCAAAGCGCGGCGTGCCATCGTCCAGCCCAAGAAAGACCGGAGGCCCGGCCAGCGCAAGCACCGGATGCCCGGCCGGAACCCAGCCGGGCCGCGCGCCGCGCATCAGGGGCTTGCCGCGCCACAAAGGCAGGACGGCCCCCCGCGACAAGGCGTCGGCCAGCCCTGCGGCATCGCGCCGCAGGCTGGCGTGTCGATCAAGGCCCGATCCGCCGAAGGTCACGGTTTCTGCGATCTGCATTGCGAAGGGGCTTTCGTTGCTAAAGGTTCCGCCGACGCGACCCTCAACCGCAAAGCAGAAAAGATCAATTCCCATCCACTGCGGCGTTAACAACCTGCGCGGGAATAACGACAATTTGCCATAACATTGACACAACCGGAACGATACATCGGACCCATGCCGGGTTTGCGTCTGGATGCAGGCTTGGTCAACAAGGGTTGTGCAAGACCATACCAGTCGCTGGAAGATTGATGTACCAGGTTCCCGTCGCGTCAGTTGCCCGTTCGCTGAAGCCCAAGGATTCCGAGGCCGAAGCCGGACATCAGCTCTCCGATGCGACGACCGGCCAGTCTGCCGGATGCCAGCCTGCCGGACGCCCGCTTGCCTCGCTGCGCCTGATTGCGACCAGCGACCTGCACGCCAGCGTGATGCCCTACGACTATTGCGCGAACCGGCCCAATGCCGACCTTGGCCTGGGGGCGATTTCGCAGCAGATCGCCGAGGCGCGGGGCGAGGCGCGCAATTGCCTTCTGTTCGACAACGGCGACTTCCTGCAGGGCAGCCCGCTGGCCGACTATGCCGCCACGGCCCGCCGTCGCCGGGCGCATCCGGTGATCACCGCGTTCAACACCCTGGGCTATGACGCGGCGACCCTGGGAAACCACGAGTTCGACTATGGCCTGCGCTTCCTGTCCGAGGTGCTGGCCGAAGCGCGATTCCCCGTGGTCTCGGCCAATATCGCGACCCGCCTTGGCACCAGCCCGGCCCGGGACGAGACCTTGATGCCGCCCTTCACGATCCTGCGGCGGCAGATCTTCGATGACGAGGGCAATGCCCATATCCTGCGGATTGGCGTGATCGGCTTTGCCCCGCCGCAGATCGCCGAATGGGACCGGGACACGTTGGGCGGGCAGGTGCAGACCCGCGATATCCTGGCCGCCGCCCGCGCCTGGCTGCCGCGCCTGCGGGCGCAAGGGGCGGACATCATCGTGGCCCTGGCCCATACCGGCATCGGCACCCTTGATCCCGAGGACGGCAGCGAGAACGCAGCAACGGCCCTTGCCGCCCTGGCCGAGATCGACGCCGTTGTCGCGGGCCACAGCCACCAGACCTTTCCGGGACCGAACTTTCCCAGTTCTCCGGACGTTGACCCGGTCCGGGGCCTTCTGGCGGGCAAGCCTGCGGTGATGCCGGGCCATTCGGCGAACCACGTCGGCATCATCGACCTTCGCCTGCAGCGCCTGGGCTCGGGCGGGCGGCGGTGGCATGTCGTCGGCTCGCAAGCCCGGATCGGCCAGCGCAGCGACCGCACGCCGACCCCGGCGCTGCATCAGGCGCTGGCCCCCGATCACCGCGCCGCGCTGGCCTGGTCGCGCCGACAGCTGGGCGCGGCGGCCGTCCCGCTGCACACCCATTTCGCCACCGCCGCCCCGTCGGCCGCCCTGGCGCTGATCGCCGAGGCCAAGGCGGGCCATGTCGCCAAGGCCCTGGCCGGGACCGCCTGGTCCGATCTGCCGCTGCTGTCCTCGGCCACCCCGTTCCGCGGCGGCGGACGTGGCGGGCCTGCCAACTTTACCGAGATCCCGACCGGCCCCCTGAGGATGCGCAACCTGTCGGACCTTTACCCGTTTCCCAACACCATCGTCACGCTTCTGATGACCGGGGCCGAGATCGCGGACTGGCTGGAACGGTCAACCGCGATCTTTCGCCAGATCACCCCCGGGGCGGTCGATGCGCCGCTGCATGACGACAGCGTGCCGTCCTTCCTGTTCGAGACGATCCCGCAGCTGTCCTACGCCATCGACCTGTCGCAGCCCGCCCGTTTTGACGGTCAGGGTCGGCTGGTCCAGCCGGATGCCCGAAGGATCACCGGACTGCGCTTTGGCGACCGGCCCGTCGATCCGCACGAAGAATTCCTTCTGGTGACCAACAGCCACCGGGCCGGACGGGCGCGGTTGCAGGACCCTTCGGCGGACCTGCAGGTCGTCTTCACCGATGGCGCGCGGGTACAGTCGGTGATCGCGGCGCATGTCCAGTCCCGGCCCTGCGTCGGGGCCATGCCGCAGCGCAACTGGCACTTCCTGCCGATGCCGGGCACCAGCGTCCGCATTGCCGCAGGCGACGGGGCCGCCCTGCATCTGTCCGACATCGCCACCTACCGGCCGCAGGCCCTCAGCCGCGACGCCGAGGGCTTTACCCACTACCGGCTGCATCTGTGATCGGCTATGCCTCGGCGCGGAGGCCCCGATGTACGACGCCATTCTCTTCGACCTGGACGGCACGCTGATCGACAGCGAAAGCATCGCGCTGGCAAGCGGCCTTGCGGCCTTTGCGGCGCATGGTCATGACGTGGACGAGGCGTTCATGCACGGCCTGGTCGGCAAGGACGAACCCACCGCCGCCCAGATCATCCGCGCCGCGCTACCGGGGATCGACCTTGAGGCGGTCAACCTGCACTGGCGCAAGGGTTTCAATGACGGGGTGGACAATGGCCTCGCGCTGAAGCCGGGCACGCTGGACCTGTTGCCCGCGCTGTCCTCGCCCCTGGCCATCGTCACCTCGACCGGCCGGATCGGCGCGCATCGCAAGCTGGGGCTGGCCGGGATCGCCGAGGCCTTCACCCATGTCGTCACCCTGGACGACGTCCGCGCCCCGAAGCCGGACCCCGAACCCTATCTGCTGGCGGCCTCGCTGTTTGGCGTCAGCCCCTCGCGCTGTCTGGTGTTCGAGGACAGCGAAACCGGGGCCGAGGCCGCGCATCGTGCCGGTTGCGTCGTGGTGCAGGTGCCGGATGTGGTGCCAAGCCGGGGCCGCTGGGCGCATCATCTGGCCCCCGACCTTCTGACCGGGGCACGGATGGCCGGGCTGCTTTAGGACCGAAGCTGTCGCTCCAACGCTTCCGTCCACAGTGCCACCCCACCGATGAAATCATCGGTGGTCGCCAGCGCCAGCCGGTCCAGGTCCTGCTCCAGAAACAGCCGCGAGCCGAGGTAGCGCTTCTTGGGATTGGCGTCGTGCCAGGCAATCGCGCCGCCCGGTGCCAGGATGGCATCGGCAAGTTCGGTGTCCTGCCGCACGCCTTCGCGCGAATGGTCGCCGTCGATGAAGACCAGGTCCATCCGCCCGTGGTCTCGGGCGAAGGCTGCCGCGTCGATCTGATGCGAATCGCCGATCAGCTGGGTATAGCGGCTGCGGTTGCCGGCGCTGACCAGCGCGCCCACCTCATCCGCTGCCAGATCGTCGTTGTTGAATTGCCGCGTCTCGGCCGGATTGACGAAGGCGATCGAGATCACTTGGACCTCGGGCAGCAGCTGCAGCATCAGTTCCGAAGACGCGCCCCGGTAGGTCCCGATCTCGAAGATCCGCTTCGGCTTCAGCGCCAATAAAAGCGCGGTCAGCGCCTCGATGTCGCGCTGGTGCATCATCCCGGCCGAGATCGCCAGCGTCTCGGCCATGATGGGCTGCGCCCGAGTGCGGGCCGCAGGCTTTACCTTGAGGACAGGGAACCAGTCGGCATGGCGTTGCAGCACGGCGTCTCTCCGCTTGAATCTCGGACGGGTTTAGCGGCCTTCGCGCAGCCGGACAACCTTACGCCTTGCGCGCGCGCAGCTCGCACAGGCAGCTGATCGGCTCGCCGTGGTTGCGTTCGATCTGGGCATCGGGGGCCAGCTTGTCCATCGCCGTCGCAAGGTCGATGTCCAGCTGGCTGATCCCGTGGCAGTCATGCGTGGTCAGCGTCACGTCGACGACGTTGTAGACGTTGCGCCATTCCGGGTGGTGGTTCAGCTTTTCGGCCACGAGGGCCGCGCGGGTCATGAACCCCCAGGCCTGACTGAAATTGCGGAACTTCCAGACCTTGCGGATCGCATCCGCGCCGGGAACGGCGGCCCAGCCGGTCTCGGCCAGGGGCGGCAACTGGGTCTTGCGGTCAGCTTCGGGCAGCAGCGGCGTCATGTCTTGGCCTCCGGGATAAGGGCATTGTCCTTGGCATTGGCGGCCAGCAGGGCCGGGCGGTCCCTAAGGCGGGACCAGTAAGCCTCAAGCACCGGGTTGCCCGGAAGAGTCTTGAACTGCAAGCCCCAGCCGACCTGGCTGCCGACGTAGACATCCGCCGCGGTGAAGCGCCCGTCGGCGATGTAATCGTTCTTCTCCAGATGCCCGGTCAGCGCCTGTGCCACTGTTTCAAGGGTGCCATAACCGGTGCGCCCGGCCTCTTGCGGGCTGGCGGGCGTCCAGCCGAAAGAGGTGTTGACCACTGCCTGCTCCAGCGGACCAGCCCCGAAGAACAGCCAGCGGAAGAAGGCGGCCTTGTCGTCGGCCATCAGCCCGGCCTCGGGGAAGGTCAGCGCCAGGTAGGTGCAGATGGCCGCGACTTCCGTGACGATGGAACCGCCATGCACGATGGCCGGAACCTTCCCCATCGGGTTCACCGCCAGATAGTCCCTGGCCTTCATCGGCGGGCCATAGCCCAGCACCACCGTGTCGTAAGGTTGGCCGGTCTCTTCCAGCATCCAGCGGGCAATCCGGCCACGCGACATCGGGTTGGTGTAGAAGGTCAGCATGAGTTCTCCATCCCTGCTGAGGGGCTACTCGCGCCCCTCGTGCTTGCGGAAGGGGCCGTACGAGGTCAGCACCTCGATCTCTTCGCCGACCGCGCGGCGTTCGGCTTGCAGATACCGGTCAACCGCCGTGCGGAACGAGGGTTCCGCGATCCAGTGCAGGGAATGCACCTCGACCGGCAGATAGCCGCGCGCCAGCTTGTGTTCGCCCTGCGCCCCCGCCTCGACCCGGCTCAGGCCGTGGGCGATGGCCCAGTCGATGGCCTGATAGTAGCACAGCTCGAAATGCAGGCAGGGATGATCTTCGGTGCAGCCCCAGTAGCGGCCATACAGCGTCTCGCGCCCGATGAAGTTCAGCGCCCCAGCCACGGGCCGGTCCCCGTTGAAGGCCAGGACCAGCAGGATGTCGTTCCGCATCGTCTCGTGAAAGCGGGTAAAGGCTTTGCGGGTCAGATATGGCGTGCCCCATTTGCGGCTGCCGGTGTCCTGGTAGAACTGCCAGAAGGCGTCCCAATGCTGAGGTTCGATCTCGTCACCCGTCAGCGCGCGGATCGTCAGGCCCCGACCCTGCGCCGTCTCGCGTTCCTTGCGGATCATCTTGCGCTTGCGGCTGGCGAGGTCGCCCAGAAAGCCGTCAAAGCTGTCATAGCCCCGGTTTTCCCAGTGGAACTGCTGGGTGACGCGGTGCAGCGTGCCTTCGACCCCCGCCAGCGCCTCCGCCTCCTCCTCGGTGCAGAAGGTCGCATGCAGGCTGGAAAGCTTGTTCTGCGCCGTGACCGCGATGGCCCCCTGCCACAGCACCTCGCGGTATTCAGGCGCGCCCAGGAACCGCCGGCCGGTCGCGGGGGTGAAGGGCACCGCGATCTGCAGTTTGGGGTAGTAGCGGCCCCCGGCCCGCTCCAGCGCGTCGGCCCAGCCGTGGTCGAAGATGTATTCGCCCTGGCTGTGCGATTTCACGTACAGAGGCGTCGCGGCCAGAAGCCGGCCGTCGTCGCGCAGGGCCAGAGGCCGCGCCTGCCAGCCGGAGCCCGCGCCGGTGGACCGGGACTCCTCCAGCGCCGCCAGGAAACGGTGCGTCGTGAAAGGGTCCAGAGGGCGGCCCGTCGCCTGTTCAGGCGCGGCCACCGCATCCCAGTCGGCGGCGGGGATTTCGGACAGGCTTTCGTGCAGGATCAGGTCGGCCATGTGCGCCCCTTTGTTCGGGGGAAAGGTGGCGGGCGGGGCGCGAAGGTCAAGCGGCAAGCGCGGCCGGGTAGCCCTCGAAGGTCACATTGTCGGCAATCTGCCGCGCCAACGCCTCGTCTGCGGCAGAGCGGATCGTCCAGCACAGGACCCTTGCGCCCTGTGCCTTCAGCCGGGCCACCCGGGGCCGGGCCAGATCGCGCGCTTCGTGGCTGATGAAGCTGGACCCTGTCGCGTCATAGTCCGGGATCGGGCGCAGCCGGTCGCAGACCTCCACGGGAAGCGGTGCCCAGTCGTCGGGGTCGTAGGCCGAGGTGGTGATCCCCCGCGGCAGGTGCGGGGCCAGCCGCGCCATATGGGCGACCGAGTGCGGGTTGAACGACATCAGCGCCACATCGCCCGTGTAGCCCTGCAGCGCCTTTGCCGTCGCGGCCTCCAGCTTGCCATCGGTCGGACCCATCACCAGCGTCTGGTCCTTGATCTCGATCAGCAAAGGCACCCGGCCCGCGATCAGGTCCAGCACCTCGGCCAAGGTCGGGATCGTATCGGTGGAGTCGCGAAGGCGGACGCGTCCCAGGTCGGCGGCGGTCCGGGCGTGGAGGGGACCGGCCTCGCGTGTCAGGCGGTCAAGGTCCTCGTCATGGAAGACCATCGGCACGCCGTCCGACGACAGTTGCAGGTCGATCTCGATGGCATATCCGGCCGTCACCGCCGCCTTGATCGCGGCAGACGAATTCTCGATCCGCCCCGCCGCCCGGTCATGCAGCGCGCGGTGAGCGATGGGCAGCTTCAGGAAGCTGTCGGGCAGCGGGACGTGGGTCATTTCAGGCGGTCATTTCAGGAGGTCATTTCAGGGCGAAGATCGCCTCGATCTCGACCGCCACCCCCAGGGGCAGCGAGGCGGCCGAAACGGCAGACCGGGCATGGCGGCCCGCGTCGCCCAGGACGGAGACCAGAAAGTCCGACGCGCCGTTGATGACCTTGGGCTGGTCTGTGAAATCGGGGGTGGAGTTCACGAACCCCACCAGCTTGACCGCCCGGTCCAGCCGGTTCCAGTCGCCGCCGACGGCCTTCTTCAGCTGGGCAAGCAGCGAGATCGCGCAGCGTTTCGCCGCCTCGGCACCCTGTTCGAACGACAGGTCCTCGCCCAGGCGGCCCTTGATCAGCCCATGCTCGTTCTGACTGATCTGGCCCGAGATGTGGACAAGGTTGCCCACCTGAACGAAGGGAACATAGTTCGCCGCAGGGGCGGGGGCGTCGGGAAGGGTGACGCCAAGCTCGGCAAGGCGCTGTTCGATCGGGTGCATGGGGGTCTCCGGCTGGGGTTGGGGCAAGCCTAGCGCGGGGGGAAAGGGCAGGCAAGGGCGCGGGTGACCACGGTGGCGCATCCGATCAAGCGCAATGAAATCAGCCATTTGGCGGCGGGGATTTCCGTATTCTTTCGGGTGGGGCGGCTTCGCCCAGACTGGCGCAGGTCCCCTGCCGTCGGATGCCGCAGGGCTGCCACCCCAGTCCCCGTCCGCAAAACCGGCTCAGGCCGCGCGGAAGGCCTCGGCAAGGTCATCCGGCAGCGCGAAGTCCTGCAACAGGCGCGCCCGGCCTGCCTCGGACATCTTGCGGGCGGTCTTGCGGACGATGTCCAGCGTCGACGCGGCGTCCCGTTCCGCTGCAAAGGGGGCGAAATACCAGCGCACGAAGACAAAGCAGATCACATCCTCCAGCGCCTGCACCTCGGGGTCGCGCTTGATCCCCTCCTTGCGCAGAAGGACGCCGACACGGTCGCAGTCCGACGCCGGAAACCCGGCCTTTTCCATGATCCCGGCAACCCGCGCGGCGTGGCGTCGCCCCTGCTCGCGCCGCCAGTCCAGATAGCCGGCCTTTCCTTCGGGGTAGTCCGACCGGGGCAGAAGCCAGCGTTCGACGTGCTGGCCGCGCGCGGCGACCTGAAGCACCTCGGACGCATCGGGGAAAAGCCGCGCCAGTTCTTCGGTCATCCGCTGGCCATAGACCAGCGCCTCGCCCTTGGGGTCGGCGGCATTGGCCGTGTCGATCAGGGCCAGGGCCCGTGCCAGATGATCGCTCATTGTCCCCTCTCGATCCGCCAGTGACCTAGGGTTAGCGCGGGCGGCGCGGAAAAACCAGCGGCTGGAAAAATTGCAGCACCTGGGGGAACCGGATCGGCAAGCCGGGCGTTTTGGCAAAGCCAAGGGGGACCCGTCGAATGCTGCGAACACCGCTGTGCGACCTTTTGGGCTGCGAGGTTCCGGTGCTGCTGGCAGGCATGGGCGGCGTCGCCAGGTCCGAGCTGGCTGCGGCGGTGGCACGTGCCGGAGGCTATCCCATGCTGGGGATGGTCCGCGAAAGCCCCGAACTGATCGCGACCGAGATCGCCGCAGTTAAAGCCGCGACGGACCGGCCCTTTGCGGTGAACGTGATTCCCTCGGCCACCGATCCTGCGCTTCTGGACCGGCAACTGGGTCGCTGTCTGGACCTTGGCGTGCGGCATTTCACCTTTTTCTGGGACCCGATGCCCGACGTGATCGCGCGGATGAAGCGCGAGGGCTGTCTGGTCCTGCATCAGGTCGGCACGGTTGCAGACGCGCGCCTGGCCGAGGCGGCCGGCGCGGATGTGATCATCGCGCAAGGGATCGAGGCCGGGGGCCATGTGCATGGCCGCATCGGTGCCTTTGCCCTGGCCGAAGCGGTGCTGGAGCGGGCAGAGGTCCCTGTCGTGGTGTCGGGCGGCATCGGCTCGGGCCGGGGGCTGGCGGCGGCGCTGGCGCTGGGGGCGCAGGGCGTGCAATGCGGCACGGCGTTCCTTGCGACGGTGGAGGCCTGGGCGCATGACTACCACAAGCGGCGCGTCGTCGAGGCGGGGGGTGGCGACACCGTCCTGACCGATGTCTTCGTGCTGAACTGGCCCAAGGGGGCAGCGGTGCGGGTCATTGCGAACAGCGTGACAGCCGCGCAGGCCAACCTGATGGGCCACGACCCCGCCACCCTGCCACGCGAGGTGATCGCCCATGACGGGGGCCAGCCTTTGCTGCGCTATTCCACCGATTCCCCCATGCGCCACACCACCGGGTCGCTGGAGGAGATGGCGCTTTACGCGGGCCAGGGCGCGGGCCTGATCCGCGACGTGGTGCCAGCGGGCGAGAGGCTGCAGCGGATGGTGTCGGAGGCCGAGGCCTGCCTGGCGGCGGTGCGGCAATGACCGGGCGCTGCGCCTCTCCACCCTGTTTGGCCGAGGGGTTCAATCCGTCGGATCTGGATCACCAACAGGCGCAGGACGTGGCGCGCTGGCGCAAGGCCGAACGGCAGCGCCTGCGGGCCGAGCGGGACGCGCTCAGCGTGGCCGCGCGGCAGGACATCGGCCATGCCATCGCTGCGGTGTTGCTGGAGTTTCTGCACGACCGCTTCGGTGCCATGGCCGGTCGGGTCTTTTCGGGCTACTGGCCGATCAAGGGCGAGCCGGACCTGCGCCCGGTGCTGGAGGCGCTGCACAACGAGGGCGCGCTGGTGGCACTGCCGTTGGTCGAGGTGAAGGCCGCCCCGCTGGTGTTCCGGCGCTGGACGCCCGAGACGCGGATGGTGCGCGGCGACTGGAACATCCCGGTGCCTCCGCCCGAGGCCGAGGTCGTGACCCCCGACATCTCGCTGGCCCCCGTCATGGGATGGACCGACGACGGCTTCCGGCTTGGCTACGGCGGGGGGTATTTCGACCGGACGCTGGCAGCATTGGACCCAAGGCCCTTTACCATCGGAATCGGGCTTTCAGCGGCGCGGCTGGCGACGATCTTCCCGCAGCCGCATGACATCCCGCTGGATGTGATCGTGACCGAGGCCGGTCTGACCGCGCCCTAGACCGACACTTCGGCCCTTAACGCGGACTGGTCGAAGCCCGACTTCGGCCCCGACGCCGAAACCGCCCCGCGCCGCAGGACATAGAACTGGTCGGCCAACCCATAGGCGAAGTCGAAGTACTGTTCGACCAGCACGATCGCCATCGTCTTCTGATCCTTGAGGTAGGTGATCACCCGGCCGATCTGCTGGATGATGTTGGGCTGGATGCCCTCGGTCGGTTCGTCCAGCAGCAGCACCTTCGGCTTCATGATCATCGCACGTGCGATGGCAAGCTGCTGCTGCTGCCCGCCAGAAAGGTCCCCCCCGCGCCGGTGCGTCATGTCCTTCAGAACCGGGAAGAGGTCATAGATCGTATCAGGGACCTTGTGCTCGGACTTCGGCAGAAGGGCAAAGCCGGTCTCCAGATTCTCGCGCACGGTCAGGAGGGGGAAGATCATCCGCCCCTGCGGCACCACGGCCAAGCCACGCCGCGCCATGTCCTGCGCGCGAAGGCGTCCCAGGCTTTCGCCGTCCAGTTCCACCGTCCCGCCCGAACGGGGATGCGTCCCGGCCAGCGCCTTGAGGAAGCTGGTCTTGCCAACCCCATTCGTCCCCATGATGCAGGTCACCTCCCCGGCCTTCGCCTGAAAGTCGATCCCGTGCAGGATCTGCGACCCGCCATAGTGCAGGGTCAGGCCTTCGGTCTTCAGCATCTCATCCCCGCCCCAGATAGACGTCGATCACCGCCTGGTTCTTGGTCACGTGATCCAGGCTTCCCTCGGCCAGCACCGCGCCTTCGTGCAGGACCGTGACCTTGCAGTTCAGGCGGCGCACGAACTCCATGTCATGCTCGACCACCACCACCGCGCGGGTTTTGGCGATGTCCACGAGGAGTTCCGTCGTCTTCTCGCGTTCCGCCAAAGTCATCCCCGCCGCCGGTTCGTCGACCAGCAGCAGGCGCGGCTCCTGTGCCAACAGCATCGCGATCTCCAGCCATTGCTTCTGGCCGTGGCTTAGGATGCCCGCCTTGCGTTCCAGGCTGTCGCCAAGCCCGACCTGAGCGGCAAGTGCCTGAATGCGGTCTTCGTCCTGCCCCGTCTTCCGCCAGGCGAGCACGGCCCAGGGGCTGCGCGCCGCCTTCAGCGCCAGCGTCAGGTTTTCGTGCACCGTCTGATCCTCGAACACCGTGGGGCGCTGGAACTTGCGGCCGATCCCGGCGCGGGCGATCTGGGCTTCGGACAGCTTGAGCAGCGAGAGCGACTTCTCGCCAAACGTGACCGAGCCGCTGTCCGGCCGGGTCTTGCCGGTGACGATGTCCATGAAGGTGCTTTTCCCTGCCCCGTTCGGTCCGATGATCGCGCGCAACTCCGCGGCCTGGATGGCGAAGGTCAGATTGTTGATCGCGCGGAAGCCGTCGAAGCTGACGGTCACGCCCGAGACTTCCAGAAGCGCGGTCATTCCTGCGCCTCCTTCTCTTGCAGCGACCCCTGGTCAGGCCCAAGCGGAGCCCCCTTGCGGTCGGGACTCAGCACCCCGGCGAAGCGGTCGAAAAGCCCGCCGATCCCCTTGGGCGCGAAGAGGGTGACGCAGACGAAGGTCAGGCCCAGCAGAACCAGCCACCAGTCGACCCAGTTGATCATGTAGACCCCAAGGTTGATCGAGGGCACCCTCCCCCCGGTGAACCAGCTGGACAGAAGCGACACGATGGCCGCCCCGATGACCGCCCCGTACAGCCGCCCGCGTCCGCCGATGGCGACCCAGACGGCAAGGTAGATCGACGCGATGGGGGCCAGTTCGGCGGGGTTGATGATCCCGGCCTGCGGGTAATAAAGCGCCCCGGCCAAGGCGCAGATCACGGCGGTCAGGGTGAAGACGAAAAGCTTGTATCCTTCGACCGAGTAACCCAGGAACCGCACCCGCGCTTCGTCGTCGCGGATCGCGCGGATGACCGATCCGAACTTGCCCGAGACGATGGCGTGCAGGGTCAGGTAGGCCACAGCAAGCGCTGCAGCAGAGGCCCAGAAGAACCACAGGCTGACGGCGTCCTGGCCTGCGGTCACTCCGGGCAGGTTCTGCAGGCCCGACAGTCCGTTGTTGCCCCGCAACCCGCTGTCGTTCTGGAACAGGTACAGCGCCAGCGCCAGCGTCATCGCTTGCGTCAGGATCGAGAGATAGACGCCGGTCACGCGGCTGCGGAACGCAAGCCAGCCGAAGACCAGCGCCAAGATGCCCGGAACCGCCACGACCAGCGCCAGTTGCAATGGCAGGCTGTAGGCAAAGGACCAGATCGCGGGCAGGTCACTGGCCCCGACGACGCCGAAGATCTGGGTGGCGATGCCTTGGGACACTTCCTCGGGCGTGGCTGGCAACCCGCCGTTCGCCAGCGAGGCGACCACGATCTCCTCGGTCCGGGCGTACATCAGCCACATGCCGATCATGTAGCCGCCCAGCGCGAAGAAAGCCATGTGGCCGAGAGAGAGGATGCCCGCGTAGCCCCAGATCAGGTCCATCGCCAGGGCGGCCAGGCAAAGGCACAGCGTCTTGCCCAGCGTCTTGACGAAGGACGTCGACACAAGGCCGAACTGCGCCGCGATGGTCACGGCGATGGTGAAGACGGCCAGGCAGGCGATGAAGATCAGAGCCGAACGGTGGCGGGGGTGAAGCAGGGTCATTTCGCGGCCTTCCCCTTGCGCGACGCGGCTTGTCCGGGCACCTCCCTCTCCCCGACGGGGGAGAGGGCTGGGGTGAGGGGGAAGGCGGCCAGAAGGATGCGGGTCATGGCGTCAATCCCCCGCCGCGCGACCACGAAGGGCGATGATCCCGCGAGGCCGGAACTGGATGAACAGGATGATGAACAGGATCATGTAGGTCTGCGCGGCCAGCGTGTTCGAGGGGTTGAAGAACTCGATCACCTTCTGGAAGCTGCCGATCATCGTGGCCCCGGCAAGCGTCCCCCAGATGCTGCCGACGCCACCGACGACCACGGTCATGAAGCTTTGGACGATGTAGTCGGTCCCAAGCTCGGACGTGACCTTGGCGAAAAGCCCGATGGCGACCCCGGCGATACCGGCGATGCCACTGCCCAGGCCGAAGGTCAGCATGTTGATCCGGTCGGGGTTGATCCCCATGCTGGCGGCCATTGCCGGGTTCTGCGTCACGGCGCGGACCTCCAGCCCCAGGCGGGTGCGCTTCATAAGCCACAGGAAGAAGCCGAGGAACAGAAGCGCCAGCACGAAGATCGCAATGCGGATGTAACTGATCGACACCACGTCGTTCAGTACCCAGGCCCCGTCCAGCCAGGCAGGAGAGGTAAGAGGTCGCGCCTGCGTTCCGAAAACGTTTTTCAGGATTTGCTGCAAGGCGATGGAGATGCCGAAGGTGGCCAGCAGCGTCTCAAGCGGACGTTTGTAAAGATGCCGGATCACCAGCCGCTCCATCGCCACGCCCCCGCCGAAGGTGACGGCGAAGGCCAGGGGCAGGGCAATCAGGATCGACAGGGTGTAGTCGGGCACGAACAGCTGGACCACGTAGCCAGTGTAGGCGCCAATGGTGATGAACTCGCCATGCGCCATGTTGATGACGCCCATGACGCCGAAGGTGATGGCCAGGCCGATGGCGGCGAGGAAGTAGATCGAGGCCAACGACAGCGCGTCCAGCCCAAGGTCGGCGGTCTGCATGAGGCCGACAGTGGTGCCGATCCGGTCCAGTGCAGCCTGGGCCGCGCTGGTCACGGCGGGGTCGGGCTCGGCATAGACCTCATAGAATTTCGCGGTGGCAAGCGCAGCTTTCGCCTCGTCGTCGGTGGCGGCGACGGGGACGGCCCCGCTGGCCTCCAACGCGGTATAGGCGCGGTCGCGGGCGGCCTGGCTGTCAAGCTCGGCCACCGGCACGCCGCCGACCATGCCGCCCTGCAGGTTCGCCACCAGCGCCGCGCGCTGTTCTTCCAGCGTCAGGCGGGCGGGGGCAAGATTGGCGGCGACCAGAAGGGCATAGGCCTCATCCTCGGGGATGTCGGTGCCCAACCGCAACTCGCGGGCGACATTGCCCTCGGGCGGGGTGGCCGAGGCGACGCGGGTGGTCGCGACCAGCGGATTCAAGGCGGCGCGCAGGTCAAGGCCAAGGTCCGCGCCGAAGCTGTCGATGGCGGCGACGCGCGCCGAGGACGAGGGATCGAAGCGCAGGGTCAAGAGGCGCTCCAGCCGCTGCTTCTGTGCCTTCAGCGTGGGGTCATTCTCGGTGGCTATGGCCGCGCGAAGGGGCTCCAGGGACTCGGCTGTCGGGTCTTGCGCGATGGAGGTCAGCGCCTCTTGCCGCTTCACCGGGTCGGGGTCCGACAGAGTGAACTGCACCAGCGCCGTGGCGATCAACCCGCGCACGCCCGCATTGGGTTTCAGCTCGGTCAGGTCGCCCTTGGCAGCGGACCCGGCGGGGGAGCCGTCCAGCGCGGTCAGGGCAAAGCCGTCGCCTTCGGGCACCGCCACGAACATGGCGTCGTCCGCCTTGCGGATCACCAGCCGCTTGTCGGCCCAGGCCTGCAGGATGTCATCGGCCATCGCATCGCCGCTGGCCGCCAGTTCGGTGATCACCGGCCCGATGGTCTGGCGCGAGGGTTTCTCGATCTGATCGCGGTTTGCTTCGACGATCCGCGCCGCCTCCTGCGCGAGGGACGGCAGGGGCGCAAGCCAGCAAAGGGCCGCGACAAGAAGGGCGGTCAGGCGCATGGGATGTCCGGGGAAAGAGGCGAGTGGGAGGGGGCGCGCCCCTCCCACCATTGCATCAGTAGTTCGAGGTCAACTGGACACAGGTCTTGGTATCCTTGTTGTACATCCCGCACTGAAGATCCTTCCAGTCGGCTTCCAGAACCGCCGATTCCGGCAGGTAGTCGGTCCAGGCGTCGCCCGCGACGGGCTCGGTCTGGCTGATGATGTCGAACTGGCCGTCGGCGCGGATTTCGCCGATCAGGACGGGTTTCGTGAGGTGGTGGTTGGTGCCCATCACCGCCATGCCGCCGGTGAGGTTCGGGAACTCCTGCCCCCACATCGCGGTGCGGACGGCGTCAACCTCGGTGGTGCCAGCGGCGGTGACCGCGTTCACCCACATGTTGAAGCCGATGTAATGCGCTTCCATCGGGTCGTTGGTGACGCGTTTGTCGTCCTTGATGAAGGCTTTCCAGTCCGCGATGAACTTGGCGTTCTCCGGGGTGTCGGCCGACATGAAGTAGTTCCAGGCGGCCAGATGGCCCGCAAGGTTGGTGGTATCCAGACCCGAAAGCTCTTCCTCGCCAACCGAGAAGGCGACGACCGGCAGCGTATCGGCTGTGACGCCCGCAGCGGCCAGTTCCTTGTAAAAGCCGATGTTCGCATCGCCGTTGATGGTCGAGATGACACCGACCTTCTTGCCGTCCGCGCCCAAGGCCACCACGTCGCCCACGATCTTCGACCAGTCCGAATGACCGAACGGGGTGTAGTTGACGAAGATGTCTTCCTTCGGGATGCCCTTCCCGATCAGGTAGGCCTCCAGGATGTTGTTCGTCGTGCGCGGATAGACATAGTCGGTGCCCAGAAGCGCGAACTTCTGCACCCCAAGCTCGTTGAGGTAGTAGTCCACTGCCGGGATCGCCTGCTGGTTCGGGGCGGCACCGGTGTAGAACACGTTCTTCGAGGACTCCTCGCCTTCGTACTGGACCGGGTAGAACAAGAGGCCGTTCAACTCTTCGATGACCGGCAGGACGGACTTGCGCGACACCGAGGTCCAGCAGCCGAACATCACGTCGCACTTGGACACGGTCAGCAGCTCGCGCGCCTTTTCGGCGAACAAGGGCCAGTCCGAGGCCGGGTCCACGACGACAGCCTCGATCTGCTTGCCCAGAAGCCCGCCCTTGGCGTTCTGCGCCTCGATCAGCATCAGCATGGTGTCTTTCAGCGTGGTCTCGGAAATCGCCATCGTGCCGGACAAGGAGTGCAGCACGCCAACCTTGATCGTCTCGGCCTGGGCGAAAGCAAAGCGCGGCATGGTCATGGCAGCGGCGGCGGCAGCGCTGGACAAAAGGGTCCGTCTGGAAAGTTTCATGTGTCTATCCCCTGTTTCGTGCCCGATGCTGGCCGGGCGGGTTGGTCTTCTCTGGCCTTGGCAGTGGCCTTGGCTGGGGACAGGAAAGCGGGGTCCGCCGCGGGCGCATAGGACAACGGGTTCCATCGCGAGCGGCCCGCAGGCAGACGGCGCAATTTTGTGCGCTGCGTTTCGCTGCAGCGCAGAAATCGGGCAGAGTAGGGAGGCGGAAACGCCTGCCCGGCGGGCAATCGGCCTGCGGAAAAGGCAGCGGGCGGAAAGGAGGCCCCCTTCCGCCCGCTGTTAGCGCCCTGAGTCGCGCTTTACGCTGCGTCAGTCTTCAGCCGCAGACCACCGTGCTTGACGATGAAATCGACGACCTGATCCACCCCCTTGCCGTGGCGAAGCTGGGCCATCACGTAAGGTCGGGTCCCGCGTGCGCGGGCGGTGTCGGCCTCGAGCAACACCGGATCGACGCCGACATGGGGGGCAAGGTCGGTCTTGTTGACGACCAGAAGGTCGGACTTCGTCACCCCCGGCCCGCGTTTCCTTGGGATGTCCTGACCGGCGGCAGTGTCGATGACGTAGATCGTGAGGTCGGCTAGCTCGGGCGAGAAGGTGGCGGCCAGGTTGTCGCCGCCGCTTTCGATCAGGATAAGGTCGAGGTCGGGGAAAGCGCGGTTCAGGTCGGCCACGGCGGCCAGGTTGATGCTGGCATCCTCGCGGATCGCGGTGTGGGGGCAGCCGCCGGTTTCGACGCCCCTGATCCGCGCGGCAGGCAGGACCTGCGCGCGGGTCAGCGCCTCGGCATCCTCACGCGTGTAGATGTCGTTGGTGATGACGGCCATCGAGAGGCGCGGGCCCAGCGCTCGGGCGAGTTTCTCGGTGAGGGTGGTCTTGC
Source organism: Tabrizicola sp. (assembly GCF_034366665.1). Taxonomy (GTDB): domain Bacteria; phylum Pseudomonadota; class Alphaproteobacteria; order Rhodobacterales; family Rhodobacteraceae; genus Tabrizicola. The sequence continues at coordinate 59,054 of NZ_JAXMMF010000122.1, read as the reverse complement.
CAGCGCCGACGGGACCGCCGATGCCGACGCGAAGGGGGCCGTTGGTGGTCATGTGCGGAAGATCCTTACATCCTGGGTTTCGTGCTGGAACGCCGCCAGGTCGGCGGCAAGGGCGCAACTGCCAAGGTCGTCGAGGGAGGCGACCGCAGCCCAGGTGCCCAGCACCTCGATCTCGGGCAGAAGGCGGCTCAGGACGCGCTGGCCGTCGGTCTGGCCCAGAGGCACATGACGGGTGGCGATGATGCACAGGTTACTGGCGAAGGTCTGCAGGTAAAGCTGCGCCACCTGGCCGGGGGGAAGGGAAAGGGGGGCCACCGCTTCGCCGATGGCTACGGGCAGCATTCGGGGATTCAAGGTGCGCCCGGTCAGGCCCGCGACCATCCGGGCAAAGGCGGCCCCTTGCTCGGCACTTTCCTGAAGCCGCTCGGCCGAGGGGGCAAGGGCGCGGGCAAGTGCATCCAGCGCGTCGTGGTCCGCATCTTCGGCCAAAGCATGGGTCAGTAGCACCGCATCCTGCCACCCCGCGCCGTGGTGAAGGATGTTGCGCAGCCATGCCTCGAAGCTGTCGGCATCACTGACATGGCCCGTGGCAATGACCCGCTCCAGCCCGTGGCTATAGGCGAAGGCCCCCGTGGGGAAGGCGGGGGAGAGCCATTGGACAAGGGTGAGGAGGGCGGTCACGTCGGCTTCGGGGCGTGGAAATGCAGCTGCCCGTCGCCGTGGTGGTGCCAGCCGAACTGCTCGGCTTCGGTATGGGTGTGGCCCATCGTGCGGCCGTGGCCGTAAGCCCCGCCTTCGGGTTTGAAGGGCAGGCTTTCGCGGCGGATCGTGGCACCAAGGCCCTGGAGCATGCGTTCCAGCACGTGATCCTCGCGGATAATCAAACGGTCGGAGAGGATCTGGCAGGGCGTGTGGCGGTTGCCGATGTGCCAGGCAAGGCGGGTGAGGTCGCCGGTGATGACAAGGACGGCCTCGGGCGCGGGGACGATTTCGATGTTCAGGCCATCGGTCTGAAAGCCCCAGAAGTCGTCCAGACTGGTGACGCTTGGCAGGTCCACGAGGAACTCCCGCCCGTTTTGGGTCGTCAGCAGCTTCCGCCGCATCAGGCGTTGGTCGTAGTCCATCACGACGCGGTCATGGGCAAGCGGTGGGGCGGATTTCAGAAGCGTGGTCATGTCAGAACAGGAAGTAGCGCTGCGCGAGGGGCAGCTCGGTCGCGGGGGCGCAGGTGATGACTTCTCCGTCGGCGCGGACCTCGTAGGTCTCGGGGTGGATCTCGACCTTGGGGGTGGCGGAGTTGTGGATCATGTCGCGCTTGTTGACCTCGCGCGTGTTTTCCACGGCGACGGTGGACTTGGCGATCCCCAGCTTCGACCGCAGGTCATCCTCTTGCGCGGCCTTCGAGACGAACACCACCGCCGAGCGTTCCACCGCCCGCCCCAAGGCCCCGAACATCGGGCGCGAATACATCGGCTGCACGGGGATGGACCCGTTCGGGTCACCCATCTGCGCCACGGTGATCATGCCGCCGATCAGGACCATCTCGGGCTTCGCGCCAAAGAAGGCGGGGTTCCAGAGGACCAGATCGGCGCGCTTGCCGACCTCGACGCTGCCAATGTGCTGGCTGATGCCATGCACGATGGCCGGGTTGATCGTGTACTTCGCGATATAGCGCCGGACGCGGAGGTTGTCGTTCTGCCCCACTTCCCCCGCCAGCCGCCCGCGCTGCTGGCGCATCTTGTGGGCGGTCTGCCAGGTGCGGGTGATCACCTCGCCGACCCGGCCCATCGCCTGGCTGTCCGAGGAAATGACCGAAAACGCCCCCATGTCGTGCAGCACATCCTCGGCCGCGATCGTTTCGCGCCGGATGCGGCTTTCGGCGAAGGCCACATCCTCGGGGATGCGCTTGTCGAGGTGGTGGCAGACCATCAGCATGTCCAGATGCTCTTCGACGGTGTTCACCGTGTAGGGCATCGTCGGGTTGGTCGAGGACGGCAGCACGTTCTGCCAGCCGACGACCTTCATGATGTCTGGCGCGTGGCCGCCCCCCGCGCCTTCCGTATGGAAGGCGTGGATCGTGCGGCCCTTGAAGGCGGCCAAGGTGTTCTCCACGAACCCGCTTTCATTCAGCGTGTCGGTGTGGATCATCACCTGGACGTCCATCTGGTCCGCCACCCCAAGACAGCAGTCGATGGCGCCGGGGGTGGTCCCCCAATCCTCATGCAGCTTCAACGCCGCAGCACCACCGCGGACCTGCTCCACCAGCGCCTCGGGCAAGGAGGCGTTGCCCTTGCCCGCAAAGGCCAGGTTCATCGGCAAGGCATCCGCCGCCTGGATCATCCGCCCCAGATGCCACGGCCCCGGAGTGCAGGTCGTGGCAAGCGTCCCATGCGCCGGGTCGGTGCCGCCCCCGAGCATGGTGGTGATGCCGGAATGGAGCGCGTCCTCGACCTGCTGGGGGCAGATGAAATGGATGTGCGCGTCCATGCCGCCGGCGGTCAGGATGCGGCCTTCGCCCGCGATGACTTCCGTCCCCGGTCCGATGATGATCGTGACGCCCGGCTGGGTGTCCGGGTTCCCCGCCTTGCCGATGGCGGCGATCATCCCGTCGCGCAGGCCCACGTCGGCCTTGTAGATGCCGGAGTGGTCGATGATCAGCGCATTGGTGATCACCGTATCCATCGCCCCGCCCGCGCGCGAGATCTGGCTTTGCCCCATCCCGTCGCGGATCACCTTGCCGCCGCCGAACTTCACCTCCTCGCCGTAGGTGGTGAGGTCCCGCTCCACCTCAACGATCAGGTCGGTATCGCCCAACCGCAGACGGTCGCCGGTGGTGGGGCCATACATGGACGCATAGGACTGGCGGCTGATCAGGGCTGGCATGGAGACCTCAGGGCTTGCCGGGGCCGCGTGCGGCCAGGCGCTTGACGTTGGATTTGGTGCGGCGGGCGATGGGCTTCAGCGCGGCGTTGGCGATGAACGACGGCGACTTGCCGGTCATGATCGCCTGTGAGGTGGCGATGGCCGACTGACCAAGCGCCGACACCTTCTCGGACGACATCATGGCGTTCTCCGACGGGTGAACGCGCCAGAGGCCCGCCATTCCCATCATCCGCATGCCGATCACCATCTGCGCTTCCATCAGCATCATGCCGGTCTTCATCGACAGGCTGATCATCTGGGCCGGGGTCATCATCGGGGTCATCGGGGGCTCTCTTTGGACCAGTCACCGACCCGCGCCGTGGTGGCACCGGGTGGACGGGCACAGGGGTAACGCGCGATCGTGTCGGAACGGCTGCTGCGGCCGGTAACGTCTTGGTGTGCGTCGGGATCAAGGCTCATGCCATGAACCTTTCGTCCACCGGGACCGACAGAGCCGTGGCGAGGGCGTTGGTCTGGCTGGCCATCGCGATCACTGCCAGAAGTTCGCCATGCATCGCGGGGGTCATGCCTTTGGCCTTGGCGGCGGCCGTGTGGGAATGGACGCAGTAGTCGCAGCCGTTGGCGGTAGAGACGGCGACGTAGATCAGCTCCTTAACCAGCGGGTCCAGCGCACCGGGGGCCATCACGGCCTGCGCGCGATCCCATGTCGCCTTCAGCGTGGCCGGGTCATGCGCCAAGGCCCGCCAGAAGTTGTTCACATAGTCCGTCTGCCGCTTGGCGCGGATGTCGTCGAAGACGGCGAGGGCTTCCGCCCCCGCCTCCTCGTCGTTCAGAAGCGGAACGACAGCCATCAGACCACCGCCATCACGCGGGCTGGGCCGCCAGTGCCGGTCTTGTGCTTCGGCGCGCCGATGAAGACCGTGGCCCCGGTGGCCGGGACCTGGTCGAGGTTCGCCATGTTCTCGATCCCGAAGCGCCCGCCGGGAAGCCAGCTGAAATGCACCGCGAAATCGGCGGAATTGCCGGGGTCCAAGGACAGGGTGTCGACGCCGATGCAGGCGACGTCCAGCCCGGCCAGCATGTCGGTCGCGGCTTTGGAGAAGCCGGGGAAAGCCAGCTTGCCGTCGGGGGTGTTGCGGAACTCGGGCGTGGCGACCTTGGCGGCCCAGCCGGAGTTCATCGCGACGCAGGACCCGGCGGGGATTGCGCCGTTGGCCGAGACCCAGGCTTCGATATCGGCAGGTTCGACCATCGCGTTGGCGTCCTCGGCGGCCTTGGCGGTCAGGTCGATGACACACAGCGGGCAGACCAGTTTCTCGGGCGCAAGGTCGGCGACCGAGGTGCCATCGGCGGTAAAGTGCAAGGGCGCGTCGATGTGGGTGCCGGTGTGTTCGAAGATGGTCAGCTTCCACAGCTGGTAGCCGTTGCCTTCGAACTTCACCGCCGGTTCATAGAGGATGCCGGGATTGCCGTCGAAGGTCGGGAAGCTGCCGTCATAGGCGTGGGTCAGGTCCACGACCTTGCCGGAGGACTGGGCAAGGGCGGGCTTCGCGGTGGTCAGGCCGGTAGCGATCACGGCAGCGGTTGTCGCGGCGGCCCCGGTGAAGAGGGCGCGGCGGGACAGCATGGAAGACTTGATGTTCTCGATCAGGCAGGCGTCACACATGGGTCATTCTCCCGGTTGGTTGGAACGCCCAGCGTCCTCCCGCTGTTGCCCTTGCGTCAAGCGTCATCCAAGCGGCCCCATGACCTTCTGGTTGAACCCGTAGACCACCCGCGCACCGCCGAAGGGAACCAGCCGGACTTCGCGGGCCTGCCCCGGCTCGAACCGGACGGCGGTGCCTGCTGCGATGTCGAGGCGCTGACCCCGCGCGGCGTCACGGTCGAACGAGAGGGCGCTGTTCGTCTCGGCGAAATGGTAGTGGCTGCCCACCTGAACCGGGCGGTCGCCGGTGTTGGCGACCATCAGCACGGTCACGGTCTGACCTGCGTTCAGTTCGATGTCGCCCGCGGCGGGAATGACCTCTCCGGGGATCATGAGCGCGACCACAGCTTCCAGACCGCATAGCCCAGCACCGCCGCGCCAAGGGCGATCAGAGCAGCGTGATCGGGTTGCGACAGGAAGTGCCACAGCCCGTCGCCGCGATGGTCCCCGGGATGGGCCATTGCTGTCGAGGGGGTCAGGACGACAAGTGCAAAAAACTTTTTCATCGGGGCCTCGTTAGCGGATGGGATGGTGAACGGTCACAAGCTTGGTGCCGTCGGGGAATGTCGCCTCGACCTGCACCGAATGGATCATCTCGGGGATGCCGGCCATGCATTGTTCGGCGGTGATGACATGCGCCCCGGCCTCCATCAGGTCGGCCACGCTGCGGCCATCGCGGGCACCTTCGACGACGAAGTCGGTGATCAGCGCCACCGCCTCGGGGTGGTTCAACTTGACGCCGCGGGCCAGACGGCCGCGGGCGACCATCGCCGCAACGCTGATCAGAAGCTTTTCACGCTCACGCGGGGTCAGGTTCATCGCCTCTCCTTACATCTGCCAGACGCGGGGCACCGGCCCCTCGCGCAAGACCGCCAACAGCCGCAGGATCTGCCGCCGCAGGGGCCAGCCATCCGCCGCCATCAGCCGCACCGTCAGCTTGCCGTCGAAGCCCGAAGCCCCGGCGTTGACCCCCGGCTCGTCCAGCACCTGCCGCACGGCGCCCAGCGCCGCCTCGGCCCCCTGCCCCACCAGCGCCAGCGAGGCGAAGGCCCGTGCCCCCTGCAGCACGCCCGTCCCGGCCACCAGGGCGGCGTCGGTCAGGGACAACGGCTCATAAAGCACCGGCATCCCGTCGCGCAGGACCTTGCGGCGGTCGGTCAGGTGCAACGAGCGCACAGTTTCCCCCATCGCCGCGCGACCCAGGACGATGGCCTCCATCAGGAGGCACGAGGCGTCCTTGCCCAGGCGGATCGTCGTGGCCCGCTGCAACGCCGAATGGTCGAAAAGAATGGTCTCTTGCGGCAACCAGTCCAGATGCCCGCCCGGCCCGACCTCGTGGTCGACCGTGACCTGCGCTGCACCTTCGGCGCTGCGATAGGCGCGCTCGGCGGTCTGGGTGGTGGCGGTGACGCGGCACCCGGCCTCCAGCTTCAGACCGAAGGAAAGCCGGTCACCGCCAGTCATGCCGCCCGAGGTGTTCAGGAACACCACTTCCGGCCCCTGTGCGGTCGGATGGACGAAGGCCTTGGCCGAGCCCGACTGGTGCAGACCCGCCAGCCGCGTCCAGGCCCCCGAGCGACGAAACGACAGCCGCGCTGCGCCGTGGCTGCGTTCGGGGCTGACAGGATGGGGGGCGGGACAGGCGGTCATGCAAAGCTTCTGCGGTTTCATCCCAGAGCTACGGACTTGCCGCGCCAGGGTCTTTCACGATCCCGCTTCTCCGGGCGCGCACAGGGTCGGAAGGTGGCCGAGCGATGCAAAACCAGGCGCTTTGCACAAGTTTTCACCACGTCGACAACGTGCAGATACCGCCGCCTGATCCTCTGCCCCAGCGTCAACTTGCAGTTGTCTGCTGAAGGCCCGGACGGGGCGCAGCTTTTGCTTGCGTCGCCCTGCAGACCTGCGAAAATTGCCCGGTTTTGATGAGGGAGGGCGTCTGGTGCGGCCGAAGTCGCTGTCTTCGCGCCTGCTCGTGGTCACTGCGGTAGCACTTGCACCCGCCGTTGCGATTGCAATCACCAGTCTGCTTACCATCCAGCGCGACCGGACCGCCGACCTGCACGGCGACGCCCTGCGCACGGCCGAACTGGTCTCGCTGGAAGTCGAGCAGACCTTCGCGGGCGTGGAAAGCGTGTTGCGGACGCTGGCGGCTGCCCCGGTCGTGCGGAACGGCGACAGCGCGGCCTGCTCGACGCTGCTTGCCGATACGGTGACGGCCGTGGCCTTCGTCGCCGAACTTTACATTCTGGACCAGGATGGCGGCATCCGTTGCAGTTCAACGTCCACCGGAGAGGTGGATGTGGTGCCGCAGGACCTTCTGGCGCAGGCCGACACGCAAAGGGCGATGGCAGGGATGTTTCGCCCCGCCGATGCCAGCGCCGGCCCAAGGCTGCCCGTCGCCCTGCGGATCGGCGAGGGGGCGGGCCAGAAGCCCGGCATCGCCGTTGCCCATCTTGACCTGGTCTGGATGGAACAGCGGTTGCAGCGCCGTACGCTGGCGGCGGGTAATTCTCTGACCATCGTGGACCGCAGCGGCACCATCCTGGCGCGGGTTCCCGACTCGGCGACCTTCGTCGGGACCAAGATCCTGCAAGAGTACTTGCACCTGATTCAGGCAGCGCAACCCGGATCGCTTGAGATCGTCAGCCGGGACGGCACCCCGCGCATTCTGGGCTATTTCCCGCCCGCCGCGAACGCGACAGGCCTGTACATCAGCGCGGGCTATTCGATCGCCGAGGGGCTGGAGACCATGCGCACCGTGGCGCTGCAGGCGCTTGCCCTGGCGCTTCTGGGGACGTTGCTGGCGTTGATCCTGGCCCTTTACACTGCGAGGGCCTTCATCGCCCGCCCGGTCGGGGTCCTGATCGACACGATCACGGCCTGGCGGCGCGGCAAGACCACGGCCCGCACCGGGATGAGCGCCACGGATGGCGAGATCGGTGATGCCGGGGCGGCGCTGGATGCCTTCATGTCCGAACTTCTGGCCAACCGCGAGGCGCGACAGAAGGCGGACGAGGCCCGCGACCTGATGCGCGACGAACTGGAACACCGCGAGAAGAACCTTTTGGCGACGATCCAGGCGGTCGCCCGGCAGACCTTTTCGGACACCGGGAACGAAACCGCGATGCGCACCTTCTCGGACCGGCTGAACGCCATCAGCGAGGCGAACCGCCTGCTCAAGCAGTCCGGCTGGAAAAGCACTCCGCTGCGCTGTCTGATCACCAACGGGGTGTCGACCTTCATCGGCGACAACCACGACCGCGTCGAAACAAAGGGGCCGGACCTGGTGGTGAAGGGCAACGTCGCGACCGCCATCGGCATGTCCATCCACGAGCTTTGCACCAACGCCGTGAAGTATGGCGCGCTGAGCAATGACACCGGCAAGGTCCTGATCGAATGGGACGTGCAGCCGCACGAGGCGGGCGACGCCTTCTCCCTGCAATGGACCGAACGCGGCGGGCCACCCGTGACCAAGCCGGACCGCACCGGATTCGGGTCCAAGGTCATCAGGCACGCCTTGTCGGCGCAGACCGGCGGGTCGGTCGAGATCATCCATGACCCGCAGGGCCTTGTCTGCCGCCTGACAGCCCCGGCCGAAACGGTGACCGCCCCGGCCGAGTAACGCAGGGGCGACCGCAGCCGCCCCTGCCAGAGGGCTTAGAACCCGTAGACGATCGCCACGCTGACCCGGTTGTCGGTCCGGATTGCCCGGGCCTCGTTATAGTCGGTCAGATAGCTGACCCGGGTCGACAGCACGTCGGTCATCTGGAAGCTGACGCCCAGATCGTTGTTGATCCGCAGCGCATCGTTCGCCTGCAATACGTCCGTGTCGTTGGTCATGAAGACATCCGGCGAAAAGCGGTAGAAAAAGCGCGAACTGGCAATCGCCCCTGCCGAGGTGTCGCTGTCACCCACGCCATCGCGCAGGTAACTGACCCCGACCCCGGCCTGAAGGCGCCAGGTCATGTTCTCTTCGTTGATGATCCGGTAGCCTGGTCCGAAGCCGACAAAAGCGTCCGTGTCGATGTCGTCCGCCGTTTCGGCCAGCCCGTCGATCTCGGCCCGACCCAGGACGAAGGCATAGAAGCGGTCGTCGAAGTAGTAGTTCGCGTCATAGACGATCAGCGCGTCTTCCTTGGTCCGCGCGACATCGTCCTCGGCATAGTCCAGCGCCACGCCCAGCGTCTGGACCCAGGGGCCGGTGGCATAACGCAGCCGCGTGCTCAGGCTGAACTCCTGCGATTCGTTGTTTCCGGTCTTGCCGGAATAGGCCAGCGAGGCCGACCCGGAGTAGCCCTGGCGGTCCTCGGGGTTGCCATAGCGCAGCGGATCATCGGCGCGCTCGATCTCGTCGGTGGCGACGTCCTCGATGTCGGTGATCCGGTCGTCGATGTCATCGTACCCGGTGATCGTGGTCTGAGCCGTGGCCGTGGCTGCGCAAAGCGCCAGCCAGCTCGCCCCGGCAAGGGCGAATGATTTGGTCATATCAAGTCCTTTCCCAAACGACGGCACCCTGCATCGGGCCTGTATCCCGAAAGCCGCCACCCGGACTCAACCTGCGGTCCAGGGAAGTGTTCCCGCCGAAGCGGAGGCGCGCAGCCACGTGCCATATCTGCACCACCAATTCCAGAAAGGGGCCCGGCAAATCCAGAAAGGGGCCCGGCGGGCCCCTTTCCGATCCCGTCACCGGACTATGCAATCCGCTCCGCTAGGGGGCCGTCCGCGCCAACCCGTCCCGCGTCCAGTGCCGCAGCTTCGCGCAGCTTGCGACAAAGGCCTCCACCGTCTCGCCGTCGTCCACGAGCCCCAGGTCAAAGCAGCCCTCATCGGCCTTGCCCTTCAACCCTGCGGCCTTGAACAGCTCGCCCGCCATCGCGTGACCGATGAACTTGCCATGCGCGAAGGCATCGCGCAGAAAGTTCTGCGCAGCCGGCATCGCCGCGACCTGCGCTTCGGCCTCGGGGCCGATCAGCACCGCCACCGCGTCGAACAGAACCGAGGCACCGGCCTGGACGCTGAACTGCGCCTCGCGCAGGTCGCCCCGGTCGTCCTGCGCGCCCCCGACGCGCGGAGCGATCAGTTTCACCTTGCCTCCGGCCTCGGTCACCGCGCTGGTCAGCTGGTCCAGCAGCGTGCCGTCGAAGCCGTCGGCGATCATCACGCCCAAGACCCGGCCCGCAAAACTCTCCGGCCCGTTCTTAAGGATGCTCAGCGCGTCCGAGGGTGGCAGGTCCTGACGGGTCGGCCGGGCCGCCGTCGCAGGAGCGGGCAATTCGGGCAGGCCAAGGCCAGCGGCCACGCCGGCCGCCAGATCCTCGTCGATGTTGCGCAGGTGGCCGACGATGGCGCTGCGCACCCGCGCCAGCTCGCAACGGCCCAGTTCGAAGACCAGCGCGTCGCGCAGGTGCTGCTGCTCGACCGCGGTCTGGCTGATGTAGAACTGCCGGGCCTGGCTGTAGTGGTCGGCAAAGCTGTCCGGACGCAGCCGGACCTTGGTGCCTTCCACGGGCGCGGCATAGCTGACATAGCCCGCCAGCGGGTCCTCGCGCGGGCCTTCCTCGAAGCCGTTCGGCTCATAGTTGATACGGCCCTTGCGGTTGCCCTTCCGCATGTGACCGTCCTGCTGGAAGTTGTTCATCGGACAGCCCCGCGGCTTGTTCACCTCCAGCTGGCTGAAGTTCGGGCTGCCCAGACGCTTCAGCTGGGTGTCGAGGTAGCTGAAGTTGCGCCCCTGCAAGAGAGGGTCATCGGTGAAGTCGATGCCGGGGATGACGTGCTGGGTGCAGAAGGCCACCTGTTCGGTGAACTCGAAGAAGTTGTCCACGGCGCGGTCCAGCGTCAGCGTGCCCACGGGTTCGGCAGGCAGGATCTCTTCGGGGATCAGCTTGGTCGGGTCCAGGATGTCGAAGTCGAAACTGTCGGCGAAGTCCTGGTCGAACATCTGCAGGCAGAGTTCCCATTGCGGATGGTCACCCGTCGTCAGCGCCTCCCACAGGTCGCGGCGGTGGTGGTCGGGGTCCGCGCCGTTGATCTTGACCGCCTCGTCCCACAGCACCGACTGCAGGCCCTGCCGGGGCTTCCAGTGGAACTTGACGAAAGTCGACTGACCCTCGGCGTTCACCAGCCGGAAGGTGTGGACTCCGAAGCCTTCCATCGTGCGAAACGACCGGGGGATCGTCCGGTCGGACATCTGCCACATCACCATGTGCATCGATTCCGGCGTCAGCGCGATATAGTCCCAGAAGGTGTCATGCGCCGACTGCGCCTGCGGAAAGCCCCGGTCCGGCTCGTCCTTCACGGCATGGACCAGGTCGGGAAATTTCATCGCGTCCTGGATGAAGAAGACCGGGATGTTGTTGCCGACAAGGTCCCAGTTGCCTTCATCGGTGTAGAACTTGACCGCAAAGCCGCGCACGTCGCGTGCAAGGTCCATCGACCCCTTGTTCCCCGCCACGGTCGAAAAGCGCACGAAGGTCTCGGTCAGCTTGCCGACCTTCTGGAACGGGGCCGCGCGGGTGATGTCGGACAGATCGCGGGTACATTCGAAGGTGCCATGCGCCCCGAAGCCACGGGCATGGACCACGCGTTCCGGGATGCGCTCGTGGTCGAAGTGAAAGACCTTGTCGCGCAGGACGAAGTCTTCCAGCAAGGTCGGACCCCGCGCGCCGGCCTTCAGACTGTTCTGGTTGTCCGAGATCGCCACCCCTTGCGAGGTCGTCAGCACCTCGGCGCCGTCCGTGGCGGTCTGGTGCACTTCGGCGGGGCCGCCGTCGGTTCCATTCTGCAGCTGGGTCTTCATCTTGTGGCTCCTGGATATCTGGGGGCATGCAGGCGACTGGCCCCGGCAGGGGGAAACTGCCGGGGCCAGCCTTGGTTCCTAGCGGTTGCGCCAGCCGCGACGTGCGGCCTCGGCATGGCCTTCGGCATCCCCGAACCAGCCACCCTGGCTGCGGTCATCGCCGCCACCACGGGACCCGGAAGCGCGCGAACCGCCACGACGATCATCATCTTCATCCCGGGACGAGGACCGCCCGCCAGATGACCGCCGGTCGTTGTCGCGGTTCTCCCAGCCCAGGCGAGCGGCTTCGGCATGCCCACGCTGATCGCCGAACCAGCCGCGGCCGTCCTCGCCACGCGACGACCGTCCCGACCGACGGTCATCTTCGTCATCCCGCGACGAGGACCGGCCCGAGGAGGACCGCCCCCGGTCATCGTCGTCGCTCATGAACCGGCCAGAACGGTCCCGCTCGCGGTCATCGCTGCCACGTCCGCCACTGCCACGACGGTCATCGTCATCGCGCGACCCGCCCCGGCCCGAGGAGCGACCGCCCCGGTCGTCGTCGTCGCTCATGAACCGGCCGGAACGGTCCCGCTCACGGTCATCGCTGCCACGTCCGCCACTGCCGCGACGGTCGTCGCCATCGCGCGACGAGGACCGCCCGCCGCCCCGCGACGCGCTGCCGCCCCGGCCGTCATCCGTGGTGAAACGGCCATACTCGTCACGCTCGCGGTCATTCGAGTTCCTGTCCATCCTTGCTCTCCGTTGCTGATGGTGCGGCGGCCTTTGCCACCCGCTTTTCGTTGAACCGCAGAGGGTGGCGATTGTTCCGCTGGGGAAGCGATCCCCCCTCAAAGAAAAGCACCGGCTGGGGGTCCAGCCGGTGCGTTCAGGCGACCTTCGTCAGCTTTTCTTGGAAGAGGAGCTGCCGCCACTGTCAGAGCCAGAGCTGCCACTCATGCCTGATGCGCTGCCGCCTTGCGACCCGGAGCCAGAGCTGCGGTTCTTCCGCCATTCCTCGAACTCGGTTTCGAACTTTTTCTGGCGCTCTTCGTTGAAGGCCTTGAAGTCCTCGTCATGGGCCTGCATCTGCCGCTCGCGCCAGGTGTGGTAGTGCGGATCGTGGCCCGAGCCGCCCTGCGACCCGCCTTGGCCCATGCCGTAACCACTCTGGCCTGGGCCAAAACCGCCCCGGACAGAACCGCCACCAAAACCGCCGTGGCCGCCCATGTCACTTTGCCCGTAGCCACCCTGGCCGTAACCACCCTGGCCACCACCGTAGCCGCGCCCATAGCCGCTTTCGTCCCCTTGGCCTTGTCCGGCGTAAAGACCTTCGCCCCGGCCCCGACCCTGGGAACCACGGCTGCTGCTTTCGGACCAGTCGCCGCGCAGACTGCCGTATTCGTCGTCCTCCTCTCCGCGGTAGGATGCGGACGATCCGCGAGACGTTCCCGACTGGCCGCGACGGCCGTAGCCGCGCTCCATGTCGTCGTCATAGCCGCCACGGCTGGCAGTCGAACGGCTTCGGCCGCCCTGGCCGCCACGGTCATAATCGTCGTCTTCGTATTTCTGTGCCATTGGTCTCTCCGGTTGCTCGCTTTGGGACCCGCCCGTCGTCGCGGGCCGTCCTGTTCGGACAAAGGATCAACCGGGGATGCGCCGCGAATGTTCCAGCTTCGGGCCGTCACGGGCCTGCCAGGCTTGCGACCTCAGACCGGCCCCTGCCCGTCCGCAAGCCACAAAAAAAACCGGTGGCCACAAACCCAAAGGCTTGCGACCACCGGCGCCGACAGGGAGGAGGGACATCCCCCCGTCGGTTTTTCAAAGCCGCCGACAAAAGCCGGCCAGCAGACGGGCGTCAGAGCGGCGCGACCGCCTCGCAGATGGCTTTCATCTCGGTGATGTCATAACCCACTGAGGTCGCGATGGTTCCATCGGTCGACGCGGTGCCCGCATCCGTGCCCGTCGCAGCGCCTGCCGTGGTGTCGGTCGCCGCGCCGGTCGTCGCAGTGTCCGTCGCCGTGTCCGTCGCGGTCCCCGTCGCGGCGTCCGTCCCGGTCGATGTCGCGGCGTCGGTCGAAGCGCCCGTCGAGGCGTCGCCATGCTCTGCCATGAACGTCACGCAGTCGGCCTTGATCATGTCGCGGTCCTCTTGCGACAGCGACTGCCAGCCGCTGGTGATCTCTTCGGAGGACCGCAGCGCGCTGCTGTCCGCGTCGGCAAAGAAGGTTGTCCCGACCGACAGCGGCCAGTTGGTCCCGAAGCTGGTGGATGCCTCCATCCCCGTGGCGGCACCGGCGTCCGCTCCGGTTGCCGCGTCCGCGGTCGTGTCGGTCTGGGCGAAGGCTCCGGTTGCAAACAGTGCCACGGCGGGCAGGGCAAGAAATGCATGTTTCATGGGGTCGTCCTTTCTCTCATTGCTGGGTGGCCATCAGGCCGCAGTCACAGCGACCGGCGCTTGGCCGGATATCGCCAGTGAAGAGAAGAACCAGAGGGCCGGAGCTTTGTTCCCGGTTGCGTCGGGTCAGTTCAGGAAGTGCCCGGGACCCAGGTCCATAAGGTCGTCCATCAGGTCGACCAGCCACGGCGCGACGGCCGCGCCCGAAGGCATCGGGGCCGCTTCTTCGATCGCGCGTTGCAGTGTCAGTTCGACCAGCCGGTCAGCCGCGTGCGGATCAGCCAAAAAGCCCCGCGCCCGCGCGCGCAGCATCGGGATCAGGTCCAGGATGTTCCCGCTTTCCACCTTGCGCGACCGGACCACCAACAGCTGGACAACGATCGAGGGCGGCTGCGGCTTGGTGATGCAGTCGACGCTGGCAAAGCGTTCCGGCAACACATCCTTGTCATAGCCCGTGAAGAAGACATAAGGCACGTCCAGTGCCTGCAGCCGGTCGGCCAGCCAGAATGTGGTCTCGCCCCCAAGGTTGACGTCCAGAACCGCCAGGTCGCTGTGTGCCAGGTTAAGGACGGCATCGGTCAGGTTGTTGTACGGCCCCACGACCACGGCATTCGCGGCCTCCAGTTCACAGATCAGGTCCATCGCCAGCAGATAGTTGTCCTCGACGACCAGCACGCGCTTGCCACTCAGATTGGTTGTCATGGGAAGACTCCTTCCGGCAAGCACGCCGTGGATGCGGCCCCCAGCGATTTCGCCCGACCGACCCTGCGCTTTGCTGCCGCCAACAGCAACCGCGCGAAACCGACTGCCGTCCCGGCAGGCGCGGATTTGGCTCTGGAAGGACCCGCAGATCGCGCTAGATTCCACAAGTCAGAAGGCGCGCACAAAGCCTGGGGATCACTTTCGCGGAAAAGACCAAATTTGGTCGTCGTTTTGGTCGCACCCCTGGGATAGGTTGTGCAGAGGATCAGTTGGGGACAGAGCATGCCGCAGGATTCGGGACCAGAGTCGAAGAAGGACACCGCGCTGTCCGCCGTCTCGGCCCGGCTTCTGGAAGAGGTGAAGGCCGAACCCGTGCCCGAAGCGATCCTTGACCTTGCGCAAGAGCTGGACCGCACGCTGAAGCAAAGACGCAAAAGCGATCGCCGGTGACCCGTGCTCAGGCCGGGGGGCACCCCGCGCCGCGTCTGTCGCCCATCACCCATTCACGCGTCACCCCTGTATCGGCGGCGTGATCTCGCCCGGCGGGATCTGCTGCGGGTCCTGCGTCGGGATCGGCTGCGGGTCGGGCATGGGATCGGGCATGGGGTCGGGCTGCACATCCGGCTGCACGGGATCACCGGGAACCGGCAGATCGGGCTCGGACGGCGGCAGGTCGGGTGTCTCGGGTCGGCCAAGGTGAAGGTCTTGCATGGCGGGGTCCTTTTCGCTTGGTGACAAAAGTCCGGGAAGAACGCCGTGCGGCCGCGCCGGTTCCCCCGCACAGATCGGCCCGGGCCGACCGCAGCCGCCCCGGGCCGACCGTCCGGCGCTGGATCAATGCCGGTGTTCGGGGAAGGTCTTCAGCTCATCCTTGGTCCAGGACGTCATCCCGTGGACCGAACCGGTATGGTCGCGCATCATGTTCAGCTCGTTCAGGCTGACCAGAACCGGCTTCGACCCGATGCCCAGAAAGCCGCCCACATCCACCACCGCCTGAGCGACCGCGCCGGACTGGTGCAGGTGCGAAATTGTGCCGACCTTCTCGTCATCGGCGCCGTAGATCGTGGCCCCGACCAAAGTCGATTCCGTCAGTTCCGCCGGGCCAAGCGGGGTATGCGTGCTGTGGTCCATGTCAGTCTCCTTGGATATCGCCGGACGGGAGTCCGGCCCTACCGACAGGAAACCGCCCCGGCGCCGCGATGTTCCCCGGAACAATCGGTGCGCTGTCCCGGTTGGCCGGAGAAAGGAGGTTCCCCATGCCCCGTTTCATCATGCCCCGCCTCATCCGGTTCCTGCTTGCGCGCTTTGCCGACGGGGTGGCCCTGGGTCTGGCCGTCGGACTTGCGATCCTGTGGACTGACCTTGGCCAGCTGGCCCGGCTGATTTCCACCAGCGGTCACGACGCCAGCCTGACCGCGTTGTTCTTCGCGCAGATGGCGCTTTTGTTCGGCACCTTCGGGATGGCCGTCGCGGTGATGAACCTGTCCGAGGCCGACGGCTAGTCCTTCTTCCGGGGCAGGCCCTTGCGCTTTGTGCTGGCCAGTTCTTCCAGCTCGGCCTCGGTCATCGACCGGGCCATGTCCTTCGACGCGCCGAAAAGGTCGTCCTTGTCCGCCTCGCCGCGCTTGGCCGCCAGGGCCGCGCCAGCCGCCTTCTGCTGGGCTTTCGATTTCGCGGGCATGTCAGTCCTCCGTCTTTGGCTGCGGCACCTGCTTTGCCGGATTGGCCTGGTCAAATGCCTCGGGCCGGTGGGGCGAGCCTTCGTGGTCGCCTTGTGCATTGCGGCGGTCCAGCGGCGGGGTCCGCTTTTCGGCGGCAGGTTCGGGTTCGTTGGGCATCCGGGATCTCCTTTGCCATCCCCAATCCCGCCACGCCCGATTTGTTCCCGGCCACAGGCATGCGGGGAACCAAAGCGGCCCGCCGTCCGTTGGTCCGGCAATCGAAGCACCAAGGAAACGGCCATGAACAACGTGATCTACATTGTCGGACTGATTGTCGTCGTTGTGGCGATCCTGTCCTTCTTCGGCCTGCGCTGACCGGCGACGGATCGCTAGTCGAAGGCAGGAAACCTCCGGCTTAGCCCGGGCACGCCCGGCACACCAAACCGCCAGGGCCGGTCTGCGGCCTTGGTGATCCCGATCCGTGGGCCGACCAGCAGGCCGCCGACGGGAGCGCCAGCGTCCAGCACGAACTCGCCCCCGAACCCGCTTGCGCCGAAACGCTTGCCGCTGTCGGTCAGCGCGATTCCCAAGGCCTGACCCAACCGGCCCGGCCCGCTGGCGATGTCCCGCGCCGTGCCCCGCCGGGCGATCATCGCCTCCAGCCCGACCTCGGGCAGGATTGCGCGGATCAGCACCGCCTCACCGGGCCTGCCCACCACGTTCAGGCACAGATGGCAGCCGTAGGACAGGTAGACATAGACCGTCCCCGGTGGGCCGAACATCGCCGCATTGCGCGCCGTAGGCCCCCGAAAACTGTGCGAGGCCGCATCGTCCCGGCCATAGGCCTCGGTCTCGATCACCGTGCCGCCGACACCCCGCACAAGAAGCCGCGCGCCGGGCAGGCTGCGGGCCAGGTCGACGATGTCCTGATCAAAGCGGATGGTCATGGGTCCAGTGTGCGGCACGCCCCCAGAACGCGCCAGCACAAGAACGCGCCAGCACAAGGACGCGCCATCCCAACCCCGGAGGCGCAAAAAAGTTCCCAGGGCGGGAACCTTTTTCCGATCCGGGCGTTTTGCAGGATGGAGCACATGAATCATGTCGAACCTCAAATCCCACCGACCCGTCCCGCCCTTCTCGCTTCCGCTTGAAGGCCGCCTTCTGGCGCACCGGCGAATCCTGGTGGAGCTTCTGCGCGACCTGCCCCCGGCGCGCCGGGCCGAAATGCTGGACTGGCTGGACGAAGGCGCGATCTACCGGGTCTTGGACGCAGACCCCGGCGCTGCGTCCGGCGAAGGGCCCGGCGATGGGCCCGGCGAAGGGATCGAGCAGGAATTGGCCCGCGCCGACGAATTCCAGGTCCTCAGACGTCTGGTCCGTACCGCCTCCGACTGAACGGCGAACGCGGGAACAATCCCCATCCTGCCCGGTTCTACCCAGGAGCGACGGCGGCTTTGTCCCGGTTTCGACCGTGCCCCTCCGGCAGCGGTCGCCCGCCTTTCATGAAGGACACCCGATGGAACAGACCCGTCAGAATTACCTTGCCTGGCTGCGCGACGCTCACGCAATGGAAGAACAGGCGCTTGCCATGATGCAAAGCATGGCAAGCCGGTTGGAAACCTATCCCCAGCTGCGCAAACGGATTCAGGACCATATCCGGGAAACCGAAGGCCAGGTCTCGGCCCTGTCCCGGCTTCTCGACCGGCAGGGTGCGAACGCGTCGGTGGTCAAGGACACGCTGGGCAAGATGACGGCCTTTGCGCAGTCGATGTCGGGCATGTTCACCGGCGACGAAGTGGTGAAGGGCACGCTGGGCAGCTACACGTTCGAGAACATGGAGATCGCGACCTATCGCATCCTGATCACCGCAGCCGAACAGTTGGGCGACACCGAGGCGGTCGAGGTCTTCATCCGCTGCCTGGAAGAGGAAGAGGCGATGGCCGACTGGCTGGCCGGTCACTCGGCCGAGATCACGCGCACGTACCTCAGCCGCGCCGAGCTGGACCTGCCTGCCCAGCGCTAGACGATGCCCGACCGAAAGGCCGCGCCCGATCCGGCGCGGCCTTTGGTCATGTGTTCTTAAGGGGTGGTCGTCGTGCCACCCTTTCCGGGCGTGGCCTCCGGGGTCGTGGCTTCGTCTGTCGCGGCCGGGGCGGGGTCAGGGGCGGAGTCAGCCGGAACGACCTCGGTCGCATCGGGCGTTGTGGTGGCCGCAGGTTCGGTCGGGGCGGTATCGACCACACTGGTCGACCGGTTGACGCTGAAGGCGATGGCGGCCAGGATCACCGCGGCCAGCACCAGAAAGACCAGCCACATGCTGATCTGCGACGACCGGAGTCTTTCGGGAACCGGTCGCCCGTCGATTCCGCCGTCGATCCGCGGGTCGATCCGGGGATCAATGGTGGGATCGATCCGGGACGGGTTCGGTCTGGGGGGGCGGTACATCGGTCATGCCGTATCCTTTCTGGGGAAAAGTCCTACTGACCTGTCAACAGCCAGGCTGTGGGATTGTTCCTGTGGCCGTCGCCAGCCACCGGCCCAGGACAGTTTTCAGCGATGTGAGCCCCTGACCTTTCCGAACCACCCGATCAGATCATCGGCTGCCCGCCCGTCACCGCGATGGTCGCCCCCGAGACATAGCTCGACATCGGCTCGGCCAGCATCACATAGGCCGAGGCCAGCTCGACCGGCTGCGCGGGCCGCTTCATCGGGCTGTCCTGGCCGAACGTCGCGACCTTCTCGGCCGGCATGGTGGAGGGGATCAGCGGCGTCCAGACTGGCCCCGGAGCGACGCAGTTCACCCGGATTCCGCGTTCCGCCAGCAGTTGCGCCAGCCCCACGGTAAAGTTCTGAATCGCCCCCTTAGTGCAGGCGTAGGCCAAAAGGGTCGGGTTCGGCTTGTCCGCGTTGATCGACGTCGTGTTGATGATCGAACTTCCCGCCCCCATGTGCGGCACGGCGGCCTGGCAGAGGTGGAAGATCGCGTCGATGTTCACCGCAAAGGTGCGGTCCCACTCTTCTGCCGGGATGTCCTCGAATGTCTCGAACACCGCCTGATGGGCCGCGTTGTTGACCAGGATGTCAATCCGGCCCCATTCCTGGATCACCTTGTCGACCACCTGACGACAGGCGACGGGGTCGCCCAGGTCTGCCGGGATGCGGACGCAGCTTTGCCCCTCGGCCTCGATCAGTTTGGCGGTGTCCTTGGCATCCTCGGTCTCGTTCAGATAGCACAGCGCGACGTCGGCCCCTTCGCGCGCGAAGGCGATGGCCACGGCCCGGCCGATGCCGCTGTCGGCCCCGGTGATCAGCGCCACGCGGCCCTGCAGGCGACCGGCACCGACCCAGGTCGTCTCGCCGTGATCGGGACGTGGCTGCATCGGCACGAAACTGCCGGGAGGTTCCTGCGTCTGTTCGGGGAAGGGGGACTTGGGGTAGTCGGTCATGGCTGGCTGTCCTTTTCGCTGCGCTGCCCATTGTGGACACTGCCGCCGGGCTGCTTGCGGTTGGCGTCAGGCCGCGCGTCCGGGTCCTGCCGGTGCTGGCCCGCCGGATCGATCTGCTGCTGGCGCTGGTCGATCACGTTCGGCTTTGGTCGCCGCAGCTTTTCGTTGGCAGGGGCAGGATCGGGGCCTGGATCGGGGTCGGCACTGTTGTTGGACATCGCGCGCACTTTCAGATGGAGGAGCGGCCCCGCGATCCGGGCGCGGGGCCGCCTGCTTTGCCCGGCAAAGGGGAGTAGACGAAACCGGGCAAAGGCAGTGGGTCAGGCGGCTTGCAGCGCCGCCTGGTTGATCGACGTGTCAGCAAGCTGGGTCAGCGCCTCGTCGGTCATGCCCTCTTCCTGCAGCGTCTGGTCCAGAAGCTTTGCGGCGTCCTTCATGCCCATCACTTCGGCCCAGCGGCGCAGCGTGCCGTAGCGGGCCATCTCGTAATGCTCGACCGCCTGGGCCGCCGCGATCAGGCTGGC
This sequence comes from Tabrizicola sp., assembly GCF_034366665.1. Taxonomy (GTDB): domain Bacteria; phylum Pseudomonadota; class Alphaproteobacteria; order Rhodobacterales; family Rhodobacteraceae; genus Tabrizicola. The sequence continues at coordinate 38,957 of NZ_JAXMMF010000122.1, read as the reverse complement.
GTCCAGCGCCGGGCTGTCGGCAAAGGCCTGCAGAGCCTCTTCGCCCTCTTCCAGGATGCCGTCGATCGCCGGGCAGGTCTTGCCGCGCGCGGGCTTGCCGATCAGCTCGAACACCTGTTGCAGGCGTTCCACCTGGACCTCGGTCTCGTCCTTGTGCTTCTGGAAGGCGGCCTTCAGATCGGGCGATGTCGCGCCACGGGCCATCTTCGGCAAGGCGCGCAGGATCTTGCGTTCGGCGTAGTAGATGTCCTTCAGGGTCTCGTGGAACAGGTCTTCCATGGTCTTCGTCTTCATGTCGCTCTCCTAGCGTTGCGGTGTGTCGTGGTCCCGACCCTCAACCAACTTGGGGGACGAAAGTTCCCCGTCAGATCACACCTCTTCGCCCAGGGCGGTCTGCAGCAGCTTGCGGCCACGGTTGATCCGGCTCTTGATCGTGCCGATGTCGCAGCCCAGGATTTCGGCCGAGGACTGGTAGCTTTCGCCCGTCACCAGGACCAGCATCACCGCCTCGCGGTAGGCCTGCGGCAAGCCCATCAGGGCGGCCTCGATCTCGCGGCCCCGGACGTGCCAGTACTGGGTCTCCGGCGTCGTCGGGACCGAGGAAATGCAGTCCTCGGCCCCCGGTCTTTCCCGCGCAAGCTTCACCCGGTCGTTGTAGAACCGGTTGCGCATGATGGTGAACAGCCAGGCCCGCATGTTCGTCCCCGGCGTGTAGGATTGCGCACTTGCGATGGCGCGGACCAGCGTGTCCTGCACCAGATCATCCGCATCGCCGTAGCGCCCGGTCAGCGACCGGGCAAACAGCCGCAGTGCGGGGATGTGACTCAGCACGTCGTCTGACATTCGTTCGTTCTCCTGCGCCCGGGGGTTAATGCCGGGGCCAAGGGGCGGTTCCGACCGGGTCCCTTCACGGTTGCGGGCACTGGCAGCTTCCAGCCGAAGACATTGGGGCAATCGGGAACCGACCCCAGCCGCCGTTGGTTCAAGCCACGGCCGGACTGCGGCCGACGGTTGCGAAGGGGCTTTGCATGGCACCGCGGGCGAACTGGAAGGGCCGGCTTCGGCTGGGCGAGATCAGCATCGGCGTAGCGCTTTACACGGCGGCCACCACCTCGGACCGGGTGGCGCTGCACATGGTCAACCGCCGCACCGGCAACCGGCTGAAGAATGAACTTGTCGACTCTGAAACCGGCAAGCCGGTGGACAAGGATGATGAGGTGATGGGGTATGAAGTGGACCAGGGCGACTATCTTCTGCTGGAGCAGGAAGAGATCGCCGCCGCCGTCCCGCCCTCGGACAAGACCTTGCAGATCGAGTCCTTCATCGCCTGCCGCGACATCGACACGCTCTATTTCGACCGGCCCTATTACCTGGGTCCCTCGGACGCGGCCTCGGTCGAGGCCTACACCCTTCTGCGCGAAGGGATGGATCATGCAAATGTCGCGGCCCTGGCCCGCACGGTCCTGTTTCGCCGCCTGCGCACCGTGATGATCCGGCCCCACGGTGCGGGCTTCATCGCCAACACGCTGAACTTCGATTACGAGGTCCGGTCGGCCGAACGCGCCTTCGCCGACATCCCCGACCTGCAGATCAAGGGCGAGATGCTGGAGCTGGCCGAACATATCATCCAGACCAAGCTGGGCGCCTTCGACCCGCAGGCCTTCGACGACCGGTACGATGCGGCGCTGGCCGAGCTGGTGAAGGCCAAGCTGGAAGGCCGCGCTCCGCCTCGGCGCAAGGAAGCTCCGCGCGAAAAGGTCGTGGACCTTATGGCCGCGCTGCGCGAAAGCGCCAAGGCGGCGAAGAAGGCCCTCCCTGCGAAGCCTGCGCCCAAGGGCAAGGCTCCACGGCGGAAGGCAGGCTAGGATGGCGCTGGAAACCTACCAGTCGATGCGCGACTTCGCCACGACGCCGGAACCGAAGGGCCGCAAGAAGGCCTCCAAAGGCGACCCGGTCTTCGTGATCCAGAAGCACGCCGCCACCCGTCTGCACTATGACCTGCGGCTGGAAATGGGCGGGGTCCTGAAAAGCTGGGCCGTCACGCGCGGGCCAAGCCTGGTGCCCGGCGAAAAGCGCCTGTCGGTCCATGTCGAGGATCACCCGATGGACTATGGCAGTTTCGAGGGCACGATCCCCGAAGGCCAGTATGGCGCGGGGACAGTGATCGTCTGGGACCGCGGCACCTGGACCCCGGTCTTCGACGCGGCCAAGGGCTATGCCAAGGGGCATCTGGAGTTCGAGCTGAAGGGCGAAAAGCTTTCAGGCCGCTGGCACCTGATCCGGATGCGCGGCAAGCCTCGGGAAAAGCGCGAGAACTGGCTTTTGATCAAGGGCGAGGACGCCAGCGCCCGCGACGAGGCCGCGCCGGACATCCTGGAGGAACGGCCCGAGTCGGTGAAGACCGGCCGCCTGATCGAAGACCTCGGGGGCAAGCCCGCCCGCGCAGCAAAGGCGAAGAAGACGACTGGCAAGCCGAAAATCCCGGAACCGAAAACCCCGGAACCGAAAACCCGGGAACCGAAAACCCCGGAACCGAAAACCCCAAAGGCAGATCTCCCCGGCTTCATCCCGCCGATGCTGGCCTCGCTGGTCAAGTCCACCCCCGGCGACGACCGCTGGCTGCACGAGATCAAGTTCGACGGCTACCGCATCCAGGCCCAGATCGCGGCTGGCACGGTCAGGCTCTTCACCCGGTCCGGTCGCGACTGGACGGACCGGTTCGGGCCGGACATCGCAAAGGCGCTGACCGGCCTGCCGGTGCAGCAGGCGGTGCTGGACGGCGAGATCGTGGTCGAAGCCTCGGGCCGATCCTCGGATTTCTCGGCATTGCAGGCGGACCTGGCCGAGGGGCGGACGGACCGGATGGTCTACTATGCCTTCGACCTTCTCCACCTTGATGGCCGCGACCTGACCGGCCTGCCGCTGGTCGACCGCAAGAGGCTTCTGGAGGGGAGTCTTACAACGGCCTCTGGTCCGCTGCGGATCAGCGAGCATCTCTCGGACAAGGGCGAGGTGGTGTTGCGTCATGCCTGCCGGTTGGGGCTGGAAGGCATCATCTCGAAACTGCGCGACAGCCGCTATCAGCCCGGTCGCGGCAAGGCCTGGGTGAAATCGAAATGCTCGGCCCGGCAAGAGTTCGTGGTGGCCGGCTTCCTGCCCTCGACCGTGTCGCCCCGCGCCATCGGGTCGCTGGTGCTGGGGGTCTATGACGGCGACAGACTAAGGCCGGTGGGGCGCGTGGGAACCGGGTTTTCGGTCGCGCAGGCCGAACAGCTGCATGACCGCCTGGTGGCGCTTCAGACAGAGACCCAGCCGTTCCAGCCGCCCCTGCCCCGGGCCGACGCGCGCGGCGTACGCTTCGTACGACCGGACCTCGTGGCCGAAGTCGACTTCCGCGCCTGGACCGGCGACGGCAACTTGCGCCACGCGTCCTTCAAGGGCCTGCGCGAGGACAAGGACCCGCGCGAAGTGACCGGAGAGGGTCTGCCCGCGCCCGTCGAAGCCCCCCAGGCCCCTCCCGTGCGCCGGATAAGGTTGACCCATCCCGAACGCGTCTACTGGCCGGACGAGGGCGTCACCAAAGCGGGCCTCGCCGACTATTACACCGAGGTCTGGCCCTGGATCGCCCCGCATATCGTGGGCCGCCCCCTGGCCCTGTTGCGCCTGCCCGACGGTGTGGGCGGGCGGCAGCAGTTCTTTCAGAAACACGAATGGAAGGGGATGAACGCCGCCATCCTGCGGGTGCAGGACCCGGCCGAGCCGAAGGACGCCCCCTCCCTGGCCATCGCCGATCTGGATGGGCTGATCGCCCTGGCCCAGTCCGCCGCGCTGGAGATCCACCCCTGGGGCAGCACCCTGAAGGACTGGGAGCGTCCCGACCGGATCGTCATCGACCTGGACCCCGGCGACGGGGTAAAGTGGTTGGATGTGGTCCGCGCGGCGCAGGACGTGCGGGATCGGCTGAAGGGCAAGGGCCTGGCTGGCTTCGTCAAGACCTCGGGCGGGAAGGGGCTGCATGTCGTGGCCCCGTTGAAGCCCAAAGCCGAGTGGCCCGCCGTCAAGACCTTCTGCCGCGACCTTGCGCAGGAGATGGCTTCGGACGACCCCTCCGCCTACGTGTCCACCATCACCAAGTCGAAGCGGCAGGGCAAAATTCTGGTCGACTACCTGCGCAACCAGCGCGGGGCGACCGCCGTTGCCGCCTTCTCGACCCGCGCCCGGCCCGGTGCGCATGTCTCGGCCCCCGTCACCTGGGAGGAACTCTCTGCGGGCGTCGCCCCGTCCGACTTTACCGTGCTGACCATGCCCACGCGTCTGGCCAACCTGCGCGCCGACCCCTGGGCAGAGTTTGCCGAGGCCGCGCGCCCACTGAACGCCTAGCGCTTGCGAGAGGCGGGCTTTTCGGCCGCGATACTGCGCCTGAGGGCGTCGATGATGCTGACCACCTTGCCGCTTTCCTTCGGCTCCTCGCCCTTGGACTTGCGCGCGGGCTTGCGGCCCTTCCGCTTGGTCTCGATCAGCTCCAGCAGGCGGTCCTGCACCGGGTCCTCGACCATCCTGGGGTCCCAGTCCGCGGTCCGGGCCTCGATCAGCTTGCTGACCAGTTTCAGGGCCTCTCCATCGGGCTTGACCTTACGCACATCGCCGAAATAGTCGCGGTCGTCCCGCACCTCGTCGCCATAGCGCAGGGTCCACAGCACGATCCCCTTGCCGCGCGCGTCCAGCATCACCGCCCGCTCGCGGCGATACATCACCAGCCGCGCGATGCCGACAGTTCCCGTGGACCGCATCGCGTCCCGGATGACCGAGAACGCCTCTTCCGCCACCGCATCGTCGGGCAGCAGGAAATGCGGACGGTCGAACCAGATCCAGCCGATCTTGTCCGACGGCACGAATTCCTGGATGTCGATGGTCCGCGTGCTGTCCAGTGCGACCGCGTCCAGTTCCTCGTCTTCCAGGATCACATGGTCATCCTCGCCGCGCGGATAACCGCGAGCCTGATCCTCGTCCTCGACCCGCTTGCCGGTTTCGGCGTCGACATACTGGCGCTGCACCCGGTTTCCGGTCGCCCGGTTCAGCGTGTGAAAGCGCAGCCGCTCGCCCTCGGTCACGGCGGGCATCATCGCCACCGGGCAAGTGACAAGCGAAAGCTTCAGATAACCCTTCCAGAATGTGCGCGGCGGCATGGGGATGCTCCTTTTCGGCATCGGTCAACCGACAAGCGGCCCCCCGGTTCCGCTGGAACATATCGCCGCCACGCCGGTTCACCTTGTCCAGCCGCCTTGCACCGGCGGTCCCACTGCAACACGAGAAGACCGATGGCGAACAACCAGAACAAATCGCAAGAGGGCCAGAAAGGCCAGCAGGGTCAGCAAGGCCAGCAGAACCAGCAGGGCCAGAAGGGTGGCCAGCAGGACAACCAGGGCGGCCAGAACAAGACCCAGCAGGGTGGTCAGGCTGGCCAGGGCGGCCAGCAGCAGCAGACCAACCCGAAGGGTCAGCAGCGCTGATCGACGTCATAGCTGGCGTGACGGCAAGCCCGGCCCAACGGCCGGGCTTCGCCTCATCTACTCCTCGGCGACCGGAGTGGCGGCCGGTTCGGTGCCAGTGTCGGCCTCAACCGTGTCGGGCGTGGGCGAATTGCCCTGCGCGGCCTCTTCGAACTGCCAGTAGACGATCAGCGCGACCCCGAAGATCACCACCAGCGCCATGCCGATCAGCGGACCCCTGTGCCGGCGTTTCTGGGTTTCCATGTTGGTATGAGGGGCGGACATCGGCTTTCTCCCTGACTCGGTTTCAAGGACGGTAAACCCGCAGTCCCGGGCGAAGTTCCCTTATACCTTGTCGGCCAGCCCCCGGGCCGCCAGGTTCCGCAGCAGCGCCCGGGTGCCAAAGGTCCACTCCGGACAGGCATCGGTGCGCAGCACGCGGTTGACCAGACGGCCCAGACGCGGGGTCGCGATCTCGACCACATCGCCCACTTCATGCGTGAAGCCCTGCCCCACGCCGCGCCGATCTTTGACCGGGGCGAACATCGTGCCCAGGAACAGCACCGCCCCATCGGGATACTGGTGATTGCGGTTCAGAAGCTGCCGCGCCAGGTCCGTGGGCGTGCGGCTGATCGCAGCCATCGCGCTTTCGCCGGTCATCTCGAACCCGTCCTCGCCCGTCACCCTCAGCGAGACCTTCACCGCTTCCAGCGCCGCCATGTCGAAGTCGCCGTGGAACAGCCGCAGGAACGGCCCCACCGCGCAAGAGGCGTTGTTGTCCTTGGCCTTGCCCAAGAGCAGTGCCGACCGTCCCTCGACATCCCGCAGGTTCACGTCGTTGCCCAGCGTCGCCCCCACGACCGTCCCGTCGGATCGGACCACCAGCACCACCTCGGGCTCGGGGTTGTTCCATTCGGAAATCGGGTGGATGCCCACATCCGCCCCGCACCCGACCGAGGCCATCGGCTGCGCCTTGGTGAAGATCTCGGCGTCGGGGCCGATGCCCACCTCAAGATACTGCGACCAAAGGCCCAGGTCCTGCAGCACCCGCTTCACCTCCTGCGCCTTTTCCGACCCGGCGGGCACGCCCTTCAGGCTGTCGCCGATCACCGGGGCAAGCCGGTCGCGGATCGCTTGCGCACGGCCGCTGTCGCCCTTGGCCTGCTCTTCGATCACCCGTTCCACCATGCTGTCGGCAAAGGTGACGCCCGCCGCCTTGACCGCCTGCAGGTCGATGGGGGCAAGCAGCGTCAGCCCCCGCCCGGCAAGCGCATCCTCGACCGACCCCAGGTCCGCCAACCCCTCGGCCTGCGCCAGCCGCTTCGCCAGCCCGTCGATCTCCATCAGGCCCGAGACGGTTGCGGCAAGCGAGGTCAGGTCCAGACACCGCCCGCCCCGCACCAGGACCGGGCAGGGACCACCCGCCGTCTCGGACCAGACACGACCCACCAGGATCGCCTGGGCTGCATCGGTGGGTAGCACGTCATGGGCGGCTAGCTGCATCGGTCGTCCTCCTTGGCCGGGCGGGACGATAGACCCCGCATCAGGGCAGGGCAACCGTCGGGAAGATGATGTGCCGCTGTGGCTTTCCGCAGGAACATTTTGCCGCCCCCGCAGTTGGTGCATCCGACGATGACCCCACGCCCACAGGATGGAGCACCCGATGGACACGCCCCGCGCCCCTGAAGACCAAATTCGCGCACGCGCCTACAGCCTGTGGGAGGCCGACGGCTGCCCCGACGGCTGCGCCGAACGCCACTGGCAGCAGGCCGAAGCCGAACTGTTCAGCGGCACCGAGGGTCAGGACCTGCCCGAGGCCCGCAACGCCAGCACGGCCGAACTGCACGACATCGCGCCGACCGGCGATGCGCCGTCGGGCCGTTCGCGGCGCAGGGCCTGAGGGTTTCATGACTCCGGTTACCTTCCTTTTTGCAGGACGTGCCTGACCGTGGCGCAGATCGGATTTCACGCCTCGCACGAACAGTTTGCCCCGTCCCGCCTGTTGACCCTGTGCCGCAGCGCGCAAGAGGCCGGGTTCGCGGCGATCAAATGCTCGGACCACTTCCACCCGTGGAGCGAACGGCAAGGCCAGTCCGGGTTCTCCTGGGCCTGGCTTGGGGCGGCGATGCAGGCTTGCGATCTGCCCTTCGGGTCCATCGCCGCGCCGGGGTACCGCACACATCCCGCCGTCCTGGCCCAGGCCGCCGCGACACTTGCCGAGATGTTCCCCGGCCGCTTCTGGCTGGCGCTTGGCAGCGGCGAGGCGATCAACGAGGCGATGACCGGCCTGCCCTGGCCCGACAAGCCCGAACGCAACGCGCGGCTGGCGGAATGTGCCCAGATCATCCGCGCGCTCTTCGACGGCGAAGAGGTGACCCACCGGGGCCGGGTGACGGTAATTGGGGCAAAGCTTTACTCGCGGCCCGACGCGCGGATGCCGCTTTACGCCGCCGCCGTCAGCAAGGAGACCGCCGCCAAGGTCGCCACTTGGACCGACGGCCTGCTGACCGTAGGCGGCAAGGTCGAAAACGTCGCCCCGGTCCTGCGGGCCTTCCGCGACAATGGCGGGGCGGGCAAACCCGTCCACATCCAGCACGCCCTGTCCTGGGCCCCAGACCGCGCAACCGCGCTGGCCGAGGCGATGCACCAGTGGCGCCACGCGGTCCTGGGCGGCGAGGCGATGTGGGACCTGCGGCGGCCCGCCGACTTTGACACCGCGTCGGATGCCGCCTCGGAAGCGGCGCTGATGGACCGCCTGCCGATCTCGGAGGACCTGGGCCGCCACACCGCCGACATCGCAGCTCTGGCCGCGCTGGACGCGACGGTCCACCTGCACTGCGTGGGGCGGAACCAGGAGGCCTTCATCGACGCCTTCGGTGCCCACGTCCTGCCGGACCTTTTCTGAACCTCCCAAAGCGACAAGACATGCACACACGCGACGAAACTTCCATCACCCCTCAAGTCTGGGGCGCGCGTCCCGCAGGTCCGGGCCGCTGGGACATCGCCCTCTGGGCGCCTTCGACCGACAGCCTGACGCTGCACCTCGGCGACGCGGTGCCGCTGCCGATGCTGCGCGGGGCGGATGGCGTTCACCGCGCCCGGGTCCAGGCCGCCGAGGGCACGCGCTATGCCTTCTCGACCACCGGCGCGCCCTTCGCCGACCCGGCCTCGCTGCACCAAGAGGCAGGGGTCGAAGGCTGGTCGATCCTGCGCGACCCGTCCCGCTTCGGCGGCGGCGCAACCGCCAGCCCGGCACGACCCTTCGACGAAAGCGTCATCTGCGAGCTGCACATCGGCAGCTTCACCCCCGAGGGCACGTTCCGGGCCGCCGCCCACTCGCCGAACCTCAAACGGCTGGCGGACATCGGGATCACCGCCATCGAGATCATGCCCCTGGGCCAGTTCCCCGGCACGCGCGGCTGGGGATACGACAGCGTCCTGCCCTGGGCACCCCAGCACACCTACGGCCCGCCCGAGGATCTGGTGGCCCTGGTGGACGCAGCGCACCGGCTGGGCCTTTCGGTCTATCTGGACGTCGTCTTCAACCACTTCGGCCCCAAAGGCGCCAATCTGGAACAGCTCTGCCCCGAGTTCTTCCTGGACGACAGCAACGACTGGGGCCGCAAGATCGACTTCCGCCGCCCCGAGGTCCGCGCCTATGTCATCGGCTGCGCGCTGCACTGGTTGCACGCCTACGGCTTCGACGGCCTGCGCCTTGATGCGGTCCATTCCATGGAGGACCCCTCCGACCCGCATGTGGTGGTCGAACTGGCCCAGACCATTCGCCAGACCGACTTCGGCCGCCCTATCCACCTGGTGGCCGAGGACAGCTCGAACACCGTCGGCTGGTATGATCCCGCAGCGGGGCTCTTTGATGCCACCTGGGATGACGACTACCACCACGCGCTGCATGTGCTGCTGACCGGGGAAAGCTTCGGCTACTACAAGGCTTTCGTAAAGGACCCCGGCGCCGACCTGCGTCTTGCCTTGCGCGACGGGCAGACGCTGCAGGGCCAGCCGCGCGCGGCGGGCCAAAGCAAGGGCGAACCCTCAGGCCACCTGCCGCCGCACTGCTTTGTCAACTTCAACCTCAACCATGACCACGCCGGAAACCGGCCGAAAGGCGAAAGGCTGATCTCGCTGATCGGGGCCGACCGGGCGCTGGTCGCCCATGCGTTCCTGCTGTCGGCACCCTATACCCCGCTGATCTTCATGGGCGAAGAGATCGGCTCGCGCCGACCGTTTCCGTGGTTTGCGGACTATACCGGCAAGATTGCCACGAAGATGCGCGACGGGCGCGTCAAGCAGTTCGAGGACTTGCCCGGCAAGGGTCAGGACATGATCGACCCCTTCGACCCCGCGACCCTTAGCCTGGCCTGGCCCTATGCGACGCCCGAACCCGGCGATGCCGCACTGTGGCTGGAGGTGACCCGGACGGTCCTGGACCTGCGGCGGGAGCAACTCCTCCCGCTGTTCCGCTCTGGCCGCCGCCGCGAGTTCCAGATCACCCCGCTGGGCAAGCGCGGCCTGACCGCGCTGTGGCATTTCCGGGACGGCACGCTGCAAGCCGACATCGCCTTCGACCTGGGCAACCCGGAACCGGAGCCCCCGCCGGGCTACCAGCCGCTTTACCAGCTGGGCCAGGCGGGAACGCCCCGGTTCCGGTTGGGACGGCTGGCTTAAAGCCGGTTTCCGACCATCGTGCCATCCTCGCGCACCAGCGTCGTGCGCTGGCGACGCTCGCCATCCAGCCGGTCGGCCTGGCGCGAGGACCAGAAGAGGCCGACCACGGAAATGGCCAGCAGGATCAGGAACACGATGGCCCCAAGGGTACGTTCGTCCATTGCAAATCTCCTTTGCAGTTTCGCGGCCCGTAACCCGGACCCATGACCCTGCAACGCGGCTGCCCGGCCATTGTTCCCCGCACCGGATCCCGACTTGGACAACGGCGTTGGTGCCACATATCACTGGGACAGCCAGTCAGGACCCATGCATGGCGCGCGAGCCGCTTCTTCTGCCCCGTCCCGAAGGGCTTTACTGCCCGGCGGGGGATTTCTTCATCGACCCGCTGCGCCCGGTCCCCCGCGCGCTGATCACGCATGGGCACTCCGACCACGCCCGCCCCGGCCACGGCGCAGTTTTGGCCACCCGGCAGACGCTGGACATCATGGCCATCCGCTATGGCGAGGATTTCGCGGGCAGTCGCCAGGCCTATGACGGCCCGGTGACGCTGGGCGAGGCGAAAGTGAGCTTTCACCCGGCGGGCCATGTCCTTGGCTCGGCCCAGATCGCGGTCGAGGCGCGGGGGTGCCGCATCGTGTTTTCCGGCGACTATGCCCGTGTCCCCACCCCCACCTGCGCGCCCTTCGAGCCCGTCCCCTGCGACATCTTCGTGACCGAGGCGACTTTTGCCCTGCCGGTCTTCCGCCACCCCCCTCCACAGGTGGAAATCGCCCGCCTGCTGGCGTCCGTCGCGGCCTTCCCCGAACGGTCGCACCTGATCGGGGCCTACGCCCTGGGCAAGGCGCAGCGGGTGATCGGGGCGTTGCGGCAGGCGGGATGGGATGCGCCGATCTACATCCACGGCGCGTTGCAGCGGCTGTGCGACTACCACATCGCGGAAGGCATCGACCTTGGCGACCTGCGCCCTGCGACCCGGGGGACCAAGGCCGACTTCGCGGGGGCCATCGTCATCGCGCCCCCGTCCGCCTTCGCCGCCACCTGGGCGCAGCGGTTTCCCGATCCGGTGATCTCTTTCGCGTCGGGCTGGATGCAGGTCCGCGCCCGCGCCCGCCAGCGCGGCGTCGAACTGCCGCTGATCCTCTCGGACCACGTCGACTGGCCACACCTCACCGCCACGATCACCGAGCTGAACCCCGCCGAGGTCTGGATCACCCACGGTCGCGAAGACGCCCTGATGCGCTGGTGCGAGCTTCAGCAGCGCAAGGCCCGCCCCCTGCACCTGATCGGCTACGAGGACGAAGCGGAATGAGCCTTGCCGCCTTCGCCACCCTGCTGGAACGCCTGGCCTTCACACCGCAACGGCTGGGCAAGGAAAGGCTTCTAATGCAAGCCTTTACCGACAGTCCCGACCCCCAGCGCGGGCTGATGCTGGCCGCGATCACCGGCGACCTGAAGCTGCGGCAGGTCACCCCCAGCCTCTTGCGCGGCTTGACCGAAACGCGAGTAGATGCTCAGCTTTTTGCCGCCAGCTACGACTTTGTCGGCGACCTGGCCGAGACGATCGCCCTGATCTGGCCCGAAGGCACCCGGTCCGACCCGCCCCTGTCCGAGGTGGTCGAGGAACTTGCCACCACGCCCAAGACCCGCCTTCCCGCGCTGATCACCGCTCGGCTGGACAGCCTTGGCCCGTCGGAACGCTACGCCTACCTGAAGCTGGCGACCGGCGCGCTGCGGGTCGGCGTCTCGGCCCGCCTCGCGCGCACCGCCTTTGCCACCTGGGCCACCCTCCCAGTGTCCGAGGTCGAAGAGATCTGGCACGCCCTTTCGCCGCCCTACCTGGACCTCTTCGCCTGGGCCGCAGGCACCGCCCCGCGCCCCGAAGCCGCCGCCCGCGCGCCGTTCCGCCCCGTCATGCTGTCCACCCCCACCGACCTTGACCAGCTGTCAGCTCTGGACCCCACCGCCTATGCCGCCGAATGGAAATGGGACGGCATCCGCATCCAGGCAGTCAGCGATGGCGGGACCCGGCGGCTGTATTCCCGGACCGGGGAAGACATCAGCGCCGCCTTCCCCGACATCGTCGACCTGATGGATTTTGACGGGACTCTGGACGGCGAACTTCTGGTGCGGCGTGATGCCGAGATCGCCAGCTTCGGCGACCTCCAGCAGCGGTTGAACCGCAAGACCGTGACCCCCGCCATGCTGCGCAGCCACCCCGCGGGCCTGCGGCTTTACGACGTGCTGATCTGGGAGGGGAGCGATCTGCGCGACCAGCCCTATGACACGCGCCGCGCGGTGCTGACCAAGGCCGTGGCGCCGCTGGGGCCGCGCATCGACCTCTCCCCGGAACTGGACTTCCAGACCTGGGACGACCTGGCCGCCCTGCGCCTGAACCCGCCCGCAACGGTGATCGAAGGCGTGATGATCAAGCGGCGCGACAGTCCGTATCTCGCGGGGCGGATGAAGGGTCCGTGGTTCAAGTGGAAACGCGACCCGCACCTCATCGACGCGGTCTTGCTGTACGCCCAGCGCGGGCATGGCAAGCGGTCGGGCTACTATTCCGACTTCACCTTCGGCGTCTGGAACGGCGATGAACTTGTCCCGGTCGGCAAGGCCTATTTCGGCTTCACCGATGCCGAGCTGAAGGACCTCGACCGCTTTGTCCGCAACAACACGGTGGAACGCTTCGGCTCGGTCCGATCCGTGGCGCGGACCAAGGTGGTGGAGGTGGCGTTCGAAGGGCTGAACCGCTCCACCCGGCACAAGTCCGGCGTCGCCATGCGCTTTCCAAGGATCAACCGCATCCGCGACGACAAACCTGCGGCCGAGGCGGACCATCTGTCCACCTTGCAGGCGATGCTGGACCGGGAAACCTAGCGCGCCGGATTGGGCCAGCGCTGGTGCAACGCGTCGACGACGAAGCGGTGCCGGTGCGCTCCTGTCTGCCCATGCGCCACCAGATGCGGGTGGCCCGGGGCAAGCTCGGGGTGGTCATGCGCCAGCGTCTCGGGGTCGCGGGCGGGCCAAAGCCGCAAGGTCAGGACCAGCGCCACAGCACCGACAGCGGCCAGCACCAGCGCCACGGTGGACAGCCCCGCCAGCGCGCCAAGCCAGCCCGCCAGCGGATAGGTCACCAGCCAGCAGGCATGGCTCAGCGCGAACTGCGCGGCGAAAAGCGCGGGGCGGTCGGCCTCGTCCGCTGAACGGTTCAGGATGCGTCCGATCGGCGTCTGCGTCAGCGAAAAGCCGAAACCCGCCAGCGCCCAAAGCGCGACCAGCCCCGTCAACCCGCCGATCAGCGGCAGGAGGGCAACCGACAGGATCATCAGCCCGGCCCCAGCCAGCATCACTGGCCGGTCCTCCAGCCGCTCCAGAATCCGGGGAAGCAGAAGTGCTGCCACGATCGACCCGGCCCCGAACCCGGCAAAGGCCAGCGCCACCTGCGGCGCGCCTAGATCAAGCCGGGTCTCCACCAGAACCACGGTGTTCACATAGACCATCGCTCCCGTGGCCGCGACGGCCGCCTCCAGCGCCAGCAGGCCCCGCAGGCGGGGCGTAGCGGCATAGATGCGCAGCCCGCGCGTGGCCGAGGCCAGAAACGGCTCGGCAGCGACGGGCGCCCGGGCCGGCAGGCGCGACGTGCCGACCAGCGCCGCCGACAGCACGAACCCCGCGACCGTCCCCGCGAACAGCACCGGGAACGAGACCACCGTCAGCAGCGCGGCGGCAATCAGGGGCGAGGCGATCTGCTCCATGTCCTCGGCCAGCCGCATCAGGGACAGGGCCTCGGTGTAGTCCTTCTCGGCGGGCAGCACTTCGGGGATCGTCGCTTGGAAGGCGGGTGTGAACCCGGCGGACGCGGCTTGCAGCAGGAAGATCAGCACGTAGACCTGCCAGACCTGATCGACGAACGGCAGGGCGCAGACCACCACGGCGCGGATCAGGTCCAGCGCCACCAGGAAGGCCCGCCGCGGCAGGCGGACGGCCAGCGCGGCGGCCAATGGGGCCAGGGTGACATAGGCCACCATCTTGATCGCAAGTGCTGTCCCAAGCACCGCCCCCGCGTTGTCCCCGGCCAAGTCAAAGGCCAGCAAACCCAGCGCCACCGTGGCCAGGCCCGTGCCGGTCAGCGCCACGGCCTGCGCAGCGAAAAGCCGGCGGAAGATCGGATTGGACAAGGGTGAAAGCATCGGCGGAACGTTAGTCCCCCGCAGCGCCGCAGCGCAATGCCAAAGGCCCGGCCATCAGACCGGGCCTTCGCGCCGCAAGGCTTACGCCCAGGGACGGAGTGTGGCGTTCTTCGCCTCGTAGGCGTCGATCGAGGCGGCCTTCTCCAGCGTCAGGCCGATGTCGTCCAGCCCGTTCAACAGGCAGTGCTTCTTGAACTGGTCAACCTCGAAGGCAAATGTCTTGCCGTCCGAAGCGGTGACGGTCTGGCTTTCCAGATCGATGGTGATGCGGGCATTGGCCCCCTTTCGGGCGTCGTCCATCAGGTGATCCACCGCGTCCTGTGGCAGGACCACGGGCAGGATGCCGTTCTTGAAGCAGTTGTTGAAGAAGATGTCCGCAAAGCTGGTGGAAATCACGCAGCGCACACCGAAATCCAAAAGCGCCCAGGGCGCGTGCTCACGGCTGGACCCACAGCCGAAGTTGTCACCGGCGACGATGATCTCGGCATTGCGGTAGGCGGGCTGGTTCAGGACAAAGTCCGGGATTTCCTTACCGTCGGGGGTATAGCGCATCTCGTCGAACAGGTTCTTGCCCAGGCCCGACCGCTGGATGGTCTTCAGGAACTGCTTGGGGATGATCATGTCGGTGTCGATGTTGACCAGCGGCATCGGAGCCGCAACGCCGGTAAGAGTGGTGAACTTTTCCATGTCGTCTGCCTTCGTCTTGGCCCGGGCTGCGGGCCGGTGTGGGTCTTAGCGTGAGGTGATCGGTTCGGGGCGGGTCGGGCGGCGGCCCAGGACCCAGTCGTAGATGGTCAGGATCTGCTCGGCCCGGCGGGGCCAGGTGAAAAGGTCGGTGACCCGCTGGCGCGAGGCCTGGCCCATCCGCGCGGTCTGTGCGGGGTCGGCTGCCATCCGCTCCAGCGCCTCGCGCAGCGCCAGCGTCATCTCTTCGCGGGTGGCAAGCGGGATCTTGATCCCGGTTTCCGGCGTCACCAGGTCGGCCGGACCGCCATAGTCGACGACCAAGGGGGCCAGGCCCAGCGCCATCCCCTCCAGCACCGCGCCACCGCCAAACTCGCGGATCGAGGGGAAGGCAAGGACATGGCAGCCCGCCGCCACGTCCTGCACCTGTTCGTGCTTCAACCAGCCGTGGAAATGCACGCCCGTCAGGCCCTTGGCCTGCTCTTTCAGAACCGGGGTCAGCGGGCCGTCGCCGACCAGATGCAGCTCCAGCTTTCCGGCCTCGACCAGGGGCCGCGCGGCCTCGATCAGCATGCCAAGGCCCTTCAGGGGCACAAAGCGTCCGATGAAGCAGGCCTTCAGACTGCCGGGTTCAGGCGTGGCCTGGCGGAAGAAGCGGGCCGGGTCGATGGCGTTTTCCGGCAGATAGATGGCGCGGTCCGCCAGCGCCTCGGGGATGTCCTTGCGCGTGAATTTCGAGGCGTACAGGATCGCACTGCAGGCCTGCAGCATCCGGCGGCGACCGGGGAAGACGCGCAAGAGGCCACGGGCCCGGCTCAGCCACTCGCCTTCCTGCTTCTGTTCGGCCTCGAAGCCCTTGGGCCAAGGTACACCGCCGTTCAAGGGACCCAGGACGAAGGGCACCCCGGCCTTGCGGCACTGCACCGCCAGGGGGCCGGAGGCGGCAGGCGACAGCGGCGTGATGCGGTGGACCAGGTCATAATCGCCGCGCTTCAGCGCAGCGCCGAAGGCGTTCCAGACTTTCCGCTCGAACCAGGGATAGGTCAGGCTGCTGACAGCCTGCACGACCGTCCAGCCCCGGCTTTCGCCCATCCGCAACACCTGGGACAGCTTCCAGGCCGGGGCGGCCAGCGCCTCGGTATCGATGGCGGTGAAATCCCGCCCTTCGACCCAGCCCGCCCGCAGAATGGCATCGCGGTTGCGGACCTGCGTCACCAGATGGACATCCGCCACCCCACGCAGCGCCTCGGCCAAGGACCATCCGATCAGCGGGACCGAGACCCATTCGGGGTTCGCCGCCTCGGCAATGACCAGAACGCGGGGCCGACGCGCGGCCCCGCTGGTGGTGTGTTTTGTGGCTAAGACCGAATCGATCAAGCGCGTTCGCCTGTCATCTCTACAGCTTCGATTGGGGAGGTAAGCTTGTACACTGCAGGTCTCGTTAGGTTGACTTTAACGCCCAGAGGTCACATATGGTGTGCAAATGGGCTGGAGTTTTTCGGTCGGCGTTGGGCTTCTGGGCTTGCTCGGGGGCCCTTCTGCTTTTCATGGGAAGCACTTTGGGTGTGGGAACACCATTTTCTGCCGCAGAATCTTTACGGCGCGATTGTCTTGCGTCGGTCGCATGTATTCGAGGCCCAGAGGACGAGCAGCGAGATCGGCAAGTTGCAGACCGGTTGAGTTCGACCTCTTGTCTACAAAACGGGGTACCCACCTGAAACGCTGAACGACCGGAAGGGCTTTCCCAATCTTGGGCTGGCCACCGACAATTCTTCTAAATTCGAGTTCAAGGTGATGATCTTCCCTCGGACCTCGCGCTTCGAATATCACGTTCACTTCTGTGTCCTCCTCTCCCGCTTCTCGGAGAGTCTTTGCCGTCTTCTCGATGCAGAAGGTGAGAGCCAAGTCGTATGGGCTCCAAGGGTCCGCGTACTTTTCAGCAAGTTTTGACTTGTCGATGATGGCGCAACATAGCTGGAACTCGGCAGCGTCCATGATCGATGAAAGTCGTCCCATGAACTCTGCACGCTTCTCTTCTGAGACCTGCAGGAACGCGAAAGCACCGGACTGACGCCGTATGTCGCGTTCATGAAGGATCAGTTGATCGTGTCCGACGAAGTCGAACTTCAACTGCTGGATCTTCGGGACGACCTCCTGAGCATAGTACGATTTCTTCACGATCAGAAATACTAGCACAAACACTGGAAAGTCATTCGCGTCGGCACCCAGTACCGGAGAGCCGCTTTCGTCAGCATAAACGATGTACTCGCTGAACGCGGACATGCAAACCCTACACCGTCTCGCCCATCAGCTCGCGCACGTCGGTGAGGTGGCCGGTGATCGCCGCCGCAGCCGCCATCGCGGGAGACATCAGGTGGGTGCGGCCGCCACGGCCCTGACGGCCCTCGAAGTTGCGGTTCGAGGTCGCCGCGCAGCGCTCGCCCGGGGCCAGCTGGTCGGGGTTCATCGCCAGGCACATGGAACAACCGGCAAGCCGCCACTCCATCCCCGCATCGATGAAGATCTGCGCCAGACCCTCTTCCTCGGCCTGGGCGCGCACAAGCCCCGAACCCGGCACGACCATCGCGCGCTTCACCTTGATCTTCTTGCCCTTCAGGATCGCTGCAGCCGCCCGCAGGTCCTCGATCCGGCCGTTGGTGCAGGACCCGATGAAGACGGTGTCGATCTGGATGTCGGTCAGCTTCTGGCCCGGCGTCAGGCCCATGTAATCCAGCGACCGCTGCGCCGCATCGACCTTGCCACCCGAGAAGCTCTCCGGTGCCGGGACAACCCCAGTGATCGGCAGCACGTCCTCGGGCGAGGTGCCCCAGGTCACGACCGGCGCGATGTCCTCGCCACGGATGGTCACCACCTTGTCGAAATGCGCGCCTTCGTCGGTGTAAAGCGTCTTCCAGTAGGCCAGAGCCGCTTCCCACTTCGCCCCTTTCGGGGCATGCGGGCGGCCCATGACATAGGCGAAGGTCTTCTCGTCCGGCGCGATCAGACCGGCCCGAGCGCCGCCCTCGATCGCCATGTTGCAGACCGTCATCCGGCCTTCCATCGACAGCTCGCGGATCGCCTGGCCGCAGTATTCGATGACATAGCCCGTGCCGCCCGCCGTCCCGGTCTCACCGATGACGGACAGGGTGATGTCCTTGGCCGTGACGCCGGGACGAAGCGACCCGGTGATCTCGACCTTCATGTTCTTGCCCTTGCGCTGGATCAGCGTCTGGGTGGCCAGCACATGTTCCACCTCGGACGTGCCGATCCCGTGGGCCAACGAGCCGAACGCACCATGCGTCGCGGTGTGGCTGTCACCGCAGACCACCGTCATGCCCGGCAGGGTCCAGCCCTGCTCCGGCCCGACGATGTGGACGATGCCCTGGCGGATGTCGGACACGGGGTAGTAGTTGATCCCGAAATCCTTGGCGTTCTTGTCCAGCGCCGCGACCTGGATACGGCTTTCCTCGGGCATCTGGTCGGGGTTTTCCCGGCCCTTCGTGGTGGGCACGTTGTGGTCCGGCACCGCGATGGTCTTCTCCGGGCTGCGCACCTTGCGGCCCGTCATCCGCAGGCCCTCGAACGCCTGGGGGCTGGTCACTTCGTGGACCAGATGCCGGTCGATGTAGAGGAGGCAGGTGCCATCCTCGGCCTGATGGACGACATGGTCGTCCCAGATCTTGTCGTAAAGCGTACGCGGAGCGGTCATGGCTCTCACCTGTGTCTTGGGATGGCTGGATAGGCGAAACGGCGCGGGCGCGCGGGACGGCGAAGGTCAGGCGCGGGCGAGGACACAGCGGGTCATGCCGAAGAAGCGGGCCGGAAGCCGCGCGTGATCGGTGATGTTGAAGTAGATGAACCCGGACATGGGCGCGATATACGCTCGAATTCCGGGTCAGGCAAGCTAGGTCCCCTTGAAAGCAGGGGTGTTTCGATGCGCAAACTGGTGCTGGCAGGGATCTTGGGGGGTGCGATGGCGGGGATGGCAGGGGCCGAGGCGACGCACAAGGGCTATGAGATGCCGCCCTACAGCATGGAGTGGTCCGAGGGCGCGCGCGAGATTCGGACCTACGGCCCGCATCTTCTGGCCGAGGTGAAGGTCACGGGCGGTCGGACCGGCGCGATCCAGGCCGGGTTCCGGATGCTGGCGGGCTACATCTTCGGCGGCAATGCGACGGGCGAGAAGATCGCCATGACCGTCCCCGTCGCCCAAACCGCCGAGCGCGACTTCTGGACGGTCAGCTTCATGATGCCCGCCCGCTATACTGCCGAGACGCTTCCCGCCCCCCGCGACGGCCGCATCCGCTTTGTGCCCGCCGGCCCCTCGCGGCAACTGGTCGAGCGGTTCTCGGGCCTGCCCGGCAGTGCAGGACTGGCCGAACGTGCCAACGCCCTGCGCGACTGGGCCGAGGCGCAGGGGTATGAAATCACCGACGGGCCGCATTACTACTTCTACGACGCGCCGATGACCCTGCCGTGGAAGCGGCGGAACGAGGTGGCTTTCACCATCCGCTGACGGGGTTTTTCAGCATCTGGTGGATGAAGGGCTCGGGGCTGTCCACTTCAGTCAGCCGGCCCCCGTTCTTGCCACCCGGCTCGATCCACCAGAACCGCGTTCCGACCGCGCGGATCAAGCTGCGATCATGCGACACCAGCAGGGTCGCCGTGGACTTTGCGACCAGTTCCATCTCCAGCGCTTCCTGGCCTTCGATGTCCAGATGGTTGGTCGGCTCGTCCAATAGGAAGAAGTTGGGCCGGGTAAGCCGCAGCACCAGCAGTTGCAGCCGCGCCCGCTGACCTCCCGAGAGTGCGCGGATCGGGGTGGTCTGCAGGGCAAGCGCGATGCCAGCCCCCGCCAGGGCTGTCCGGGCAGCCTGGTCCCCCAGGTCGAAGCGGCGGGTCACCAGCCCGTGCGGCGTGGCGTCGGGGTCAAGACCCCCAAGCCCCTGATCGGCAATCCCCGCGACCACGGTCGGTGCCGCCCGAACCGGGCCATCGCCGCCCCGCAGCGCGGCCTCGACCAAAGCCACGAACCGCGACTTGCCGACCCCATTCGCTCCCAGCAGCACGACGCGGTCACCCGGCACGATCCAAAGCTGGGGGCAGTGAAACAGCACCCGGCCCCCCGGAGCCGTGACGGCGCAAGGCGCGACCGAGATCAGCGCGCGGGCGCGGGCCTCGCTGGTGTCCAGCCGGATTTCGCCTGCGCTGCGCGGCTTGTGGGCCGGGGTCGCAGCAGCCTCGATCCTGGCCGCGCGCTCGGTCAGCTGACGGGTCTTCACCACCAGCAGATCACTGCCCGAGTTGACACCGATGTTCTTCAGCCGGGCCGCCTGCCTGCGCAACTGCCGCGCGGCGCGCAGGTCCAGATCGTGCTGGCGGCCGGTCGCGGCATCGGCCTGATCCAGCGCGGCAAGGGCATGGGTATAAGGCAACGCAAAAACCTGCGACTGGCTTTCGCGCAAGAACAGAGTCCGGGTGCAGACCTCATCCAGGAACGCCCGGTCATGCGACACCACCATCAGGGCCGTCGCACGTGGAAGCGCCGCAATCCAGCGCTGCACCAGGCCGATCCGCGACAGGTCCAGGTGGTTCGTCGGCTCGTCCAGCAGCAGAAGGTCCGGCTCCGTGACCCAGACCCGGGCCAGCATGGCCAGGCGTTGCCAGCCGCCCGACAGATCCCCCATGCGCCGGTCGCGCAGGTCCTGGGGGATCTCCAGATCATCCAGCGCGATGTCGGCGCGCCAGTCCGCGTCCACCGCAGCCCGGACGGCATCGCGCAGGGCCAGGGGCGCAAGGTCCGGCGGCATGTCCTGCGGCAGATGGCCGATCACCAGCCCACGCCGCCGGGTGATCTCGCCCGAGGTCAGCTCGGCCACCCCCGCCACGGCTTGCAGCAGCGTGGACTTGCCGCGTCCGTTCTGGGCCACGATGGCCAGCCGGTCGCCGGGGTGAAGCGTCAGGTCAAGTTGTGAGAACAACGGTGCGCCAAGCATGATGCCAGCGGCTTTCAGAGTAAGGATGGACATGGGTGTCTCCGGTCCGGACAAGGCAGACGTGCTGCCGTTCGGGCAGATCAGAGACGTCGTCGGCCCCGATCAGCCCCGCACGATCAGATGCGGGGCACAGACAGGGCCGGTCGTATGGTGGTGGTTGGCGCGCAGGATCACGCGGACACTCCCTTTGGACACCCGAAGTCTGCGCAGAACCCGGCCAGGCGTCAAGCGCGCGTCGCGGCGCTTTCGCCCGCCCCGCTCTGGTGCCCACCGCCCCTTTCGCCCGCCCGCCCCAGATGATAGCCAGCCCGCGTCATGACCTCCTCGCGCAATCCGACCCTGGGCATCTGGCTCATGGTGGCCGCCGTCGCAACCTTTGCGGCGCAGGACGCCTTCGCCAAGCACCTGGCGGGGACCTATTCCACCCAGATGATCATCATGATCCGCTATTGGGTCTTTGCCGGGTTCGTCACCCTGCTGGCGCTGCG
Source organism: Tabrizicola sp. (assembly GCF_034366665.1). Classification (GTDB taxonomy): domain Bacteria; phylum Pseudomonadota; class Alphaproteobacteria; order Rhodobacterales; family Rhodobacteraceae; genus Tabrizicola. Next base: position 17,427 of record NZ_JAXMMF010000122.1, on the reverse strand, counting down.
CCGCCCCGAAGGCTTCCGCGCCGCCATCCGCTCTGCCCGACTGCCCACGCATCTGGTGCGGTCCTGCCTTCTGGTGGGGGAAATCTGCCTGATCGTCTGGGGCTACACCCAGATCGGGCTGATCAACTCACTGGCGATCTTCTCGGTCTGCCCGCTGCTGATCGTGGCCCTGTCGGGGCCGATCCTGGGCGAGCGGATCAGCTGGCAACGCTGGGCCGCCGTCGCCGCAGGGATGGTGGGCGTCCTGGTCATCCTGCGCCCCGGCATGGGCGTCTTTTCCTGGGCCGCGATCCTGCCCCTGGCCGCAGCCTTCATGTTCGCGCTTTACTCCGTGCTGACCCGCCTCACGACGCGCGGCGAGGCGACCTTCCCCGCCTTCTTCTGGCCCGGCGTCATCGGGGCGGGGCTGATCACCACAATCGGCCTGCCATCCCTGACCCCGATGCTGCCCCAGGACGCGGGGTTCCTTGCCGTCTACTGCGGATTGTCGATCCTCTCGCACTGGCTTTTGCTGAAGTGCTACGAACAGGTCGAGGCGGCGCGGGTCCAACCCTATGCCTACCTGCAACTGGTCTTTGTCACCATCATCGGCATGACGGTCTACGGCGAGGTGCTTGAACTCCCCGTCGCCATCGGCAGCGTGATCGTCGTCGCGGCAGGCCTTTACGCCCTGTCGCTGGAGCGGAGGACCGCATGACCCACCAGGCCCCGCAGGACACCCGGCTTGGCATCTGGCTGATGATCGCGACGACGCTGGTCTTCGCCGCGCAGGACGGCATCTCGCGGCACCTGGGGTCGACCTACAACGTCACGATGGTCGTGATGGTGCGGTTCTGGTTCTTCGCCGTCTTCGTCATGGCTCTGGCCGCGCGCTCCAACGGCGGGCTCCGTGCTGCGGCCCGGTCGGCCTATCCCTGGCACCAGCTGGCGCGGGGGCTGATCCTGGTGGCCGAGATCGCGGTCATGATGGTCGGCTTCGTCAAACTGGGGCTGATCGAGGCACATGCCGTCTTTGCCAGCTACCCCTTGCTCATCGCCGCCCTCTCCGGGCCGGTCCTGGGCGAAAAGGTCGGCTGGCGGCGCTGGACGGCCATTCTGGTCGGCTTTCTGGGCATCCTGATCATCCTGCAGCCGGGGGGCGGCGTCTTCTCGCCCTGGGCGCTGGTGCCCCTCCTGGCCGCCGCGATGTTCGCGCTTTACGGGCTTTTGACGCGCTTCGTGGCGCAGAAGGACAGCACCACCGTCAGCTTCTTCTGGACCGGCGTGGTCGGTGCGGTCGCGATGACCCCCTTCGGCCTGGCCCATTGGGAGCCGATGAGCCCCGGCGACTGGGCCTGGATGGCGACCCTGTGCTGCAGCGCCGCGCTGGGTCACTGGCTCTTGATCCGCGCCTTCGCAGTGGCCGAGGCTTCGGCAATCCAGCCCTTCGCCTATCTGCAGCTTGTCTGGGCCAGCGGCATCGGCCTTCTGGTCTTTGGCGAGACCTTGCGGATCAACGTCGCCGTCGGCGCAGGGATCGTGGTGGCAGCGGGCGTCTTCACCCTGTGGCGTCAACGCGTGCGCGAGAAGGCGGCCCTGACCCGCGCGCAGCCCTAGCGAGGAGCAAGCGCAGCGCCGCGAGGAGCGGTCCCGGTTGCTCCGCTTCGCCAGCGCGCGTAAAAGCCTTCCCAGACAGAAGGAGACTGCCGATGCCCGCCCCGAAACCCGTCGTTCTGTGCATCCTTGACGGCTGGGGCATCGGCCCGAACCCCGACACCAGTGCCCCCGCCCAGGCGCATGTGCCGACCTTCAACCACCTCTGGGCCACCTGCCCCCACGCCACGCTGACCACCTTCGGGCCGGACGTGGGCCTGCCCACGGGGCAGATGGGCAACTCCGAGGTCGGGCACACCAACATCGGCGCGGGCCGGGTGGTGGCGATGGACCTTGGGGCCATTGACCTTGCGGTCGAGGACGGCAGCTTTGCGAAGAACCCGGCAATCCTGGACTTTGCGGCCAAAGTGAAGGCCAAGGGCGGGACCGCGCATCTGATGGGCGTCGTCTCGGACGGCGGGGTGCATGGCCATGTGAACCACGTCCTTGCCGCCTGCCGGGCGATCACCGCACTTGGAGTCCCGGTCGCGCTGCACGCCGTGACCGACGGCCGCGACGTCGCGCCGTCCTCGGCGCAGGGGTTTGTCGAGGCCTTGGTCAAGCGCCTCCCCTATGGCGCCAGCATCGCCACGGTCACGGGGCGCTACTGGGCGATGGACCGCGACAACCGCTGGGAACGCGTCAGCCGCGCCTACGACGCGATCGTCCACGCCAAGGGCGAGACCGCGCCCGACCCGCTGACCGCCGTCTCGAACAGCTATGGCAAGGGCGAGACCGACGAATTCCTCGCCCCCACGGTGATCGACGGCTACCACGGCGCCAAGGACGGCGACGGGGTCTTCTGCCTGAACTTCCGCGCCGACCGCGCGCGGGAAATTCTCGCCGCCATCGGCGATCCGACCTTCACCGCCTTCGACACCGGCACCCGACCGCAGTGGTCGGTGCTGCTGGGGATGGTCGAATACTCCGACCTCCACAACGCCTACATCGGCACCGCTTTCCCCAAGCGCGTCCTGATCAACACCCTGGGCGAATGGGTCGCCAACCACGGCCTGACCCAGTTCCGCCTCGCCGAGACCGAGAAATACCCTCACGTCACCTTCTTCCTGAACGGCGGGCGCGAGGCTCCCTATCCCGGCGAAGACCGCGCCATGCCGCAATCGCCCAAGGTCGCGACCTATGACCTGCAACCCGAGATGAGCGCGGATCAGGTGTCCGACCACTTCGTGGCTGCGATCGAAAAGGGCTATGACCTGATCGTCGTGAACTACGCCAACCCCGACATGGTGGGCCATACCGGGTCGCTTCCCGCCGCGATCAAGGCCTGCGAGGCGGTCGATCGCGGCCTCACACGCGCCCTGGCCGCGCTGCAGGCCAGGGGCGGCGCGATGATCGTCACCGCCGACCACGGCAACTGCGAGGTGATGGTCGATCCCGTCACCGGCGGCCCCCATACGGCGCATACCACGAACCCGGTCCCGGTGATCCTGGTCGGCGGCCCCCCCGGTGCCACCCTGCGCAGCGGCCGCCTTGCCGACCTGGCCCCGACGCTTCTGCAGCTTATGGGCCTGCCCCAGCCCGCCGAGATGACCGGCCAAAGCTTGCTGGGCCAAAGCTTGCCGGCCCAGACCCTCATCGCATGATCCGCACCGCCGCCCTTCTGTGCCTTCTGGCCCTGCCGCTGCAGGCCGAGACCGTGGCCGAGCAGGCCGCACGGGCGTCAACCGAACTGCAAGCGGCCGTCGCTGAACTGGAGCAGGCGACCGAAGCGCGCGACCGGGTCTCGGCGCTAAGCCGGACGATCCGGGCCTACGAATCCGGCCTGGCCGCCCTGCGCGGCGCGCTGCGCGAAGCGGCCCTCCGTGAGGCGACGCTGACCCGCGCCTTCGACGCCAAGCGCGACGGGATCGGGCGGCTCTTGGGCGTCCTTGCCACGATGGAGGCGAACCCCGGCCCGCTTCTCCTGCTGCACCCCGAAGGCGCCGTCGGCAGCGCGCGCTCCGGCATGATTCTGGCCGACGTCACCCCCGCCCTGCAGTCCGAAGCCGCCGCCCTGAAGGCCGAGCTGCAGGAACTCGCCGACCTTCGCGCCCTGCAGCTTTCGGCAGGCGAGGTGCTGAAGACCGGCCTTGCCACCGCGCAGGACGCCCGCACCGAACTGTCGCAAGCGATCTCGGACCGCACCGACCTGCCCAGACGCTTCACCGATGACCCCGAGGTGCTGAAAGGACTGCTGGACAGCGCCGACACGCTGGACGCCTTCGCCGCGGGCCTGTCGCCGGATGCCGAAAGCGGTACCTCCTTTGCCGGCGAACAGGGCCGCCTGCCCCTGCCGGTGCTGGGCACGATCCTGCGCCGCCCGGATGAAGCCGACGCGGCAGGGGTCCGCCGCCCCGGGGTGACCTTGGCCACCCAGCCCCTCGCCCTGGTCACCGCGCCCTGGCCCGCCACGATCCGCTACCGGGGACCGCTTCTCGACTACGGAAATGTGATGATCCTTGAACCCGGCGACGGCTATCTCCTGGTTCTTGCAGGGATGGAAACCCTGTATGGCGAAGTGGGAGAGGTTGTCGCAGCCGACGCACCCCTGGGCCTGATGGGCGGGCCGTCCGGTGCTGCTGCGGAATTCGTGGCCGGGTCGCCAGATCGCTCTGGTGGGCGCGACACGGAAACGCTTTATATGGAACTCAGACAGGGGGCAGCCCCCGTGGACCCGATCCCGTGGTTCGCCGGACTTGCCCGCACAGGAGACTGACGAGGATGAAGAAACACGTGATCGCCGCACTGGCGGGAACCGTCGCCGGGGTCATCGCGACCACGCAGATCGCAGGCCCCCTCGTCGCGCAAGAGGCGGTTCAGGACAGTTCGGTCTATGACCAGCTTGACCTCTTTGGCGACATCTTCGAACGGGTCCGCTCGCAATATGTCGAAGAGGTCCCGACCGACGAACTGGTGACCGCCGCGATCAACGGGATGCTGACCTCGCTGGACCCGCACTCCAGCTACCTGTCCGCCAAGGACTTCGAGGACATGCAGGTCCAGACCCGGGGCGAATTCGGCGGCCTCGGGATCGAGGTGACCCAAGAGGAAGGCTTTATCAAGGTCATCGCCCCGATGGACGACACCCCCGCCGACAAGGCCGGGATCCTGGCAGGCGACTTCATCACCCATGTCGACGGCGAGCCGGTCTCGGGCCTCCTTCTTGACGACGCCGTCGAAAAGATGCGCGGCCCGATCGGGTCCGAGATCATCATCACCATCGTCCGCGAAGGCACGCCGGAGCCCTTCGACGTCTCGATCATCCGCGACACGATCAAGCTGACCGCCGTGCGGGGCCGCGTTGTGGGCAAGACCATCGTCCTGCGGATCACCACCTTCAACGACCAGACCACCACCGGCGTGAACGAAGAGCTGAAGAAGGGCCTGGAAGAACTGGGCGGCATGGCCAACCTTGACGGCGTGGTCATCGACTTGCGCAACAACCCCGGCGGCCTGCTGAACGAGGCGATCACCGTCTCGGACGCCTTCCTCGACAAGGGCGAGATCGTCTCGACCCGGGGCCGCGATCCGCAAAGCGGCGAACGCTACAATGCCCAGCCTGGCGACCTGATCGAAGGCAAACCCATCGTCCTTCTGATCAACGGCGGTTCTGCTTCGGCCTCCGAGATCGTGGCCGGTGCGCTGCAGGACCATCGCCGTGCCATCGTCGTCGGCACCAAAAGCTTCGGCAAAGGCTCGGTCCAGACGCTGATCCCGCTGCGCGGCGACGGCGCCATGCGCCTGACCACCGCGCGCTATTACACGCCCTCGGGCCGCTCGATCCAGGCGCTTGGGATCTCGCCCGACATCGTCGTCCAGCAGCCCGCCCCCCCGCCCGCCGATGAGGCCACCGCCGAGGAAGAGCAGTCCGCAGCGCGGCGCGACCGGTCGGAAGCCGACCTGCGCGGGGCGATCACCAACGACTCGATGACCGACGAGGAAAAGCGCCTCTACCAGGAAGAGCAGGAGCGCGCCGAAGAATCCGCCAAGCTTCGGGACGAGGATTACCAGCTGGCCTACGCCGTCGACATCATCAAGGGCCTGACCGCCATCGCCGGGGAACAGCCGTAACCCTTATGACCGACCCCGAAAGCCTGCCCTACCGGCCCTGCGTGGGCGTCGTCCTGATCGACGCCCGCGGCATGGTCTTTGCCGGTCAGCGGATCGACAGCCCCTCACCCGCCTGGCAGATGCCGCAAGGCGGGATCGACGAGGGCGAAAAACCGCGCGAGGCCGCCTACCGCGAGCTTTGGGAAGAAACCGGCGTCACCCGCGACCTGGTGGAATTCGTGGGCAAGACGCATGGCTGGGTGACCTACGACCTGCCGCCCGAACTTCTGGGCCGCGTCTGGGGCGGCAAGTACCGGGGCCAGCGGCAGAAGTGGTTCCTCTTCCGCTTCAAGGGCCAGGACAGCGACATCAAGATCGCCTCCGACCACCCCGAGTTCGCGTCCTGGCGCTGGATTCTGGCCGACGAGATGGTCGAAAGCATCGTGCCCTTCAAGCGCGCCGTCTACGACGAAGTCATCCGCAGCTTCCGCGCTTATCTCGCCTGACGCCTCCTCGTTCGACTTCGTCTCCTCGTCGGCGGCGTGCGCCAGCGAGGAGTGACGAAGTCATCGACGAGCGGTCCTTGCAGAACAGAATTCCGAAACGTCGCCGCAAACCCCTAATGACGGGAAATCTGTCCCGCCCCTTGCCGCGCCACAGAACCGTTGCCCATCCGCGCCCGTCGCCCCGCGATTTCCGCCTTATCTGCGCAAAATCCCCCGCATCCGCTTGATATGGCCCCCCCGGTCGGGCTACGCCCCGCGCAACTGGCGGGGGAACCTGCCGCGCTGAAAGGTTGTCCCATGTATTTGCAGAACCACGCCCCGATCCCCGAGCTTTACGTCTCGTACGACTCGGCCCAGAAGCTGAAGATCGAGGCCGGGCAGCTGCCCTCCTGGGACCTGACCCCACGCCAGATCTGCGACCTTGAGCTGCTGATGAACGGCGGCTTTGCGCCATTGAAGGGGTTCATGGGGCAGGCGGATTACGATGGCGTCGTCGCGAACATGCGCATGGCCGATGGCACTTTGTGGCCGATGCCGATCACGCTGGACGTGTCCGAAGCCTTCGCCGACAAGGTCGAACCGGGTCAGGACATCGCGCTGCGCGACCAGGAAGGCGTGATCCTGGCGATCCTGTCGATCAGCGACAAGTGGGTGCCGAACAAGGCCGTCGAGGCCGAGAAGGTCTTCGGTGCCGACGATCTGGCGCATCCGGCAGTGAACTACCTGCACAACCAGGCGGGCAAGGTCTACCTTGGCGGCCCGGTGATCGGCATCCAGCAACCCGTCCACTACGATTTCAAGGCCCGCCGCGACACGCCGAACGAACTCCGCGCGCTCTTCCGCAAGCTCGGCTGGCGCAAGATCGTCGCCTTCCAGACCCGCAACCCCCTGCACCGCGCGCATCAGGAACTGACCTTCCGCGCCGCGCGTGAGGCCGAGGCGAACCTGCTGATCCACCCCGTCGTCGGCATGACCAAACCCGGCGACGTCGACCACTTCACCCGTGTGCGCTGCTATGAGGCGGTTCTGGACAAATACCCCGCCCAGACCACGGCCCTTTCCCTCCTCAACCTCGCCATGCGCATGGCCGGCCCGCGTGAGGCTGTGTGGCATGGGCTGATCCGCAAGAACCACGGCTGCACCCACATGATCGTCGGCCGCGACCACGCCGGTCCGGGCAAGAACTCCCAGGGCAAGGATTTCTACGACCCCTACGCCGCGCAGGAACTGTTCGCCCAGCACGCCGCCGAAATCGGCATCGAAATGGTCGACTTCAAGCACATGGTCTACGTGCAGGAAAAGGCCCAGTACTACCCCGCGAACGAGATCCCGGAAGGCTCCACCGTCCTTGATATCTCCGGGACCGAACTGCGCCGCCGCCTGCGCGAAGGCCTGGACATCCCGGAATGGTTCTCCTTCCCCGAGGTTGTCAACGAACTGCGCAAGACCTCGCCTGCCCGGTCCAAGCAGGGCTTCACCGTGTTCTTCACCGGCCTTTCGGGCTCGGGCAAGTCCACCATCGCCAACGCCCTCATGGTCAAGCTGATGGAGATGGGCGGCCGCCCGGTCACCCTCCTTGACGGCGACGTGGTGCGGAAACACCTGTCGTCAGAGCTTGGCTTCTCCAAGGAACACCGCGACCTCAACATCAAGCGCATCGGTTATGTGGCGTCCGAGATCACCAAGAACGGCGGCATCGCGATCTGCGCCCCCATCGCGCCCTACACCGCCACCCGCCGTGCCGTCCGCGAGATGATCGAATCCTTCGGTGCCTTCATCGAGGTGCACGTGGCCACCAGCCTTGAAGAATGCGAACGCCGCGACCGCAAGGGCCTGTACAAGCTGGCGCGCGAGGGCAAGATCAAGGAATTCACCGGAATCTCAGACCCTTACGAGGCCCCGACCCAGGCCGAGCTTGTGGTGGACACCGAGAACGTCGACGTCGACCACTGCGCCCACCAAGTGCTGCTGAAGCTGGAACAGATGGGCCTGATCCGCGCATGATCCGCGCCGCGGCCACAGCTTTTGCCCTGATGCTTGCCCCGGCGGCGCAGGCGCAAGAGCTGTCGCCCGACCAATTCCAGGCCCGGACCGAGGGTCACGCATTCGGCACCTACTTCGCCGACGGCACCCTGCAAGGCATCGAAATCTTCCTGAATGACCGGAAGGTGATCTGGCAGGACGCCGTTGGCACCTGCCAGGCAGGCATCTGGCAGGTCCAGAACGGCTATGTCTGCTACCTCTACGAAGACACGAACCCCGGCTATTGCCTGCATTACCGGGCCGAAGCGGATGCGATCATCGGGCGCGCCGACACGGGCGAGGAGTTCACCCTCAGGCTGACGTCCAAGGACAAGGTGACCTGCCCGATGGACGAGCCATTGCTCTCCCGCATCGAACCGGGGGCCGCCCTGTTGCACGTGGCCGAACGGGCGGCGCCCTGACCGCTAGTCCGGCTTCATCATCCGGCGCAAGAGTCCGTCTTTCAGCACATACTGATGGTAAAGCGCCATCAGCGCGTGGCCCAGCACCACCAGCATCAGCAGGTTCGCCGCCAGCCCGTGGATCTCGCCCACGTCCAGGCCCAGGAAGAAGACGCTGATCCCGCCCAGCGGAACCGCGATCATCAGAAGATAGATCAGCCGGTGGCCCCAGTCCGCTGCCAGAACCGACAGGCTGCCCGGCGCGCCTGGGGCGGCAGGGGCCCCGCGCGTCAGACGGACCAGCACCCGGACGACGACCAGCGCCAGGATCGACAGCCCCACGGCCACATGCGGCACGAAGCCGACGGTCCCGCCCTCTTCGACCACTTCCATCGCCTCTTCGGCACCCTCACCCGTGAACCAGGCGGTCACGATCAGGATGGCAATCAGCCAGTGCAGGGCAATCTGCAGCCCCGAGTATCCGGTAGTGGTTTTCAAGATGACCTCCGTTGACGACATGACACCTACGCCTCAGCGTAGTCGTTCCGTCGTCAAAGGCCAGTTCTGTCACAGGCGCGCCATAGGCCACCCGCTGCCCTGTGCTGAAATCAGTGCACGCTTACGGGCGTGAAGTCATGCTCGCGCGCCAGATGGAACGCAAGCTTGCGGTCCGCGACCAGCGCCAGCTGGCGGCCGTCCGCCCCGTGGACCGACCAGATCACCTCCAGCCCGTCCATCTGTTCGCGCACTTCGTCCGGCAGGTCCGTGACCGCGATCTCGCGGACATAGACAATCCGGTCGGCCCCTTGCGGCAGCCCGTTGAATGGAGTGTTCACGTCTTGACCCCTTCCTTGTGGCCCGTCCCATTGGACGCGGCATCCTTGCGACCGATCCGGATCGTCTGCACCACGGTTTCCGGCACATGGCGGCGCAGGTCGACGTGCAGAAGCCCGTGTTCCATCGTGGCCCCCGCGACCTCGACCCCATCGGCCAGGACGAAACTGCGCTGGAAGGCACGGCTGGCGATTCCGCGATGCAGGAACACACGCTCCGCCACATCGTCAGCCTGACGGCCCCGCACAACCAGCTGCCGGTCCTCGACCGTGATCGACAGGTCCTCCTCGCGGAAACCTGCGACGGCCAGAGTGATCCGGTAAGCGTTTTCGGCCACCGCCTCGATGTTGAACGGAGGATAACCCTCGGCCCCGGATTTCGCGGTGCGTTCGACCAGCCGTTCCAGCTGCTCGAACCCCAGAAGGTAGGGATGGGCCCCAAAGCTTAGTTTCGTCATCGGACAGTCCTTGGCATAAGCGACGGTTCGGTCTTTGCGGCCCTGCAGTCAGGCACCGCGTCCTTCGAATATGGGGCCGCCCGTCGCGCCCCGCAAGGGCCGTGCCACGGGCAGAAACGCTCATCATCGTCGGGAATTCGCACAGAAACCTTCACGCAAGGGCAGCGCTTTCCTATATCATTCCCGAAAGGCAGGAATTGATTCGTCACAGCCATGAACGCCCCCACCGAACTCACCCACGACGAAATGCTTGGCATCAAGCTTGAGGTTCTGCGCCGCGAACACCGCGACCTGGACCAGGCCATCCATGCGCTGGAGGAAACGGGTCGTCCTGACGTGCTGACCCTGCGCCGGTTGAAGAAGCAGAAGCTGTTCCTGAAGGACCAGATCGTGAAGATCGAGGATATGCTGATCCCCGACATCATTGCGTGACGGGGATCATCGCCTGACGCTTGCCCCTGCGCGCGGTTCCCGGTAATCGCGCCTGAAACAAGGGGGCGCGCATGGTCGTATCCGTCGGAATCATCATGGGGTCGCAAAGCGACTGGCCCACCATGAAAGCCGCCGCTGAAATCCTTGACGAACTCGGCATCGCGTATGAGGCGAAGATCGTCTCGGCCCACCGCACGCCCGACCGGCTGTGGGACTACGGCAAGACCGCCGTCTCGCGCGGGCTGAAGGTGATCATCGCCGGGGCGGGCGGGGCCGCGCACCTGCCCGGCATGATGGCGTCGAAGACCCGGGTCCCGGTGATCGGCGTGCCGGTGCAGACCAAGGCTCTGTCCGGCGTCGATTCGCTTTATTCTATCCTGCAGATGCCCAAGGGCTACCCCGTCGCCACGATGGCGATCGGCGGTGCGGCCAACGCGGGCCTGATGGCGGCGGCGATCCTGGCGGTCTCGGACGCGGCCATCGCAGCCCGACTGGACGCCTGGCGCGAGGCCTTGTCCGCCTCTATCCCCGAGGAGCCGAAGGATGAGTGAACTGCCGCAGGGCGCGACCATCGGCATCCTTGGCGGTGGCCAGCTTGGCCGGATGCTGTCCGTCGCCGCCAGCCGCCTTGGCTATCGCTGCCACATCTACGAACCGGGCGCGGCCCCTGCAGGTGACGTCGCCCTTGCCGTGACATCAGCCCCCTATGAGGACGAAGCCGCCCTTCGCGCTTTCGCCGCAGCGGTCGACGTCATCACCTACGAATTCGAGAACGTCCCGACATCGGCCCTCGACCTGCTGGAATCGCTGAAACCGATCCGCCCGAACCGCCGCGCGCTGGCGATCAGCCAGGACCGGATCAGCGAGAAGTCCTTCCTGAACGATCTTGGCCTGCAAACCGCCCCCTGGGCCGCTGTGAACTCGGAAGCCGACCTGCGCGCCGCTGCCGGCACACTGGGCCTGCCCGCCATCCTGAAGACCACCCGCCTTGGCTACGACGGCAAGGGTCAGGTCAAGCTGACCGACACCGCCGACATCCCCGCGGCCTGGGCGTCGATGATGAACGCATCTTGCGTCCTGGAAGGCTTCGTCGCCTTCGACCACGAGGTCAGCGTCATCGCCGCCCGCGGCCTGGACGGCCAGGTCGCCTGCTTCGATCCCGGCGAAAACATCCACCGCGAGGGCATCCTGCGGACCACGACGGTTCCCGCCAAACTGAACCCCGGCCAGCGGTCCGACGCCATCCTGCTTGCCGCCCGCATCCTGAACGCGCTCGACTATGTGGGCGTCATGGGGGTGGAGCTTTTCGTCACCCCGCGCGGCCTTCTTGTCAACGAGATCGCCCCCCGCGTCCACAACTCGGGCCACTGGACGCAAGCAGGCTGCACCGTCGACCAGTTTGAACAGCACATCCGCGCCGTGGCGGGCCTGCCGCTCGGCGACGGCAACCGCTACGCCGACGTGGTGATGGAGAACCTGATCGGCGATGACATCCTGACGGTCCCCGACCTGCTGAAAGCCCGCGACACGGCGGTGCATCTTTACGGCAAGGGCGCCCCGCGTCCGGGCCGCAAGATGGGCCACGTGAACCGCATTCTGCGCCCCTGACCGCTCCTCGTTCGACTGCGTCTCCTCGTCGCAGAACCCGCGAGGAGTGACGAAGTCCACGACGAGCTTGTTTCGGGGTGACACAGATCACGGCACCGATCGCCGGTTTGTGCGTTGGCTCGGTCATCGACACCCACCGGGGGACATCATGACCGACAAAGCCTCTGTCTACACCCGCGCCGCCCGCTGGATCGCCCAGCTGTCCGGCCGCCCGATGACCTTCCTGCTGGCCGTCGGCCTGATCGTCCTCTGGCTGGTCACCGGCCCGCTTTTCGCCTTTTCCGACACCTGGCAGCTGGTGATCAACACCGGCACCACGATCATCACCTTCCTGATGGTCTTCCTGATCCAGAACACCCAGAACCGCGACACCGTGGCGATGCAGCTGAAACTGGACGAGCTGATCCGGGCCACCCGCGGCGCGCATCTGTCGCTGCTGGATCTGGAGGAACTGGAGGAGAAGGAGCTTGCCGCTTTCGTCCGCCAGTATGAGGCGCTTGCCAGCTTTGGCCGCGCGCAGCTGGACAAGGGCATGACCGACACCGGCACGCCCGAAGTCGTCAGCCAGACTGCACCGCCTGAAACGTCTCTTTCACCACAGAGCTCAGAGTCAGCGAAGGGTCGAACTTCCCCTCGCGCAGGAAGCTGAGGACCTGACGGACCACCACTGGGTTCACCATCATGAAGGTGTGGGTCACCGGCAGAACCAGATGCTCGGCCATGCCGTCCAGCCTGGTGCTTTCCACTGTCACCTTGCCGTCGTTCGCCCCCGGCAGCATCGCGTTCCAGACCGGGTTCAGCGACCGCGTCCCGGCGATGACACCCAGCGGATAGTCGGCAGGCGGCAGGCGGTTCGGCCAGCTTTCCGGTCCGGTTCCCAGCGTCAGCCCCGCCTTGCCGTTCATCATGCTGAACACCGGGTTGTCGCCCAGCTTGTCCACCAGTTCGGACCCGTGGTTCGGCGGGGCCAGCATCACCACCCGCCCCATCTGCGCCGGTCGCTGCGTGGTCAGCCAGTCCCGGAGCAGGATACCGCCCATCGAATGTGTCACGAAATGCACCCGCCCCGGTCCCGCGGCATCGACGGCGCGGCCAACCTCGGCAACCAGCGCCTCTGGAGCGGCCTTGGTGGACGGGTAGGCCCAATTGACCACCCGGAACCCCGCTGCCTTCAGCGCCAGCGCCATCGGGGCCAGCGAGGCGTCGGTCCGGGCCAGCCCGTGCAGTAGCACCACGGCATCGGCCACTCCCGCGCCCTCTTCGGACGCGGGGGCGGGCAGGAAGCGGGAAAGGCGTCCGGTCAGCCACATGACGCAACTGTCTGCCCGCCGCGCCGCCTCAGCAAGCCCGGAATTCCCGCCTCTGGACAAAGCCGACGCAGCGTCACAGGCTTTGCCGCATGGCCAAGATGAAACCCCGCCTCGCCGTGCGTGCGCTGATCCTGCATCAAGACCGGCTTTTGCTGGTGAACGCCTACCCCGACGGGCACCTTGGCCTCTGGTGCGCACCCGGTGGCGGCTGCGAGGCGGGCCAGTCCCTGCCGGAAAACCTGGCCCGCGAGGTGATGGAGGAAACCGGCCTGACCATCGCCGTCGGCCCCCCCGTCCTGGTCAACGAATTCCACGACCCCCAGACAGGCTTTCACCAGGTCGACCTGTTCTTCCGCTGCAGCGTGACCCGGGGCGACCTTGACGATGCCTGGCTGGACCCCGAAGGTGTCGTGACCCAACGCCGCTTCTTTTCCCGGACGGAACTTGCCGCCGGACAGATCCGCTTCAAGCCCGACAGCCTGCCCGATGCCGCCTGGGGCACTGCGTCAGCCCGCTACGACCCGCTGGAAGTGATCCTGAAATGAGCCGCGCTTTCGTCAACGAGGATGCCGGGGCCGACCGATCCGACCTGCCGGAACTCCCCGTTCCCCCCGGCCCGAACATCCTGACGCCCCGGGGCCTTGCCACGCTGCAAGCGAAGATCTTGGAACGGCAGGCCGACCTTGCGCGGCTGAAAGCCCGCCCCGACCGGCTGGACAAGCTTCCCGAAGCCGCTGCCGAACGCGACCTGCGCTGGCTGGACGCTCGCCTGAAGGCCGCCGTCGTCATCGACCCCGCCACCCATGACCTGACCGAGGTCGCCTTCGGGCTTGCGGTCACCGTGGCCGATCAGGACGGGACCCAGACCACCTACGAAATCACCGGCGAGGACGAAGCCGACGCCCCCCGCCACCGCATCGCCCCGAACTCCCCCTCGCCCGGGCGCTCCTCGGCGCTCAGGTCGGAGATGTGGTGACCTGGAAGCGCCCCGCCGGTCCAATCAACCTTGAAGTCACCAGGATCACCCATGCGCATCCGTGAGCTCTTCCCCTCGGAAACCGCCCTCGTCGCGCAATTCTACCGCGAAGCACCGGACTACTGGCTGCTGGCCGAAGGCCGCTGTGACCCGCCCCATCAGGCGGCTGAATTCTTCACCGACGCGCCCCCGAACTGTGATCCCGCGCAAAGCGACCGACTCGGGATGTTCATCGACCAACGGCTTTCCGGCGTGGCCGACCTGTCCTATGGTTTCCCCGAACCGAACGACGCCTATCTCGTGCTGATGATGCTTGGCCCCTGGGCGCAAGGCTCGGGCCACGGGCGCAGCTTTCTCGAACATGTGGTTACACTCGCCCGCAAACGCCATGCCGCCCGGCTTTACCTTGCCGTCCTCGACGTGAACCCCCGTGGCCGGGCGTTCTGGGAACGGGAGGGGTTCAAGCCCACCGGAAAGAGGGGGCAGGACAAGATCACCGGTCACTGGCTGGAGCGAATGGTCCTGGACCTGTAAGGCAAGCTCGCCAGCGCCACCCCGCCCAGGACCAGCACGGTCGCAAGCCAGAACCGCACCCCCGGCAGTTCCGCCAGCAGCACCGCCCCACCCAAAGCCGCGATCACCGGCACCGTGAGCTGCGCTACCGCCGCCCGCCCCGCTCCAAGCCGGGGCAGGATCGCATACCAAAGCGCATAGCCAAGGCCCGAGGTCACGGCTCCCGAGACGATGGCCAGCGCCACTCCCGTCACATCCGGCAAGGCCACCCCCGCCAGCAGACCCAGCGGAAGGACCAATGGCACCGACAACAGGAAATTCCACGCCGTCGCCGCCAGGGGGTCCACCGCCCCGCGCCCGGCCAGCGAATAGACGCCCCAACCCACTCCCGCCGCCGCCATCAGCGCCAACGGCACCGCCGCCACCGCGCCCGGCGCCGCGATCAGTACAAGCCCGCCCAGCGCCAACCCAGCCCCGGCCCAGCGCCGCCCCGGCACCGCCTCGCGCGACACCAACGCCCCCGCAAACATCGTGACCTGCACCATGCCGAAGAGCACCAGCGCCCCCGTCCCGGCATCCAGCCCGCGATAAGCCAGCGAAAACCCGATCAGATAGACCGACAGCCCCAGCACCCCCGCCAAGCGGCCTCGCGCGCCGGGCCAGGCCAGTCCACCCCGCTGCCACAGGACCAGAACCGCCAGCATCGCCGCCCCGGCCACCAGCCGGATCATTGCAAACTCCACCGCGCCGATATGCCCCGGCCCGACCGCCCAGCGGTTCAGGACGGAATTGGCCGCGAAGGCCAGCATCGTCAGGGCGGTGAGGAGGAACAGGCGCATCAGACCCCGTCAAACGCGGCCGGATAGACAAGCGTTGCTTCGGGGGTGTCGTCCCCCGACCGGGCGATCAGCGTGTTTGCAATCGGATAGGGAGAGGTCAGCCGCTCAGCGCGCTCTAGCGAGAACCCGCAGCGGGCGTAGAAAGAGGGTTTGCCGAGGACGACCAGAGTGGGAGTTGCGCTGCCAATTGAAAAGACAGAAGAATTCCTGACCACCGTTACGAGCATCGAGACCAGTCTTGTGCCGAAATGGTACGGATTTGGCCGGCTGTCGCCGTCATTCCTGCCCAGCGCCCCGCGCTGCCACTCTGGCCAGACGGCAACGGGGGCAAGGCAAATCCAGCCCTCCGGCGCGACCATTCGGCTGACGGCTGCATAGGCGGCGATGCGGTCCTGCCATGGCGTCACCATTTCGGCCACCATCTGGCCGGAGGCTCGAAGGTCACGGACAAGCTTCGCCTCTTCCGGCCCCGGAAAGGCGGCGCGCAGAAGGGCATCGACTTCACCCTCTTCGCCGGAGCGCATTTCGCGTGAGAAATCTGGACCGATGACCAAGGGCGTCTCCAAAGCAAAAGGGCGGCCCGAAGGCCGCCCTTCCGATCCTGAGGGAGGCTGGGTCAGAAGTCCATGCCGCCCATGCCGCCGCCGCCCATGCCGCCGCCAGCCGGGGCGCCCTTGGGCTCCGGACGGTCTGCGATCATCGCTTCGGTGGTGATCAGCAGCGACGCGACCGAAGCCGCATCTTCCAGAGCCGTCCGCGTCACCTTGGCCGGGTCGATCACACCGAAGGCGAACATGTCGCCGTACTCTTCGGTCTGGGCGTTGAAGCCGAACGAGGTGTCTTTCGACTCGCGGACCTTGCCAGCCACGACAGCGCCGTCGACGCCAGCGTTCTCGGCGATCTGGCGCAGCGGGGCTTCCAGCGCGCGGCGCACGATGGCGATACCCGCGTTCTGGTCGCTGTTCGCGCCGGTCATGCCTTCCAGCACCTTGCCAGCCTGGATCAGGGCGACGCCGCCACCGACGACGATGCCTTCCTGAACGGCCGCACGGGTCGCGTTCAGGGCGTCATCAACGCGGTCCTTGCGTTCCTTGACTTCGACTTCGGTCATGCCGCCGACGCGGATGACGGCAACGCCGCCCGCCAGCTTGGCCACACGCTCCTGCAGCTTCTCGCGGTCGTAGTCCGAGGTGGTTTCCTCGATCTGAGCGCGGATCTGGCCGACGCGGGCTTCGATCTCGGCCTTGTCGCCAGCGCCGTCGATGACGGTGGTGTCGTCTTTCTTGATGATGACCTTCTTGGCACGGCCCAGCATGTCCAGCGTGACATTCTCAAGCTTCATGCCCAGATCGTCGCTGATCACCTGGCCACCGGTCAGGATCGCGATGTCCTGCAGCATGGCCTTGCGACGGTCGCCGAAGCCCGGCGCCTTGACGGCAGCGATCTTGAGGCCGCCGCGCAGCTTGTTGACGACGAGGGTGGCGAGAGCCTCGCCTTCGACGTCTTCAGCCACGATGATCAGCGGGCGCTGCGACTGGATCACGGCTTCCAGCAGCGGAACCATCGGCTGCAGCGACGAAAGCTTCTTCTCGTGCAAGAGGATGTAGGCGTCTTCCAGCTCGGCAATCATCTTGTCGGCGTTGGTGACGAAGTAGGGCGACAGGTAGCCGCGGTCGAACTGCATGCCTTCGACGACGGTGGTTTCCGTCTCCAGGCCCTTGTTCTCTTCGACGGTGATGACACCCTCGTTGCCGACCTTCTGCATCGCATCAGCGATCTGACGGCCGATTTCCGCTTCGCCGTTGGCCGAGATGGTGCCGACCTGGGCGACTTCAGCGCTGTCCTTG
>NZ_JAXMMF010000121.1:0-8205 GCF_034366665.1 Tabrizicola sp. | reverse complement strand
ACCGGCAGGCCCAGATCCTCATAGACCTTGTTCGACAGCCACAGCCATTCCGGCGAGTGGATGTTGACCGGGGCGCAGAAGATCTTTCCGTCGACGGTGCAGGCATCCAGGAGGCTTGGCGGATAGACGACCTCTTTCCAGTTGTTCGCCTCGGCCACGTCGGTCAGGACCAGCATCAGACCGGCTTCCACCAGTTCCAGCGCCTGTTGGCCGTGGTTGAACTGGGTGGCCCCCATCGGGTCGCCCCCGGTGATGCGCGAAATCATGATCGGACGGGCGGTGCCGCCACCGCCGGCAATGGCGCCGTCGACCCACTTGTCGCCCGAGGCGTCGAAGGCTTTGGCAAGCTCGGCCACCGCCGCAGCTTCCCCGCCCGAAGTCCACCAGTGCGTGACCTCAAGCTCGGTTGCCGCAGCGGGCATCGCCACGGACATCGCAAGAAGCGCTGTCATTTTCGAAAGTTTCATACCGTTCCTCCCGGTTTCTAAAACGTTATAGAAATAGCCTATAACGTTATAGTTTTGCCAATCAACACATCTTTTCGCTTGTTCCCGCCCGCTCTCCAAGTTTTCATGAGGGGATGGCCCGCGCCCTTTCGCGCCGAAAAAGCCCGGAAAACCGACCCCATGCTGCACCGCCAAAACCGCGTCAAAAGCCTTGCCGGACGGGAGCTTCCCGGCCCCGCCGCGGCCAGCGTCGCTGCGGCTGCAAAGAGCCTTCCAGCCCGCGAATCAGTCCGGGGGATTCGCGCTTGGGGTCCGGTTCGTTCGCATGCATACAGGGGGCATCATGGCCACGCTCTCTGATCCGCCGCCCCCTGATTCGGACACCGCGCGGCCGACGCTGAAGACGATTGCCGCGGCCACGGGCCTGGCCATCGCCACTGTGTCCCGCGCGCTGAAGGACGCGCCCGATATCGGCGAAGAGACGAAAAGACGCGTTCGCGAGACCGCTGCCCTTCTTGGCTACCGCCCCAACCGCGCCGGGGTCCGCCTGCGCACCGGCAAGACCAACGTCATCGCGCTGGTGCTCTCGACCGAGACGGACGTGATGAACCACACCTCGCGGCTGATCTACTCCATCGCGAACGCGCTGCGCGGCACCGCCTATCACCTGGTCGTCACCCCCTTCTTCCCCGACCAGGACCCGATGGAGCCGATCCGCTACATCGTGGAAACCGAAAGCGCCGATGGGATCATCCTCAACCAGACCAAGGAAGACGATCCCCGCATCCGCTATATGCATGACCACGGTTTTCCCTTCGCGGCCCACGGCCGGACCTCGATGGGCATCGACCACCCGTTCTTCGACTTCGACAACGAGGCTTATGGTCGCCTTGGTGCCCGTGCGATGGCCGAGCGCGGCCGCAAGCGCCTGCTGATCGTGCCGCCGCCCCGCGCACACATGTATGCCCGGCACATGACCTTCGGCTTCTCGGACGAATGCGCGCTTCTGGGCGTACCCTTCGAAGTGGCGCAGGACGTGACCTCTGACAGCGGCGGCGAAGCGGTCGAGGCCGCCATTGCCGCCCGGTACAACCTGCCGAACCCGCCCGACGGTATCCTGGTCGGCTCGACCACTGCCGCGATGGCCACCATTGCCGGGGCCGAGCGGTCGGGCCGTCTCCTCGGCCGGGATTTCGACGTGGTCGCCAAGGAAGCCATCGCCGTCCTGCGCCGGTTCCGGCAGGATATCCTGATCGTACGCGAAGACGTGGGCCGTGCTGGCGAATTCCTCGCCCGCGCCCTTCTGGCAGCCATCGAGAAACGCGACTGGACCGACAGGCAGGGCCTGGAAGTTCCGGCCAAGGTAGAACAGGGCCGCTAGGCCACGAAGTGGAGGAAGACATGAAGACGATCAAGGGCCCGGCCCTCTTTCTGGCGCAGTTCGCGGGGGATGCGGCCCCCTTCAACTCATGGAAGTCGATCACCGAATGGGCCGCCGACTGCGGCTATGTCGGCGTCCAGGTCCCGTCCTGGGACGCCCGGCTCTTCGATCTGGAAAAGGCTGCCAGTTCAAAGACCTATTGCGATGAGTTCAAGGGACTTGCGAAGGACGTCGGGATCGAAGTGACCGAGCTTTCGACCCACCTGCAAGGCCAGCTTGTCGCCGTCCACCCGGCCTATGACACCCAGTTCGACGGCTTCGCCGCGCCGTCCGTCCGGGGCAACCCCAAGGCCCGCGCCGAATGGGCGGTGGACCAAGTCAAGAAAGCCCTGACCGCCTCGAAAAACCTCGGCCTCACCGCCCATGCCACCTTCTCGGGTGCCCTCGCCTGGCCCTACCTCTATCCCTGGCCGCAGCGCCCGGCGGGTCTGGTCGAGGAAGCCTTCGACGAGCTTGCCCGCCGCTGGACCCCGCTTCTGAACCACGCCGACGACTGCGGCGTCGACGTCTGTTACGAAATCCACCCCGGCGAGGACCTGCACGACGGCGTCACCTTCGAGATGTTCCTCGACCGCGTCAAAGGCCACAAGCGCGCCAACATGCTCTACGACCCCTCGCACTACGTCTTGCAACACCTTGATTACCTTGACCATATCGACATATACCACGACCGGATCAAGATGTTCCACGTCAAGGACGCCGAGCTGAACCCGACGGGCCGCCAGGGCGTCTACGGGGGGTTCCAGTCGTGGGTGAACCGCGCAGGCCGCTTCCGGTCGCCCGGCGACGGGCAGGTCGATTTCGGCGGCATCTTCTCCAAGCTCACCCAGTACGGCTATGACGGCTGGGCCGTGGTCGAATGGGAATGTTGCCTGAAACACCCCGAAGACGGCGCCCGCGAAGGGGCGGCCTTTGTCGAGGCCCACATCATCCGCGTGACCGAGAAAGCCTTCGACGACTTCGCCGACGCGGGCACCGACCGTGCCGCCAACCGCCGCATGCTTGGACTGGAGTAGATCATGATCGACGCTGCCCACACCGCCCGCCCCGAACGCCTTCGCCTTGGCATGGTCGGCGGCGGACGCGATGCCTTCATCGGCGCCGTCCACCGCATTGCCGCGCGGATTGACGATCAATATGAACTGGTTGCAGGCGCTTTCTCATCCAACCCGGAGAAGGCGCTGGCCTCGGCGCAGGACCTCGGCGTGCCCCGCGCCTATACCAGTTTTGCCGAAATGGCCGCCAAGGAAGCCCGCCGCAAGGACGGCATCGACGCCGTCGCCATCGTCACCCCGAACCACATGCATGCCCCCGTGGCGATGCAGTTCCTGAAGCGCGGCATCCACGTCATCTGCGACAAGCCGCTGACCGCGACCCTGTCCGAGGCGAAGAAACTCGCCAAAGCCGCCGAGGCCAGTGGCGTGGTCTTTGCGCTGACCCACAACTACACCGGCTACCCGATGATCCGGCAGGCCAAGGCGATGATCGCAGCAGGAGACCTCGGCGACCTGCGCCTGGTGAACGTCGAATACGTCCAGGACTGGCTCACGCAAGAGGTCGACAACAAACAGGCCGACTGGCGCACCGACCCCGCCCGGTCTGGCGCCGGGGGCTCCACCGGCGACATCGGCACCCATGCGTTCAACCTGGCGAACTTCGTCACCGGCCTGACCCTGGATACCCTCGCCGCCGACCTTACCGCCTTCGTCCCCGGCCGCCGCGTCGATGACAACGGCCATGTCCTGATGCGCTATCAGGGCGGCGCGCGGGGCATGCTCTGGTGCAGCCAGGTCGCCCCCGGCAACGAAAACGGCCTGCGCCTGCGCATCTACGGCACCAAGGGCGGGCTTGAGTGGGCGCAGGAGGACCCGAATTACCTCTGGTTCACGCCCTTCGGCCAGCCCAAGCGCAAGATCACCCGCGGCGGCGCCGGATCAGGACCCGAGGCTGCCCGCATGACCCGCGTGCCCCCTGGCCACCCCGAGGGCTACCTGGAAGGCTTCGCCAACATCTACACCGAAGCCGCCCGCGCCATCCGTGCCGCAAAGACCGGGACAGCGGTCCCCGAAGGCACCACCTTCCCCGGCCTGAAGGAGGGCCTGGAAGGTGTGGCCTTCGTCGATGCCTGCGTGCGGTCATCGGCGCGGAACGGTGCGTGGGTCAGCCTGAACCTGTGACGGGCGGTGGGCGATCCGCCCACCTTCCCTACCCGCGCAGCCGCGACCGTTCGCGTTGCAGCCAGAGCACGGTCAGAAGAAGCGGCGCATTGCCGATCCCTCCAGCCGCCATGACCTCGACCAGCCGGTCGAACGCCAGAAGATGGCCTTTGATATCCTCGGCCTCCTCCGCCGCGCCGAACAGACCGGCAACGCCGTCGGGCAGATCACACAGCGCCACATAGGAATAGAGATACTCGGTCACCGCCCCGGGCGTGGGGTAGTATTCCGCCACCTTCTCCAGCTGGCCCAACACCAGCCCGGCCTCCTCGACCGCCTCGCGCCGGGCGGCGTCCTCCGGGGATTCACCGGGATCGATTCGCCCCGCGATGGCTTCCAGCTGCCAAGGCAACGGATCGCCGCGCCCCAGGGGACCCATGCGCACCTGTTCCACCAGTAAAACCCGGTCGCGCAGCGGGTCATAGGGCAGCACCGTCACCGCATCCCCGGCAACAAAAACCTCGCGCGTCAATCGGGGGCTCATCTCACCGTCGAACCGCCGATGCCGCAGATGCCAGAGGTCCAGCGCGAAGAACCCCGCGTGCGAGGGTTCGACGGGGCCCACCTCGACCTCGCCCGATCCGGCCCGCAGACCCCGCCCGGGCGCAGCAGCGGCCCGCATGCGGCTTGCCGCTTCGACCCGCAACGCGGGCAGGCGACGGCGGACGGCTTCGGCGGGAAGATGGCCGTAGTAGCGCAGGACCGCCGCCACCAGCTCGGGCGGGCTGGTCTCTTCCAGGATTTCGGTCAGATAGCGCGCACAGTCCGCCCCACCGGCTGCCACTGCCTTTTGCAGCGCCGGGGGCCAGTCCACCGGCCAGTCCACCGGCCATTCCAACCGGGAAAACCCTGTCACTTCCAGCGTCGACCCACGTTTTCAGACAGAAGGCCGCCGACGATCCCGCCCAGCAGGATCGTCCCGAAGACCCCCAGCGACAAAAGCGCATGGCTCCGCTTTGCCATCGTGTCGATCACGGCCAGCAGCGCCTCCATCGCGTCCTCGTAGCGCATCCGAACCGAGTTCTCCAGCATCTCGGCCAGCGCCAGCAGGAACAGCGCCACCACCGCCAGGATCACCGCTGTCTTGATCCCCGATCCCGCTGCCTCGACATAGCCCTTGCCGACCGAGTTGCCCATCACCGACCAGCCGATGATCAGCCCGACGACCGCCGCGCCTTCGCGGATTGGCCCGGCTGCGGCGGCGTCCGGCATGTTCTGGGCGTAGTAGTTCGCAAGAACCCAGCCAACAACCGCGAACGAGATCGCGGCCATCAGCTTTGCTGCAGTCGGCATCGGTTGCGCCATTCGGAAAGCCCTCAGCTGGGACGCGTCACCGTGATCTGCGTCACGTCGCAGTTTCCACCCTGAAACGCGCCCGCGCAAGAGGCGAGGTAAAAGTCCCACATCCGCTTGAAACGGTCGTCAAACCCCAGTTGCCGCACGTCGCCCCAACGGTCGTTGAAGGTCTCGTGCCAGCGCCGCAGCGTGAGGCTGTAGCTTTCGCCGAACTCGATCGAGCCCTTGACCCGAAGCCCCGCGCGCTCGACCTCGGCCCGCAGGACTGCAGGTGCGGGCAGCATGCCGCCGGGGAAGATGTACTTCTGGATGAAGTCGACGCCCTTGCGGTACAACTCCCACCGCGCATCGGCCACGGTGATGATCTGCAAGGTCGCATGCCGCCCCGGCTTCAGCCGGTCGCGCAAGGTGCTGAAGTAGACCGGCCAGTAGCGTTCGCCTACCGCCTCGAACATCTCGATGCTGGCGATGCCGTCATACGAACCCCGCTCGTCGCGGTAGTCCTGCAGCTTGATCTCGACCCGGTCCGACAGCCCCGCCTTCGCGATCCGCGCCACGGCATAGTCGTGCTGCGCCTGGCTGATCGTCAGCCCGGTGACCCGCAAGCCCCGCTCTTTCGCAGCATATTCCGCGAACCCGCCCCAGCCGCAGCCGATTTCCAGCACATGTTCGCCGGGCTGCGCGCCCATCTGGTCCACCATGCTGGCATATTTCCGGGTCTGGGCCGTCTCCAGGCTTTCCTGAGGGTTCTCGAAGATCGCCGACGAATAGGTCATCGTCTCGTCCAGCCACAGCCGGTAGAATTCGTTGCCAAGGTCGTAGTGGTAGCTGATGTTCTTCTTTGCCTGACGCTTGCTGTTCGACTGCAGCCAGAACCGAAGCCGTTCATAGGCGCGCAAGAGGCTTAGGCCAGGGTAGCTGTCGCCCACCACATTGTTGGCCGGACGCTGGATCAGGTCCAGGAAGGCCTGCAGGTCCGGCGTCGTCCACCAGCCATCCAGATAGGCATCGCAAAAGCCCAGATCGCCCTCGCGCACCAGACGCGCAAAGAGATCCGGGTTCACCACCCGCACTTCCGCCGCGATGCCGGGGGCCTTGCCCTCGATCCGGAACCGCCGCCCGTCAGCCAGAACAAAGTCCAGCCTGCCTTCGCCCAGCCGGCTGGCCGTCTCGAAAGCGGTGGCGAAGTAGCGCGGCAAACCTGCCTGCCCCTTCACCGTCGTCAACACGTCCATCGGCCCACCCCCAGGGTCTTTGTCGGCAACACTTTCACCAAAGGCGATGCGTTGCTCAAGCATTTCGTGCCCCATATGCCGCAAGGGCAGCGGCGCGACCAGCGGCCAGATCGACCACGGGTCGCGGATAGGCCTGGTCCGGGCGGATGCCCCAGGACCGAGGCACTGCGTCGAAGAAGGCCAGCGCCTCGCGGCCCGGCTGTTTGGTCAGTTCCGCAATGAAGCGCCGCCGATACCGGGCGTCGGCGTCGAACTTCTCGGCCTGGCCCGCCGGATTGAACACCCGGAAGTAGGGCGCCGCATCCGGACCCGATCCCGCAACCCATTGCCAACCCATCGCATTCGCCGCCGGGTCCCAGTCGGTCAGGCAATCGGCGAACCAGGCGAGCCCCACTTTCCAATGCGTCAGCAGGTGCTTGGTCAGGTAACTGCCGACGATCATCCGCACCCGGTTGTGCATGGTGCCCGTCACATACATCTCACGAAGGCCTGCATCGACGAAGGGCTCGCCCGTCATCCCCCGCCGCCAGCGTTCCACCGCGTCACTCTCTCCGCGCCAGGGGAAATTGTCCCACTCTGGCTTCCAGTTCCCGGTGGTGATCTGCGGAGTATGATGCATCAGGTGATAGCTGAACTCGCGCCAGGCCAACTCCCGCAGGAAGCTCTCCGCCCCCGCGCGCCCTTCGTCCCGCGCCCGAAGCCCCGCATGCCAGACTTCACGGATGCCAATCTCGCCATAGGTCAGATTCTCCGACAGCCGCGAGGTTCCAGCGACCCCGGGCAGGTCCCGCATCTCGGCATAGCGTGCCACCGGTCCGTCCAGGAACGCGCCCAGCTTCGCCCGGGCCGCGTCTTCGCCGACCGCCTGATACCGGGCCACGACCTCCGCCCCCCGGTTCATCGCAGCGCCCAGCCGCCAACCCTCCAGCCGGTCAGAGTCCGGCCAGACCTCCATCCCCCGCACCCGGCCTGGCGCAGGCTCCGGGGCGGCAACCACCATCCCCCGCGTGGCCTTCCAGTACGGAGTGAACACCCGGTAGAAGCCGCCCTGCCCGGTCTGAACATCCCAGGGCTCGTGCAGCAGATGTCCCGCAAAACTCCGCGCCTCCAGCCCCGCTTCCTTCAGGGCCGCCTTCACGCCGGTATCGCGGGCCACGCTGGCCGGATCATACAGCCGGGACCACCAGACCCCGCCCGCCCCGGTCTCGGCGATCAGGGCACGCAGCACCTCCAGCGCCGCCCCGCGCCGCAAGGTCAGCCGCAGGCCAAGCCCTTCCAGCGCCTTGGAAAACGCCGCAACCGCCAACCCCAGCCGCCACTTCGGCGCGGCACCCAGCGCTTCGGTCTCGGGGTCCTGGATGAAGACCGGCACGACAGGCCGTCCCGACGCCACCGCCGCCGCCAGCATCGGCTGGTCCCCCAGCCGCAAGTCGCGGCGGAACCACAAGATCAACGGTTTGTCAGTCATTCCCCAGCCTTCTCACACAGGACACATACGCCCACCCTACAAGGGCGGATCACTCTAACCCTTTCATACTGGCTCAAATATCCTCGGGGGGTTTGGGGGGCGA
>NZ_JAXMMF010000120.1:0-42883 GCF_034366665.1 Tabrizicola sp. | reverse complement strand
GGTCGCGTCCAGACGGCGGGCAGAGAGTTCGTATTGCATGGGGCCTCGCAGGATTGACAGTCGGGGTTCGGGGCAGAGAATGGCCTTGAACCCGGCACCCGCGCCTTGATCCGGCGCAAAGCGAGGAAAGATTGACAGCCTTCACCGATCTTCACGCCCGCTGTACCGCGCTGGGCACGCGGCTTTTCACCGTGACGAAGCTGGACGAGGACAAGGCGCTGTTTGGCCGCGTCTTCACCTCGCATCCGGTGGAGTATCCGGTGTCGGGGACCAAACCGATGGAGAAGGACGGCTGGTACGACACCACAATCGCGGGGCGGCGGACCTTCGTGGCGAACACCCCGCCAGAGTTTGCGAAGTACTTCTTCGACCACGCGCTGATCGTGTCGCTGGGCCTGGGGTCCTGCATCAACGTGCCGGTGGTGGGGGGTGGGCGGGTGCTGGGGACGGTGAACATCCTGGCCGAGGCCGGGCACTTCACGCCCGCGAAGCTGGCAGCCTATGAGCAGCTGGTTGCCGAGGCAGTCCCGGCCCTGGCGGCGGAGCTGCGGTGATGGCGAAGGAACCGACCCCGGTCGAGGCGTTCCTTACCCCGCTTGCGAAGATCGCGCGGAAGCATCGCGACATCGAGGGGCTGGTGTTCTGGGGCGGAGAGAGTTGGGACCCCTCGCCTTCCGAGGCGCTGGAGGCCGAAGAGATCGTCTTCTACGCCGAGGGGCTGCTGATCGACGGGTTCCAGATGGACTGGGCGCTGGTGGCCGAGGGTGATGCGCCCGACCACCTGCGTCTGTGCTTCTGGCAAGAGGGCGCGCCGCCGCCGCCGGTCGCAGCGCCGTGGCGGGTGGAGGCGCAGGGGCGCTGGACGGGTTAGCGGACAACCGGGCAGGGCCGGACTGGCCTTGTCCCCGGAGGCGGACTGCGCCTAGGGTCGGGCAAATTGCCGGAAGGACCCCCGATGCGCGTGCTTTACGACCCCGATCCCCGGAGCACCGGCGACATCTTTTCGGCCCATGAGCTGGCGGCGTTCACAAGCCGGTATCAGGTGACGGAATGGCAGGGCCAGGACCGCGACGCCTTCTATGCCGAACACCTGCCGGGGACGGACATCCTGATCTCGCAGCAACCGATGGGCGCGGACCGGCTGGCGCTGGCGCCGAACCTGCGGGCGATCTTCAATGTCGAGACCAACTTCCTGCCGAACATCGACTATGAGGAATGTTTTCGCCGCGGCATCCCGGTGCTTGCGCCCGGCGGAGTCTTTGCCGCACCCGTGGCCGAGATGGCGCTGGGCATGGCGCTTAGCCTGGCGCGCAACATCCACGGCGAACATGCGGCCTTCCTGCGGGGTCAGGAGAAATGGCTGTTTGACGGCAACCGTGAGTCCGAGATGCTGGCGGGATCGACCGTGGGGATCATCGGGTTCGGTGATCTGGGGCGGGCGCTGCACCGGTTGCTGGCCCCGTTCGGCTGCCGCGTCCAGGCGCATGACCCCTGGCTTCCCCCCGGCCACCTGCGGCGGTTGGGGGTGGAGCCGGTGGATTTCGACACCCTGATGGCCGAGAACCGCTTTATCTTCGTGATGGCGGCGATCACGACGGAAAACAAGGGGTTGATCGACGCCGGCGCGCTGTCGCTGATGCAGAAGGGGGCGATGCTTCTGCTGATGTCGCGTGCCGCAGCTGTCGACTTTCCGGCCCTGACTCAGGCCGCTTCCGAGGGGCGCATCCGCGTCGCGACCGATGTCTTTCCGGTCGAGCCGCTGCCACAGGACGATCCAATCCGCCGCACTCCCAACATGCTGTTCTCACCGCACCGGGCCGGGGCGCTGGAATTTGCGCTGCGGGAAATCGGCACACGCGTGCTGGAGGACATGGACCTGATCGCCCGGGGTCTGGCCCCCGTCGCCTGCCGCCGGGCCGAGCGGGAAACCGTGGCGCGGTTCCGGTCAAAGCCGGTGGATCGGTCCTAAAGCCGCGACAAGAGTAGCCCCGCGGCCACCAGAGCTGCGGCGGCAAGCCGCGTTGGCGTGACTTCGCGCACCGCCATGCCCAGGGCCCCGGTCGCGTCAATGACCATCGCGGCGGCCATCTGGCCCAGGATCAGCGCGGCGACCAGGGTGACCACGCCCAGGGAGGCGACGCCCCAGACGGTCGCGAACACATACCAGGCACCCAGGACGCCGCCAACCAGGGTCCAGGCCGGGACCTGCGGCAGCTTCAGGAAGGCGCCACCCTGGCCCTGAAACGCCGCGATGGCCAGCAGGACAAGGAAGCCCACGCCGAACGACACCGCAGCGGCGGGCACTGCGGCCCCAAGCTCGCGGGACAGGGCCGCGTTGATCGGGGCCTGGACCGAGATCGCCGCCCCGCCCAGCACTACGGCCAGGATTACCCACCACATGCGCTCCTCCGTTGCTTTGGACCATCTGACCACCCCGCTCCGCCAGCATCAACCCTTGCGCCCGGCGCGGGTTCGGGCAGATTGGCGATATCCCCTATCGGCGGTTCCGATGGCTTTCACCCTGCGCCAGCTTCAGTTCTTTGTCGCCGCGGCCGAGGCCGGGTCCGTCTCGGGCGCGGCGCGGGCGCTGTCGATCAGCCAGTCCTCGGTCACCGAAGCGATCCGGGGGCTGGAGGATGATCTGGGCGTGATCCTGTTCGACCGGCAGGCACGGGGCATCCTGCTGACGCACAAAGGGTCGGCCTTCCTGCGCCATGCCCGGCAGATCCTGTCCGACGTGGCGACTGCCCGCAGCACCTTTCAAGTCGAAGCCGAGACCGCCCGCGGCCGCCTGTCGCTGGGGGTGACCAGCCTGGTCGCGGGCTATGTGCTGTCCGACATCCTGCAACGCTATCGCCGCGCCTTTCCGCAGGTCGAGCTGAACGTGATCGAGGACAGCGGCGAATACCTGCAGCACCTGCTGATCGGGGGCGAGCTGGACGTGGCGGTGCTGCTGACCTCGTCCGTGCATGACCGCATGGCGCTGAACGTCGAGACGCTGCTGGTGTCGCCGTATCGGCTTTGGCTGCCGTTGGGACATCCGCTGGCGCAACAGGAAAGCATTACGCTGGAAGAGCTTGCGGGAACCCCGATGATCCAGCTGATGGTGGACGAGATCGAGGAATCGACCCGCCGCCTGACCGCCGCGCTGCCGGTCAAGCCACAGATCGCCTTCCGCACCCGCAGTGTCGAGGCAGTGCGCAGCCTGGTCGCCACGGGGGCGGGGCTGGCGATCCTGCCCAGCCTGGTCTACCGGCCCTGGTCGCTGGAAGGCGACCGGATCGAGATCCGCGATGTCTCGGGCGATCTGCCGACGGTGCAGGTGGGGCTGGCCTGGCGCAAGGGCGCGCCCTTGACCGGCCCGGCGTCGAACTTCATCAGATCGGCGCAAAGCACGGCGGTCGCCCGCCCCAGCTAGGCCACCCCAACCAGGCCGCTAAAGCTAGGCCGCAACGGGCGGCAACTCGATCCCCGCGACCTGCGCCAGATGCTGCATCCGGCGGCGGAACTCTTCGTAAAAGCCGTGCTTGCGGGAAAAAGCCCAGGCGTTCCGGCTGCGCCGCGCCAGCTCGGCCGGGTCCTGCGCCAGCGCGGCGATCCGGTCTGCCAGCGCCAGCGGCTGACCCAGTGGAGTGTCCCAGCCCGCTTGCGATTCGCCATTCAGGCGCTGCCACATGCGGTTGTCATAGCTGGCAACGGCGACACCGCAGCCCATCGCCTCGATATAGGTGCAGGACGGGTCGGATTGCGGATGGCAGCCAAGGAACATGTCGGCCTTGGTCCGGGTAAACGGCACCAGCTGGGTTTCGAAGTCGACGGCGCCGTGCATGCGCACCCGGTGCGGGTCGGGCAGGCTGCCTATTCCCTGGGCAACCTCGGCCTGCAGCGAGCCGCTGCCGAAGATGTCCAGCGTGAAATCCACCCCGCGCTGGGCCAGTCTGCGTGCCACCGGAATCAGGTCCTGAGCGCCCTTCATGGTTTCAAGTCGCCCCGAGAAGACCAGCCGCAACGGCCCCCCCGCCGCCAGATGCGCCTCGCGCGCGGCCATCTCGGCCTCGGTCGCGAAGAGGTCCGGCGTCATGCGGCCATCAAGGAACAGAAGGCTGTCGCGACACATCGGCGCATACAGGTCATGGGCAGGATAGCCGTTGGATTGCACGGCGGATGCCGCCTTGAACGACCGCTGGCGCCTGCGTTCCTGCTGCATCAGCCAGACGCGGCCCTTCAACCGGCTCAACGTTCCGCGCCCACGGTCCAGATTCAGGATCTGAAGCCTGGTTTCTGGAGTGTACTCAATAACATAGACGATCTTTTGCCCGGGCTTCACATGGTCGGTCAGGCCCAGGCAGCGAAAGTCGTCCCCACCGGCGTAGACCAGACCGGCACCGTCCATGTGCTGCGGCCCCAGTTCTTCGGTCGGGTCAAGCAGCGCCAGGTCGAACGGCAGCTCGTCGCGGTCATAGGCCCGTCCGAAGGGAATGGAGCCCGCCCCGCGCCGCAGGACACATCTGATCCGGCTGGGCCAGTGCGCCTGCTGGATGCGCATCCCCTCGACAAACTTAACATCAAGCCGCAGCCGGCCGCCTTCCTCGACCACCGGCGCCGGCGCAATCATCACCATCTGTGTCATTCACATACCCACGTGTCCCACTTCATTCTGGCGCTGTTCCATGTCACGCGACAAACAATTTGGGTGTTCTCCAGATATTTTTCCGCAGATATCGACAGAACCGATAGCTTGCTTCAGTTTTTTGTTATTGCGAAAGTATGGGCAGGACATAGGCTTTTCGCAAGTCCGCGGGAACGGACTCTCTGCAGCCATGCCAGAGACACAACAACGGGAGTCTGCCATGAATCGCCTCAAGCTCTTGGGAACCACCACGCTTGCCCTGATGACCGGGATCAGCCCGGTTCTGGCCCAGGTCACCGAAATCGGCGCGCCGGAGGGTCAGGTGAACATCGTCGCCTGGCCGGGCTATATCGAGCGCGGCGAGACCGACAAGGCCTTCGACTGGGTCACCAAGTTCGAGGCGGCCTCGGGCTGCAAGGTGAACGTCAAGACCGCCAACACCTCGGACGAGATGGTGGCGCTGATGAACGAGGGTGGCTTCGACCTGGTGACTGCCTCGGGCGACGCAAGCTTGCGTCTGGTGGCGGGCGACCGGGTGCAGCCGATCAACACCGACCTGATCCCATCCTGGTCGACGGTCGATGACCGGCTGAAGTCCGCGCCCTGGCATACGGTCGACGGCGTGCACTACGGCGTGCCCTACATGTGGGGGCCGAACGTGTTGATGTACAACACCGAGGTGTTCAAAGAGCCGCCCACCTCGTGGAACGTGGTGTTCGAAGAGATGACCCTGCCGGACGGCCAGCCGAACAAGGGCCGCGTCCAGGCCTATGACGGCCCGATCCACATCGCCGATGCCGCGCAGTACCTGATGTTCCACAAGCCGGAACTGGGGATCACCTCGCCCTACGAGCTGAACGAAGACCAGTACAAGGCCGCGCTGGACCTGCTGCGCGTGCAGCGCAACCTGGTCAGCCGCTACTGGCATGACGCCTTCATCCAGATCGACGACTTCAAGAACGAGGGCGTGGTCGCATCGGGGTCCTGGCCGTTCCAGCGCAACCTTCTGCAGGCCGACGGTCAGCCGATCGCATCGGTGATCCCGCAAGAGGGCGCGACGGGCTGGGCCGACACGACGATGATGCATGTCGACGCGGCGAACCCGAACTGCTCGTACCTGTGGATGGAGCATTCGCTGTCGTCGAACTTGCAGGCCGACCTGGCGGTCTGGTTCGGGGCGAACCCCTCGGTCCCGGCGGCCTGCACTGACGGGCGTGGCATGTCCACCGCCGAAAGCTGCACGGCGAACGGGATGGACGACTTCGAGAAGATCCGGTTCTGGACCACTCCGGTCTCGAACTGCTCTCAGGGCGACGGCGCCTGCGTGCCCTACTACCGCTGGGTGTCGGACTATATCGGCGTGATCGGCGGCCGCTGATCTTCTGATCCAAGGGTGGGCGAATCGCCCACCCTACTCCCCCGCTTCCCCTGACCAGTGGTGCGCCCTTGCGCACCCAACGGATGCCCCATGACCTCTGCTGTCGAGTTCCACAACGTCTCGCGCCACTTCGGCTCTGTCAGGGCCGTCGATGGCGTGGACCTCACCATCGCCGAAGGGTCCTTCTTCGCGATGCTGGGCCCCTCGGGGTCGGGCAAGACAACCTGCTTGCGGCTGATCTCGGGCTTTGAAAAGCCGACGGGCGGGCAGATCCGCATCTTCGGCGAGGACGTGTCCGAGACTCCGCCGCACCTGCGCAACGTGAACACGGTGTTCCAGGACTATGCGCTGTTCCCGCATCTGAACGTGCGGGACAACGTGGCCTACGGGCTGATGGTCAAGGGCATGGGCCGCACGGCACGCTATGCCAAGGCCGAAGAGATGCTGGCCCTGGTCAAGCTGGACGGCTACGGCGACCGCAAGCCCGCGCAACTGTCGGGGGGCCAGCGGCAGCGGGTGGCGCTGGCGCGCGCTCTGGTGAACGAACCGCGCGTGCTGCTACTGGACGAACCCCTGGGTGCTCTGGACCTGAAACTGCGCGAGGCGATGCAGGATGAGCTGAAGGCCCTGCAAAAGCGCCTGGGGCTGACCTTCGTCTTCGTCACCCATGACCAGCACGAAGCCCTGTCGATGGCCGACAGCCTGGCCGTCTTCAACGAGGGCCGCATCGCCCAGATCGGCACCCCCAAGGACATTTACGACCGCCCCGCCACCCGGTTCGTGGCCGATTTCGTCGGCTCCTCCAACGTCCTGCCGCCCGAGCTGACCCGCGCTTTGGGCGGTCCGGCAAAGTGGGCGTCCTTGCGCCCCGAGGCCACGCGCCTTGCCGCCTCTGGCCCGGTTCAAGGCACCGTGACCGCGCTGCGCTACCTTGGCTCGGGCACCCGCGTGGTGATCGACGCGGGCGGCACCGAGATCGCCGCCCTGGTCCCCGCCGGCCAGCCCGTTCCGGCGGAAGGCGCGACCACCGCCTTCGCCTTCGAGCCTTCGGCGCTGCACCTCATGGGGGCGACCTGATGCGCCGTCTCCAGGACGCACGGTCGACGGGGGCGCTGCCCCCGAACCCCCGGGATATTTATCTCCAGTATGAAATGAGTCCGTTTCATACTGGTCCAAATATCCCCGCCGGAGGCTCTGACGCCTCCTTCCTGCGCAACGGTGCAGAGCCGGGTGCCCAAAATTCTTCCTTCAAGAATTTTGACGGCCAGAGGGCATGCCAATGACCTCTCCGGCGATCCTGCCCACCAAGGGCCTGGCCGACCAACTGACCGGCAGCTTCTGGCGGCGGCCGAGGCTCCTCCTCCTCCTCCTCATCACCCCGCCGCTTCTGTGGCTGGGTGTGGTTTACCTTGGCTCGCTTGCCGCCCTCCTCCTTCAGTCCTTCTACTCGATCGACGAGTTCTCGGGCGTGGTGAAGGAAGAGTTCACGCTGAAGACCTATGCCGAGCTCTTCCGGGCGCAGAACCTGGACATCATCATCCGCACTGTGGTGATGGCGACCGCCGTGACGCTGGCCTGCGCGGTTCTGGCCTTCCCCATCGCCTATTTTGCCGCGCGCTATGCCAAGGGCCCGTGGAAGGCTGCCTTCTACCTGGGGGTCATGCTGCCCCTCTGGTCGTCCTACCTCGTCAAGGTCTACGCTTGGAAGCTGATCCTGGCGAAGGAGGGCATCCTGGGCTGGGCGGCAGAGGGCACAGGGACCGGGTTCATCATCGACGGCATCCTGTCGATCCCGGGGCTCGAAGGCTCCTCCCTCTCCACCTCGCCCTTCGGGACCTTCCTGGTCTTCGTCTACATCTGGCTGCCATACATGATCCTGCCCATGCAAGCGGCGCTGGAGCGGGTGCCGAATTCGATGCTGGAAGCCTCGGCCGATCTGGGGGCGACGCGTAGCCAGACCTTCCGCACGGTGATCCTGCCCCTGGCGCTGCCGGGGGTGATCGCCGGGTCGATCTTCACCTTCTCGCTGACCCTAGGCGACTACATCATCCCGCAGATCGTGGGGGATTCGTCGCGTTTCATTGGGCTGACGGTCTATCAGTTGCAGGGCACGGCGGGGAACACCCCGCTGGCCGCCGCCTTCGCCGTTGTGCCGATCCTGATCATGCTGGTCTACCTGTCACTGGCCAAACGGGCGGGGGCTTTCGATGCGCTCTGAAGCCTCTTGGGGTCTGAAAGCCGCAGCATTGGGGGGGCTGTTGTTCCTCCACCTGCCGATCCTTCTGATCTTCCTTTACGCCTTCACCACCGAAGAGCGCAGTTACGCCTTCCCGCCGCCCGGCTACACGACGCAATGGTTCGCCGTCGCCTGGAACCGTGAGGATATCTGGCCGCCCCTGTGGCTGTCGCTGCGGGTCGCCGCCATCGCCACTGTGATGGCTATGATCCTTGGCACGCTGGCCGCCGCCGCGATGGCACGGGCAAGCTTCTTCGGGCGCGACCAGGTCAGCCTGCTGATCCTGCTGCCCATCGCACTGCCTGGGGTCATCACCGGAATGTCGCTGCGGTCGGCCTTCGGGATCATGGACATCCCGTTCTCGACCTGGACCATCGTCCTCGGCCACGCGACCTTCTGCATCGTCATCGTCTACAACAACGCCATCGCCCGGATGCGCCGCCTGTCCGGCGGAATTCTGGAGGCCAGTGCCGACCTGGGTGCCAACAGCTTCCAGACCTTCCGCCATGTGCTTCTGCCGAACCTCGGCTCGGCGCTGCTGGCCGGGGGGATGCTGGCTTTTGCCCTGTCGTTCGACGAGGTCATCGTCACCACCTTCACCGCAGGCCAGCAGTCGACCCTGCCGATCTGGATGCTGAACGAGCTTGTCCGCCCGCGTCAGCGCCCCGTCACCAACGTCGTCGCCATCGTGGTCTTCGCGGCCACCTTCGTGCCGATCCTCATCGCCTACTACCTCACCCGCGGCGGGTCCGAGACCGCCGGCATGGGCAAATAGGGAGACTACCCCAATGACCATCCAGACCAAATTTCTCATCGGCAATGCCTTCGAAGCGGGGCAGGAGACGCCCGAGCAGATCCTGAACCCCCGCACCGGCGGGTTGATCCTGGAGGTGCCCGAAGCCTCGACCGCGCAGGTTGACCGGGCGGTGGGCGCCGCGCGGAAGGCCTTCGAGGGCTGGTCTCGGACCACGCCGGCGGAACGGTCCTCGGCGCTGTTGCAGATCGCCGACCGGATCGAGGCGGAGGCGGATGCGTTCGCGGCGCTGGAGGCGCTGAACTGCGGCAAGCCGATCAACGCGGCGCGCAATGACGAGATCCCGGCGATTGTCGACTGCTTCCGCTATTTCGCGGGCGCGGTGCGCTGCATGACCGGGACGGTGGCCGGAGAGTATCTCAGCGGTCATACCAGCATGATCCGGCGCGATCCGGTGGGCGTGGTGGCGTCGATTGCGCCCTGGAACTATCCGCTGATGATGATGGCCTGGAAGCTGGGACCGGCGATCGGGGGCGGCAACACGGTGGTGTTCAAGCCCAGCGAACAGACCCCGCTCACCGCGCTGAAGCTGGCGCAGATCCTGGCCGAGGTGCTGCCCGAAGGCGTTGTCAACGTCATCGCCGGGCGCGGGCAGACCGTGGGCAGCTATCTTATCAACCATCCGCAGGTGGACATGATCTCGCTGACCGGTGACGTGGCGACGGGGAAGAAGATGCTGGATGCCGCCGCCAAGACGGTGAAGCGCACCCATCTGGAGCTGGGCGGCAAGGCCCCGGTGATCGTGTTCGACGATGCCGATATCTCGGCGGTGGTTGAGGGGCTGCGGGCGTTCTCATTCTACAACGCCGGACAGGACTGCACCGCGGCCTGCCGGGTCTATGCCGGGAAAAAGGTCTATGACAATCTTGTCGCGGACCTCACCTCGGCGGCGTCGTCCATCGTGCTGGGGGCGGAGGACGACGCCACCAATGAAATCGGCCCGCTGATCAGCCAGCGCCAGCGCGACCGGGTGGCAAGCTTCGTCAACCGCGCGCGTGAGCTGAACCATGTGCAGGTGACGACGGGGGGCGAGGCGATGGACCAGGGCTTCTACTACCGCCCCACTGTCGTCGCCGGGGCCAAGCAGGACGACGAGATCGTCCGGCGCGAGGTCTTCGGGCCGGTGGTCTCGGTCACTCCGTTCAGCGAAGTGGATGAGGCGGTGGGCTGGGCCAATGACAGCGACTATGGGCTGGCGTCATCGGTCTGGACCCGGGATGTGGGGCGCGCGATGGCGACGGCGGCGCGGCTGCGCTATGGCTGCACCTGGATCAACACGCACTTCATGCTGACCAACGAGATGCCGCACGGCGGGTTGAAGCAGTCCGGCTACGGCAAGGACATGTCGGCCTATGCGCTGGAGGACTACACCGTGGTTCGCCACGTGATGGTCAAGCATGGCTAGGGACGGGGGTAGGGTGGGCGATATCGCCCACCCTACGCCTGCGCGTCATTTCGGCGGGAACATCCGGTAATACAGCGCGTCGGGCAGGAAATTGCCGCCACGGAAGAGCCATGAGAAGACGGTCGGGAAGCTGATCTTGAAGCGGCCGGATTGCATGTGCGGAACATGATCTCGGCGGCGGCTTCGGGTTCCATGATGAAGGGCATGGTGAAATCGTTTTTCGCCGTCAGCCCGGTGCGGATGAAGCCGGGGTTCGCCAGTTGCACCGTGACGCCGCTTTTTCGCAGGTCGGCGTAAAGCGATTCCGCCAGCACCATCGTCCCGGCTTTGGACGCCGCGTAGCCGATCGCCCCGGGCAGGCCGCGGAAGCCGGAGAGCGAGCCGGTGATGACGATATGGCCCTTGTTCCGGGCGACCATCCCCGGCAGCGCGGCGCCCACGGCCCGGATGCAGCCGGTGAAGTTGACGTTGGCCATCGCCTCGGCGGCCTTTGCGTCCCAGTCCTGCGCGCGCATCGGCCAGTAGACGCCGGCAAGGAACACCAGTCCGTCCAGATCGGGCAGCTGTGTCGCAGCGGCGGTAACGCTGGCGCTGTCGCCGACGTCCACCGGCAGGATCGTCGCGGGGCCGGGAAGGGTGGCGGCGGCGGCTTTCAGGCTGTCTTCGGTGCGCGCCGACAGGATCACCTCGGCCCCGGCTGCGCTAAGCTTCTGCGCAAGGGCCAGGCCCAGCCCCTCGGACGCGCCGACCAGCCAGTAGCGCTTGCCCCTGAAATCTCTCATTCCGCGGCGGCCAGTTGCCGCGCTTCGACGGGCACGGGGCGCATCGTGGCGACCAGTTCGGCCACCTTGATCCCGAACTTGCGGAACTGCGAGCGGTTCATGATCGTGCCGTTTTCCAGAAGATACATCCAGTCGGTCACGTCCAGGACATGGCCCCCGGCCTCGGGCGTAAGGCGGATGCGGTAGCGCAGCACCACGCCCGAACCTTCGGCACGGCCGGTGCCCTGGCCCACCACATCGGGCGCTGTGGCGATGATCTGGCCATCGGGTGCAACCGCAAGTGTCCAGGCGCGGTGCTGGATGGTGCCGCTGTCGTAGCGGAACACCTCGGCCAGAGTGCCGGTGGTGCCGTCCCAGGTGCCCTGCATGTCCGCCACAAAGCGCGAGGTGACGCGGCCGGTCGGCCCGAAGATCACGCCTTCGCAGGCCAGGGGGCCGGAGAGGTGGCGGCGCAGGTCGAAGTCAGGTCCCTTGCCAGAGTAGTCGGCGGGGTCCTGGGCCTGGAACGAGGCGAAGCGGTTGCGCAGCGCGATCAGGGCAAGGACGACCAGCGCGCCGGCAAGGGCGGAGAGGATCGGGGTCATCGGATGGTGTCCTTCAAGGGCATTGTCAGGTGGGTCCGGGCGAGAAGCACGATGGCGGTCAGCTTCAATACGCAAGGCAGGCCCGCATAGATCAATGTGAGTGTTTCAAGGGCACTTTCCGGGTTCTGCTGCCCGGTCTGAAAGCCGGCGGCTTGCAGCGCGGGCAGGATCGTCAACGCCGCCAGCGCGAGGGAAAGCTTCGACACGAAGGACCACAGGCCGAAGGCGGCGGCCTCGGGCGTGCCGGTCTGGGCCAGTCGCTGGGCGAAGATGGCGGGGAGCAGCGTGAGGTCGGCCCCGAGCGCGGCCCCGGACGCGGCGCAGATCAGGGCGAAGGGGATGAGGTCTTCGGTCCCGAGGGTGAGGGTCCAGAGGAAGCTTGCGATCGCAAGGGTCATCGCGGCGAGGAGGATGGGTTTCGGGCCGTGCTTGCGGGCAAGGTGGCTCCAGACCGGGGTCGAGGCGGCGGCGGCAAGGAAGAAGAGGAGGAGGAGCGGCCCCTCCCAGCCGGGCAGGCCAAGGCGGCTTTCGACGAAGAAGAGGAAGAGGGTGGAGGTGACGGCAACGGGGGAAGCGTTCAAGAGAGCAATCAGGAGGAGCCGGCGGGACAGGGGGTCGGCAAGGACAGGACGAAAAAGGTTCAGCGGGTTTGGCGTCGGCTCGGCACGCGTGCCCTGCCATTCGCGGTGCATGGCAAGGGTGGCGAACAGGGCCACGGCGGCGAAGATCAGGGCAAAGGCGGTGAAGGGGGTTTCGGTCAGGGGGGCCAGGGCGACGGGCGCGGTGGCGGCCAGGCAGACGCCGAGGAGTGATCCGCCCTCACGCCAGCCAGCGAGGCGGATGTGTCCCTGTGGGCCGAGGGTGGCGGCCTTGGTCACGCCCTCGGCGTAAAAACAGATGGTGAGGTAGGAGAAGGCGGAGAAGAGGACAGTCAGGGTGACGGCGAACCACAGGAGCGGTGCTATGGGGGGTGTCACGGCGTAGAGGCCCCAGAGGGACGCCGCCATCAAGGTGCTGGCAATGGCGACGGTCAGACGACGGCGGGGCCGTGTCGCCTCGGCAAGCCAGCCGAGGAGCGGGTCCTGGACGACGTCGATCAGCCGCAGCGCGGCGAGGGTCAGGCCCAGGCTTGCCAGCGAGATGCCGTAGCTGTCGACGAAGAACTTGGGCGCATGGATGTAGATCGGCAGGCCCGCCATTGCGATCAGGGCGGCGAACAGCGACCAGGCCGGGAGGCGGGTGGTCATCGGCAGCTGTCGAATTGAGCGCCTTGCGGCGCGTGCCTTTTGTCTCGCGTGTCTGCGTGAAGGACGCAGACACACTCGGGCGCCTTCGGCGAGGATATTTGGGCCAGTATGAAAGCAGGGGTGGGTCGGGGTGGAGGCGGCGGAGTCTCCGGCGGGGATAGTGGTGCAAAGATGAAGGGCGGGCGCGAAAGGGGCCGGGTCATCGCGAGATGTCTTCGGTGGGTGGAGTGGGGCGGCCGTGGAACTTGACCTTCTTCAGCCACAGCTTCAGCGCTTGCCA
The DNA here is from genome assembly GCF_034366665.1 of Tabrizicola sp. GTDB lineage: Bacteria > Pseudomonadota > Alphaproteobacteria > Rhodobacterales > Rhodobacteraceae > Tabrizicola. The sequence goes on along the minus strand of NZ_JAXMMF010000120.1, from coordinate 29,527 downwards.
GTGGATCAGCGCCAGAACGCGGCGTGAGCCGAAGGGGCGGCGGAGGGCGGAGGCGAGGATGCCGCGGTTGGTCAGGGGCTGGCGCGGGCCGATCAGGTTGGTGAAGAGGCCGCCGCCGGGCGTGGTGTAGTCGATCCAGATGCCGATCCGGTCGGGGCGGATGTCGAAGCGGAAGGTGTAGGTTCCGGCAACAGGCTGGAAGGGCGAGACGTGGAAGATCTTCTGCGCGACGATGGTGTCTTCGCGCGAGATGGGCGCGCGATCCTCGCGGTGACAAAGGTAGGAATGGCGGTCGCCGTAGGTGTTGGTGACCTCGGCGATGACGGCGCGCAGGTGGCCGAGATGGTCGTAGGACAGCCAGAAGCTGACCGGGTTGAACACGTGGCCCAGAAGGCGCGGTTGGGCGAGGAGGAGGAGTCGGTCGTGGGCGAGATTGTGCTGGGCCAGCACCTCGCGCGTCCAGGCGGCCCCGCTGCCCTGGCCAGGGGTGCCGCCGTGGTCGGCGTCGTGGACCGACATCAGGTTGCGGGCGTTGCGGGAAAAGAGGGTGGGGCCTTTCGCCTTTGCCGGGTCGAGGAGCAGGTAGTCGACAGAGTAGCGGAAGGCGTTCTTCACCGCGCCCTTGCGGCCGTGGAAGGTTTCCGCCGGAATCCGCTGGACCCCCGTATGTCCGTTTCCGGTCACGCGACCAGCCGGAAGGCGTGGCGCTCGGCCATCGCCTGCACCACGTCCACCGCCGAGGCGAAGCCGTCTTCGTGGAAGCCATTGCGCATCCAGGCGCCGCAGAACCAGGTGTTGCGGCTGCCGTTCATCGTGCGGATGCGATCCTGAGCCTCCAGGGCGGCGACGTCGAAGACCGGGTGGTGGAAGGTGTTCACGTCGTGGATCAGCTCGTCCCTGATCGGGCGCGTGGTGTTCAGGGTGACGAACAGCGGATCATCCTGCGGGATCGGCTGCAAGGAGTTCATCCAGTAGGTCAGGTCGATGCGTTCGCCGGGGCCGGATTTCGGCTCGACATAGGACCAGGAGGACCAGACCTTGCGCGATTTCGGCATCAGGCTGGCGTCGGAGTGCAGGACCGCCTGGTTCGGCTGGTAGCGGATCGCGGCAAGGGCGCCGGTTTCCTCGGGCGTGCCGTCGGTCAGAAGCTGCAGCGTGATGTCGGAATGGGTGGCGAATATGACGTCGTCGAACAGTTCGGGCTCGCAGCCCACGGCGCGTACGAAGACCGAACCGGCCTCACGCCGGACGGCTGCGATGGGGGTCGCAGTGCGGATGTCGACGCCCTGGGCGGTCATCGCGGCCTGCAGGCGGTGGACATATTCGATCGAGCCGCCCTTGACGGTGTACCACTGGTGCTGGCCTTCGACGTCCATCAGCGCATGATTGCGGAAGAAGCGGACCAGCGCCTGGGCCGGGAAGTCCAGGATGCCCGAAGTGGGCGTTGACCAGATCGCGCCCGAGAAGGGGGTGATGTAGTGATCGCGGAAATAGGTGCCGGTGCCAAGGCGGGCAAGAAGCTCGCGGATGGTCATGCCGGCATCGTTGGCCACCGCCTCGGCGTTGCGGTTGAAGTGCAGGATGTCCGACAGCATCCGCAGGAAGCGCGGGTTGAAGGCATTGCGGCGCTGGGCGAAGATCGAGTCCATCGAGGCCAGCCCGTATTCCACCGCGCCGCCGCGGATCGAGGCACCGAAGGACATGCTGCTTTCGGTGACTGGGACATCCAGCTTTTCAAAGAGCCGGACGAGGTGGGGATAATTCACCTGGTTGAAGACGATGAACCCGGTGTCGACCGGCTGGTCCTTCCGTTTGCCCGCGATCACGGTGCGGGCATGGCCGCCAAGGCGCGGCTCGGCCTCGAACAGGACCACAGAGTTGCGGTCGGCCAGCATGTGGGCTGCGGCCATACCGGAAATGCCCCCCCCGATCACGGCGATGCGGCGGGGGGTGGGGCCGAACTGTTCGAAAGGCATCTAAGCGGACTTCCCTGACTTTGGTCTTCACATGGTTACGCAACGGATGCCTGATCGGATCACCCTGCCCCCAGCCTTGCGGGGCCGGATTGAAGAAAGTTTCCTGTCAGGTTGAGCCACCCTGACACACCCGGAAAAACTGTCAAACCAAGTTGACACATTTCCTTGACTTGTTGCCGCGCTGCTCCAAGTCGCTGAAAAATGATCCGGCTGCGGGTTGCCGGCGTAGAAGCTGTATGATGCTTGACGCCAGCAGAGCCGCTATGACGGAACAGGCCATGCCGCCGGTGCTTTCGGGCGCGGTTGCACGGGCCGGTTCGCGGCAGAAGAAGGACGGGTCGTTGGCGAAGGCGGAGGACGAGACAGACTGGGCCGCCCTTCTGGTGAAGGTGCGCGACGATCAGGACAAGGCGGCCTTTGCGGCGCTGTTCCGGCACTTTGCCCCACGGGTAAAGGCCTTCCTGATGAAGTCGGGTGCCGGGGCCGCGCTGGCCGAGGAGTGCGCGCAGGACGTCATGGCGACGCTCTGGCAGAAGTCGCATCTTTTCGACCCCAGCCGGGCCAGCGTGGCGACCTGGGTCTATACCATCGCCCGCAACCGGCGGATCGACGCACTGCGCAAGGCGCGCCGAGCCGAGCCGGAGGAATTGGATTGGGGCCCCGAGCCAGAGCCTGACATGGCCGAGGTGCTGGAGACCCAGCAAGAGACGGAACGGCTGGGGCGCGCGTTGGCTGCGTTGCCTGCGCCGCAAAGGACACTGATCGAACGCGCCTTCTACGGCGATCTCTCGCACAGCGAGATCGCCGCCGAGACGGGGCTTCCCCTGGGGACGATCAAATCGCGGATTCGGTTGGCGCTGGACAAGCTGCGCCACCAGATGGGTTGAAGGACGAAGTAGGGACATGACGATACGCCACCATCTCTCGGACCAGCTCTTGATGGGCTACGCGGCCGGCCAGCTGCCCGAGGCCTTCAACCTGGTCGTCGCGACGCATGTGTCGCTGTGTGACGAATGTCGCGCCCGGCTGGGGTCGTTCGACGCCGTCGGCGGGACGCTTCTGGAAGAGGCGGACGAGATCGCGATGGGCGAGGATGCCCTGGCCCGGACGCTGGCCCGGATCGAAGGGTTGCCGCAAGCGACGCGGTCGCAACCTCTCAAGCCGGCTGGCATCTTCCCGGCGCCCCTGGCCGATTACATCGGTGGCGATCTTTCGGCGGTGCGCTGGCGCAAGGTTGGCGGCGGGGTGAAGCAGGCGATCCTGCCCACCGGCAAGGACGCCTCGGCGCGGCTTCTGTACATCCCGGCGGGCAAGGCGGTGCCGGACCACGGCCACCGGGGGATGGAGCTGACGCTGGTCCTGCAGGGGGCCTTTGCCGACGCCAATGACCGCTTCGACCGCGGCGACATCGAGATTGCCGGCGAGGATCTGGAGCATACTCCGGTGGCGCTGGCCGGGCAGGACTGCATCTGCCTTGCCGCGACGGATGCGCCCTTGCGGTTCCGGGGGCTGATTCCGCGTCTGGCGCAGCCCTTGCTGCGGATCTAACGACCGAAATACCGGACTGCGATCACGGACCCGTCCCCCGAAAGGTGGGCGGGTTCTGTCGCTATCAGAAGGTCTTCTGCCGCGATGTCTTCGCCGTTCACGCGGCACGCCCCCAAGGCATAAAGCGCCAGCGTGCCGCCTACCGGCAGGGAGGTGTTCTGCACGACCGTCACCTCGGGCCGGGGCAGGTGGCGGGCGGTCATCACGTTGAAATCGTCAGAGGGTCGGCTGTTGGTCTCGGTCGCGCGGACCTGAACGTCGCCGGGAAATGCCACCGGGATCAGCGGGTCACAGCGGAGGTCCAGCCCGGAGCCGGTCAGCCGGAACCCTGCGCCGGTCAGGACGGTAAGGTTGCGGTCTATGCCGGGAAACAGCGAAAACGGCCCGTCTTCGACCACCGAGGCGCGGGAGAGGCGGAGGAGGGTAGTCCCCGCCGGGTCGGTGAGGTGCAGAAGTTCGGTCGTGGTGCCGCGTCCGTTCTTCCAGGGCTGGGTCCTGTAGTCGGCGGGAGTGAGGTGGATCATGGGCTGTCTTTCATCGGGCGGTGGGCGAACCCGCAAGCGGGACCGCCCACCCTACTCGGCCGCGCCGATCACTTTGGTGGCTGTGGGTGGGGCCAGGTCGGGTGCCAGGTCGGGTGCCAGTTCCTCGAAGTCGAAGTTGTCCAGGCGCCGGGCGCGCTTCCCGGCTTTCTCGGAGGAAATCTTGATGTCCTCGATATCCTTCGCGGCCTGGCCGAAGTGGCGGTCCAGGCTTTCGACGCGGGTGCCAAGGCGGTCGACGTCGGCGTAGAGAAGCGCCAGTTCCTTGCGGATCGCGCCGGCCTGTTCGCGCATCCGGGCGTCCTTCAGCACCGCGCGCATCGTGTTCAGCGTCGCCATGCAGGTGGTGGGTGAGACGATCCAGACCTTGGCGCTGAAACCCTCGCGCACCAGGTCTGGGAAGTTTGCGTGCAGCTCGGCGTAGACGGCTTCCGAGGGCAGAAACATCAGCGCGCCGTCCGCAGTTTCGCCTTCCAGGATGTATTTGTCGCTGATCGCGCGGATATGGGTGCGGACGGCGGTGCGCATCTGCTGCGCGGCCTCTTGCAGAAGACGGGGACTGTCGGCGCGGCGAAGCGCCTCGTAAGCCTCCAGCGGGAACTTGGCGTCGATGACGATGGGGCCGGGCGGGTTTGGCAGGTGGATCAGGCAGTCCGCCCGGCGGCCGTTGGAAAGCGTGGCCTGCATCGTGTAGGCGTCCTTCGGCAGGGCCTTCTGCACGATGTCATGCAGCTGGATTTCCCCGAAAGCGCCCCTTGTCTGCTTGTTCGACAGGATGTCCTGCAGGGAAAGGACGTTGCCCGACAGCTTTTCGATATTCGCCTGCGCCTTGTCGATGGTCGCCAGCCTTTGCTGAAGCTCACCCAGGCTGCGCGCCGTGCGGGTCGAGGTGCCGTGCAACGCCTCGGTCATCTGGCGCTGCACTTCGGCCAGGCGCTGTTCCATCACCTGCAGCATCGCGGTCTGGCTGACGGCCTGGGTTTCCGACACGTGGTGGAGGCCGCCCGCAAGCCGTTCCTGCCCGTCACCCAAGGCCTGCAGGCGGGAGGAGAGCCACGACACCTCACGCATCAGGGGGGCGGCGGTCGACGAGGCCTGGGCTGCGGCGCGCAGGATCAGGACCAGGAACACCAGCAACACCAGTGCGGCCCCGCCGAAAAGCAGGATCTCGGGCGAGTTCCACGCATAGGTCTGGCCGAAGAGCGGGATCATCGCCGCCCGAACAGCCGTTCGATATCGTGCAGGCTAAGTTCCACATAAGTGGGCCGCCCGTGGTTGCACTGGCCGGAAAGGGGTGTCGCCTCCATCTCTCGCAGAAGGGCGTTCATCTCTTCGGGGCGCATCTGGCGGCCGGAGCGGACCGAGCCGTGGCAGGCCATGCGCGACAGGATGGCGTCGATCCTGGCGCGGATCAGGTCGCTGGTCCCGGCGTCGGCCAGTTCGTCCAGGATGTCGCGGAGAAGGGCGGCGCCGTTGACCGGGCCGAGGATCGCGGGGGTCTCGCGGATCGCCACGGCGTTGCCGCCGAAAGGTTCGATGCCAAGACCAACCTCGGCCAGCGCCGGGGCGGCGTCGAGGATACGGGCGGCGTCGGTGGGAGAGAGGTCGACGATCTCGGGGATCAGAAGGGCCTGGGCGCGGATGCCGGTTTCGGTCTGCTGGCGCTTCAGGCGTTCGTAGACCAGGCGCTCGTGGGCGGCGTGCTGGTCGACAAGGACGATGCCGCGTGCGGTCTGGGCGACGATGTAGTTTTCGTGCAGCTGCGCGCGGGCGGCCCCAAGGGGGTGCGCCTGGGGCTGCTCCTCGTGCGGCTGCGCCTTCTCCTCGCTGGGCGGGGCAAAGGCGGCGGCCTGGGGGGCCTCGGCGAAACCGGGGGCCTGGAAGGCAAAGGCGCGGGCGAAGGTGGCAGGGCTGGGGCGGTCCATCTGGTAGATACGCGGCTCGGGGCGGAAGGCGTCCAGTGTGGCTGCACCCACGGTCGAGGAGGCGCGATGGCCTGCGCCGGTAAGGGCGGATTTCAGCGCGGTGATGATAAGGCTGCGCGCGGCGTCGGGTTCACGGAAGCGGACCTCGGCCTTCGCCGGGTGGACATTGACATCGACGCGCTGGGGGTCGGCGATCAGGTTCAGGACTGCCGCCGGGTGCCGGTCGCGGGAGAGGACGTCGAAATAGGCGGCGCGGAGGGCGCCATACAGCATCCGGTCCAGCACCGGGCGGCCATTGACGAAGAGGTATTGCTGAGCCGACGACCCGCGAGAGTAGGTCGGCAGCGCGGCATAGCCTTGCAGGCGCAGCCCCTCGCGTTCGGCGTCGATCCGCAGCGCGTTGTCGGTGAAGTCGCGGCCGATGACGCTGGCCAGTCGGGCCTGCAGCGCGTCGAAGAGGTCGCCCGTCGCCGGATCGGCGCGGAAGAGGGGGCGCGCCTCACCCCCCGTCACGTCGCGAAGGGTGAAGCCGACCAGCGGCTCGGCCATCGCCAGGCGGCGCATCACTTCGGTGACGGCCTGCAGCTCGGCGCGGTCCGACCGCAGGAATTTCAGGCGGGCGGGCGTGGCGAAAAACAGGTCGCGAAGTTCGACCACCGTGCCACGGGTCAGCGCGGCGGGTTTCACCGGGGACAGGCGGCTGCCCTCGCAGGTGATCTGCGCGGCGTCACCCTCGGCGCGCGAGGTGATGGTCAGCCGCCCCACGGCCCCAAGCGAGGGCAGCGCCTCACCGCGGAAGCCGAAGCTGCGGATGTCCAGCAGGTCCGACCCGTCGATCTTGGACGTCGCATGGCGCGACAGGGCCAGGGGCAGGTCCTCCCCGCTCATGCCGCAGCCGTCGTCCGTGACCCGGATCAGCGTCTTGCCGCCGTCGGCGATATCGACCTGGATGCGGGAGGCCCCGGCGTCCAGCGCGTTCTCGACCAGTTCCTTCACAGCCGAGGCAGGACGTTCCACAACCTCACCCGCAGCAATGCGGTTGATTGCGGCCTCGTCCAGTTGCCGGATCACCGGACGGCCAGAAGCGCCCGTTATCTTGGGGGTGTGAAGCGTCATGCCGCTATCTGTAGCAGGCTGCCTTGAGTCGGGGAAGAACGAAACCGGACTGGTGGCTTCCGACTTGCGCTTTGCAGGGCTTGCGTCATACCGAACGGAAAAGGCGGGTTCAACGCCGTGAACACCAGAGGGGGACGGACATGCAGGACATCCTGGCGCTGGCCAGTGCCAATCTTCTGACACCGATGATCCTGTGCTTTGCGCTGGGTCTGTTCGCCGCACTTGCCCGCAGCGAGCTGACGATCCCCGAGGCGGTGGCCAAGGGAATGTCGATCTACCTGCTGTTTTCCATCGGCTTCAAGGGTGGGGTCGCCGTCGCCGATCACGGGCTGGACGGCACGCTGATTGCGGCGCTGGTGGCCGGGGTGATCCTGTCCTTCCTCCTGCCCTTCGTCGCCTTTGGTCTGCTGAAAGGGATGACCCGCCTTTCGGCCACCGATGCCGCCGCCGTCGCGGCGCATTACGGGTCGATCTCGATCGTGACCTTTGTCACCGGGTCTTCCGTGGTGCAGTCGGCGGGTCTGGTGGCCGAGGGCTACATGGTCGCCGTCGCCGCCGCGATGGAGGCCCCGGCGATCATCTCGGCCCTGTACCTGGCGTCGCGGTCCGGGGGCCGGGCCGAGAAGATGGACGCCGACCTTTGGCGCGAGATCCTGCTGAACGGCTCCATTGTCCTACTGGTCGGGTCCTTCCTGATCGGCCTTGTCACCGGCGACCAAGGGATGCAGCGGATCGAGGCGTTCATCGTGGCACCCTTCCAGGGGGTGCTGTGCCTGTTCCTTCTCGACATGGGGCTGGTCGCGGGTCGGGGGATGCGCAACGCGAAGGGGGTGCTGACGGCGGGGGTCCTGGGCTTCGGGCTGGTCATGCCGGTGGTTGGCGCGGCCTTCGGGCTGGCGGCGGGGATGCTGCTCGGGCTGTCGACCGGGGGCGTCGCGCTGATGATGGTGCTGTCGGGGTCCGCGAGTTACATCGCCGTCCCCGCCGCAATGCGGGTGGCCTTGCCGGACGCGAACCCGTCGGTCTACCTGACCCTTTCGCTTGGTGTGACCTTCCCGTTCAATCTGGTGATCGGTATTCCGGCCTGGGTGGCCGTGGCAACGGCTGTGGGGGGCTGAGATGCAGACGCACAAGGCGAAACGGGTCGAGATCATCATCGAAGCCCCAATGGAGGGCCGCCTGACTGGCGCGCTGGAAAAGGCCGGGGTGACGGGGTTCACCGTCCTGCCGGTGCTGGGCGGCTCGGGCCGGTCGGGCCGCTGGACGCGGGAGGGGCAGGTCGGCCGCAGCGGCATGGTCGCGGTCGTCTGCCTGGTCCGGCCCGAAAAGCTGGACACCCTCCTTGAGGCTGCCTTCACCGTCGTCGACCGCCATATCGGCGTGATCGGCGTGACGGATGCCGAAGTGTTGCGCGCCGAGCGTTTTTAACTGCTTCTCAATTTGACGGCGGGATGTTCCTGGGCGAACAATCCGCCGTCAGGCAAGAAGGGGCAGAATATGGTCGGCCGAAAATCGCAATCCCTCTTTGACCGGGGGCAGAAGGTGCTGGTCGAGGGGGTCTCGTCGGCCTCGCGCGGGCCGGCGACCTTCGGCGGTGCCCCGCGCTACATGAGCCACGGGGCCGGGGCGCGGCTTTATGACGTGGACGGGACCGAGTACATCGACTGGATGATGGCCTTCGGCGCCCTCCCCCTTGGCCACGCCCACCCCAAGGTCGTCGAGACCATCGCCCGCGAGGCCGCGCGCGGCACCCATTTCGCCACCGCGCTGGAGGTCGAGGTCGAGGTGGCCGAGATGCTGGTGGCCCTTCTGCCCCACGTCGACAAGGTCCGCTTCGCCAATACCGGGACCGAGGCCGCAATGGCCGCCTTCCGCCTGGCGCGGGGGCACACCGGGCGGCGCAAGATCATCAAGTTCGAGGGGCACTATCACGGCTGGTGGGACGCGGTCCTGGTCAACACCAACCCCTATCCGCCCACCCTTCTTGGCCACCCGAACGACCCGATCCGCATCCCCGACTCGTCCGGTATCCCCGAAGAGGCGTGGAAGGACACCATCGTCGTCCGCTGGAACGACGTCGAGGCGCTGGAGCGCGCGATGGCCTTGCATGGCGATCAGGCGGCCTGCGTGGTGACGGAAGGGGTGATGTCCAACATGGGCGTGATCCCTCCGAAACCCGGCTACCTGAACCGGATGCAGGAGCTGTGCCGAAAACACGGCGCGCTGTTCTATCTGGATGAAACCGTCACCGGCTTCCGTCTGGCGGCGGGCGGCTGTGCCGAGCTTTACGGGCTGACCCCCGACATCGTGACCTACGGCAAGGCGCTGGGCGGGGGCCTTCCGATGGCGATGATCGGCGGGCGGGCCGACGTGATGGCGGGCCTGGAATGGGGCAAGGTGCTGCACTATGGCACCCACAACGCAGGCCGTCTGGCGCTGCATGTCACCAAGGTGATGCTGGAGACGATGCTTGCCGACAACCAGGCGGGCTATGCCCGGATCAAGCACCTGGGGCTGATGATGACCGAACGCATCCAGCAGATCGCCGAAAGCTCCAACCGGCACAAGATGGTGGTCCAGGGCGTCAACTCGATGTTCCAGATCTTCTTCACAGAAGCCGATGCGATCACCGACTACCGTGACTTCTGCACCCATGTCGACCGGGTGAAGTTTCGCGACTTTGCGCTGCGGCTGATGGACAAGGGGGTCTACATGAACCCTTCGGCCACGCTGCACTCGCTGTCCTCGGTCGCCCATACCGAGGCTGACGTCTGGACCACAGCCAAGGCGATGGCCGAGGTGCTGGAGGAAATGCCGTGACGACCATCGGCATCCTTGGCGTCGGCGGACTGGCCGCGCTGATGGTGCGGGGGCTGCAGGGGGCGGGCTATCGGCTGATCCTGTCGCCCCGGAATGCCGAGGTCGCGGCCCGGCTGGCGGCGGAGTATGGCTGCGAGGTTGCCGCCGATAATCAGGCCGTGGTGGATGCGGCGGACGGGGTCTTCGTCTCGCTTCCTGCAGCGACGGGGGCAGAGGAGCTTGCCCGCCTGACCTTCCGCCCGGAACAGCCGGTGCTGTCGGCAATGGCCGGGACGGGGCTTGCCAGACTGCACTCGGTGATCGGCCCGGCCCGGGCGGCGGTCAGCATGATGCCGGGCTATGCCAATGCGCTGGGGATCGGGCCGTCGATCCTGTGTCCCGACGACGCCTTCTGGCGACCGTTTCTTGCCGCGACCGGCCCGGTCCAGGTCTTCGAGGATGAGGCGAGCTTCACCACCGCCGCCACTTTCGGTGCCTTCTCGGGTGCCAGCTTTGTCTGGATGGCCCAAGCCATCGGCTGGTATGAGGAGCAGGGTCTCCCTTCCGCCACCGCCCGCGCTTTGGTCGCGGCTACCTTGCGCGGCAATGCCGAGGTGCTGCTGTCCGAAGACCGCAGCCTTCCCGAAATCCAGCGCGAGGTCATCACACCCGGCGGTATTTCGGAACTGCTTGTCACAACACTGACCGCCCGGCAGGCGCTTCAGGCCTGGGATGAAGCCCTGACCCGCGTCCTGCACCGGATCGGCGGGTAGGCCGGTCGCCGTCTTGCCGGGACGCCTCCTCGTGCGACTTCGTCTTCTCGTCGGAGAGCGGATCGCACCAGCGTGTGGATATCAGGCCGCAAGGTCGCCGGGGCCCGCCGCATAAAGCCCCGCCGCCCCTTCTTTGGCCTGCGCCAACAGACCCCCCAGCTCGGGCAAAAGCCGACGGATCATGACCCGGGCCAGCGCCTCCCGCCCTGGGTCAGCCAGCGCGGCCTTCAGGTGCGCCTGCCCGCCCAACACCCGCGCGAAGGCGCGCAGGTAGGGAGCCGCGCCGGCGAAGCGGTCGTTCAGTGGAAGGGCCAGCATCGCCTCGGTCCCTTCGCGCAGCGCCTCGGCCGCGTGCCAGACCTCGTCCGCCAGATCGGGCAGGCGGTCGCGGCCAGCCTCGGCCCCGCGCTGGACCTCGTCGATCAGCCGGAACGCCGCCTCTCCGCAATCGGCCAGCTTCCGCCCCACAAGGTCCATCGCCTGGATGCCGTTGGTTCCTTCGTAGATCGGCAGGATGCGCGCGTCGCGCAGGTACTGCGCCGCCCCCGTCTCTTCGATGAAGCCCATCCCGCCATGCACCTGCATCCCCATCCCCGACACTTCGCAGGCGACATCGGTCCCGTAGGCCTTGGCGATGGGGGTCAGAAGCGCGGCACGGGCCTGCCAATCGGGACTGCCGGTCGCCGTCGCCATGTCGATCGCCTTGGCGCAGGCCAGGCTGATCGCCCGGGCCGCAAAGACCTCGGCCCGTGCCGTTGCCAGCATCCGGCGGACGTCGGCGTGGTCCAAAATCGGCCCGTCCGCCGACAAGGGCGTTGCGCCCTGGTGCCGCGCCTCGGCATAGGCCAGCGCGTGCTGCAGCGCGGCTTCGGCCAGGCCCACGCCCTGCGCGGCGACTGAAAGCCGGGCGTTGTTCATCATCGTGAACATCGCCGCCATCCCCTTGTGCGGCGCGCCCACCAGCCAACCCGTCGCGCCCGCGTACTCCATGACGCAAGTCGGACTGCCGTGGATGCCCAGCTTGTGTTCCAGACTGACCACCCGCAGGCTGTTGCGGTCGCCAAGCTGCCCCTGGGCGTCGGGGATGAATTTCGGGACCATGAACAGACTGATGCCCTTCGTCCCTTCGGCCCCGTCGGGCAGCCGCGCAAGGACAAGGTGGCAGACGTTCGGCGTCAGGTCGCTGTCGCCCCAGGTGATGAAGATCTTCTGCCCGCTGATCGCATAGGTCCCGTCGCCGTTCGGCACCGCTTTCGTCCGCAGCGCGCCGACGTCCGATCCGGCGTGCGGCTCGGTCAGGTTCATCGTGCCCGACCATTCGCCCGAGGTCAGCTTCGGCAGGTATAGCGCCTTCATCTCGTCCGAGGCGTGGTGCTCCAGCGCCTCGATCTGGCCCTTGGTCAGCAAGGGTTTCAGCTGCAGCGCCAGGCAGGCGCTGGACATCATCTCGTCTACCCCCAGCGCCAGCGAGATCGGCAGGCCCATGCCGCCATAGGCCGGGCTGGCGGCCATGCCGACCCAGCCGCCGTCGGCAATCGCGCGGTAGCCGTCGGCAAAGCCGGGGGAGGAGACGACGACGCCATTCTCCAGCCGCGCGGGGTGCTGGTCGCCGACCCGGTTCAGGGGGGCCAGGATGTCGGTCGAAAGCCGCCCGGCTTCGGTCAGAATCGCCTCGGTCAGGTCGGGGGTGGCGGCAGCGAAGCGGTTGGTCGCAGCGACCTCGGCAAAGCCCACCACGTGATCCAGGATGAAGCGGATATCCCTGACGGGGGCGCGGTAGGGCATTGGAGGCTCTTTCGGTCAAAGCTTGGCAAAACGGGGGGGCTGGCTTATGGACGGCCCGTCGCAAGGCTATTCCATTCGCCGAACCCATCAAGCTGGACGCTGCGTCACCATGACCCAAACCCTTGCCCCAGACGATGCCGGGATCACCGAGGCCGCGCGGCTGCTGGCGGTGGGCGAGCTGGTCGCCTTCCCGACCGAGACAGTCTACGGGCTGGGCGGGGATGCGCGGTCCGACCGGGCCGTGGCGCGGATCTACGAGGCCAAAGGGCGGCCCAGCTTCAACCCGTTGATTGTCCACCTGCCCGATCTTGTCGCGGTGGAAAAGATCGCGCACGTCGGAGTTAAGGCGCGGATGCTGGCGCAGGCCTTCTGGCCGGGGCCGCTGACGCTGGTTCTGCCCTTGCGCGACGGGGCAGGAATTTCGCCCCTGGTGACCGCGGGGTTGCAGACAGTAGCAGTGCGCATCCCGGCGCATCCCCTGGCGCAGCGGCTGTTGCGCGCGTTCGATGGCCCGGTGGCGGCGCCCTCGGCCAACCCCTCGGGGCGGGTGTCGCCCACCGAGGCCGCCCATGTGCTGGAGGGGCTGACGGGCCGGATTGCGGCGGTGCTGGATGGCGGGCCCTGTGCGGTGGGGCTGGAGTCGACCATCGTTCTGGCCGACCCCGAGCCAGTGCTGTTGCGTCCCGGCGGGGTGCCGGTCGAGATGCTGGAAGCGGCCCTGGGCGAACCTCTGGCGTCCGGCGGCGACGCGGGGAAGCCGACGTCTCCGGGCCAGCTTGACTCACACTACGCGCCGGACGCGGCCCTGCGGCTGAACGCGACCACGGCACGGCAAGGTGAGGTGCTGGTTGGCTTCGGACTGGTGAAGGGCGCGTTGTCACTGTCCGAGACCGGCGATCTGGTCGAGGCGGCGTCGCGGCTGTTCCAAAGCTTGCGCGCGGCGGACCGTCTGGCAGGACCGGGCGGGCGCATCGCCTTTGCCCCGGTGCCCGAGACGGGGCTGGGCCGCGCGATCAACGACCGTTTGCGGCGCGCGGCGGCACCGCGGGGCCTTTGAAAGACTGCAGCCTTGGCGTCACAGCGGGCTGGCTTATGCATGGAACGGGGAAAATTCCCCGTTAACATTCTGTTCACCTATGCGATAAGTTCGCGCAGGCCGTCGAGCCTGAGCAATCAGAAAACCCGTCAGCCAAGGCGGGACTGACAAGGGAACAGTGAAATGCTGAATGAGTTCAAAGCCTTCCTTATGAGAGGCAACGTGATGGACCTCGCCGTAGGTATCATCATCGGCGCTGCCTTCACCGCGATCGTCAACAGCCTGGTGGGCGATCTGATCAACCCGGTCATCGGCCTGATCCTGGGCGGGGTCAACTTCTCGGACATGTTCCTCGATCTTTCGGGGACCGCGCCTGCCTCGCTGGCCGCTGCCAAGGAATCGGGTGCCGCCGTCTTCGCTTACGGCGCGTTCATCACCGCACTTATCAACTTCATCATCATCGGTTTCGTCGTCTTCATGCTGGTGAAGTTCATGAACAGGCTGATGCCCAAGAAGGAAGAACCCGCTGCGCCTGCCGGGCCTTCGGACAACGACTTGCTCAAGGAAATCCTGGCTGCGCTGAAGAAGTAGCCCCGACATCCGGAAAGAGAACGGCCCGCAGGCGCGATCCTGCGGGCCGTTTTCCATTCAGGCGGGCAGCGGCGCGCGCGGGCGCAGGTACCAGTACCACAGCCGGTACGCCCACAGCGCGATCAGCGGGCCGAAGTGCACCGCGGCCGGGGGCCAGCTGCCCCAGTTGTGCAACGCGGCCCAGTGGATCAGCACCAGGACGGCGGCCGGATAGGCCCAGCGTTGCAGGGTCTTCCATCCCGCGTGCAGCCAGCGCTGCGACGTATTGTTCGACGTGATGGCCAGGGGCACGAAAAGCAGCATCGCCAGCCAGCCGGTCCAGATATCGGTATGCGGCAGGGCCTCGACGATGCGGTCCAGAGTGCCTCGGTCGATCACGTAGACCAGAGTATGCAGCGCGGCGTAGACAAAGGCTGCAACCTCGATGTCGCGGCGGTGATGCACCAGCCAGCGTGGCCACTGGCGGCCCTTGAACAGCAGCATCAGCCCCGAGGCCATCATGCCGATGATCATGAACCGCGCCGCCCATTCCCCCGTGGGGTGCAGAAGGCGGTGGAAGGCCTGCGCGTCGTCGCCGAACAGTGGGCCGATCAGGGGGAGGGCGGGAATGGCAAGCACGACCCAAAGGACAAGGGTCGAAGGTTTCTGGCCGAGAATTGTCATGGGGCACCTTTGGTCTGGTGCCCCATATACGCCGCCGCGGGGCGGTTCCGTCGTGATCCAGATCAGATTGTCAGCGCCTCGGCGGCGGAAATCACCGGCAGGCCAAGGGCCACGCCCACCGCGGCGTAGGTCAGCTTGCCAGCGTGGACGTTGAGGCCGTTCAAGAGGTGCTTGTCATCGGCACAGGCCTGCTTCCAGCCCTTGTCGGCCAGGGCCAGCATGAACGGCATCGTGGCGTTCCCCAAGGCCTGCGTCGACGTGCGGGCTACGGCGCCCGGCATGTTGGCGACGCAGTAGTGCATGATCCCGTCGACCTCGTAGATCGGGTCCTGGTGGGTGGTGGCGCGGGAGGTCTCGAAGCAGCCGCCCTGGTCGATGGCCACATCGACAAGCGCCGCGCCGGGCTTCAGCTCTTTCAGCTGGGCCTTCGAGATCAGCTTCGGTGCGGCAGCACCGGGGATCAGCACCGCGCCGATGATCAGATCGGCCTCACGAGCCAGAGCGATGGTGTTCCCGGCCGAGGCATAGGCGTTCTTGAACTCGCGCCCGAAGACGTCGTCCAGATAGCGCAGGCGGTTGACCGAGCGGTCGATCACGGTGACATCCGCGCCCATCCCGGCGGCGACCTTGGCGGCATGGGTGCCCACGACCCCGCCGCCGATGACCAGGACCTTGGCCGGAAGCACGCCCGGCACGCCGCCCAGCAGGACGCCGCGCCCGCCGTTGGCCTTCTGCAGGGTCCAGGCCCCGACCTGCGGGGACAGACGGCCCGCAACCTCGGACATCGGGGCCAGAAGCGGCAACCCGCCGCGGTCGTCGGTCACCGTCTCGTAGGCGATGCAGGTGGCTCCGCTGGCGAGAAGGTCGTGGGTCTGCTCCGGGTCCGGGGCGAGGTGGAGGTAGGTAAACAGGACCTGCCCTTCGCGCAGGCGCTTGCGTTCAACGGACTGGGGTTCCTTGACCTTGACGATCATGTCGGCCTTGGCAAAGACCTCCTCTGCCGTGTCGACGATGCGGGCACCGGCAGCGACATAGTCGGCGTCGGCAAAACCTGCGCCCATGCCGGCCTTGGTCTCGACCATCACCTCATGGCCGTGGGCCACGGCTTCCCGCGCGGCGTCGGGGGTCATCCCGACGCGGAACTCCTGCGGCTTGATCTCTTTCGGGCATCCGATTTTCATGATTTTCTCCCCCTTGGGACCTGGTCCCTGTGGGTGCAATCGTGATCCGATTTGGTGGCGATGCTTTGAATTCTGGTTGGCTGTCAGGCTGACTATGCGTAGCTTCTTCGAAACAACCGGCAAATCACCAAAGAATCTTGCATGGCCCTTGATCTTGACGCCACCGACCGCCGCATCCTGACCGTGTTGCAGAAGAACGGCCGGATCACCAACGCGGAACTGTCCGAGGCGGTGAACCTGTCGCCGTCGGCCTGTCACCGCCGCGTGCAGCGGTTGGAGGAAGACGGATTCATCGCGGGCTACGTGGCGCTTCTGGACGCCCGGCGCATGGGTCGGATGACGACGGTCTTCGTCGAGATCACCCTGCAAAGCCAAGCCGAGGATCTTTTGGACGCCTTCGAGCGCGAGGTGGCCAAGGTCCCGGACCTGCTGGAGTGTCACCTGATGGCCGGGACGGCGGATTACCTGCTGAAACTCATGGCCGAGGACACCGAGGATTTCGCCCGCATCCACCGGCAATTTCTAAGCCGCTTGCCAGGCGTGCGGCAGATGCAGTCCAGCTTTGCGCTGCGGACGGTGGTGAAGACGACGGCGCTGGCGGTCTAGGCGGCGACCGGCTGATAGCCCTGCAGGTAGCCCATCACCGCGCGGCGGGTGCGGTCGGTCAGCGCGCCACGGTCAGCCTCATGCGCCTCGCTGGCGGCGTCGATCATGCCGCGCAGGATGGCCAGGATGTCCTGCGCCGTCGTCTCGGGGCGCTGGATCTTCAGCTCGTCCAGACGGGCGGCGATCAGCACGGTGATCCGGGCCGAGAATTCGGCGGCCTCCGGGTCCGGCGGCATCTGGCTGCGCGCCAGGTTCAGCGTCCGCGACAGCGACGGGCGGGCCAGGTAATGCGCGACGGTCGCCTCGATCAGCTCGTCCACCAGGTGCGTCAGCGTGTGTGCAGCGTCCGAACTGACGATCCGCTCCACCGCCTCTAGCAGGTTCGCCCGTTCCGCCCGGATCAGGGCGGCAAGAAGCGCGTGCTTGCCGGGGAAGTACTGGTACAGCGACCCGATCGAGACCCCGGCCCGCGCTGCGACGGCGTTCGTCGTCAGCGCATCCAGCCCTCGACCCGAGCAGAGGTCGGCTGCGGCGGCAAGGATCCCGTTCACTTTTGCGCGGGAGCGGTCTTGGCGGGGGTGTTTGCGAAGCTCGATCATGGGCCAACGGTAGGCGGTCCAATTGCGGCAGAAAACTGTTAAATGTGGCGACAATTGGAAATACATTGTTTACGCCCGCCCAAGTTGCACCACGGGGCCGCCACAATGTCGCCACACAACCTTAGGTTATCCAGCGCCGATTTGGCAGGCGAACGGCGGTCTGCGAAACGGCCCCAGGAGGCCAGCGGAAGGGCAAAGAAAAACCCCCGGCCTTCCGGACGGGGGTTGATCGGGATGGGAATCGCTTCCCCAGTGTCGCTTGAGACGTCTTAGAGACCGCCTTCGCGCTGAAGCTTCTTCCGCGCAAGTTTCCTTGCACGGCGCACGGCTTCGGCTTGTTCGCGTGCCTTCTTGACGGAGGGCTTCTCGAAATGTTGCTTGAGCTTCATTTCGCGAAACACGCCTTCACGCTGAAGTTTTTTCTTCAGAGCACGGAGAGCCTGTTCGACGTTGTTGTCGCGGACGCTGACCTGCATGTGGTTGTCACCACCTTCCTAAGCTAGAGTTGCACTATGATGTGCAGGCTGGGGCGCTATATCAAAGCGTCACCGGCTTGTCTACCAAGAGGAGAACGCCATGTCCGAGGACGAACTCAAGGCCCGCGTGCTGGATGCGGCGCTGTCGCATGTGCCGTTCGACGGCTGGTCCGAACGGACCCTGGCGGCGGCAATCACCGATGCAGGCGTGGCACCTGCCCTGGCCCGGTCGCTGTTTCCGCGCGGGGGCGTTGACCTGGCCCTGGCCTATCACCAGCGCGGCGACGAGGCGATGGTAGCGGAATTGGCGCAGCGGAACCTGACGGCCTTGCGGTATCGCGACCGGATCGCGCTGGCGGTGCGCCTGCGGCTGGACAGCGCCGACCGTGAACTGGTGCGGCGGGGAACGACGCTTTTCTCGCTGCCGATGCATGCGGCGGACGGGGCAAAGGCGATCTGGCAGACAACGGACCGGATCTGGACGGCCTTGGGCGACAGTTCACAGGATATGAACTGGTACACCAAGCGCGCCACGCTGTCGGCGGTCTACGGGGCGACGGTGCTGTACTGGCTGGGAGACGAGTCGTCCGATCGGCAGGCGACCTGGGATTTCCTGGACCGCCGCATCGACCAGGTGATGCAGGTCGAGAAGCTGAAGGCCAGTTTCCGCGAAAATCCGCTTGGAAAAGCCTGGAAGGCGGGTCCCGGCAAGCTTTTTGAAACCATTCGTGCGCCAAAACTGCCGGATGACCTGCCCGGCCGGACCCGCGGATAAGACGAAGGACCGAAGATGACCCTGTCGCACAGCATGCTTGCCATCGAAATCTCGTCCCCCGGGGGGCCGGACGTGCTGCAACCGACTTCGGTGCCGGTTCCGGTCCCGGGCCACGGCCAGATCATCATCCGCGTTGCCTATGCCGGGGTGAACCGCCCCGATGCCCTGCAGCGCGCGGGCGCCTATGCGCCGCCACCTTCCGCGTCACCGCTTCCGGGGCTGGAATGTTCGGGAACGGTGGTCGAGGTCGGGCCGGGGGTCACGCGCTGGAAGATCGGCGACCAGGTCTGCGCGCTGCTGCCCGGTGGCGGCTACGCCGAATACGCGGTGACGCCCGAAGCGCATGCCCTGCCGATCCCCAAGGGTCTGTCGCTGAAGGAAGCCGCCTGCCTTCCCGAAACCTGCTTCACCGTCTGGTCCAACGTGGTGATGCGCGGTGGTCTGCGCGGGGGCGAGCGGGTCCTGATTCACGGCGGGACCAGCGGGATCGGGACGACGGCGATCCAGATCGCTCATGCGCTTGGCGCGCGCGTCTTCGCGACGGCGGGCAGCGACAAAAAGTGCCAGGTCTGCCGTGACCTTGGGGCCGAGGCCGCCTTCAATTACCGCGAGACGGACTTTGTGGCCGAGATGAAGGCATTCGGCGGGGCGAACATGATCCTGGACATGGTCGGTGGTCCCTATATCGAGCGGAACTTCAAGGCCTTGGCCGATGGCGGACGGCTGGTGCAGATCGCTTTCCTGCAGGGCGCGAAGGTCACGCTGAACCTGGCCGAGCTGATGACGCGGCGGCTGGTCCTGACAGGGTCCACGCTTCGGCCGCAGTCGGACCTGGCCAAGGCAAAGATCGCCAGGGCGGTCGAGGATAACGTCTGGCCGATGATCGAACGCGGTGCGGTCAGGGTGGTGATGGACAGCGAATACGACCTGCCCGACGCCCCCGCCGCGCATTGGCGCATCGAATCCGGCGGCCATGTCGGCAAGATCGTGCTCAAGGTGGGTCCGTAAGGAATTCCTTACCGTCGACGCGTCGGTTTCACCCGCTCTCTGGCTTTCCGGCGCGGATGGCTTGACGTAAGGTAAATTCAGGTCAGGCGGGGTCGGAATTTCCCATCCAGACATTTGCAGCCTGGTGCGGACCCCAGCCGCTTCTGGCACCCGGTCATTTGACGGACGCCTTTTCCTGAAATCCCCTCACACGGAATATGGTACCATTCCGGTCCCGCCTGCCGCCTTACCCACCTGATGCCTTAGCGGACCGGCTCCAACACGGCATCGGGCAAGCGGCAGTCCCGGATCACGTCATCGCCACAGCGCCGGAAGTCCAGATCGCGGGTCAGACAGACCCTTGCCTCCTGGATCAGGCCCGACTTGCAGGTGATGGTGATCTGGTCGCGCGCAAGGCCGGGGTTGGCCTCCAGAAACGCCTCTTCGATCACCGCCGCCGGGACCTGCAGGCGGCGGGAGACGTCCTCCAGAAATCCGGGAACCGCGACGCGGGCATAGGCCGCGCGCGCGGTCTGGAAATAGTCGGGCGCGGACAGGCCCGCACAGCGCCCATGCTTCTTCCACTGATAGAACGCCGGCCCGGCCCCGCCCATGATATCAGCCATTGCAGCCGTCTCGGCGCGGGTCGGGTCGCGCTCGACCGTGCGGCAGAACGAGGGCCAGCCGTCCTCATACTGCGGCCAGAGACCATGCAGCACGAAGGTCAACCCCCGGCCCGCATCGCATTGCGGGTCGTCGCGGGAATCGCCCTCCAGCGCGCACCAGGCTGCGGACCATGACAGCGACAGGACGTAATAGTCGAAGTCCCAGGCCTGCTCGCCTTCCGCCCGTGCAGCATTGGACCAGCACAAAGCCGCGACGGCCAACAGGAACAGGCGCATTTTCGCTTCCCCTTTGCGCATTTCGGCCCTATATGGGCGCCTGAATTCCCCGAAATCGTGGAACTCGCGGGCCAGGCCCGCAGCCGTTTTCCCGGCACGGGACAGGTTTGTAAAGGAGAGATCCGATGTCGAAACCGCTTATGGCCAAGGCCACTGCCGTCTGGCTGGTGGACAACACGACGCTGAGCTTTGCCCAGATCGCCGATTTCTGCGGGATGCACGAGCTTGAGGTTCAGGGGATCGCCGATGGCGACGTTGCCACCGGGGTCAAGGGCTTCGACCCGGTCGCCAACAACCAGCTTGACCCGATCGAGATCACCCGCGCCCAGGCCGACCCGCTGTACCGCATGAAACTGAAGTTCAACGCCGCCGCCGTGGGCGAGGAAAAGCGTCGCGGGCCGCGGTATACTCCGCTGTCCAAGCGCCAGGACCGCCCGGCGGCGATCCTGTGGCTGGTGAAGTTCCACCCTGAACTGTCGGACGGTGCCATCGGCAAGCTGGTCGGCACCACGAAGCCCACGATCCAGTCGATCCGTGAGCGGACGCACTGGAACATCGGCTCGATCCAGCCCATCGACCCCGTCGCCCTGGGGCTGTGCAAGCAGTCGGAACTTGACACCGCCGTGCAGGCCGCAGCGCGCAAGAAGGCGGCTGACGGCGTGGTGATGTCCGACGACGAACGGCGCAAGCTGGTGTCGACCGAGCAGTCGCTTGGCATGGCACCCGACGCGCGGATGCCCTCGTCCCTTTCGGGGCTGGAGGTTTTCGGCGACGAGGAAAAGGACGACAGCCCGGCTTCGGACTTCTCGGATGCCGACAGCTTCTTCAACCTGCCCGCGGGCGAGCAGGACGATGACGAGGACGAAGACGACCGTCGCCGCTGATCGAAGCATAGTTTATTCCGGACAAGGCCCGGTCGCATATGGTGCGACCGGGCCTTTCCTTTGCGGCGCAGCCTGTCGCAGGACTGTAACCTGAGCGTCGCGGGACTGTCGTCCGGCAGTGCTATCCGCCCTTTTCAGCATAACCTGAACAGGACGTCGCCTCGATGAAACACCTTCTCGCCTCGGGCCTTCTGGCCATCGGCCTTGCCGCTGCCACCCAGTCCGCCGCCCAGGACACGATCCGCTTTGCCGTCACCGACATCGACGGGATGGAGGCGCTGCAGCGCGAGATGGGGCCGTTCAAGGATGCGTTCGAGGCGGCGTCTGGCCTGAAGGTCGAATTCTTCCCGGTCTCGGGCCGCACTGTCGCGGTCGAGGCGATGGCCGCCGACCAGGTCGATTTCGTGCTGACCGGGCCTGCCGAATACGTGGTGTTCAACGCCCGCCTTGACGCGCAGCCGGTCGTGACCTGGGTCCGCCCGGACTACTATTCCACCGTCGTCGTGCTGGACGAAAGCCCGGTCAAGTCGCCCGCCGACCTGAAGGGCCAGAAGATCTCGTTCGGCGAGATCGGATCGACTTCGCAGCATCTGGGTCCGGTCGATCTTCTGGCGCAGGCCGGGCTGACCTACGCCGTGGACTATGAGCCGGTGTTCCTGAACCGCAACGTCGCGGTCGAGGCGCTGATCTCGGGCGATATTGCCGGGATCGGCCTGAACCGGACCCATATCGACAGCATCACCGAAAAGTTCCCGGACCAGAAGTTCCGCGTCCTGGTGAAGGGCCCGCAGCTGCCCGACGACATCCTGCTTGCCTCGGCCACGGTGTCGCCCGAGGTCGTGGAAACCGTCCGCAAGACCTTTGCCGACAACAACGAGGCGATCCTGGCGGCGCTGACCTCGACCGAGGAGAACGCCAAGTATATCGGCGGCAAGTTCAACGCCTCGGTGACGAACGCGGATTACGACGTGGTGCGCAAGATGTTCGAGAACATCGGCATCACCGAGTTCACCGAATTCGTCGGCGAGTGATCCCCGCATGAACGCGCCGCTTCCCCCGCGCGCGCTGGCCGGTTCTGCCTTGGCAGAGCCGGTTCTTGCCGTTGCAGGCCTGACCAAGGACTTCCCGGGTCGCAAGGTGCTTCAGGGGCTGAACTTTGCCCTTGCACCCGGCCAGGCGACGGCGCTGATCGGGGCGAACGGGTCGGGGAAGTCCACCCTTCTGCGCTGCCTGGTGCGGCTGATCGAACCCAGCTCGGGCCAGATCCGCATGCTGGGCCGTGACGTGCCCGCCCTGTCCCCGCGCGCCTTGCGCCAGTTCCGGGCCGAGGTGGGGATCGTCTGGCAGCGCCACAACCTGGTGCCGCGCCTCTCGGCCCTGTCGAATGTGGTCCACGGCGTTCAGGCCCGGATGTCCGGCCCCCGCGCCTGGGCGCAGTCGCTGGCCCCGGCCCCCGTGCGCGACGAGGCGATGGCCTGCCTTGCGCGCGTCGGTCTGGCCGATCGGGCGCTGATCCGCGTCGACAGCCTTTCGGGCGGTCAGCAGCAGCGCGTCGCCATCGCGCGGATGCTGATGCAGCGCCCCGCCTTCATCCTGGCCGACGAGCCTGACGCCAGCCTTGATCCGCAGACCGGGGAGGAGGTGATGTCCCTCCTCCTGAACCTGGTGCGCGACGACGGCCTGTCGCTTCTGGTGATCTCGCACCGGCTGGAGCACACGCTGCGCTTTTCCGACCGCATCCTGGGCCTTGCCGACGGGCGCATCGCGCTGGACCAGCCCACCAGCCGCGCGACCCCGACCAGCCTGCGCCACTTTTTCGACCACGCCGAGGCCGCATGACCACCCTTGCCCCCGCCCGCTTCCAGCACCGCAGCCTGGCCGAATACGCGGCCCTTCTGGCTGTGCTGGCGCTGGTCGTCACCTCGCTGGCCGCCACCGCCCCCGCGCTGGACCGGCTGGGCAGCGGCGTCGCCCGACTTTTCGCGCCCTCGGGGATGCTGACCCAGATGTTCCCGCCGGACTTTACCCGGATCGTGCCCATCGGCTGGAAGCTGCTGGAGACGCTGCAGATGGCCGTCGCGGGCTGCTTCCTGGGCCTTCTCCTCGCGCTCCCTTTCGCAATCCTGGCGACCGACCGTTTGTCCCCGCACCCCCTGGTCCGCCACGCCGCCCGCGCCGTCATCGCGCTGTTCCGCACCGTGCCAGACCTGGTCTGGGCGATCATCTTCATCATCATCGTCGGCCTTGGCCCCGCTGCCGGGGTCATGGCGATCATGGTCGACAAGATCGGCTTTGCGGGCCGCTTCTTCGCCGAAGCGATGGAGGAGACCGACCCCGGCCCGCAGGACGCCCTGCGCGCCATCGGGGCGAGCCGCCTGGGGATCATCGGGTCCGCCGTGATCCCGGCTTGCCTGCCGTCCTTTACCGCCACATCCCTTTTCGCGCTGGAAAAATCCGTGCGCGGTTCGGCTGCCCTGGGCCTTGTCGGGGCAGGCGGCATCGGCGTGGACCTCAAGGTCGCCTTCGACCTGTTCAACTATGACGAGGCGCTGGCGATCATCCTTCTCATGCTGGCCCTGGTCGTCGCTGTCGAGCAAGGCTCGGGCTGGATTCGCAGGAAATTGATATGAACCATATGCTTACCGATACCGCACATCTTTACTGGAACGCCGAGTGGCAGAAGGCTGACCACTCAAGTCCCTGGGCGATGCCTGAACCCTGGGCCATCGACCACGCCAGCACTCTGGCGCAGGGGTCGCGCATCCTGGACCTTGGTGCCGGGATCGGGCGGCATGCGCTGGCCTTCGCCGAGGCGGGACACCAGGTCACCGCGCTGGATGCGTCCGAGGCCGCGATGGCCGCCGTCGCTGCCGCCGCCTTCACGCGCAACCTGACGCTGGACACCGTGCAGGCCCCGATGACCGACCTGCCGTTCAAGACCGCCAGCTTCGACCATGTCCTCGCCTGGAACGTCATCTACCACGGCGACGAATCCGTCGTGCGCCGCACCCTGTCGGAAATCGCCCGTGTCCTGCGCCCCGGCGGCACGTTCATGGCGACGATGCTGTCCGCCCGCCGCCTGCCCGTCGAACAGGCCAAGGCCAAGGGGCGTGAGATCAGCCGCAACACCTGGGTGTTTGAGGGCGAAGGCGACAAGATCCACCCGCACTACTTCTGCACCGCGCCCGATCTTCTGTCGCTGATGTGGGGGTTCGAGGTCTTCACCCTCTTTGACCGGCCGCATGAAAAGCCCGGCTCGTGGCACTGGCACCTTCTGGCCGAGCGTCTGGCATGAGTGCCGAACTCATCGAAGGTGCCCGCGTCATCCTGGACGACCGGATCGAGGTCGCATCGGTCCGCATCGAGGCTGGCCGGATCACCGGGATCGACGTGGCGCGCGACGGGGCGTCGGTCATCCCGGGCCGCGGGCGCATCCTGGCCCCGGCATTCGTCGATGTTCACGGCGACGCCTTCGAGCGCCAGGTCATGCCGCGCCCCGGCGTGATGGTCCCGGTGGAAACCGCGCTTCTGGAGACCGACCGCCAGCTTGCCGCCAATGGCATTGCCACTGCCTACCACGCCCTGACCCTGTCCTGGGAGCCGGGCCTGCGCAGTGTCGACACCGGCTGGCAGATCCTACGCGCGCTGGAAGCCCTGCGCCCCCGCCTGACTGCCGACAACCGCCTGCAACTGCGGTGGGAGACCTTCTGCCACGAGGCCGAGCCGCTGATTGCCCATGCCCTGGCCGGTACCGACCGTCCGGCGCTGGCGTTCAACGACCACACGACCTCGATGCTTTTGCATCCCGACGTGTCGGTGCAGGACCGGCCCTTCGACCAGGTCGACCCCTATCCGGTCACGCCGTTCGACGCGCCGCGTTTCGTGAAGAAGATGGCCGACCACGCCCGCCGCGCCCAGATCTCGCCCGAGGAGTATGTGGCGCTGCTGACCTCGGTCTGGGCGCGCCGCGCCGAGGTTCCGGCCCATATCGCGCGGATGGCGGCGCTTGCGCGGTCGCACAAGGCGCCGATGCTGTCCCACGACGACAGCCAGGCCGAGACGCGCAGCTACTATCGCGACCTTGGCGCGACGGTGGCCGAGTTTCCGATGCATGACCGCGTGTTCCTGGCGGCAAGGGAGGCAGGCGACCCCATCGTTCTTGGGGCGCCGAACGCCATGCGGGGCGGCAGTCATCTGGGCAGCCCCGGCGCGGCGCAGATGATCGCGCGCGGGCTGTGCGACATCCTGGCCTCGGACTACTTCTACCCGGCCATGCTGGGCGCGATGGTGCGGCTGCACGCCGACCGCGTGGCCTCGCTTCCCGCGCTGTGGAAACTGGTCTCGCTGAACCCGGCCCGCGCGATGGGCCTTGCAGACCGGGGCCGCATCGCGCCTGGCCAGCGCGCCGACCTTCTGCTTCTGGATTGGCCCGAGGGCCAGACCCCGGCCCCGCTGCGTACCTGGGTCGCCGGTCGGCCCGGCTATTCTGCCTTGCCCCCTGTCCCCCAAACCGAACCCGCCCTTTAGGGAGAGCCCCTGATGTTCGACGCGCTTGCCAACTTCGACACGCTGCCCGCCGCGCCGCAGGCCGACTTTTCTTACGCGCATCCCGGCCAATCGCGCTTTCGTCGCAGCCTGATCCGCGCGGTCGAGACGCTGACCGGCCAGCCAAAGCTGCGGCGGCTTTACCTGGACTGGGCCTGGGGCGACAGCCAGCCGGGGGTGCCGGTGTTCTCTGCCGCGCTTCGCCAGTTGCAGATTGCCCCCCGCATTGCAGAGGGCGAGCAGCATCTGAAGGCGGTCCCGGCCGAGGGCGGGCTGCTGCTGGTGGCGAACCATCCCTTCGGGGTGGTGGACGGTCTGACCATCGGCCATCTGGGGATGCAGCTGCGCGGCAATGTGCGCATCATGACCAACAGCCTTTTGTGCCGCGTGCCCGAGGTTGATCCCTACCTTCTGCCGGTCGACTTTTCCGGCACGCCCGAGGCGCGGCGGCTGACGGCCGAGACCCGGAGGCAGGCCGCAGCGCTGCTGCAGGCCGGCAAGGTTGTGGCGGTGTTCCCGGCAGGGGGCGTGGCGACGGCCAACAAGCCGCTCACGGGTCGCGCGGTCGATGCGCCCTGGCATCCCTTCATCGGTCGGCTCGCGACGATCCCCGGGGTCACAACCCTGCCGATGCACTTCTCTGGCCAGAACTCGCGCCTCTTTCAGATCGCCAGCCACACCTCGTACCCGCTGCGCGTCGCGCTGATCTTCCACGAGACCCGTCGCCGCATGGGCCAACCGGTCGAGCTGCGCCTTGGCACCCCTGTCGCGTCTGCTGACCTGGCGAAGCTTGACCGCGACCAGGTCGCCGCCGACCTGCGCCGCCGCTGCATGGCCCTGGCGGCCCCCGCGCTGAAAAACCCGGACGAGACCTACATCTGGCCCAGCCACATCAAGTGGTAGAACCCGTCACACAAGCTTCATTCAGACTTCGACAACCTGTCACATCCGCCCGCTAGGACCGTCGCAACCAAAGGTGAGGGTCGGCGATGCTGGATGTGCAGGGCGTGACGCGGATGTTCGGCCAGAAAGCCGCCGTCGACAACATCAGCTTTCAGATCAACGGTCCCGCCTTCGTCGGCATCATCGGTCGTTCTGGTGCCGGGAAATCCACCTTCCTGCGCATGATGAACCGGCTTCTCGACGCGACCTCGGGCGAGATCCTGGTCGAGGGCCGCAACGTCCTTGCCCTTAAAGGCCCCGCAGCCCGCGCCTGGCAGTCGCACTGCGCAATGATCTTCCAGCAGTTCAACCTGGTGCCGCGAATGGACGTCGCCTCGAACGTCCTGCACGGCATCCTGAACCGCCGGTCCACTCTGCAGACCATGTTCAACCTCTGGCCCCGCGCCGACATCCTGCGCGCGTTGGAAATCCTCGACCGCCTTGGCATCAGCGAACAGGCCCCGAAACGGGCCGAGGCGCTGTCCGGCGGCCAGCAGCAGCGCGTCGCCATCGCCCGCGCCCTGATGCAGGACCCGAAGATCATTCTGGCGGATGAGCCCATCGCCAGCCTCGACCCGATGAACGCGCAGGTCGTGATGGACACGCTGAAGCGCATCAACGTCGAGGATGGCCGCATGGTCATCGCCAACCTGCACACCCTGGATACCGCGCGCCGCTACTGCGACCGCGTGATCGGGATGCGCGACGGCCGCATCGTCTTTGACGGCACGCCCGACCAGCTGTCCACCGGCGTCGCCCGCGAGATCTACGGCGCCGACGCCAGTTTCAACGAGGACGCCACGTCGACCTCGATCCCCACCGACACTGCAGCCGACCGGTCCTACGCGGACCTCATGCTGTCGTGAAGCCACGACCAACCCCCCGCACGACACCTACGGAGAAACCATGCAAAAGCTGCTGACTGCAACCGCACTGACCGCGATCCTCGCCTCCTCGGCCTTCGCCCAGGAAATCAAGGAATTCAACATCGGCATCCTTGGCGGCGAAAACGCCCAGGACCGCCTGACCTCGAACGAATGCTTCCGTGCCAAGATCGAAGAAGCGCTTGGCGTTCCGGTCAAGATCTTCACCCCGGCCGACTATGACGGCGTGATCCAGGGCCTGCTGGGCGGGACGCTGGACTATGCCTGGCTTGGTGCCAGCGCTTACGCCAAGGTTTACCTGACCGACCCGGAAGCGGTGGAAGTCAAGCTGACCAAGCAGAACGTCGACGGCTCGACCGGTTACTACTCGATCGGTTTCGCCCGCAAGGACACCGGCATCACCGATATGGACACGGCCAAAGGCAAGGTCTTCGCCTTCGCCGACCCGAACTCCACCTCGGGCTACCTGGTCCCGGGCGCGGAACTGACCGCCAAGTACGGCACGCTGGAAGACTACTTCGCCGAAGTGAAGATGTCCGGCGGCCATGAGCAGACCATCGTCGGCGTCGCAAACGGCGACTTCGACGCTGGCGTGTCCTGGGCTGACGGCCTTGGCAACTGGGAAGACGGCTACAACTCGGGCGCCTTCCGCAAGGCGGCTGACGCGGGCCTCGTCGACATGTCGAACCTCGTCGAAATCTGGCGCTCGACCCTGATCCCGGAAGGCCCGATGGTCGTCCGCAAGGCGCTGCCGCAGGACGTCAAGGACAAGGTCACCACGCTGACCGCCGACCTGTGGGAAACCGACAAGGACTGCGCCTATGCCGTTGCCGCCGGTGACGCCAAGGACTTCGTCCCGGTCGAACATTCGGCCTACGACGGCATCCTGGCCGCCCGCAAGCTTCAGGAAGGCATGTAAGCCTTCGATCCGGCCGGACCCCGCGCTCCCCGGGGTCCGGCCTTTTCATTTCCGGATTCCCCTATGGTCGATATCGCCTTCGGACCGACACCGGGCCAGCGCCCCGATCTGTCCAACCGCAACGAAGCCTATCTCGACATGGTCCGCCGCAAGCGGATGTATGGCGGTATCCTGATCGTCATCTTCGTCGCCCTCATGGCCTCGGGCTGGAACCTGGCGGAAGAGCGCAACGCCGGCGGCTTCCTTGACGGTCTGCACCAGACCTTCGCCTTCCCCGCCGAAGTGCTGTCCGAAGCCTGGGAAAAGCGCGCCCTTCTGCCCGGCCTCTTCTGGGACCATATCCCCGCCCTGATCGAGACGCTGAACATTGCCGCCGTCGCCACCCTTCTTGGCGCTTTGGCCGCCATGTCGCTGTCTCTCCTGGCCACCCGCGGCCTTGCGCGCTGGCCGCGCCTGATCCCGGTCTTTCGCCGCACGATGGACGCCCTTCGCGCAATCCCCGAGATCGTTATCGCGCTGGTCCTGATCTACATCCTTGGCGGTGGCCCGGTCCCCGCCGTGATCGCCATCGCGCTGCACACCGGCGGCGCCCTGGGCAAGCTCTTCTCCGAAGTGGCCGAGAACGCCGATCTGAAGCCCATCGAGGGCCTGCAATCCGTCGGCGCCAACTGGTCGCAGCGGATGTGGCTGGGCGTGATCCCGCAGGTCGCGCCGAACTGGCTGTCCTATGCGCTTCTCCGGTTCGAGATCAACGTCCGCGCCTCGGCAATCCTGGGCTTTGTCGGCGAAGGCGGCATCGGCCACGACCTGAAACTGGCGATGCAATGGGGCCAGGGCCGCTATGACGAGGTGGTGGCGATCTTCGCTCTTCTCTTCGTGACCATCGTGGTGATCGACCAGATATCGGACCGCTACCGCCAGAAGCTGGTGAAGGGGCACTGACATGACCGCAACGCTTTCGCCAAGCCTCGCCGACACCGTCACCGCCAGCTTTGCCGCCAAACGCCGCCTGGCCTTCGCGATCCCGGCAGCGATCCTCGCCTACCTGGTCTACGCCGCGATCAGCTTTGACC
>NZ_JAXMMF010000119.1:0-47239 GCF_034366665.1 Tabrizicola sp. | reverse complement strand
CTTTCATACTGGCTCAAATATCCTCGGGGGGTTTGGGGGGCGAAGCGCCCCCAACGCCGTCCCTTGCGCATCTTCGCGCAAGGGACAAACGCAAAGGCTTGCGCGTCAGCGCTCCGTCAGGCTGACCTCACAGCACCCGGTCCAGCGCCGCGATCAGCAAGGCGACCTCTTCCGCGCTGGTGTAATGCACCGCCGACATCCGCAGCACGCCCTTCTCGCGGTCGATCCCCAGCGCCTCCAAGGGCCGCACCGCATAGAAATCCCCGGCCCAGCAGGCAATCCCGTTCCGTCCCAACTCCTCGGACACAGGTTCGGCGACCCGGTCCAGTTCCACCGCCACGGTCGGCGCCCGCCGTCCGGCATCCCGAGGCCCCAAAAGCCGGACATCGTTCCGCTGCACCAGGTAGTCCAGCAAGGGCTGGATCACCGCCACTTCCTGCGCCCGCATCAGGTCATGAACGCCCCGGTTCCGCGCGGCCGCGTCGCCACCGATCCCGTGCCGCCCAGCCAGCGCGTCGACATAATCCGCCATCCCCGCACAGGCCGCGATCTGAGCGTGATCCGGCCCCGCCGGCGTATGCCGCTTGTACAAGACCCCGTGGTTGAAGAAATGCGCCTGCCCCGGCAGCTCCATCCCGAACGGCTCGCGAAGCACCATGATCCCCTGATGCGGCCCGAACGTCTTGTAGGCCGAAAAAAGGTACACATCGCAGCCCAGCGCCGCCACGTCGGGGAACCCGTGCGGCGCGTAACTGACCCCGTCCACCACCGTCCGCGCGCCGGCGTCCCGGGCCATCGCGCAAATGGCCGCGACATCGTTGATCTCGGCGATCACGTTGGAACAATGCGGGAAGCAGACCAGCTTCACCATCCCGTCCGCCAGCAAGGCCGCCAGAGACGGCAGCTCCAGTGACCCGGTGTCGGGGTCCAGCTTCCACTCCCGAACCTCGATCCCCTCTTCGGCCAGACGCCGCCACACGCCCGAGTTCGCCTCGTGGTCCTGGTTCGTCACGACCACCGCGCCGCCCGTCCCCGCCAGCCACTTTCGCACCGCTTGCGCCAGCACATAGGTGTTGGCGCTGGTCGACGGTCCGAACGACACTTCCTCGCGTGCGACGCCCATCATCGCGGCCAGCCGGGTGCGCGCCTCGTCCATCTCGGCACCCCCCGCCTGCGCGCCTGGATAGGGGCCGTAGGGCTGCACCTTTCGGTCCCGGTAGAACCGCGTCAGGCGGTCCACCACCTGGACGCAAGGGTAGCTGCCGCCCGCATTCTCGAAGAACGCGTGACTGGACAATACCGGCGACTGAAACGCCGGAAACTGCGAACGGACGAAATCTATATCAAGCGCCACCTGCGGCTCCTCCATCGGGCCGCGGTCGGGGATACCCGCGCGAGGCGGGCATGTCCCGGTCCGCGGCAGGTCTTCCAGCCAGACCCCCGGATGTCTCTCCCAGGGCCAGAGCCGGGTCTTGTCCCGGCCTCGATCAAAGGATTAGCGTCCCGCCCCCGGCCCTGCAAGCCCCATGCCCGCCGTCGCTCAAGCCTTGACGCGCACGCCAATCAGGCACCTTGACGCAAGGTCAGACGGATTCCTGCCCGTTTCCGCGCCAACGGCTGCAAATTCCCGCAGTTTCCCCTTGTCCTTTCGAAGAACGCAAACCAACTTCTCTCAACGGAGGTGTGCCGAGGGGGCCCCGCCATAACCAAATAAGATGCACAACTGGCAGCCGCTGGCGCTGTCTGCTTGTCACACAGAGGAGCACATATGAGCCGCAAATCCCTTGCCCTTCTGGGCGCAGCCTCGGTGCTGTCGCTTTCCGTCGCCGCCCATGCCGCCGACCCCGAGTTCACCGTTCTGGACTGGGCCGGTTGGGAAATCGACGGCATGTTGCAGCCCTATGTCGACAAACACGGCCAGAAGCCGACCTATGTCTTCTTCGCCGACGATGACGAGGCGTTCCAGAAAGTTTCGTCCGGCTTCAAGGCGGACGTGGTCCACCCCTGCGCCGCCGCCGTCCCCCGCTACATCGACGCGGGCCTGATCGAGCCCTGGGATACCTCGAAGATCCCGGAATTCGCCAATGTCCCGGCCCGGATGGTCGAGCCCTTCACCAATGAGCAGGGCGTCTGGTTCATCCCGACGGACTATGCCTACACCGCGATCGCCTACAACGCCGAGACGGTGCCGGCGGAAGATGTGGCAACGGTCCAGGTCTTCGCCGACGAAAAATACGCTGACCGCATCGCGCTGCCGGACAACACCGACGACGTCTGGTCGCTGGCCTTCATGGCCACCGGCGTCACCTCGTGGGACAATGTGACGGACGAACAGTTCACCGCCGCCGCCGACTGGCTGCGCAAGGTGCACCCGAACGTCCGCGCCTACTGGTCCGACCCGTCGGAACTGTCGCAGCTGATGGCCTCGGGCGAGGTGCAGGTCGCCTGGTCCTGGAACGACCCGGTCGCGATCCTGCAGGCGGAAAACTTCCCCGTCGGCTTCAATCGCGCCCCGGCCGAAGGGGCCGCGACCTGGTACTGTGGCTTTGTCAACATGAAGGACGCCCCCGGCGTCGAGGACAAGGCCTACGACCACATCAACTCGCTTCTGGCCCATTCCTCGGCCCAGCCGCTTCTGGATGCCATCGGCTATGCGCTGGCAAACGACGCAGCGATGGCCGAAATCCCGGCCGAAGCGCTGAAGGCCGCCTACGTCGACCCGGTGACCACGCCCCTCTTCGTGCAGTCGCCGCCCTCGACCGAGCTTCGCGATCGCATGATCGAGGAATTCGAACTGATCAAGTCGGGGTTCTGATCCCGACTGACGGAACGCGAAACGCCCGGGGGAAACCTCGGGCGTTCTTCTTTGGCTTTGGCTTGCTTACAGTCCAAGGTCGGTCACAGCCCGCAACAGAAGGTCCTTCGCCGGACCGGCAAGGCTGAATGGTGGCTTGAAGATCTTCAGCGGATCGAAGGCGGCGTCCTGATCGTTCAGCGTGCTCAGGATCACTTCTGCCGCGCCACGATGCCCTGCCGCCGCCAGCACGAGGGCACCGGTGATCTGCATTTGCGGATAGCTTTCCCGACGGCTGATTGCCCTTGTCGCCCACATCGCGGCGGCGTCGAGGTCGTTCGATTGCAGATGCGCGACGGCACGATCTATCTGGATCGAGTCGATGAACGGACTGAACGGGTTCAGCAGTTCGGCCCGCGCAAGGTTGGCGAATGCCTCTTTCGGTTGTCCATAGAGCGCCTCATAGAACCCGATCTCGGCAAATCCTTCGGCAAAGCTTGGGCTAAGGGCAACTGACTGCCGGGCATGCAGCAGTGCGATGTCAGGCTCTCCATGCAACCAGCGGGCATGCGCATAGGCGAACTGGGCCGAGGGCGCCGCCTCGTCCAGACGCATGGCCAGCTCTGCAGTTCGCCGCGCCGCCGCTGCCTCTGCCGTGGCATCGGTGCAATAGGGCGACCGCGCGAGGGTTGCCTGACATTCCGACAGCGCGGCAAAGGCCCGGACGAACCCCGGATCCAGCTCTGTCGCGCGTGTGAAATAGGCGCGCGCCTGCATCAGCGACGGCTGGGTGTTGGTGCCAAAAGCCTCTTGCCCACGATGAAAGGCCTGCCAGGCCGTCAGTGACTGATCAGGCACCAGCCGCGCCCGATTGCGCTCGGCCGTGGTAACTTCCGTTACCACCGCCACCGTGATCCGGTCGACCAGAGCCCCCACCAGTTCAAGAAAACCTGCTCGCCCCAGCTCGATCTGCTCGGTCCAGAGGATCGAGCCGACATCGGTCCTGACCAGATCCATCTGCAGCCGGATGCCTTTGGCTTGCGGCATGACCGATCCCGCAAAGACGTAGTCAGCGCCCAGCTTCTGCCCGGCGCGCCTGACATCGCTGGCCAGATGCCGCAAAGCGAAGGTGCTGCCCCGCGCGATCACATCAAAGCTGCGCAGCCGCGCCAGCTGGCTGATCACATCATTCACCACAGCGTCGAACCACAGCCGGTCTTGCGGCGACACCCCGGGGCCCGCGCTGAAGGGCAGGACCGCAATGCTGCTTTGTCGCGGCGTCAGGATCGCGGGATCACCCGCAGTCGGCCCGGCCACCGCCCCGGCCTGCGCAGCGGCTGACAGCGGAAGGTCGAACAGGTAGCCCCGCCGTGGCACGGTCTTGACCAGATCAGACCCTGCCTTCCCCAAGCCATCGCGCAGCGCATGGACGCATTGGGAGAGCGATTCCTCGGTCACGATCACGTCCGGCCAGACCGCCTCCAGCAATTCCGCTTTCGACAGCACCCGCCCGGCATGACGGACCATGTAGCCCAAAAGCGCAAACGGCTTGGGGCGCAGCTGGATTTCTCCGGAGGCCCCCAAAAGCCGTCCCTGACGCAGATCAAGGGTGTATCCGGCAAACCGGAACGCGGTGGCGTCGGCGGAACTGACCTGACTGGCTGGCATAGGATGGCCCTTGCCCACTTCACCGGGCAAATCCTACGGACCTCTGCCCCGCTTTAGCAAGGCGCAGAGTGTGGCAACGCCGTCAGAACCGGGCCAGAACCTTGATTGCGCGGCCCAATGACATTCACGAACTTTGCGCCAGCGCGATGGCCGGGACGATCCGCGTGACCGGAAGCCGGGCGGCACGGTTCAGGGCAGAGAGCACCGTCTCGTCCTTCGCCTGATAAAGGCAGTAGCACAGCCCCTCGCCCGGCAGAAATGTCGAGCCGAGGTAATGTACCAGGTCTCCCTCCTCGCGCATCCGTGCCACCTGCCGCTGGCTGGCCGCGACCAGCCCATGCAGATCCGTCGCCGAGATCCCGTCCAGATCGCGTTCGATCAGAAATGTCTACACGGCATCGCCTCCCTTCCGGTGTTCGCCGCAGCCAAGGTCGGCGGGGAAATTTCCCGTGCCAGCTTGCGGATGATCGCGTCGCCGAACGCTTCGAAGCTTTCGGCGGCAAGGACAAAGGCACCGGGGCCGGTGATGACCTTGTCGCGGTACCAGGTCTCAAGCTGGGGCCCCGCCACCGTGATCGCCAACCCGTTGATCGTCACGCCTATCGCTTCGGCGCGACTGCGGGCAAGGGCTAGCGGGATATGGTGACGGGACCGCGCGCCAAAGGACTCCTTGCCGTCGCCAGATACGTTGATGATCCGCCGCGTTGCGCAGACCGCACCGCTTTCCAGAAGATCAAGCGCCGCCCAAAGGCCGCTGCCGATCCCGGTGTCGCCCGTGACCTTGCGCGGCAGTGCCCCGATCCGGCGCGCAACCCTGGCGGCCTCACCGGGAGCCGTGATGCGCTGCCACGCAATGACCTGCACCTCCATCTCTGCGTCGCCCCACAGCACCACGGCCACGTCCACCACTCCCGCCGAGCCAAGCGCCGCCTGCACCCGCCCGTCGGCAAAGGCTGCCACATAACCCTGCTGCTGCAACTGGAACTCCTGGTCATCGATGCTGCCCGACCCGTCAATCGCCAACACGAGCGCCAGGTCCGGGCAGGCCGCAGAGGCTCCAGAGGCGGGGATACCTCCAGAGCCAAGCGCGAGGGAAAGAAGCAGACCGCGGAAGCGCATGATGAATCGCATGATGAAATCCACGCCGTAGCCACAAGGGTTTCAGGCTGGTCCGGTTCGGCGCGAAAGTCCTGACGAAGTTCTGAATTTCTGGTGAAATCCGGGGCGCGCCAGACATCCCGGGGGCGGCACCCGAAGAGATCCTGCCGACGCCCCGCCGTCTTTCCACGCCGTGCAGTCACTGCCTTCTGCCCAGGCGGTGAAACCCGGGTTGCGCCAAACTGACTCCGCGATTACTCCGGATCAATCCTTTCCGGTTCCCCATGTTCGAAGTCATCAGCCTCAGCTTTGCGTTCTTCTTCGGCCTTGCCGTCCGCCGCCTGGGCCTTCCGCCGCTGGTGGGCTTCCTTGCCGCCGGTTTTGCGATTCATGCCGCGGGGCCAAGCCTGGGCCTGCCCGAGGAATCCGGTGCGGTCCTTGACCACATCGCGCATCTTGGTGTCCTTCTTTTGCTCTTCGCCGTCGGGCTGAAGCTGCGCCTTGGCCAGCTGGCCCAGCCCCAGGTCTTTGGGGGGGCGCTGATCCATTCGGCCATCACCACTGCCATCTTCAGCACGGGCCTGGTCGTCTTTCTGCAGCTGGACTGGACCACCGCCATCCTGCTTGGCGTGGTCCTGTCCCTGTCTTCGACCGTCTTTTCGGCCAAGGTGCTGGAGGCCAAGCGCGACATCGGCGCCTTCTATGGCCGCACTGCCATCGGCATCCTGATCGTCCAGGACATCATCGCCCTTGCCGTGCTGGCGCTTTACAGCGGCCAGGCCCCCTCGCCCTGGGCTCTGGCCCTGCTGGCTGCCCTGCCGCTTCTTCGTCCGGTCCTGCACTGGCTTGTCGATGTCTCGGGCCATGACGAGCTGATGGTCCTGGCCGGGATGCTTCTGGCCGTGGTCGCCGGTGGCGCGGGCTTTCAGGCCGTCGGTCTGGGGGCCGAGATCGGGGCCCTGGTCATGGGGCTTCTGCTGTCCACCCATCCCCGCGCCAAAGAGCTGTCAGACGCCCTCTGGGGCCTGAAAGAGCTCTTCCTTGTCGGCTTTTTCCTGCAGATCGGGATGTCCGGGCTGCCAGGGATGGAAGACTTGATCATCGCGCTTGTGCTGGTCCTGCTGCTTCCGCTGAAGGGCCTGTTGTTCTTTGCGCTTCTCCTGGCCTTTGGCCTGCGCGCGCGGACGGCCTTCCTGACGGCCGCCAACCTGACCGCCTACAGCGAGTTCAGTCTGATCGTCGCCGCCGCCGTCCTGCCCGAATGGCTGGTGCCGCTGGCGCTGGCGGTCAGCCTGTCCTTCCTTCTGGCCGCGCCCCTCGACCGGCTTGCCGACCGCATCTTCGAACGGCTGGAACCCCGGCTGCAGGGGTTCGAGCCGCGTCGGGTCCACCGCGATGAATTGCCGACCGACCTTGGCCGTGCCTCGGTGCTGATCCTGGGCATGGGCCGCACCGGGACAGCCGCCTATGACCAGATTTCCGGGCCGTTCCGCACCGTCGGGATCGACGCCGACACCTACCGCGTCGAGGGCCACACCGCGGCCGGCCGCAACGTTCTTTTTGCCGATGTCGAGGACGCTGCCTTCTGGCGTGGGCTCAAGATGGCGCAGATCGAGGGCGTTATCCTGGCGATGGACAGTGTCGAGGCCAAGGAAAGCGCCGCCCGCGCCCTGCGCGCCAAGGGTTTCCACGGCCCGATCATCGCCCACGCCCTGTACGAGGACCACGTGCTGCGCCTGAAGACCGCCGGGGCGGACCACATCTACCAGACGATGAACCAGGCCGGGATCGGGCTTGCCGACCAGGCCAGCCGCGCCATCGAGGTCGACCGCGAGCCCGCCAGCTTCATCGAGGTCTAGGGCCGCGCGAAAGACGCGACACCTGTTCGGCGGCGATCACCTGGCTTGCCCCACCCGGGCGGAGACGGCCCTTGCGGCCCCCACCCCCGCCGCCTATATTGATCCTTGTCGGGGGCAACTCCGACTATGGCGATAAACGCACCTGTAATAATCGGCTCGGACCCGGGGGCGGTACCCGGCGGCTCCACCAGACTTTCCCGTTCGTTGCGGGCGTGTGGGGCCGAAATAGGATCGACGAACGACCAAAGAGGCCAGCTTTCGCTCGGTGAGGTACCACCGTTATCGGTCCAAGATCACAGTTGCCAACGACAACCGTGCTCCGATGGCGCTGGCCGCGTAAGCGGCTCGCAATATCAAAACTAAGCCCTTGCGGTTAGCCCCGTAAGGCGGGGTTCGCAGGTACCTGGCAACAGAAACCTGCACCTTCTCTCCACTGCTCCTCGTTCGACTTCGTCTCCTCGTCGCCCCTGCGAGGAGTGACGAAGTCATCGACGAGCCGCTTGCCACAAACCGCCGCAGGCCACATCCTGACCCATGCTCCGCGCGGCTCTGCTCCTTTGCCTGACCGCCCAGCCCGCCGCCCCCTGCGAGACGGCGCTGCTGCTGTCCATCGACGTGTCCGGGTCCATCGACGCAGGCGAGTACCGCCTGCAGACCGAGGGGCTTGCCGCGGCCCTGACGAACCCCGAAGTCGCCGAGGCCCTGGTGGGGGGGCAGGTCGCGCTTGCCGTGATCCAGTGGTCAGGGGTTGACGAACAGGCCCTTGTCCTGTCGTGGCGGCGGATGCTAGCGCCCGAAGACGTCACCCGCTTCGCCGCCCGCGCCACCGCCATCCCGCGCAGCTTCACAGGATCGGACACGGCCGTGGGCCAGGGCCTCCGCTTCGCCACGGCCCAGTTCGCCGCCGTGCCCGACTGCCGGAACAAGGTGATCGACGTCTCGGGCGACGGGCAGGAAAACGCGGGCTTCTCCGACGCCAGGGCGCGCCGCGAGGCCATCGCCGCGGGCCTGATGATCAACGCCATCGCGATCGAAGAGCCGGGTCCGGCCTTTCCCATCACCACCTACTACCGCAACTGGATCATCACGCCCGGAGGTTTTGTCGTCACGGCGCGCGGTCTGCAGGACTATGCCGCGACGCTGCGACAAAAGCTGTTGCGCGAACTGACCCGGCCCATCGGTTGACCCGCCGCCCCCGGCTAACCCACGCCATCGGCTGACCGATCCCCGTTTTCACCAAACTGGCGGTTCTCTGTCCGGGGCGGCAGCCTGCGCGCAAGCCCCCCTTCCCTTGGCCCCCGTGCCCCCCTATGCTGCAGCACAACCGGGAAAGGGCGGCACATGGCGCGCAGCATCGACTACGGAAATCTCATGCACCGCGCGATGCGGGGTCTGATCCAGTCGGTCCTCGCCGACGTGGCCGAACACGGCCTGCCCGGCGCACATCATTTCTTCATCACCTTCGACACCACCCATCCCGACGTCCAGATCGCCGACTGGCTGAAGGAACGCTATCCGACGGAAATGACCGTCGTGATCCAGCACTGGTACGAAAACCTTGTGGTGACCGACGAAGGCTTCAGCATTACGCTTAACTTCGGCAACAATCCCGAGCCGATGGTCATTCCGTTCGACGCGCTGCGCACCTTCGTCGACCCTTCGGTAGAGTTCGGCCTTCGCTTCGAAACGCAAGAGCACGACGAAGACGAGGACGATGAGGACCTGGAGATCGAGGTCGAGGAAGATCCGGTCCGGCAGGATGCCGAGATCGTCTCGCTCGACCAGTTCCGGAAACATTGATGTCCGATCTTGCGCTGTTCCGCCGGCGGCTTCTGAAGAACCCCCGGCAGGTGTCAGCGATTGCGCCCTCTTCCCGGACCCTGGCCCGCGCCATGACCTTGGGCCTGGGCCCGAACAGCGGTCCGGTGGTCGAGTTCGGCCCCGGAACCGGCCGCTTCACCGAGGCGATTCTGGCCCGCGGCGTCCCGCCCGAGAACATCACCCTGTTCGAGCTGGACGAAGAGTTCGTCGACTACCTGCGCAAGAAGTTCCCCGGCGTGACCGTGCATCAGCTTCCCGCACAGGACGCTGCCCGACTGGTTCCGGTCGGGGTGAACACGGTGATCTCGGGCCTGCCGCTCCTGTCGATGCCGCCCGAAATCCGGGAAGGCATCGTCGGCGCCGCCTTTGCGATCCTGGCCCCTCGTGGCCATTACGTGCAGTTCACCTACGGCCAGCGCCCGCCTCTGCCGCCCGAAACCATCGAGACTTTGGGGCTGAAGGTGAACAAGGGCCACAAGGTCTGGGCCAACCTGCCCCCGGCCACGGTCTACCGCTTCCGCCGGGCCTGAGTTTTCGGTATACCATTGCATGCCGGATTGATTTCGCGCGCCTCAGCCGCTATGGGTCGCGTGAGAGCTTGAGGAGTGTGCCATGACCGCGACCCGTACCGAAACCGACAGCTTCGGCCCGCTTGAAGTGCCCGCCGACAAGTACTGGGGCGCGCAGACCCAGCGGTCGATCATCAACTTCCCGATCGGCTGGGAACGCCAGCCGGTCCCGATCATCCGCGCTTTGGGCGTGATCAAGCGCGCCTGCGCCGTGGTAAACATGGCGCAAGGCGACCTGGAGGCGACGCTGGGCGATGCCATCGTCGCCGCCGCGAGCGAGGTGATCGACGGCAAGTTCGACGACAACTTCCCGCTGGTCGTCTGGCAGACCGGGTCCGGCACCCAGTCGAACATGAACGCAAACGAAGTGATCTCGAACCGGGCGATCCAGATGCTGGGCGGGGTGATGGGCTCGAAAAAGCCGGTGCACCCGAACGACCATGTGAATATGGGGCAATCCTCGAACGACACTTTCCCGACCGCGATGCATGTCGCCATCGGCATGCACACCCGCGACGTGCTGATCCCGGGGCTGACGAAACTGTCGAAGGCACTCTGGTCGAAGTCCCATGAATTCAAGGACATCATCAAGATCGGCCGCACCCACACGCAGGATGCGACGCCGCTCACCCTCGGACAGGAATTCTCTGGCTACGCAACACAAGTCGATCGCGGGATCGAGCGGGTGAAGATGTGCCTGCCCCACATCTACGAACTGGCCCAGGGCGGCACTGCGGTCGGCACCGGACTGAACACCCGCGTGGGTTTCGATATCCGCGTCGCCGCCGAGATCGCCAAGATCACCAATCTCCCCTTCGTCACCGCCCCGAACAAGTTCGAGGCGCTTGCGGCGCATGACGCGATGGTCATGTTCTCGGGCGCGCTGAAGACGGTGGCCGGGTCGCTTTTCAAGATCGCCAACGACCTGCGGCTTCTCGGTTCTGGCCCCCGCTCAGGCCTGGGCGAGCTGATCCTGCCCGAGAATGAGCCCGGCTCTTCCATCATGCCCGGAAAGGTCAACCCGACCCAGGCCGAGGCGCTGACGATGGTCTGCGCCCACGTCATGGGCAACGATGCTGCCGTGGGCTTTGCCGGAAGCCAGGGACATTTCGAGCTGAACGTCTACAACCCGATGATGTCCTACAACGTGCTGCAGTCGATCCAGCTTCTGGGCGATGCGGCCTCCAGCTTCACCGACAACATGGTGGTGGGCACGCAGGCGAACCTGCCAAGGATCGAGAAGCTCATGAAGGAATCGCTGATGCTGG
Source organism: Tabrizicola sp. (assembly GCF_034366665.1). Classification (GTDB taxonomy): domain Bacteria; phylum Pseudomonadota; class Alphaproteobacteria; order Rhodobacterales; family Rhodobacteraceae; genus Tabrizicola. The sequence goes on along the minus strand of NZ_JAXMMF010000119.1, from coordinate 36,162 downwards.
TGACAGCTTTGGCGCCCACCATCGGCTATGACAACGCGACCAAGGTGGCCAAGACCGCGCACAAGAACGGCACGACCCTGCGGGAAGAGGCGATTGCGCTTGGCTTCGTCGATGGCGAAACGTTCGACCGCATCGTCCGCCCCGAGGACATGGTCGGCCCCAAAGGCTGATGGCCGAAGTCGTCAACCTTCGGCAGGCGAAGAAGCAGGCGGCCCGTAAGGCCGCCCGCTCTGCCGCCGATGCCAATGCTGCGAAGCATGGCCGCACGAAGGCCGAACGTGATCTGGAAAAGATTCGCGCCGAAAAGGCCGCGCGAGAACTCGACGCCCACAAGCGCGAGACGGAGTAACCCCCCGTTAACCCTGCTTTGGCAGGGTGACGGCAGGAGGTGCGCCGATGCGAGAACTGCAGCTACCGATCACGTCGCAGGAGTGGATGCGTCAGATGTTTGCCACCAAGACAGCACTTGACGGCGGGGTAATCCGTCGCAAGGTCAGCGATGTTGAGCGTCTTGTCGGACGGGACGCCTTTCTGGGGGCAATGAAGAAACGCGGGTACCGGGTGGTCGAGAACGCAGGCCATTTCGTGGTCTTCTGCAATTCGGATGATGTCCTGCTCCGTCTCTGACCACGGACCCAAATTTCTTAAGTAAGAAATTTGTCAAAATCCTTACTTAAGGATTTTGGGCGGCGTGCACTTTGGCTAGCCTCTCGAAATGACCACCCGCCCCGCCAAACACTCTCTCACGCTCCATGGCCACCGCACCAGCGTGTCGCTGGAGCACGAGTTCTGGGATGCCTTCCGCACCATCGCGGCCGAGAAGGATACCCCCCTCAACGCCTTGGCCGCAGAAATCGACGCCGCACGTCGCGGAGAGGAGGGCCTTGCCTCGGCCATCCGTGTCTTCTGCCTGAACCATTACCGGAGAACCTGATGCGCGCCGCCGTTCTTCGCGCCTACCGCGAACCCCTCAGCCTGGAATCCGTCGCTGACCCCACCTGCGAACCGGATGGCGTGGTCCTGAAGACCCTTGCCTGCGGGATCTGTCGCAGCGACTGGCACGGCTGGGTGGGTGAGCACCCCAAGGTGAAACCGGGCGATATCCCCGGCCACGAATACTGCGGCGAAGTGGTCGAGGCCGGTCCCCTGGCGAAGTGGCGCAAGGGCGACCGCGTCATCGCACCCTTCATCCTGGCCTGTGGCGATTGCCCCGAATGCCGGTCCGGCCAGACCACAACCTGCCGTAGCCAGCGCGTCCCGGGCTTTGGCGACCGGGGCGCCTATGCCGAATACGTCTCGGTCCCCCATGCCCACAATCTGACCCGCCTGCCCGAAAGCCTGTCCCCCGCCCTCGCCGCAGGCCTTGGTTGCCGCGTGACCACCGCGTTTCATGCCCTTACCGGGCGTGCAGCCCTGCAGGCGGGGGAATGGCTGGCCGTCCATGGCACCGGTGGGATCGGGCTCTCTTGTCTTCTGATCGGAAAGGCGCTTGGCGCGCGGGTGATCGTGGTCGATGTGGTGCCCGAAAAGCTGGACCATGCCCTCGCCCTGGGTGCCGAAGCCGCCCTTGACGGCCGCGACGGCGACGTGGCCGCACGGATCGTCGACCTCACTGGCGGAGGCGCGCATGTCAGTGTCGAGGCACTTGGCATCGAAGCCACCGCGAACAACTCGCTCAAGTGCCTGCGACCGCTTGGCCGTCATGTCCAGGTCGGCCTGCCCACCGGCCACACCGCGCAAATGCAGATCGACATGAACACGCTTTACATGCGGCAACTGTCGGTCTTCGGCACCCGTGGCATGCCGGCCTGGCGCTACCCGACGCTGCTGTCCCTGATCGAGACTGGCCGGATCGACGTAACCCCCATCGTGGCCCGCACCGTCGCGTTAAGCCAGGCCACCGAGGAACTGAAAGCCTTCGACGGCCCCACCGCCCCTGGGGTCGCCGTCATCACCGATTTCGCCGGCTAACCGGCCACCCGCGCCAGCGTCACCGCCAGGTCGCCATAGCCGGTGAACCGACGTTCATAGGCCAGGCCAAGGCGCCGCGCGCAGTCCTCGGCCTTGGCATCCAGCGCCGGGTCGTCCTTTTGCGCCTGATAGACCAGTTTGGTGTAGTTCCCGAAATACATGTCCCGCAGCTCGGGGTGGCGGTCCAGACCCATCGGCTTCCAGACGAAGGCATCGAACTGCCGCACCAGGAAATCGGTCAGGTAGAAGGCGGTGAACTCTTCCTCAGCCTTGGCGGCGAAGGCTGCGTTCCCTTCAAAGAAGGCGTAGCAGTGCGGGCCTTCGACCATCTCGACCCCCAACCGGTCACACGCGGCTTGCAACAAGCCCCCCGTGCCGCAATCGGCATAGACGACAAACACCGTCTCGTAGTCGCCCCGTGCAGCGACGACGGCCTCTTCCACCGCGGGGATGATCTTCTCGGGCCAGAGGTGCAGCTTTGCCGGCAGGCATTGCAAGTCCATGTGCGCCCAGCCATTTGCCGCCTTCAGCGCCAGGATCTCATGCGCCAGAGCCCCGCAGGCGATCAGCAGGATGCGGCCCGCATGGGCCGGAGGCAGCCCGGTCTCGGAAAGGGTGATGTCATCCATCGGCTGCCTTACCGGCTGACGCGGGTCCAGGTCAGGATCACGCTGGCTGACAGGGCCGCAAAGGCCAGTGCCGCGACAGGCACCCCGGTCCAAAGGGCAAGCCAGATAGTCAATCCAGCCGCAACGATCACCAGAGCGATAAGTCCAAGGAAATGGGTCAAGGGCATTCTGTGTCTCCCTGACTTTCAATCTGCGCTTCGGGAGAGGCTTAGACAACCCCCTCCCGAATCACAGAGGCGTGCTTCAGCCGTTCGGCTGGTTGTGCTTGCGCGCAACGAACTGCTTGGCGGTTTCCACCGCCACGGCGGCATCGCGGCAATAGGCGTCGGCACCGATCGCCTTGCCGAATTCCTCGTTCAGCGGGGCCCCGCCGACCAGCACGATATAGTCGTCGCGCAGACCCTTTTCCTTCATGGTGTCGATCACGACCTTCATGTAGGGCATCGTCGTGGTCAAGAGCGCGGACATGCCCAGGATGTCGGGCTTTTCCGATTCCAGCGCTTCGAGATACTTCTCGACCGAGTTGTTGATCCCAAGGTCCTTCACCTCGAACCCCGCGCCTTCCATCATCATGGCGACAAGGTTCTTGCCGATGTCGTGGATGTCGCCCTTGACGGTGCCGATCACCATCTTGCCCATCCGAGGCGCACCGGTTTCCACCAGCAAGGGCTTCAGGATGAACATCCCGGCCTTCATCGCGTTGGCGGCCAGCAGCACCTCGGGGACGAACAGGATCCCGTCGCGGAAGTCGGCCCCGACGATGGTCATGCCGGCGACCAGCGCCTTGGTCAGCACGTCATAGGGGGTCCAGCCGCGGGCGATCAGCAGGTTGACGCCTTCTTCGATCTCTTCCTTGAGACCGTCGTAAAGGTCGTCATGCATCTGCAGCACAAGCTCGTCATCCGACAGTTCGGAAAGGATGATCTCGTCTTCGTCAGCCATCTGGCGTGCTCCAAGCGGAAGGGTCTGGCATCGTGATGGGCGCAAACCGGCGAAGTCACTATGCGACAAGCGACATGCCCGGGATGAAAGCCGACAGCAAGCGCGAATCTGGCGCTCGCAGCCCCGGATGTGCGAGAATGGGACAGTCCCTGGTGAAAGGTCGTGATGGTGCGCGTCTTCCCGCTTTCGGCCCTTGGCATCCTCTGTGCGGTTTCAGCCAACGTGGCAACGGCCCGGATCATCGACCGCACGCTTCTGCCGGTGTCGATCTTCGCGGGCGGCCACTGCGACCGCAAACCGGACGAAATGCTGCCCGCGCCAGGGACCGAGACCGGGACCATCGACCACAACTTCCGCGGCTTCGACTTTGTAACAGAAGGCGACATCCTGCCGCCGGCCATCGGCCTTGGGTTCGGGCTGCGGGTAAAATTGCCGGGCTATGGTCCCGGTCACCTGATGACGATCCGCATCAAGGCGCCGAACAAGGATGTCAGCACCTGGGACATCAAGGTCCCCGAAACCGGCACGATGGAGGTCGGCCGCCTGCCAATGCCCGGACAAGCCCTGCCCGAGGGGCGCTATGTCCTGACCATCCTGCACGGCGACACCCTGCTGATCGCCTATGACTTCGTCATCGTGGGGCTGGATGACACAGGGCTCTGCGTCCCGCTCCTGTCGTGACTTGCCCCTTCGCTGCATGTCGTCCGATGCAGGGTTGGCGATGTTCTTTCTTTGTTCTAGACTTGCGGCATGACAGTCAACCCTTCCCTTCTGCCCGGCCAGCGCCTGCGCGCGCGGGGGGCCGACAGCAACCGGACCGGCCGGTATGAAGGCACCGCGCGCGAGGCTTTCGATGACGGCTGGGACCTGCCCGAAGAAGACCGCCTTGTCGCAACCGAGGTCCGGCTGGAACGCCCGCGCTCGGCCCTGACGTTCAACCGGTCCCCGGATGTGCCTTTCGACCGCTCAATCAACCCCTACCGGGGCTGCGAGCATGGCTGCATCTACTGCTTCGCCCGGCCCAGCCATGCCTTCCTGAACCTGTCCCCCGGCCTTGACTTCGAAACCCGGCTGATCGCCCGGCCCGGCATTGCCGAAGTGCTGGAGGGCGAGCTTCGCCGCCCCTCCTACAAGGTCGCCCCGGTGGCGATCGGCACCAACACCGACCCCTACCAGCCGATCGAGCGGGACCACGGGCTGATGCGCCAGGTGCTGCAGGTGTTGGCCGCCTTTCGCCACCCGGTCTGGATCACCACGCGAGGCACCACCATCGAACGTGACATCGACCTGATCGGCGGGATGGCGGCCGAAGGGCTGGCCTCGGTCTCGATTTCGGTCACCACTCTGGACGAAGGGTTGGCCCGCAAGATGGAACCCCGGGCGCCCGCGCCGAAGCGGCGGCTGCAGATGATCCGGCGGTTGGCCGAGGCTGGCGTGCCGGTCCGCGTCCAGGTCTCGCCGCTGATCCCCGCGCTGACCGATCACGAGCTGGAGGCGGTGATGGAGGCGGGCCGCGACGCCGGGGCGCGGGCCGCGAACACGATCCCGCTGCGCCTGCCGCTGGAGGTCTCGGCCCTGTTTCGCGACTGGCTGGCCACAACCGTCCCCGACCGGGCCGAGCGGGTAATGGGCCGGGTGCGAGAGTTGCACGGCGGGCGCGACTACGACCCCGAGTTCGGAAAGCGGATGCGGGGCGAAGGCCCTTGGGCGGATCTGATCCACCTGCGGGCCACTGTGGCACGCAAGCGGCTGGGGCTGGCGGAAGGCCTGCCCGCCTTGCGCACCGACCTGTTTGCCGCGCCGCCCAAGGCAGGCGATCAGTTGTCGCTGTTCTGACCGGCTTCGACCGGGGGTCAAATTTCTTGAGTAAGAAATTTGTCAAAATCCTTGCGTAAGGATTTTGGCCACTGCCCGACCGTTCAGCCCCGAATTTTCAGCCCCGAATTTTCAGCCCCGACGGCCGCGGCGTTCGCGGCGACCTGCGCCCGCATCATCCCCGGTCCCGTCCGAAGCCGAAGAGAACCCACCGAGTTTCGCCTGAATCACTTCCAGCGACGGGCGGTTGCCCTTCGGGCGGCTTTCCAGCGCGACCCGCATCGCGCGCAGGTGCTCCGGCATCGTGCCGCAGCAGCCGCCGATGATCCTGACACCCGCATCCCGCGCCAGCACGGCGTATTCCGCCATCAGTTCGGGCGTTCCGTCATAGTGGATGTGGCCATCGTGGTATTTCGGGATCCCGGCATTGCCCTTGGCGATGATCGGGCGTTCGGTCCCCGTCGCCGCAAAGCCCAGCACCGTCCGCATCAGGTCCGACGCGCCGACCCCGCAGTTCGCGCCAAAGGCAATGGGCGGGTTCACCAGCCGCTCGACCATGTCGGCCATCGTGGCCGAGGTCGTGCCCATCATCGTCCGCCCTGCCGTGTCAAAGCTCATCGTGCCGCACCAGGGCATGTCGGCGCGCAGGGCTGCGTCCGCCGCCGCGCGGTATTCTTCGGGGGCCGAGATCGTCTCGATCCACAGGACATCCGCCCCACCCTCTTTCAGCGCTTCGGCTTGTTCGTGGAACATCTCGACTGCCAGCGCATGGGTCAGCGAGCCCATCGGCTCGAAGATTTCGCCCGTCGGCCCGATCGAGCCCGCCACCACGACCGCCCGGCCCGCCTTGTCGGCGATTTCCCGCCCCAGTTCGGCGCCGACCCGGTTCAGCTCACGCACCCGGCCCTGCGCCTGGTGCAGCTTCAGGCGCGAGGCGTTGCCTCCGAAAGTGTTGGTCAGGAACAGGTCCGACCCGGCCGCCACGGCGTCGCCGTAAAGCTTCAGGATGTTCTGCGGCTGATCGACGTTCCAGAATTCCGGCGGTTCGCCCGATGAAAGACCCATGTTGAACAGGTTCGTGCCCGTCGCCCCATCGGCCATCAGCCAATCACGCGTCTCAAGCATCCGGGTCAGGGCATCGGTCATCTCAAACTTCCTTCAGGCGGGCCTATCCCCTTCCCTCTGCCACGGGTTGCAGCCAGAGGCAATTTCATTATCCGCAAGTCGTGTTGTGGTCGGCCTCATCTCGGCCCTGCCCGCCGGACGCTGCACCGCGCGCCAGATTTCCCAGCCGACCAGCGCCAGGGCCAGCCACGAGGGTCCCGCGATGTACAGCCTGCGCCAGTTTGGCGCGAACCCGGCCTTGAATTGCATCAGACCCGGCATCGTGTCGCGCGCCAGCCTGCGCCCCAGACGCGCCACCGGGTCGGCGGCGTCTGGCCAGCCCCCGATGGGCACCGCCGCCAGCGACAGGATGCGGGCCCCGGCGGCGCGCGCAGCTTCGATGCCCGCAACCACCAGAAGCTGTGCCGTCCCCTCGGGCGCGTCCGGCGCGGGACGCAAAAGGTCAAGTGTCCAGACCACCTGTCCCGCAACCCGCGCTGCATGAAAGGTCGCAAACCCGACGGTCCGCCCCGCCTGTGAGGCCACGATAGCCTGTTGCCCGGCGCAATAGGCGGGATCGAACCGCCCCATCGAAAAGCCGTACTCCCCGCCGTGAGCGGCCGTCCAGGCGGTATTGACGGCCGCCAGAGCTGTCCAGTCCGGCTCTGCGGCACGCGCCGCGACCACGCCCGTCGCAGCCGCCCGGCGCAGCTTTCGCCGCAGCCCGGCCCGGGCCGGGCCGTCCAGCCCGAAGTCTTGTGGGCAGAGCCACGCCTCGCACGCGACGGGCAGAACAGCGAGGCCGGCAGCCCGCGCCCGCGCCGCTGTCCGGGCGTCGGCCTTGTAAAGAACCGCAAACCGCCCTTCCTCTTGCGCTGCGGCTTGGAAACGGTCCAGGTCCGCGACGGCGGCCAGTGCCACCAGTCCGTGCGGCGTCCGTCCCGCCAGGAACCCAGCAGCATGTGGACGCAAGGTCCCCTGGGCGCCAAGACCCGCCTCGGCGATCTCGGGCGCGGCAAGGCTGGGCAAAGTCAGCCCCGCATCGCCGTGACACAGCAACGCCACTCCGGCCCCGGCCAAGGCAGGCAGGGCATAGTAAAGCCCGCGCCACGCCAGAACCCCGGCCACCAGCGCCTCGGGTGGGGCAGCGGACAAAAGCGCCAGCAACACCAGCTCGAACGCGCCCAAACCGGCGGGCGAGCCGGACAGCAGACCCGCGCCAAACGCCAGCAGGAAAGCCGGAAGGAAGGCTGCCAGACCGATGTCTGCCGGGACCAGAAGCCATAGCGCCAAGGCCGCCGCACCGCAGTCGATCGCGGCAAGGAAGATCAGCCGCGCGCCCGTGATCAGGTTCGGCATCCCGGGCCGCGGAAAAGCCAGGCCGCACAGCAGCACTGCCACTGCCACAAGCCCCCAGATTGCCACGCCGGAATACGGCGCACCCGGCACGGTCACCAGGACCAGAACCGTCAGCACGGCCCAGGCCACCAGGAACGAGCCCGCCACAAGAAGCGACAGCCGCGCGGCCCCCAGAAACCCCAGTTCCGGCAAAAGCCGCCAGCGGACAAGCGTCCCGGCCACCACGCCCATCCCGACAGTCTGCCCGATGGCAATGGCGGCAAACCCCGCGCTGCGGGCCCGCCCCGGGGAAATGCCGGTCGCCAAATGGCGATGCAGCGCCAGGTCGTATCCTGCCACTGCGCAAAAACTGATCAAGGTCGCGCAGGCCGCCAGAACCCAGGGCAGCCATCCGACCTGGCCCAGCGCGCCCAGCACCCGGACCGGATCGATCGCCTGCATCTGTCCGGCCAGCAGGCCAAGGCACAAAAGCCCGCTTCCTGCCGTCAGCCCCAGCCGACGATAGAGTTTGGGACCCAATGCCCTTGCAGCCGCCATGCGTCGCATCCGTCCCTTCGTGCCACCGAAGGACAAGAATGCAGATCAGGCATGGCGATCCGGTTAACGTCTCAAATGCGCAATGAAAAAGCGCGGCCCCGGAGCGGGACCGCGCCCTTCCGGAGGATCAGCGGCTTAAAGTTCCGACATCAACTGCGTCTTCGCGACGGGCAGCAGTTCGCGCATCTTGGCCCGCACGTCGTCGGCGCTGGCCTTGCCGGCGAGGTCGGCCACGACCTTGCGGACCACATCCTCGTCGCCTGCTTCCTCGAAGTCGGCGCTCACCACTTCCAGGGCATAGGCGGCCGCCGCGTCACCCGACTTGCCCATCAGGTCCGCGGCCCAAAGCCCGACCAGCTTGTTGCGCCGCGCCTCGGCCCGGAACTGCATCTCGCTGTCATGGGCGAACTTGGCCTCGAAGGCATTCTCGCGGTCGTCAAACGTCGTCATGGGCTTCCCCCGGAAGTGCGGTTGTTTCCATCCATATGCCTATCCGCACCCAACACCGCAAGCCCCTTGGCCACCGCCCGGGCTGCTCGCGCCTTGCGAGTGTGGTCCCCTTGGACTATAGCCCAAGGAAAGCGGTTTGAAGGCGACACCCTGTCACCGCCCCCCTGATCGAGTGAAGCATGGCACGGCGCAAGAAGGTCTACGAAGGCAAGGCCAAGATCCTGTACGAAGGACCCGAGCCGGGCACGCTGATCCAGTATTTCAAGGACGACGACGCGCCGTCCGTCGCGGCCCCCGCCACGCGCGAGGGCAAGGGCGTCCTGAACAACCGGCTGTCGGAATTCTTCATGGCGGGCCTGAACCAGATCGGGGTGCCCACGCATTTCATCCGCCGCATCAACATGCGTGAGCAACTGGTGCGGATGGCCGAGATCATCCCGCTGGAAGTGGTGGTGCGCAACTTCTCGGCTGGCCCGATGACCACGCGCCTGGGTATCCCCGAGGGCACGCAGCTGCCACGCCCGATCGTCGAATACTATTACAAGGACGACAAGCTGCAGTCCCCCCTGGTGGCCGAGGAGCACATCGTCGCCTTCGGCTGGGCCAACCAGCAGGACCTGGACGATATCGTCGCGTTGTCCCTGCGGGTGAACGACTTCCTGTCGGGCGTGATGATGGGCGTCGGCATCCGGCTGGCCGATTTCAGGATCGAGGTCGGCCGGATCTGGGAAGGCGATTTCATGCGCCTGATCGTGGCGGACGAGATCAGCCCCGACAGTTGCCGCCTGTGGGACATGCGCCAGCCCGAACGGCCCGACGGCACGATCCCCGACCCGCAGCCGATGAACGACGTCTACACCGAACTGGCGCGTCGGCTGGGTGTCCTGCCCACGAACATCACCCACACGACGAAGCCCACGCTGATCAACTGACCGGCTTGTCGCCCGCCCGACCCTTCGCTAAGGACGGGCCACAGCAACTTCTGGAGGCCCCGATGAAAGCCCGCGTCACTGTCATGCTGAAGACCGGCGTCCTTGACCCGCAGGGCGAGGCCGTGCGCCATGCGTTGGGGTCGCTGGGGTTCCAGGGTGTGACTGGCGTGCGGCAAGGCAAGGTGATCGAGCTGGATCTGGCCGCGACCGATGCCGCGAAGGCCGAAGCGGACGTCAAGGCAATGTGCGACAAGCTTCTCGCCAATACCGTGATCGAAAGCTACCGGGTCGAGCTGCTCTGACGATCTTCGGGTGGGCGGATCGCCCACCCTACGCGGGCGCCAGGTAGGGTGGGCGATCCGCCCACCTTCCCGCCGATCGCCTTACCGTCGCGAAACCCGCAGCCAGATCCCGTCCTTCGCCCGCACTGTCAGATGCGCCACCGGGACTGGCACCCGCCCCTCCACAGCCTGAAACCGGAACGCCCGCACCAGATGCGCCAGCATCAGCGTGCCCTCCAGCATGGCGAAGCCCGCCCCCGGACAGACCCTTGGCCCGCGCGAGAACGGCAGGTAGCCGCCCTGCGGCACCTCGCCGGCCCAGCGGTCGGGGTCGAAGGCGTCAGGCCGGTCCCACAAGCGTTCATGCCGGTGCAGGTGCCAGGGACTTATCACGACCTGCGCGCCCTTCTTCACCGCCCGCCCCCGGAACTCCTCCGGCCGCACCGTTTCGCGCACCAGCATCGGCACCGGGGGATAAAGCCGCAGCGCCTCGCGGAAGACATCGCGCGTGAACCGCAAGGACCCGACCACCCCGAACTCCGGTCGCAGACTGGCCGCTTCGGCGGCCACGCGATCCTGCGCCTCGGGATGCGTCGCCAGCAGATACAGCGCCCAGGCCAGGGCCGAGGCACTGGTCTCGTGCCCGGCAAGGAAGAAGATCGCCACCTGGTCGACCATCTCTTCGGTCGCGAACCGCTGCCCCGTCACCGGGTCCGGCGTGGTCATGATCTTCGTCGCCAGGTCTTCCGGGGCCTGGCCCGCGACAATCGCCGCCGCCCGCGCTCCCGTCAGGTCCTGGATCAAGCTCCGGATCACTGCGGCCGACCGCTTTGTCGCCCCCCGGTGCAGCCGAGGAAACCAGCGCGGCAGGCGCAGGAACGCCCCCAGATTCAGGATGGGCGCCGACCGCTGATAGGCCCGGAACTCGTGGAACACCGCCTGCGCCACCCGGTCCTCGATCGGGATCGAGAACAGCGTGCGGAAGATCACATCCGCTGCCGCGTGGCTGGAGGCCAGTTCCACCTCGACCTCGCCCTCGTCCATCCGGGCCACCGCCGCCTCCGCCGCCGCCCAGATCGCCGGGAAAGCCGCCTTCAGCCGTCCGCCCTCAAACGCAGGGTCGATGATCCGGCGCTGGCGCAGCCACTCCTCCCCGTTGGTGACAAAGACCGACCGGCCCAGCAGGGGCCGCAGGCCTTCGGTCACCCGGTCCGACTTCGGGAAATTTCCGGGCCGCTCATCCAGCACCAGCCGCACCAGGGCCGGGTCATTGCAGAGGTAGCTCTGGAAGAACGGCGTCCGGAATTCCGCCATCCAGGCCCGATAGAGCCGCGCCGGTTGCGCCGACAGGATGTCGCGCCGAAACGCGCGCAGATGACCGAAGAGCGAGACCTTGTCCGCCCGCGGCTCGGGCTTCGGCGGGGTCATGCCGCGTCCCGGTAGGGGCTGTATGGCGTAGTGATCCGGCTGGCCGAGGGGTTGCGGCGCCGATAGCGCTTGCGCAGCGACATCGGTCCCGCAGTGATCTGGAAATAGTCGTAGTCTCCGGGCCTGTCGAACGCGCACATGTACTGGAAATGCAGCCGGAAGAACCGGCGCTTCAATTCGCGCCACCGTTCGGGGCTTAGCGTCTTGGTGAAGGACGCCGAGATCACCAGCGGCCAACGCTGCGCTTCGGTCGCAACCCCGCTGACCGCAACCGGATCGCACAGCGCAAAGCTGCAACCGTCGCTGGGTGCCGTTACGTCGACCCAGGTCACTTCGGCGCATTCCGACAGGCAGCGCAAGTCGGCCCGCAGCCGCTGGGCCCCGGGCAGGAAGGACGCCATCGGCACCGCCTGCCCCAGGCTCAGGAACGAAAGCGAAGGTCCTGGGGGCAGGCCTTCGCGGATCAGATCGGCCAGCACCGAGACCCCGATATGCACGCCCGAGGAATGGCCGACCAGCAACACTTCCTTGACGCCACTGGCCAACGCGGTCCGAACCCTGGCGCGAAAGACGGCCAGCCGCTCTTCCAGCGCCGCCGGATAGACCCCGCCCCCCAGCGCGGTGAAGGCAAAGTCGTGCATCAGGTAATAGACGTACAATCGTCGGTCCAGCCGCCGAAACCCCGCCAGCACGGCCCAGACCACCCCGGCCCCCAGGACCCAGTCGATCCCGGTCCAGGGCGCAAGCCACACCGTCAGCCCCCCGGCCAAAAGCGCCAGCAGCCCCTGCAGCAGCAGCAGCACCGCCGGATACAGCGCCGCAATCATCGGCCCCTTGCGCAGCCGGATCAGCCGGAACAGCGCCCCCGAGGCGATGTAGACCCAGGCCGTCCGGGCCAAGAGCACATAGGTCCCCACGATGCCGCGTGTCATAGATCCCTTGACCAGGTCGGACCAGACCAGAACCTCGACCTCGGCCTCGATGTCGCGCCCGTCGATGTGGGCCTGGACCTGCCAGCCATAGGTCTGGCCCGGTCGCGCCTTCAGCGTCAGCTCGTAGCCCGAATGTGCGGCCTGCGCGGCGCCTTCGGTCCGGTAAAGCTCGCGGTAGCGGCGCGGCGGAAACGGGTCATAGCCGGGGATATAAAGGACATGCCGCCGATAGGCGCCCCTTTCCCCCGCTGGTCCCGACTGTTTCACGCGTTCCACCATGCCGCCATTCTGATCGGCATACCTTACCTGACGGTTAGCAAGAGGAAAGCATCAACCCGGCAGGGGGAGGCCCAGAACTTCGTAGGTCTCCAGCATCCAGTAGCTGAAATCGGTGAAGGCCCCGGTCACCAGCGCCAGGCCCACGATGATCAGAAGGGCGCCCATCAGCCGCTCGATCAGCTTCATGTGGCGCTTCAACTTCGCCATCAGATGCATTGATCTTTCTATGAAAATCGCGGCCAGCAGGAAGGGCAGTCCCAGGCCAAGCGCATAGACGCCCAGAAGCAGTGTGCCGCGCTGCGTGCTGCCCTCTTGCGCTGCCAGCGACAGGATCGCGCCCAGCTGGGGGCCGATGCAGGGGGTCCAGCCAAAGGCGAAGGCCAGGCCAAGCAGGTAAGCCCCCAAGGCGCTGCCGCCCCGGTCCCCTGCGTCCAGCCGCATTTCGCGGTCCAGAAGCGGGATGCGGAAAACGCTTAGGAAATGCAGGCCGAAGATGATGATCACCACGCCCGAAATCCGGGCCAGCAGGACCTGGTTCTCCAGCACGAAACTGCCGAACGCCGAGGCGGTGAACCCAAGCAGCAGGAAGATCGTCGACAGCCCCATGACGAAGAACAGCGCCGGCAGGATCACCCGGCGGCGCTGAGTGCCCTGGGCGGTCATCTCGCCCATGCTGATCCCGCCCATATAGGCCAGGTAGGGCGGCACGATCGGCAGAACGCAGGGACTCAGGAATGACAGGACACCTGCCAGAAGCGCGACCAGCATCGCGGGCAGAAGGGCTGCGTCGATGATCTCGATTCCGAACATGGGGCTCCCCGTCCCGTCCCAGATAGACGCTTTCTTGCCCCGCGTCACCGGGACACCGCGTCACATCCGCGTTGGGGGCCTGTAACCTTGCCGCAGGGCTGCACGACAGCTACACCCCAGGCATGGCGGATTGGGACATCGAGATCGATTGCGAGGGGCTGCTGTGTCCCCTGCCGGTGCTGCGCGCAAGGAAGCGGCTTCTGGCGCTGGCTGTGGGAACCGTAGTCTGCGTTCGCGCGACCGATGCGATGGCCCGGGTCGACCTGCCGCATTTCTGCGCCGAGGCGGGGCACGCTTATCTGGGCGCGCAGGACCAGGGCGGGGTCACCCTGCACCTGATCCGGCGCGGCTGAAACGGAAACGGGCGGCCGAAGCCGCCCGTCCTGTTGCCTTTGGCCTGCCTTAGCGGCCCAGCGACCACCAGCCCTTGCGCTTGGGTTTGCCGGCATCGTCTGCGTCCGGCGTGGGGGCCTCGGCCTCGGCCGGATCGGCCACCACCGTTTCGGCCACTGCGAGCCCCGGATCCGCCGCCAGCATCGGCGCGGGTTCGGAAACCGGCGCAGGTGCCACCTCTGGCGCGGCCGCCTTGGCCCGAGATCCCCTGCCCTTCGGCTTTGGAGCCTCCGCCACCGCAGCCTCGACGACCACCACCTCAGCCTCGGCAACCGGCGCATCGGCCGGAGCCGCCTTCGACCGGCTCGCCCGCTTTTTCGGCGCGGGTTTCTCTTCGGCCACCAGCTCGGCTGCGGGTTCGGGAGCCGCCTCGACCACCGGGGCAGCCTCTGCCGCTGCAGCCTCTGCCTTGGCACCACGCGGCTTGCGGGTGCGCTTCGGCTTGGTGGCCGACGCGTCCTCGACCACTTCCGCGCCTATTTCGGCGACAGCGACCTCCGGCTCGGCACCCTCGTCGTCGCCATCCTCTTCGCCATCGTCGTCCGAGGCCTGATCTTCACCCGACCCGTTGCCCGCAGCGTCATCCCGCTGGCCCCCGCGCCGACGACGCCGACGCCGACGCTTCTTCCGCCCTGGCTGGCCATCGCCCTCGGCCGCAGGTGCGGGCACAGCGGAGGCAGCCACGGGAGCGGCCACAACCACCACCTCGTCCTCGACGTCCTCTTCGACCAGCTCGTCGACGAAATCCTCGTCTTCCTCTTCCTCCGCCACTGGCGCGCCCATCAGCCCCGCATGACCCGACACGACAGGGGTCTCGGGGACCACCCGCAGCGCGGTCTTGAACTTCTCGATGGAATAGTCGGGAGAGACCATCATCGGGTCCGCCTCAAGCCGCACGGACATCCCGTAGCGCGCCTCGATCATCGCGACATGCTCGCGCTTCTGGTTGAAGAGGTAGTTCACGATCCCGACGGGCGCCTTCAGCAGCACCTCGCGCGACCGCTTCCGCGTGCCCTCTTCCTCCAGCGCGCGCAGGACCTGCAGCGCCATGCTGTCATCCGACCGGATCAGCCCGGTGCCGTGGCAATGCGGGCAGGGCTGGGTCGTCGATTCCAGCATCCCGGGCCGCAGCCGCTGACGGCTCATCTCCAGAAGGCCGAAGCCACTGATCCGCCCGACCTGAATCCGCGCCCGGTCGGTCTTCAGCTTGTCCTTCAACCGCTTCTCGACCGTGGCGTTGTTGCGGCGTTCCTCCATGTCGATGAAGTCGATGACGATCAGGCCGGCAAGGTCGCGCAGGCGCAGCTGTCGCGCGATCTCTTCGGCCGCCTCGACGTTGGTCTTCAGCGCGGTTTCCTCGATGGACCCTTCCTTCGTGGCCCTCCCCGAGTTCACGTCGATCGCCACCAGCGCTTCGGTCACCCCGATCACGATGTAACCACCGGATTTCAGCTGCACCACCGGGTTGAACATCCCCGCGAGATAGCCCTCGACCTGGTACTTCGCAAAAAGCGGAGTCTGCTCGGTATACCGCACCACCTGCTTGGCGTGGCTTGGCATGATCATCCGCATGAAGTCCTTGGCGGTGCGATAACCGCCCTCGCCCTCGACCAGAACCTCGTCGATCTCACGGCTGTAAAGGTCCCGGATCGACCGTTTGATCAGGTCGCCCTCTTCATAGATCTTGGCCGGAGCGATCGACTTCAGCGTCAGCTCGCGGATCTGCTCCCACAGGCGCATCAGGTATTCGTAGTCGCGCTTGATCTCGGGCTTGGTCCGCTTGGCCCCTGCCGTCCGGACGATCAGGCCCGCACCTTCCGGCACCTCCAGCTCGCCCGCGATTTCCTTCAGCTTCTTGCGATCCACGGCATTGGTGATCTTGCGGGAAATCCCGCCGCCCCGCGCCGTGTTCGGCATCAGCACGCAATAGCGGCCCGCCAGCGACAGGTACGTGGTCAGCGCCGCACCCTTGTTGCCGCGCTCTTCCTTGACGACCTGGACCAGCATGATCTGCCGGACCTTGACGACTTCCTGGATCTTGTAGCGCCGGGCGCGCGGACGGCGAGGAGCGGCGATTTCCTCGGCCACATCCTCTTCGGCGATGGATTCGATTTCCTCGTCGGTGTCGCTGGCATGGTCCACGGCGCGATACCGCCCACCATTGCCGTTCTCGACCGACTCGTTGTGATGATCGTGCTCGTCGCCATGCGCGTGGTCATGCTCATGGTCATCATGGTCGTGCAGGTCCTGCGAGGCCTCTCCCGCCTGAACCAGCGGGCCATCGGCGGCCTCATCATCGTCAAGGTCGACCACATCCATCCCGGCGGGACCCTCGGCCACCGCGTCGTCGGACTTTACCGCTTCGGCCTTGGGCGAAGGCCGCGGCCCGCGACGGCGCGAGCGACGGTTGTCTTCCTCTTCCTCGGCGCGGGCCATCGCCCGCTCTTCCTCGATCAGCGCCTTACGGTCGGCGACCGGGATCTGGTAGTAATCCGGGTGGATTTCGGCGAAGGCCAGGAAACCATGCCGGTTCCCGCCATATTCCACGAAGGCCGCCTGCAGCGAGGGTTCAACCCGCGTCACCTTGGCCAAGTAGATGTTCCCGGCCAGCTGACGCTTGTTTACGGTCTCGAAATCAAATTCTTCGACCTTGTTTCCGTCGACCACGACAACCCGGGTTTCCTCGGGGTGAGTGGCGTCGATAAGCATTTTCTTTGACATGTTGGTCCACTGCGCCCCGGGCGCAACGGGTCGCCTGGCGGACCAGACGGGGGTTCGAAACGGACGGGGCGGCTTGTCTGGGCGCGGGCAGCGGGCACATGCAACGGTCCTCGACCCTGGGGGCCGACTGGATCGCTGGGTAAAATGCCTGCACGCCTCATCGCGGTTACAATTGAAGGGCCTTTCGGGCCCCTCACCTAATCAAGCCAACAAATCCAAGGACTTGCAGGCAATGTGCACGACCTTGCGGCCGATCCGGCTCCCCCAAGGCGACACGTTCCGACGCGCCCAAGCCCCAAGGGAGAGAATTCTTCGGGCAGAAAAACTGCCTTCAGGCGACCCTAGCGGCAAAAACCGACCAAGGGCAATGGCGAATTTCGCAGAGCCCACGGCGCGTTTCAGCGCCAGGCCGCGTTGAGGCAGGTCCAATCCGGCTCGGCACCGTTCCCACAAAGCGACCGCGCCACCAGATCGGGGTCCAGCGGGTCATCCCACAGCGTCTGCCAATTCCCGGGCGCAAGCGGAATGCCCAGCGCGGCCCGCATCGACGTCAGGTCAAGAACATCGAACGTCAACTCGGCAAGACGAAAGCGGCCCTGCCCCGCCTGCAAGGGCGCCATCGCGAGCCGCAAGAGAACCTTGCGGCCAAGCCCCAACCCTGCCTCCAGCGCGCCGGGACTGGTCTGATAATAGGGCCGGGTCGCGATGATCAGATAGTCGATCCGCGCTGCCGCCGCGCTGCGTTCTGCCGCGCCCAACCGTCGCTTCCGCGGCTCCCCACCCCTGCCGACGGCCCACTGCTCCAACGGCAAATCGGCAAGCACCAGCGGAGCCGCAAAATCCAGTTCCTCCACCGCCTCCAGCGGCAGGGCAAACACCCCACCCGCCCCACGCCCTTGCAGAACTGCTGCGCAAATGTCGTCTCGACAGGCCCATTCGGGCGCGATCAAAAGAGGCACCCGCGTCGTCATCGCCGGCGGCTGGCCCAGAACTTCGGCGGTCTCGGTCCACCAGACCTGCAGCCGCTGCCAGCCCTGGCTTAGCACGGGCACTCCAACGGCAAGGGCGAGCACAAGGGCCAGCCCGCGCAGCCCGGTCCGGCGCCACTTGCGCACCAGGATCATGACCAGCAGGACAATCGCGATCAGCCCATAGACCAGCACCGCAAGCAGAAACTCTGCCAAGCCGTCATAGCAGCCCCCGCCGGTGCATTCGGCCAGCGCAGGGCTTGCCAGGAATGGCAGAAGCCCCGGCAAGATCAGTGTTTTTCCTGTCACGCGCGCCTCCGTTCGACAGAGGCAGTTACACTTGGCGCGAAGCGGACAGCAAGTGCGGGTTCCCGACCCGCCTCGTTCGACTGCGTCTTCTCGTCACTGACCGACCAGAACAGAAGACGAGGCCAGCGCGACGCGGGAACCCGGTTTGCGGCCTGTCAGACATAGTCCCCACGGCTGAGGCCATACTTGGCCATCTTCTCGTTCAGGGTCCGGCGCGGCAGGCACAACTCCTCCATCACCGCCACGATAGACCCCTTGTGACGCCGCATCGTGTTGTCGATCAGCATCCGCTCGAAGGCTTCCACATAATCCTTCAACGGCTTGCCTTCGGTGGTCAACGCTGGCCCCGAAGCCTCATTCTCGGCCATCAGAAGGCTGGCAATCGACCCCGACCCGCGCCGGTTCTGCAACACGGCGCGTTCCGCAATGTTCACCAGCTGCCGCACATTCCCCGGCCAGGGCGCCTGCAGAAGCTGCGCCGCCTCCTGAGCGGTCACCTGCGGTGCGTCGCAGCCGTATTCCTCGGCGAACTGCTCGGAAAGGCGGGTGAAAAGCTGCAGGATGTCCTCGCCCCGCGTCCGCAAGGGCGGCAACAGGATCGTCATCGCCCCCAGCCGGTAGAAAAGATCCGGCCGCAAGGTCTGTTCCAGCGTCGTGTCGGGCGCATGGCTGTTGCAGATCGCGATGATCCGGGTTTCGGGCGGCACTCCCTGGTCGTTGATGAAGGTCAGAAGCCGCGCCTGCAAGGCACCCGGCATCGCCTCGATGTCTTCCAGGCACAGCGTCCCGCCCCGGGCTTCCTCGACCAAGGGCAGCGCCCCATCCTCGGCCGGGCCGAAAAGTCGGCCGGCCAGCTTGTCCTCACTCCACGCCGCGCACGAGATCGCGACGAACTTCTTCGAGGCCCGCGGCCCCACCGCGTGCAGGGCGTGGGCGACCAGCGTCTTGCCCGTCCCCGTCTCGCCGTCGATCAGCACGTGGCTGTCCGCCTGGCCAAGGTCCAGGATATCCTCGCGCAGACGCTCCATCGCAGGGCTGGTGCCGATCAGCTTCTTGATGATCGTCGACCCATCCGACAGCTCTTTGCGCAGCGCGCGGTTGTCCAGCGTCATCCTCCGGGCCTGGGTTGCGCGCTTGGCAAGCTCGGTCATCCGGTCCGGGTTGAACGGTTTTTCCAGGAAATCGAACGCGCCCACCCGCATCGCCTCGACCGCCATCGGCACATCGCCGTGGCCGGTGATCATGATGACGGGAAGCCCCGAGTCCTGCCCCATCAGCCGCTTGAGGAACGCCATCCCGTCCATCCCCGGCATCTTGATGTCGCTGACCACCACGCCCTGGAAATCCGGCCCGATCACCTTCAGCGCCTCTTCGGCGCTGGCATAGGTTTCCGTGTCGAACCCCGACAGCGCCAGCCACTGGCTGATCGACTGCCGCATGTCCGCTTCGTCATCGACGATTGCGACTTTCATTGCCCGGGCCATGTGGACCTCTTCATTCTGCTGCTTCCTGTTTGTTGCCCAGGATCGGCAACTGCATCTCGAAAACGGCGCCGCCCCCTTCGCCGTTCCGTGCGGTCAGACGGCCGCCCAGATCGGTGACGATCCCCGACGAGATCGCAAGGCCAAGCCCCACGCCCTCTCCCGGCTTTTTCGTCGTGTAGAAGGGTTCGAACAGGTTCTCGAGATCGGTGATCCCGTGGCCATTGTCGCGCACTGTAAGTGTCGCGGTTTCGCCCGCCGACAGAAGGATGTCGATCTGCGGGTCCTTGGTGTCTTTCGTGGCGTCCAGCGCATTGCGCAGAAGGTTGATGATCACCTGCTCCAGCCGCAGACGGTCGGCCATGACCATCACGGCCTGGCGCGGCATGCCCCGGCTGATCTTCACGACGCGGGCCTTCAGCTGCGGCTCCATCATCGCCAGCGCCGAGGACACGCAGGCGCGAAGATCAACCTCTTCAAAGGCTTCCCCGCCTTTCCTCGCATAGGACTTCAACTGCCGCGTGATGGCGCCCATGCGTTCGATCAGGTCGTCCACGCGCTGGAACGACGACAAGGCCTCATCCAGACGCTTGCGCTGCAGCAAGAGCCGCGCACCGGCAAGATAGGTCTTCATCGCCGCCAGAGGCTGGTTCAATTCATGGCTCACCGCCGCCGACATCTCGCCCAAAGCCGCCAGCTTCGACGACTGCGCCAGCGTCAGTTCCGCGACCTCGAGGTCCTTCTTGACCTTTTCACGTTCCGCAATCGCCCGCTGCAACCGGGCGTTCAGCAGCCGCAACTCTGCCGATTCCCGCTGGAACGAGATCGACCGCGACCAGGCCCGCCGGGACAGAAGGTAGAAGGTGAAGGCCATCAGGATCGCGAAGCCCATGATCTGAAGTGCCAGGATCCCGTTCACCTGCTCGCGGACCGAGCCATAGGCCGTGAAGGTCGCGATCCGCCAGCCACGGAAGGGAATGCGCGCCTCGGTGCTCATCACCGCTTCGCCGCGAACATAGGCATCGGGCGGCTCTTGCGCCCATTCGGTCGTGGCCTGCAGCGCCCGCGAGATTGCCGAGGGCGGATCGCGCAGCGCCAGCGCCTCGTCCCGGGGCAAACCGCGCCAGCGTGGCTCGGTCGAGAGCATGACGATGCCCTCGCTGTCGGTGACCATGATCGCGTCCTGCAACCCGGCCCAGGCGCGTTCGTATTTCATCAGGTCGACCGAGACGATGATCACCCCCATGACCTTGGATTCGGCCAGAACCGCGCGCGAATAGACAAAGTCAAAGCCGCCCGCGTCGCGCTTGACCGGGGTGAAGACGGTCTCTTTCGCGCGCTGCGCATCGACGAAATAGGTCTCGTTGCGGTGGCTGGTGCCCAGCACGTTGCGGTTGGTCGCGCCCACCACCCGGCCATCGGCATCGACCAGCCGGATCGAGGCGACACCAAGCTGGCTTTGCAACGAAATCAGCTTGGCCGAGGTGCTGGAAAAGTTGCCGTCCCTCAGCGCCGTGATCAGGTCGGGGTCACCGGCCAGCAACAGCGGCACGACCGAGGTCCGCTGCAGTTCGGCCATCAGGTTCCCGGTGTAAAGCGCCAGCCGCACTTCGGCCCGGCTGCGGGTATCGGCGGTGTAGCGGTCGGTCAGCAGGCGGTTCGACACCAGCACCACGACGACCGCCAGAATCACCAGCAGCACAACGACAAGCTTGGCGCGCCAAGGCAGGCCAGGTGTCGTGGTCGGGGCTTCGCTAAGGTCGTTGGCGGTCATGGCCGAAGACTAGGCCCGCGCCGGGGTGGCCTCAAGCCGAAGGGGTTCAGGCCAGCGCCATCCCGCGCATCAGCGAGGCGAAGAGGCCCTTGCCGTCCGGCGACCCCAACGCCGCCTCGGTCGCGCGTTCCGGATGCGGCATCATCCCAAGAACGCGACGATTTTCCGACAGGACGCCCGCGATGTCGGCCATGCTGCCGTTGGGGTTCTGCCCGTAGGTGAAGGCAATCCGGTCCTCGGCCTTCAGCCGGGCCAGCCCGGTGTCGTCGATGGTGTAGTTGCCGTCGTGATGGGCGATTGGAATGCGGATCTCTTGCCCCGCCTTGTAGGCGCTGGTGAAGTCGGACTGCACCGTGGCCACCTTCAACGTGACCGTCCGGCAGACGAACTTCAGCGTGGCATTGCGCATCAGGACGCCGGGCAGAAGCCCCATCTCGGTGATGACCTGAAAGCCATTGCAGATGCCCAGAACATAGCCGCCCTTGTCGGCGTGCGCCCGGACCGCGGCACTGATCGGCGACTGTGCGGCAATGGCCCCGCAGCGCAGGTAGTCGCCGAAGCTGAACCCGCCGGGGATACCGACGACATCCACGCCCGCAGGCAGCGCGGTGTCCTTGTGCCACACCCGTTCGACCTGGAACCCCGCCCCTTCGAAGGCGACGGCAAGGTCGCGGTCGCAGTTCGAACCCGGGAAGGTGACGACGGCGGCTTTCATCGGGGCGACTCCTGTCTTCGGACTGCGCGCCTGATAGCCGAATGTGCGGCAAAGGGCCAGTGCTTGCACCACGCTTTGCAGGCATTACGCTGGCCGCATGTTGACCGATTCCGCCCTTTTCGCCCTGCACACGATCTTCGGTGACCGGGTCTCTTTCGCCGCGGCCGCCTTGTCCGAACATGCGCAAAGCGAAAGCCTCGTCTCGGGCGGCCTGCCCGATGCCGTGGTCTTCCCCCGTTCGACCGACGAGGTGGCGGCGCTGGCCCGCTGGGCGTCCACGCATCGCATGCCCCTGATCGGCTGGGGCGCCGGCAGCTCGCTTGAGGGGCACGCCCTGGCGCTATCTGGTGGCGTCGTGGTCGACTTCCGCGACATGGCCGCCGTGCTGGAACTCCGGCCCGAGGACCGCCTCGTCCGCGTCCAGCCCGGCATCACGCGTGAGGCGCTGAACCAGGACTTGCGTACAACGGGCCTGATGTTCCCCGTCGATCCCGGTGCCAATGCCTCGCTTGGCGGGATGGCGGCCACGCGCGCCTCGGGCACCACGGCGGTCCGCTACGGCACGATGCGCGACAATGTCCGGGGGTTGGAGGTGGTGCTTGCGGACGGTCAGGTGATCCGCACCGGCAGCGCCGCGCCGAAATCGGCGGCAGGCTACGACCTGACCGCGCTTTTCGTCGGCTCTGAAGGGACGCTGGGCCTGATCACCGAACTGACGTTGAAGCTGCACGGCCAGCCCGAGGCGGTGATGACCGCAGTCGCCGCCTTCCCCACCGTTGCCGCCGCCGTTGACTGCGTCATCGCCACGATGCAGATGGGCCTGACCCCCGCCCGGATCGAGTTTCTGGACGCGGAGACCGTCGCCGCCTGCAACGCCTATTCCCGCCTGACCCTGCCCCCTGCCCCGCTGCTTCTGGTCGAATTCCACGGACACCCTCAGGGCCTTGCCGAGGATGTCACCCGATTCCGCACCCTGGCATCGGATTTCGGGGCCACGGGCCTGGATTGGGCGGAACGGCAAGAAGACCGCACCCGCCTCTGGGCCGCCCGTCATGCCGCCTATCGGGCAATCCTGGCCTCGCGTCCGGGGGCGAAGGCGGTTGTGACCGACGTCTGCGTTCCGATCTCGGCCTTGGCACAGGCGGTCGAGGAGACGCGGGCCGACATCGCCGCCACCGGGCTACCCGGCCCGATCCTCGGCCATGTCGGCGACGGCAATTTCCACGCGACCCTGCTGGTGGACCCATCGCAGCCTGGGGAAATCGCGGTTGCCAAGGCCCTGGCTCAGCAAATGGCCGAGCGGTCCCTTCGTCTGGGCGGGACCATCACTGGCGAGCATGGCGTCGGCTTCGGCAAGCTGGGTCTGATGGCGGCCGAGCATGGCGCGGGCTGGCAAGTCATGGGCGCGGTGAAAGCCGCGCTTGACCCGCTTTGTCTGATGAACCCGGGAAAAGTCGTCCCGGGTCAGACTTGATCACAGATCAAAGCTTGACCGGCGGAAAAGGCCATTCTCGACTTCGCGCTGGCGACGCTCCAGGTCGATGCGCGATGCCGATGCGTTCAGATAGGCACGCTCCAAGTCCGCGATGCGGGGGAACGCCGTGCCGTTGATCAAGGATTTGAACAGGTTGAACATGATGATGTCCTTTCTTCTTGCCTTGAAGATAGGACGCTGCAGTGCGGCATTGTAGGGCCAAGGCTGAAGTGCCGCCATGCGCTGAACGCATGGCTCACCGCAAGTCCGCCGAGGATTTGGGCAGGCCGGTCAGCCCTGCAGCAAGGCCCGAGCTGCGGCCCGGGCGGCCTCGGTGACGGTATCGCCCGCCAGCATCCGCGCGATTTCTTCGACACGCTCTTCGGCGCCAAGACCAGTGACCGTGGACAGCGTCTGCCCCTTAGCGACCCGCTTTTCCACCCGCCAGTGCCGCGCGCCAAAGGCCGCCACCTGCGGCGAGTGGGTCACCACCAGCACCTGCGCGCCCTGCGCCAGCGCCTTCAGCCGCCGCCCCACCGCATCCGCCGTCGCCCCGCCGACGCCCCGGTCGATCTCGTCGAAGATCAGCGTCAGGCCGGGGCTGTCGCCCGTCAGACAGACCTTCAGCGCCAGAAGGAACCGCGACAGCTCGCCACCCGAGGCGATCCGGTTCAGCGGCCCCGAGGGCGCGCCGGGGTTGGTCGCCACAGTGAAGGTCACGGCATCGACGCCCTCGGGCCCGGGCTCGCCCGCCGTCACCTCGGTCGCAAAGACTGCGCGCTCCATCTTCAAGGGGGCCAGTTCCGCCGCCATCGCCGCATCCAGCTTCTTCGCCGCCGCGACCCGAGCCTTGGTCACCCGCGCAGCCTCTGCGGCAAAAGCCGCCTCGGCGTCGGCCACGGCCTTGCCCAGCTTCGCCAGCCCCGCAGCCCCCCCGTCGATCGCCGCCACCCGCGCGCGCAGACCATCGGCGAATCCGCCCAGATCGTCCGCCAGCACCCCGTGCTTGCGTGCCAGCGCCCGGATCGCGAACAGACGCTCTTCGATCCGCTCCAGCTCGCCCGGATCGAAGTCAAGCGCCTCCAGCGCGCGTTCGACACCGTCCGATGCCTCGCCCAACTCGATCAGCGCGCGGTTCAACGCGTCCATCGGCGCATCGAGCCGCCCCTCGGCCTTTTCCGCCGCGCCGTCCATCCAGCGCAGCGCGTCACGCATCCGGCCCTCGGCGCCTTCGTCCGACAGGGCCATCAGCGCCTTGGCCACATCCTCGCGGATGCGCCCTGCCCCCTGCATCAGCCGACGCCGCGCATCCAGCGCCTCGTCCTCGCCCGGCAAGGGGTTCAGCTTGTCCAACTCGGCCACCGCGTGGCGCAGGAACTCTTCCTCGGCCGCCGCCCGGGCCAATGACCCTTCCGCCTCGGCCAGACGCGCCCGCGCCTCGCGCTGCGTCGCCCAAGCGGCCCGCAAGCCGCCCAGGTCCAGCCCCGCAAAGGCATCCAGCAAAGCCCGGTGCCCCCGAGGGTTCAGCAGTCCCCGGTCGTCATGTTGGCCATGCAGTTCCACCAGATGATCCGACAGGTCCCGCAAGACCTCGCCACTGACCCGACGGTCGTTGACGAAAGCCGTCTTCCGCCCGTCCGCCGCATTGACCCGGCGCAGGATCAGCTCGTCCTCCGCCTCGATCCCCGCTTCCGCAAGCACGGACCGCGCGGCGTGGCCGGGGGCCAGGTCGAAGACCGCCGTCACCTCGCCCTGCGCAGCCCCCTGGCGCACCAGTTCCGCCCGGCCCCGCCAGCCCAGCACGAAGCCAAGGGCATCCAGCAGGATCGACTTGCCCGCCCCCGTCTCGCCGGTCAGCACGTTGAGGCCCGGCTCAAGCTCCAGGCTTAGCCGGTCGATGATCAACACATCGCGGATATCCAGGCTACGCAGCATAGGGCGCACGCGTAGGGTGGGTGATGCCACCCACCATTCCTACAACCACTCGCCCTTTACCATCTGGCGGTAGATCGTGCGCAGCCAGCCTTCACCCTTGGCCTCGGGCGACAGGCCCTTGCCTTTCAGCAGGCGGAAGGTGTCGTCGTAGAAAGGCGAGGCCTGGTAGTTATATCCCAGGATCGCGCCTGCCGTCTGCGCCTCGTCCGTAAGACCCAGCGCCAGGTAGGCTTCGACCAGACGGTGCAGCGCTTCGGCGGTGTGGGTGGTGGTCTGGAAATCGGCGACGACGACGCGGAAACGGTTGATCGCTGCCGCATAATGCCCGCGCTTCAGGTAATAGCGCCCGACCTCCATCTCTTTCGCTGCCAGCTGGTCGAAGGCCAGATCGAACTTCAGAATCGCAGAGCGGGCATATTCGCTGTCGGGATAGGTCTCGATCACATCGCGCATGCCGGACAAGGCCTGGAAGGTGATGCCCTGGTCACGGCCCACGTCGTCGATCTGGTCGTAATAGGACAAAGCCATCAGATACAGCGCATAGGGTGCATCCTCGTCACCCGGATAGAAATCCAGGTACCGCTGCGCCGCATCGCGGGCTTCGGGGTATTCCTTGGCCTTGTGATGGGTGAAGGCCTGCATGATCAGCGCACGCTTGGCGAATTCCGTGTAGGGATACAGCCGCTCGACTTCCTGGAAGTAGATCAGCGCGTCCTTGGGCTTCTTGCCGGTCTCAAGCTCCAGCTCGCCCTTCTTGTAGATTTCCTCGGCGGTATAGCTGTCAAGCGCCCGCTCATTCGACGCAGAGCCGGCACAGCCAGCCAGCATGGACGCCAGAAGCGCCGCCTGAAGAAACCCTGCGCCGGGCTGTCTGCCTGACATGCTTTGCCTATCCAACCTGCAGCCCGGGCGGTTTGCCACACCCTCGGCTCGTCTCGTTGTGCCCGTCCTAGCACAGAAAAATCCGGGGCGCAAAACGCCTTTCGTGACTTTTCAGGGTCCTGTGATCTGGCCGCTGATCCTAGCCGCGCGCGGGAAGATCGCCGGCATGCACACCCACGCCCGGCAGCTTGCCCAGCGTCCGGGGTCCGCAATCGACGATTTCAAAGGCGGTGGGGTCGGCGAACAGCGCGCGCAGCAGCCGGTTCGTCAACGCATGGCCCGCCCGTTCCCCGACATAGCGCCCCAGAATCGGGCCACCGGCCAGGGCAAGGTCGCCCACCGCGTCCAGCATCTTGTGGCGCACGGGTTCATCGGCGTGGCGCAGGCCACCTGGCGACAGCACCTGGTCGCCATCAAAGACCACCGCGTTTTCCAACGAGCCGCCCAGAGCCAGCCCCTTGGCCCGCATCGCATCGACATCCGCCTGGCGGCAGAAGGTGCGGCTGTCCGACAGCTCACGCACGAAGGCCCCATTGGCCATGTTCAACTGCCGCGACTGCACGCCGATGGCCTGGTCGGCAAAGTCGATGCGGAAGGCGATCTCCAGCATCTCGGCCGGCTCCAGCCGCGCGACGGCATCCCCGTCGCGGACTTCGACCGACTTTAGCACACGCAAGGCGCGCACTGGCAGATCCTGCTCTTCCAGACCAGCCGCCAGGAACCCCTGGATGAAGGGAACGGCCGAGCCATCAAGGATCGGCACTTCCGGCCCGTCGATCTCGATCAGGGCGTTGTGAATGGCGAAACCGGCAAGAGCGGCCATGATATGTTCGATGGTGGACACCGACACGCCGTCGGCATTCTCGATCACCGTACATAGTCGCGAGGGCGTCACTGCGTCCCAGCGCGCCGGGACCAGCGCGTCCAGATCGGCCACGTCGGTCCGGCGGAACCAGACCCCGTGATCGGCTGGCGCCGGACGCACGATCATGCGCACGGGCGCACCGCCATGCAGGCCTACGCCGGTAAAGGCGGCTGGAGATTTCAGAGTGTTCTGCACGTCTCGCTCAACCTCATGTGGACCGGCTTCCACGCCCGTTCCGATTGCATGTTAGCTATTCGTTAGGGGTTTGAAGCTCAACTCACTCTTTGTGACGGTATGTGTCAGGTTTGAAACGTTACGCAATGCATTGAAACAAAAAGAAAAGGCCCGGTTTCCCGGACCTTTCCGACAGGTTGATACCGCATTCTTTTCAGTTCGCCTGGCGGCGCAGGAAGGCAGGGATCTCGATCCGGTCCTGGTCCGAGCCCATGTCGTGGTCGTCGTCATAGGCCGTCACCGGGGGCTGGGCGCGGGCCGCGGGTGCAGCCTGGTTGGCCTCCAGATGACCCGCCATCCGGTTGATCAGCGAGCCGATCCCGAAGCGCGGCTTGGCCCCTGCCGCAGCCGCCGAGGCGGGCACGGGGGCCGCAACCGGGGCCGGACGTGCAACCTTGGCCGATGCCGCAGCGCCCGGACGGCTGACCGCCGCCTGCAGCCGGGCCAGCGCCTCGGGCGAGGGTTGACCGGCAACGCGCGGACGGGGGGCGACAAACTCCGAGGCATCCGCCTCGATCGCGGCGGGGGTCGAACGCACCAGGGTCGGCTGGGCCGCGGGCTGCGGACGGTAGGCCGGAGGCGGCAGGTCGTCGGCGATCGAGAAGGCGTCGGCCTCCATGTCGGCCTTCGAAGCCGCCGCATCGAAGGCGGCATCGGCGAGGGATTCAACCTCGTCGTGGAAGGGCGCGCGATCTTCCATCACCGGGGCCGGAGCCGGGGTGTAGACCGGGGCTGCAGCGCGAGGGGCTTCACGTACAGGTTCCCGCGCGGCTTCGCGGTGAGTTTCCGAATTCAGCGTCAGCGGCGCGCCCATCGAACGCCGTGCGACCGGGGTATCGGCCTTGTTGGCGGCCGAAGCGTCGATGCCGGTCGCCACGACCGACACGCGGATGCGGCCTTCCATCGCGGTGTCCAGCGTCGAACCAACGATGATGTTCGCCTCGGGGTCCACCTTCTCGCGGATGATGTTGGCGGCTTCGTCCAGTTCGAACAGCGTCAGATCATGGCCGCCGGTGATGTTGATCAGCACACCCTTGGCGCCGTTCAGGCTGATTTCGTCCAGGAGCGGATTGGCAATCGCCTTCTCGGCAGCCTGCACGGCGCGGTCGTCGCCCTGGGCTTCGCCGGTGCCCATCATCGCCTTGCCCATTTCGTCCATCACGGCGCGGACGTCGGCGAAATCAAGGTTGATCAGGCCGGGCCGCACCATCAGGTCCGTGACGCCCTTGACGCCCTGGTACAGGACATCGTCGGCCATCGCGAAAGCTTCAGTGAAGGTCGTGCGCTCGTTGGCCAGCCGGAACAGGTTCTGGTTCGGGATGATGATCAGCGTATCGACGACCTTCTGCAGGGCTTCGATCCCCTCTTCGGCCTGGCGCATCCGCTTGCCGCCTTCGAACTGGAAGGGCTTCGTGACGACACCGACAGTCAGCACACCCAACTCACGCGCGGCCTGCGCGATGATTGGAGCGGCCCCGGTCCCGGTGCCGCCGCCCATACCCGCCGTGATGAAACACATGTGCGCCCCGGCCAGGTGGTCGACGATTTCTTCGATCGTCTCTTCCGCCGCAGCGGCACCCACCGTCGGCCGGGCCCCTGCCCCAAGACCTTCCGTCGCCTTGACACCCATCTGGATCCGCGCGCCTGCCCGGCTTTGCTGCAAGGCCTGCGCGTCGGTGTTGGCCACGACGAACTCGACGCCTTCCAGCATCTTGTCGATCATGTTGTTCACCGCGTTGCCGCCCGCGCCACCAACACCGAACACGGTGATGCGCGGCTTCAGCTCTTCACGCTCGGAAGTCATCGTCAAATTGAGTGCCATGGGTTCGCCTGTCCCTTTGTCCGCCGCCTGTTTACCGGTCCTTTCCGCATGATACCCCTGCCGAAGGCCGACTTATCCCCGATTCTATCCACAACGCCCGCAAAGGTCACGCAAAAACTCGTGCCAAACCACGAAATCTGGGGGTCAAACCCCCGTATTCAGCGGTATTTCGCCCTTCGCAGCCGGATATAGTGGTCACCAGTTATCCTTGAACCATTTGACGGCCCGCCGCAGCGAGCGTGCGGGGTAGCGTTCCGCCGGAATCTCGAAATCCCACCATTCGTCCTGCGGATGCGCCGCAAAGAGGCAGAGGCCCACCGCGCTGGCAAAAGCCGCGCCCGTCGCGGCCTGCGGCAACCCCTGCACCCGCAGCGGACGGCCAAGGCGCACGCGCTGCCCCAGGACCCGCGTCGCGATGCCGTCAAGCCCCGGGATCTGGCTGCCACCGCCGGTCAGCACGATCTGCTGGCTGGGCAGCGTATCAAACCCGGCTGCGTCCAGCGTGGCGCGGACTTCCTCCAGGATCTCTTCGACGCGCGGGCGCATGATGCCGATCAGTTCGGTCCGGCTGATCTGGCGGCGGTCCTTCTCCCAGTCGCCTGAATCCCCGCCGATGTCGATCATCTCGCGGTCGTCCATGCCGGTGGCATACAGCCCGCCGTGGCGCGTCTTGATCTTTTCAGCCGTCGCCAGCGGGATCTGCAAGCCCTTGGAGATGTCCGAGGTCACGTGATCCCCGCCCATCCGCACCGAATCCGCATAGATCATGTGCTTCTTCATGAAGATCGAGATGCCGGTGGCCCCGCCGCCCATGTCGATGCAGGCCGCGCCCAGTTCCTGCTCATCCTCGACCAGCGACGAAATCGCCGAGACATAGGCCGAGGACGCAATCCCCGCCAATTCCAGATCGCAGCGCTTGATGCAGTAAAGCAGGTTCTGCACCACGTCGCCGTCGACCGACAGAAGGTGCATGTCGCACGAAAGCCGGTTGCCGATCTGGCCGCGCGGGTCGCCAAGGCCCGAGCGGTGATCCAGCGCGAAGTTGACCGGCTGGGCGTGCAGCACCTCGCGCCCCGGGCCGATGTCGGGCACGTCGCAGGCGGCAAGGGCGCGGGCCACGTCCTGTTCGGTGACCACGCTGTCCTGCAATTCCCATTCGCCAACAAGGCCATAGCTGCGCGGTTCGGCGCCGGCAAAGCAGGCGATCACATGGTCGACGCGGACGTTGGCCATTTTCTGCGCGGCCTGCACGGCGGTGCGGATCGCGCGCTCGGTCTCGTTCATCACCGAGATCTCGCCAAAGCGCACGCCGCGCGACCGGGTGGTGGCCGCGCCGATCACGCGGAACTGGCTTTGCCCCGCCATCGGCCCGACGCCATCCTGTTCGCGCAGGTGATCCGGCCCGTCAAAGCGCAGGATCAGGCAGGCGATCTTTGAGGTGCCGACGTCCAGAATGGCGATCACGCCACGCTGCATGGCAGCCTTGCGCATGTTCCGCATCGCACGTTGGGAAGTATAGAGATCGGTCACAGTTCGTTCTCCACGGTGTCAATGCCCTGGGCCTGACGCATCTGGCCAAGGGCGTATGGGGTGAGACGCAGGACCGGGCGGTGGTCGATGCGCAGGTCGATGGCGGTCAGGTCGCGGTTCATGATGTCCTGCACATGGTCAAGTGCCAGCAGGCGTTCCAGTGCGCGGACGGAGTTCTTTTCGGGCAGCATGATGCGCTGGTCGCGGTCAAGCACGATATCCCAGCGCCGTTCGCCCATCCGCACCAAGCCGCGGACGCGCGGCTCCAACGGCCCGGCGGCGGCGATCAGGTCCAGCGCCTCGGGCGCGGCACTGTCGGCGCCGGTTCCGGCGATCAGCGGCAGATCGGGGCGGTCGGTGCGCGCCACAAGGCCCGCAACGCGGTGGCCGGTGTCATCTAGCAGCGTCAGCCCGTCTTCGGTGCGCCACACGGCCACGGGGACGCGCTCGGTGATCACCACCTGCAGCACGCCGCCCGACCGGACGCGCAGTTCGGCCTGCTTGACCGCATCCAGCGCCTCGATCCGTTCGCGGGCGCCATCAAGGTCGATGTCGAACGACGATTGCGGCAGGTCGATGCCAAG
This sequence comes from Tabrizicola sp., assembly GCF_034366665.1. GTDB lineage: Bacteria > Pseudomonadota > Alphaproteobacteria > Rhodobacterales > Rhodobacteraceae > Tabrizicola. The sequence continues at coordinate 5,006 of NZ_JAXMMF010000119.1, read as the reverse complement.
CCGCATCCGCACCGCTTCGGCCAGATCCTCCGACGCGCCCTCGATCCGGGCCAGCGACACGCGAAACTCTGGCCGCTCCTCGAACTGGTCGCGCAGGTCGGTGGCGGTCTGCACCACCGCCGCCCGGTTCGGCTCATGCGCAAAGAACAGCGCCACCGCGCCAAGCACGGCAAAGGTCGGCAGCCCGGTGCGGATCAGCATCCGCAGGTGCGGCGTCAGCATCACGCGCTGCAGACGGTAGGCCCAGCGGCTGGGGGCCGGGTCGCGCAGGGTGCGGCTTTGCCCGCGTTCGCGCCGCGCGCTCAACGGTTGCATGACGCGTCCCTCACCATCCAGGCGCAGAATTCCGGGAACCCGATGCCCCGCATCGCCGCCTGTTCGGGGGCAAGCGAGGTCGGCGTCATGCCGGGCTGGGTGTTGGTTTCCAAGAGGATCAGGCCATCCAGCCCCCGCCTCTCTTTCCAAAGCGCTTCGTCCCAGCGGAAATCGGTGCGGCTGACGCCACGGCAGCCCAGCGCGCGGTGGGCGCGCAGCGCGTAGTCAAGGCAGGCGGCCTCGATCTCGGCGGGGATGTTCGCGGGGCAGTCATGGCGGCTGCCGCCGGGTTTGTATTTGGCATCATAGTCATACCAGCCGTCGGTGATGATGTCGGTCACGCCAAGCGCGCGGTCGCCCATCACCGTGGTCGTCAGCTCGCGCCCCGGCGCGTAGGTTTCGACCATCACGGTGTCGGGCATCGTCGCGGCCAGACGCGGCGCGTTCGATCCGGGATGCACGATATAGACCCCGACCGACGAGCCTTCGTTGTTCGGCTTGACCACATAGGGCGGCGGCAGCACATGCCCGGCCTCCACCGCGTCGCGGGTGGCCAGCACGCCGGTCACGGTCGGCAGACCGGCGACGGCATAGACTTCCTTGGATTTCGCCTTGTCCATCGCCAGCGCCGAGGCCAGCACCCCGGAATGGGTGTAAGGCAGGCCCAGCCATTCCAGCATGCCCTGCACGCAGCCATCCTCGCCCCAGCGGCCATGCAGCGCGTTGAAACAGACATCGGGCCTGATCGCAGACAGGCGTGCGGGAAGATCGCGGTCGCAATCGACCTCGACCACCTCATACCCTGCCTCCCTGAGGGCCTTGGCACATTCATGCCCAGAGACAAGTGACACGTCCCGCTCTGCGGAAGGCCCACCCATCAACACCGCCACTCTGGAGGGCATCCCGCTCGATGCACCCGCCATTTACTGCCTCATCCGGACCTTTGGTGGCCCGTGATATTTGTTATTTGTGCGAGTATTCTCCGACCCGCATGATTTCCCACTCTAACGTGATACCGCTCTGTTGGAAAACCCTTTTTCGCACATCCTCCCCCAGATTTTCCAGATCGGCGGCGGTGGCCCCCCCGATGTTGATCAGAAAGTTGGAATGCTTGGGCGACATCTGCGCCCCGCCAAGGGTCGCACCGCGCAAACCGGCGTCGTCGATCACCTTCCAGGCCTTCAGCTCGTGGCTGTCATCGGCCCGCCCGGTGGAGGAGAACCCGGCCGGATTGCGGAAGGTCGACCCGGCGCTGCGCTCCCTGGTCGGCTGGCTCGCGTCGCGGCGGGCGATCTGGTCGGCCATCCGCGCCTCCAGCGCCGCCGGGTCGCCTGCATTGGCGCGGAAGGTGGCGGCGACGATCACCGCGCCCTCGGGCAGCGTGGACTGGCGGTAGGCAAGGTGCAGGTCGGCGGCGGGCAGGTCGACGATCTGCCCGCTGCGCAGGATCACGCGGGCGGAAATCAGGTGATCGGCCACATAAGACCCGTAGCAGCCCGCATTCATCCGCACCGCGCCGCCGATGGAGCCGGGAATGGTGCGCAGGAACGTCAGGTCCAGCCCCGCCTCCGCCGCCCGTTTCGCCACATGCGCGTCAAGCGCGGCAGCGCCGCCGGTGACCGTAGCGCCATCAACCGTGATCCCGTTGAAGCCCCGGCCAAGCCGGATCACCACGGCGCGGATGCCACCGTCGCGCACGATCAGGTTCGACCCCACACCCATCGGAAACACCGGCACTGCGGGGTCGAGCGCGGTGAGGAAGGCCGCAAGATCAGCCTCGTCCGCCGGTTGGAACAGCCAGTCGGCAGGGCCGCCGACGCGCAGCCACGTCAGATCGGCAAGCGGGCGGTCGGGCGTCAGGGCGCCGCGAGGGGTGGGCATGTCGGTCATGCGGGCCTTGGTAGCGGTGGGGTCGCCTTCAGGCAAGGGGTTGGGGTCAGCGCGCGGCAGACTTGCGGCGCCAGCGGTAAAGCCCGATGCCGAGGGCGGCGCCAAGCAAGATGGGCGATGCGACGATCGCGCACAGCGCCACGAACCCCAGCCCTTGGTCAAGGGTCGCGTCGACCCGTTCCCAGACAATCAGGACGAACCCGGCCAGGGCGACCAGCGGCAGGGCGATTGCCCAGCCCTGCCCCAGCCGCGTTGCCACATACCAGCACACCAGCGCCACCACCCCGGCCACAAAGACCGCCGCCACCACCGCCATCGGGATCAGGCTTCCCTCCATCATCCCTCGCGCGACCCAACCTTGGAGCGCACCCAGCGCCAGAAGAACACCAGGGGCCAGCGCAGGATCGACGCCCCCGCCGCCAGCACCGCGATGCCGATGATCGGCCCGTGTTCATAGGTGACCCAGCCCAGGAGCGGGATGCCAAGCGCAATCAGCACATAGGCCGCGCGCCAGTGATGATCGCGCGACGGGAACATCGCGATCAGGTTCGCCAGCACCAACCAGACAAGGCACAGGGCCAGCGGCAGCATCATTTGCGCAACTCCGGCGGCAGTTCGGCAGGGCGGCCAAGCGCGCGGCGCGCGAAGTAAAGCAGCGGGTTGCGGAACATCGACAGGATCGCAAACAGACCCAGCGCCAGCCACATCCAGCCATGCGCGTAGGCAATCCACGCCAGCAAGACCGGGGCGGCAATCAAGAGCGCCATGCCCGGCAGCATCTGACGCTGCATCGGCAGCATCGCCACGATGGCGGCGGCGATGATCCAGACGCAGCCCAGGATGAGGGGTGTGCTCATGCCGCCTGCCCGATCAGCTTGGCAGGCAGGTTGTTGGCCCAGCCCGAGATCGTGCCCGCACCAAGGCACACCACCATGTCGCCGGGCCGCGCCTGTTCGCGCACCAGGCGCACAAGATCGGCCTCGTCGATCAGCGCGCGGGCATGGCGGTGGCCGTGGGCGATCAGGCCCGCGACCAGATCATCGCGGCTGGCACCGGGAATGGGGTCTTCGCCGGCGGCATAGACATCGGCGATGGCCACGACATCCGCCTCGTTGAAGCAGGTGCAGAAATCGTCGAACAGGCTGGCGAGGCGCGTATAGCGGTGCGGCTGGTGGACCGCGATGATCCGCCCCTTGGTGGCCTGCCGCGCCGCTTTCAGCACGGCGGCAATCTCGACCGGGTGATGGCCGTAATCGTCGATGATGGTGACACCGTTGACTTCACCCACGCGGGTGAAGCGGCGGTTGACCCCGGCGAAACTGGCCAGCGCCTCGCGGATTTCGTCACGTTTCATGCCAAGGTGGCGGGCCACGGCCACGGCAGCCAGCGCGTTCGACACGTTGTGATCGCCGGGCATCGGCAGGGTGCAGCCTTCGATCACGGTGTTTTCGGCCTGCAACGCCACATCGAAATGCGCCACGCCGTTGACGTAGGTCAGGTTCTGCGCCCGCACATCGGCCTGCGCGTTGAAACCGAAGGTCACGATCCGGCGGTCGGTGACGCGGCCGACCAGCGCCTGCACCTCGGGGTGGTCGGTGCAGCACACCGCCAGCCCGTAGAACGGGATGTTCGACACGAAATCGAGGAACCCCTTCCGCAGCGCGTCGAAGGTGTGCCAGTGCTCCATGTGTTCAGGGTCGATGTTGGTCACGATGGCGATGGTCGCGGGCAGGCGGTTGAACGACCCGTCGCTCTCGTCGGCCTCGACCACCATCCACTCCCCCGCCCCGGCGCGGGCGTTCGAGCCGTAGGCATGGATCACGCCGCCGTTGATCACCGTCGGATCGAACCCGCCCTTGTCCAGCAGGGTCGCCACCATCGTCGTGGTCGTGGTCTTGCCATGCGTGCCTGCAATGGCGATGTTCGACCGCAACCGCATCAGTTCGGCCAGCATCTCGGCCCGGCGCACGACGGGCAGCTTGCGGCGGCGCGCCTCTTCCAGTTCCGGGTTGCCCTTCTTGATCGCGGACGAGATCACCACCACCGCGGCGTCACCGATGTTGGCGGCGGCCTGACCTTCGAAGAAGGTCGCGCCCAGCTTCACCAGACGGTCGGTGATCCTTGACGCTTTCGCGTCCGATCCCTGCACCCGGTAGCCAAGGTTCATCAACACTTCGGCAATGCCCGACATGCCGATGCCGCCGATCCCGACGAAGTGGATGGGGCCAAGTTCCATCGGCAGTTTGGTTGCGGCGTTCATGTCATGCCTCCTTCACGAGGTCTTGGACGAGGGCTGCAAGGCGCTCTGTCGCATCGGGGCGGCCTTGCGCAAGGGCGGCGCGGGCCATCTGTTCGGCAACCGTGGGCTGGCCGAGGATTGCGGCCATGTGGCCGCAGAGGCTTTCCGCGTCAAGCACCTTCTCGGGGATCAGGATGGCTGCCCCCGCGTCAACCAGCCCGCGCGCGTTGGCGGTCTGATGGTCGCCGGTGGCCGCCGCATAGGGGATCAGGATCGACGGGCGCCCGATGATCGAGATGTCGGCCACCGACGACGCACCCGAGCGCGAGATGACCAGTTGCGCCTCCGACAGGCGGCGCGGAATGTCGGTGAAGAAGGGCTGCACCTCGGCCATGATGCCCGCCGCGTCATAGGCGGCGGTGACGCGGTCGGCATCCTCGGCCCGCGCCTGATGCGCCACGCGCAGGTTGCGGCGGATCGCGGCGGGCAAGGCGGCAATGGCGGCTGGCACCACATCCGACAGGATGCGCGCGCCCTGACTGCCACCGATGACGACAAGGCT
>NZ_JAXMMF010000118.1:0-17323 GCF_034366665.1 Tabrizicola sp. | reverse complement strand
GATCACGCCCGCAGCGGCAAGGTCCCGCAGAGCGCGGGCGTCCAATCCAAGCTGGGAGGCCAGCACCGCGAAGGTATCCTCGCCCAGCATCGGCGGGGCCTTGGCATAGCTGACAGGGGTTTGCGACAGGTGCAACGGGTTGCCGATCAGCTCGACCGAACCGCTGCCCGCACCGGGATGATCCATCCGCACCCGCATCCCCCGCGCGGCGACCTGCGGGCTGGCGAAGACCTGGGCCAGGTCGTTGACCGGACCGGCGGGGATCGTCTCGGCGTCGCAAAGGGCCAGCCACTCTGCCGCCGGGCGGCCAGCGGTCAAGGCTGACAGGAGGGGCAAAAGGACCCCACGGTTGCGCACGCGGGCAGAGTTGGTAGCAAAGCGCGCATCCTGCGCCAGCCCAGGGGCGCCCGCCACGGCGACAAAGCGGGCGAATTGGGCGTCGTTGCCCACCGCGAGGATGAAGCTGCCGTCGCTGGCGGGAAAGCTGCCGTAGGGCACGATGGTCGGGTGATCGTTCCCGCGCCGGGGCGGGACCTGACCGTCGGTCAGAAAGCCCACGCCCTGATTGACCAGCATCGCGACCTGAGCGTCCATCAGCGCAAGGTCGATGTGCTGCCCAAGGTCGGAGTGGTGCCGGGCCTGGACGGCGGCCAGAATTCCCACCGCCGCATACATGCCTGTGAGAACATCGGCGATGCCGACCCCGGCCTTCATCGGCGGACCTTCGGCCTGGCCCGTCAGGCTCATCAGCCCGCCCTCGCCTTGCACCAGAAAGTCATAGCCCGCGCGGTGGGCATTCGGACCGGTCTGGCCGAAGCCGGTGATCGAGCAATAAATCAGCCGCGGGTTCACCGTTTGCAGGGTGGTGTAGTCCAGCCCGTAGCGCGCAAGATCGCCCGGCTTGAAATTCTCGACCAGGATATCGGCCTTTGCCGCCAAGGCCTGCAAGATCGCTTGCCCACGCGGATCGGCGATGTTCACCGCGACCGAGTGCTTGCCCCGGTTCGCCGACAGGAAATAGGCGCTCTCGCGGGTATCGTTCCCCTCGGCATCCAGCACGAACGGCGGCCCCCAGCCGCGGGTGTCATCGCCCGCGCCGGGACGCTCGATCTTGATCACCTCGGCCCCAAGGTCGGCCAGAAGCTGCGTCGCCGTCGGTCCTGCGAGGATGCGGGAAAGGTCAAGCACACGCAGGCCCTGTAGGGCCTGCGCTTTGGGTGAAGAGGTGTCAGGACCGGTCACGCGCGGGGTCAGTTCGCAACAGGCGCGGCCGAGGTGAAGCTGGGGATCTTGTCGGTCGAGGCCGCTTGCGGCTCCAGTCCGTCCCAGTTCTTCTCGGACGTCTTCAGGTTGCCGGGGATGTCTTCTTCCCAGAAGCCGACGACGTTCTTGGTGATGTTGAGGTAGAGCTTCCCATCGACAATGCGCCACAGCGTGGGGTTGCCTGGCACCTTGCCGCCCTTGGCCACGCCGTAGGCGCAGTGGCCGTCATATTGGGGGACGAAGGCCTCTGGGGCGGCGAGAAAGCGGTCGCGGTTCGCCTCGGACGAGAAGGCGAAGGTCGCACCGTTGTAGTCGGCGGTGATGCTGGCCTGACCGGGCAGCGGCGATGGCTGAGGCTGGCCCACCTTCGACTGCGGCAGGTCGAAGTAGGACACGACATCGTAGCCCGACACGGCAAAGCCGGTCTTGTCGACATACTGGTCTCCGGCAAAAGCGCTGCCGATCATGGCGGTGGTGAAGGCTAGAGCAAGCGCGGTCATCTTGAACATGGGGAAGTCCTTTCCTGTTGCATGCGTGCCATTCGCGCCGGATGGGATCAGGCTTACGTGTCCTTCAGCCGCCTCGCGCTGACGTGATCGCCCAGGCCGCACCAGTCACGATCCGCCCAGTTGCTTGCCGATGGCCGCACACAAGGCCCCGCGGCGCAGGTTCAGGAACCGCCGCGCCCCGGCCTCGGTCGGGTGGTAGGGGTCCTTGACCTTGCCCGAGGCATTGCGCCGGAAGTTCGCCGCATTGCCCTGGTTCTCCGCAATCGTCTGGGGCGTGAAGCCGGGGACGAACGAGCATTGCCTGCCCGCCTTGGCGAAGGCCGCCTCGATGTTGTTCTGCGCCTGCTGTCGGTCCCGGATCGCCTTTTCCTTGTAGGGCGGGGCCGAGGTCATGAAGATGCAAGGCTGGTCCGGCGGCAGGTCGGCCAGAAGCGCGCGCACGTCCTGCAAGGCTGCAGCGGGATCGCCCGCCCAGCGTTCGGTCGCATTGCCCATCATGAAGAAGATCACCAGATCCGGCGCATAGTACCCGTCGGCGAACACCGCCTGCAGCGGCGATACGCCCGCGCGGCAGAACTGGAACTGAGCGCCCTTGCCGATCTGGACATAGGGGTTCTCGCCCTGGCTGAGCGTGCCGTAAGCCCCGGCATTCACCTTCCACTTTGGGTCCACGTCGCAGATCGCGCCCTTGGCTGCCTTCGTTGTCCCCGTCCAGCTGGTGATCGCGCTGGACCTGACGCCAATGACCCCGGTGGTCGCGCCGGCCTCAAGTCCGCACGACCCTGCCATGCCGGCAAGTTCGTCCAGGAAGGCCTCCCCCGCGCCGAAGGTCAGTTGACTGTCGCCCAGGATCAGGACGTCCGGCGCGCCCTTTGCCGTGCCGTCGGCTTGGCCCGCGTCGGTGAAGGCGGCAAGACAGGCAACACACAGAAGAAACTTGCCGAGCACTTTTGATCTTCTCCGGGTAAGCCAGCCTGTCGGCACTGCGAATGGCTGTTCGCGGTCCCGGTGGGTTTGTTACACGGACCTGGAAATCATCGCTGCCCGGTCCGCACTGCGGATGCGGAACGCCGTCGCAGGATGCGTGCCGAAGTCGCCGGCGCAGATCATCCCGCAGGCGGGCCGGGGAGAGGCAATGTCACGCCGTGGCTTGCAACTTGTGCGCGGGCGAGGGCGCATATCCCCCAAGCCGGGAGGTCTTCAGCCCAAGCCCGACCATCGCCTCGGCCAGCTTGACGGCGCAGGTCACCCCGTCCAGCACCGGAAGCCCGTGGGTGGCTTCCAGCCGCGCGGCAAGGTCGGCCATTCCCGCACACCCAAGGACAATCGCCTCGGCCCGGTCTTCGGCCACCGCGCGGCCGATCTCGGCGCTGATCCGGTTGCAGGCGTCCGAGCCGGGATGCTCCAGCTCCAGCACCGCCACTTCGGACGACCGCACACGGGCGCAGCGGCTGGCCAGGCCATACTTGTGCAGGTTGTGTTCCAGCGCCGGGACCGACCGCGCCAGCGTGGTGACGACCGAGAACTTGTTCGCGATCATCGAGGCGAAGTGATAGGCCGCCTCGCCAATGCCGATCACCGGCTTGTCCGTCAGGCAGCGCGCGGCATCAAGGCCGGTGTCGTCGAAGCAGGCGATGATGACGGCGTCGAAGCCGGGGGTGGTCTGGATCAGGCGCAGAAGGCCGGGCACGGACAGCGCCTCGTCATAGTAGCCCTCGATGGACACCGGGCCGCCGGGCGGGTTGACCGCGATGACCTCGGTCCCCGAAGCCGCGGCGGTGCGGGCCGCGACGCCGATCTTCTGGGTCATCGAAGCGGTGGAGTTGGGGTTGATCACCAAAAGGCGCATGTCAGAGGTCTCCACCAAGGTAGGCGGCCTTGATGCGGTCGTCGTGCATAAGGTCTTTGGATACGCCAGACAGCACGACTTGCCCCGTCGACATCGCGTAGGCGCGGTTCGAGATGGAAAGGGCCATGCGACTGTTCTGTTCGACCAAGAGGACCGACACCCCCTCGTCCCGGCTGATCGCCACGATGGCCCGGGCGATGTCCTGCACCAGCTTTGGCGCGATGCCGAGGGAGGGTTCGTCCAGCAGAAGCAGCTTCGGCTTTGCCATCAGCGCGCGGCCGATCACCATCATCTGCTGCTCGCCGCCCGACAGGGTGCTGGCCTGCTGGCTGAAGCGTTCCTTCAGGCGCGGGAAGCGGGTCAGCACGCTGTCCAGCGTCTGTTCGATCCCCTGCTTGTCGGTGCGGGTGAAGGCCCCCATCAGCAGGTTGTCCTTCACGCTCATCAGCGGAAAGACACGCCGCCCTTCCGGCACCATCGCGATGCCGCGCTTGACGATCTCGGCTGCCGGACGCCCGTCGATCCGGTCGCCCAGATAGCTGATCGACCCCGACTTGATCTTCCGCAGCCCGGTGATCGCCCGCAGGATGGATGATTTCCCCGCCCCGTTCGCGCCGATCAGGGCGACCGTCTCGCCCTCCATCAGCTCGATGGAGACGCCTTTCAGCGCGTAGACATGGTCATAGTAAAGCTCGACATTGTCGAAGCTGAGCATCTTGCGCGCGGGTTCGGTTTTCATCGCAGCTTGGGTCATCATTCACATCCCGATCGCGGCGTCTTCGCTGCCCAGATAGGCCTCGATCACGCGGGGGTTGGCCTGGATTTCTGCCGGAGTGCCCTCGGCAATCTTCTCGCCGAAGTTGATGCAGACGATCCGGTCCGAAATCTTCATCACCGCTGGCATGTCGTGTTCGACCAGCAGGACCGTCAGCCCCCGCTCGTCGCGCAGACGCCGCACCAGGGCGACCATCCGCATCGTCTCGTCATGGTTCATGCCTGCGAAGGGTTCATCCAGCAGGATGATCTCGGGGTGGGTGGCAAGGCCGATGGCCATCCCCAGGGCGCGCAGATGCCCCTGCGGCAGGTTCGACGCCATCTCGTCCCGGATCGCCTGCAATCCCAGGAAGTCGATGATGTCATCCGCCGACTTCCCGAACTCTGCCTCATCCGCCTTGGCCTGCGCCGAGCCGAAGAAGAACCCCAACAACGAAGCCTTCGACCGCAGGTGGTGCGAGACGATGACGTTTTCCCGCACGGTCATCGACTTGAAGATCGTCGTTTCCTGGAAGGTCCGCACCACCCCCATCCGCGCCACCTTGTGCGGCGGCAGGCCGGAGATTTTGGTGCCCTTGTAGATCACCTCGCCCGTCGTCGGCGTGACGAACCCGGCGATCTGCTTGAAGAGCGTGGACTTCCCCGCCCCGTTCGGCCCGATCACCGACAGGATCTCCTGCGGGGCGACGTCGAAGCTGATGTCGTTGTTGGCCGTCAGCCCGCCATAGCGTTTGGTGACGTTCTTGACTTGCAGGATGGCGTTCATTTGCCACCGCCTTTCTTGTCCAGAAGGCTGAGGACACCGTTCGGCAGGACCAGCATCAGCGCAATCAGCGCGCCGGAGTAGATGAGCAGCTGGTATTCCTTGGCGATGGAAAGAAGGTCCCAGCCGAAGTACAAAAGCAGCGTTCCCAGCATCGGGCCGAACACGTAGCCCAGCCCGCCAAGGAAGCAGTAGAGCATGAAATTCACGCTGTCCTGCACCACGAAGGACGACGGGTAGATCGACTGTGAAATCGCCACGAAGATCGCCCCGGCGAGCCCTCCGAAGAAGGACGAAATCGCATAGGCCAAGACCCGCAGCATTGCCGTGTTGACGCCGATGGAGGCGGACAGTTCCTCATTCTGCTGCAGCGACCGGCAGAGGTGGCCGAGACGTGAGTTCACGATCCGCCAGAGGACAAGGTACGTCAGCGTCATGAGGAGAGCGGCCATCAGGTAGAAGGCCAGCTTCGGGTTCTCCAACGTGGCGAAGTCGGGGATGATCGTCAGGCCGAAGACCGACAGCTCACCCGGCAGCGGGATCGAGGTGATGCCCTTCGCCCCGTTGGTGATGGGCAGCGCAAGGGCGGTCAGGCGGGCGACCTCGGTCAGGACCAGCGTCACCATCGCGAAGTAAACGCCCCGCAGCCGCAGGATCGGCAGGCCGATCAGCACCGACACCGCGGCGCAAAAGATGCCTGCCAAGGGCAGCGTCAGCCAGAAGCTGACCCCGTATTGCGTCATCAGGACGGCGGAGACATAGCCCCCCATCAGCGCATAGGCGCCTTGGCCGATGTTGATCCGGCCGATGTAGAAGGTCAGCCAGACCCCCGCTGCGGCCACCGACAGAAGGGCCACCGAGGTAAGCGTGTAGTAGAAGTCCCACCGTCCGGTCAGGTTGATGATGACCGGCACAAGGACGAAAACTCCCACCAGGAAGGCCCCGATGCCCATAAGGCGAGAGGTCGATAGGGACCGGCCCTGCGGTACGGATTGTGTCTGATCGGTCATGGCCTCAACCCCACGGCTTGCCCATCAGGCCCTGCGGCCGGATGGCGAGGAAGATCATCAGCGTGATGAAGATCATCAGGTAGGTGACGTCGCCGTAAGCGGCGAGCAGCGTCAGGCCGACGGATTCCATCATCCCCAGAATGAACCCGCCGGCGATGGCGCCCGAGATCACCCCGGCCCCGCCGATCATGATCATCAGGAAGGCCTTGATCGAAGTCGGTCCGCCCATCCCGAGGTTGATGCCGGTGATCGTCACCAGAAGCCCGCCGACCAGCCCGGCCAGCATGGCCCCCAAGGCAAAGCCGATCATCGAATAGCGGTCAACGTCGACGCCCATCAGCTGCGCCGCAACCCGGTCCTGCGCCAGCGCCCGCATGGCTCGGCCAGTGCGGGAATACTGCATGAAGAGAATGAAACCCACGATCAGCGCCACGGCCAGCGCCGCGATCAGGATGCGGTCATAGGGCATGATCAGCCGCATGTCCCAGTTGAAGACTCCGTCCACGATCTTCGGCACCCCACGCTGCTTTTCCCCGAACAGAAGCAGGATCACCGCATCCAGGAAAAAGGCGATGCCCGCTGCCAGCAGCATGGTGGATTCGTCCCGTTTGGATTTTCGGATGACCGGGCGGAACAGGAATTTCTCGATCAAGGCCCCCATCACCGCCAGCACCACGGCCGAGGCGATCAGGCCCACGATGAACGGCAGGCCCAACTGGGCGACCACTGTATAGGTCACGAACCCGCCAAAGACGTACATCTGCCCGTGGGCAAAGTTCAGCACGTTCATCAGCGAGAAGATCAGGGTCAGGCCCAGTGCGATCAGCGCGTATTGCGCGCCAAGATACAGGCCGTTGGCAAGGATCTGTTCCATCCGGGGGGTCCTTTGCGAAAGACAGCAGGGCCCGAACCGGGAGCAAGCCCGGGCCCTGCATGCGACTCTGAACCGTCGTCGGGTCTTAGTCGACCTGAGCCACGAACAGCGTCTGGAAAGCGCCGTCCTTGAACTCGTTCACCACCAGCGGGACCGAGACCTGACGCTTCTGGCCGAAGGACGAGGTGCCGACATAGGTCAGCTTGGCATCACCGACCATGAACGGGTTCGGGGCCTCGAAGGTATCCATGGTCTTCTTGAACTCGTCGACATTGTCGATCGCCGCCGGGTTCGCCTTCAGCGTCTCGATGATGTATTCCAGCGCGTAGACCTTGGTGTTGGACTCGTCGTTGTATTCGCCGAACATCGCGGTGTAGCGGGTGACGAATTCCTTCATCGTGTCGGAGGCAAGTTCAGGCGTCGACGCCCCGCCGACCGAGATGAAGCCGTTCGCCAGCTCGCCCGCGCCTTCCGCCAGAACCGCCGCGTCCTGAGCCGTCTCGGTCGAGATCAAGCCAGTATAACCCAGTTCCCGGGCCGAGCGGATCAGCTGCGGCGCGTTGGCGGGCGACACACCCGACAGGACCAGAAGGTCTGGCGCGGTCTGGATCACCGGCAGCAGAACCGGGGTGAAGTCGGTGGTGTCCATCTGGTAGGTGACGGTGTCGGACACGACCTCCAGCCCCAGTTCACGGGCGGCAGCGGCACCCGAGTCACGCTGGCTCAGCGGGTCGGATTCGTTGCCGGCGATGAAGGCAACCTTCTTCACGCCCTTGTTTTCCATCAGGTATTTGTAGATCGCCGGACCCGACTGGTAGTTCGCCACCATGCCCAGGATCGCGTTCGATGCCGGGGCGGTGTAAAGTTCCTTCGGGAAGGCATAGGGGAAATACATGATCCCGTTCTGCTCGGCCACCGGACGGACGGCGGCGGCACCGTCATCGACGTTGGGGCCGACGACATAGTGGATGCCGTCCTGCGCCATCTTTTCCATGCCCGCAATCGCGCGCTTGGGGTCCTTCTGGTCGTCGAAGGGGACGATCTCGATGTTGTAGGTGACATCGCCGATCTGGACCCCGCCAAGTTCGTTCAGCCAGGCTGCCCGGGCCTCCATCGAACGCTGGTTGGAGATGCCCCAGGCGGCGGCCGGACCCGAGGTCACGCCGACGAAACCGATTTTCAGCGTCGCGTTTTCCGCCCAGGCGGCCGTGGTTGCCGTAAGGGCAAGCGCGAGGCTCAGGCCCGTCGTCGCAAGGAAGTTGCGTCTCTTCATTCTGATGCTCCCTGTTCATTGGGTCGGCGGAATTCGAGTCCGCGACAGCTTGATTGACGGGCTTGCTGACAAGATTGTCAACAAAAATGTTCCGCATGGTACACGATCTGCCTCTTGATGGGCGGGCGTGTCCCCCTTAGCGTATAATCCGAACAGTTTTGGAACGGACATATCGATGGACACCCTCGGCAGCACCGCCGAACAGGTCACGCGCGACGACGAACTGGACGAGGAAGAGATCGTCGAGCGAATCTTCGAGGCGATCATCGATCAGCGTCTGCCGCCGGGCACCAAGCTGTCCGAGGCCGCGCTGTGTGAGGCGTTCAACGTCGGCCGGATGCGGATCCGGCAAAGCCTTCTGCTGCTGGCCAGCCGCGAGGTTGTCGATCTTCTGCCGAACCGCGGGGCCTTTGTCGCCTCGCCTACAGCCGAACAGGCGCGCGAGGTCTTCGAGGCCCGTCTGATGATCGAGCCGAACGTGGCCCGGCTGGCGGTCGAGCGGGCAACCCCCGACAACCTGTCGATGCTGGAGCAGCATCTGCGGCTGGAGCATGAGGCGCATCTGGCCAACCGCCGCCGCGATGCCATCCGCCTGTCGGGCCAGTTCCATGTCCTTCTGGCCGAGATTGCCGACAACACCGTCGCCTTGCGCATGGTGAAGGAACTGGTGACCCGCACCTCGCTGATCATCGGCATCTTCGGAAGCCCCGGTGTGTCGAATTGCCGGGATGAAGACCATGAAGAAATCTGCGCCGCGTTCCGGACCCGCGACCGCGACCTTGCCGCGCAGCTGATGGTCGATCACCTTCGACACATCCAGACCCACCTGGAACTGAACGGACCCGCTGACGGCGCCAGCGATCTGGTGGCGATCTTCCGAAGATAACCGCTGCTGGTTGCGTGGCTGTCGGGCGGGTGGCTGGCGCAGTGGGGCAAGACGACTGATGGCCGACGAGCCTGGCGGGCCGACAGACGATTTTACAAATTGTTTGCAACTTTACAGGCTGTCGGGGTATCCCGGGGGTACAGGAAGGGCACGGCATGTCGGCTCCGCACACCGCATTGGTATCCGACGATCTGACCGGCGCGCTGGATTCGGCGGTGCCCTTTGCCCGGGCGGGATGGCGCACTGTCGTGGCGACCGGGTTGGGCGCGCTTGACCGGGCTCTGGCGGCTGGTGCGGATGTGGTGGCGGTTTCGTTGAACAGCCGCGAACTGGACGAAGCCACGGCTGCGTTCCGCGCGCGGCAGGCGGCTGCGGCCCTGTCGGATGTGCCGGTGCTGTTCAAGAAGATCGACAGCCGCATGAAGGGACATGTCCGGGCCGAAGCGCTGGAACTAGCGCAGGCCCGCGGGCTGACGCGCATGATTGTCTGCCCCGCCATTCCCGAACTTGGCCGCTGTGTCGCGCAGGGGCACGTCACGGGGCACGGGATCGACGTGCCGATCCCGGTCGCTCTTTCGCCGGATGCGCAGATCGAGATGGCTTTTCCCGACGCCCTGACCGACGCCGACCTTGACCGTATCCTTGCTGGAGCGGATGGCGCGCTGGCGGTGGGCGCGCGCGGCCTTGCCTCGGCGCTTGCCCGACTGTCGGGTCGGCCCGCGCAGCCCTCTGCCGGCCTGCCGAGCGTTTCATTGCCGATCAGCCTTGTCATCGGCTCACGGGACCCGACGACACGTCTGCAGGTCCAGCGGCTTTGCGCGGCCTTTCCCAGCGCGCAGTGGATCGCGGCCCCGGATGGGGTGCTGCAGGACCCCCCGGCCTTTTCAGGGCTCGTCGTGCTTCAGCTGGTCGACGGTGGCGGCGGTCTGGACGGCGCGACTGTCGGCAAGCGCCTGGCCACAAGTCTGGCATCGCGTCTGTCGGCCCGGCAGGGGACACTGCTTCTGACCGGTGGCGAGACGGCGGCGGCCTGTCTGGATGCCCTTCACATCGACGTCCTGCAGGTGCTCGGCGAGGTTCAGCCCGGCCTTCCGGTCAGTGTTCCGCTGGATTTTCCTGATGGCCCCCATATTGTCACCAAATCGGGCGGTTTTGGTGGGCCGGACTGTCTTGCAAAGCTTGTGCGCGTGGCAATGGACCAAAGTAGGGCAGGATGAACCTAGCAGGCAGGACTTCCGGACGGCAGGACGGAACGGCAGAGCGGCCGAAATCCCTGTTGCTGGCCGATATCGTGCATGACCGCATCCGGCGCGCGATCCTGAACGGAGACTACGCCGCCGACGAACGCCTGCCGGGCGAGAATGTGCTGGCCGAACAGCACCAGGTCTCGCGTCCCGTGGTGCGGGCGGCGCTGTCGCGGTTGCGGGAGGAGGGGATGATCACCTCGCGGCAAGGGGCGGGCAGCTTTGTCTGCGCGCCGGTGACGCCGAAGCCCCTGGCGTTCCAGCCGTTGGAGACCATCGCGGACCTGCAGCGCTGCTATGAATATCGCCTGACCTTCGAGCCGGCGGCGGCCGCTTTGGCCGCGACGCGGCGCGGCGACCGTGAACTGGCCGAGATCGAGACCTGTCTGCAGATCATGCGCGACGCGACCGAACGGCGAAGCCACCGCGAGGATGCCGATTTCGATTTCCATCTGGCGATCACCACGGCGGCGAACAACCAGTATTTTGAAACCTCGATGCGGGCCTTGCGCGAACATATCGCCGTGGGGATGAAGTTTCACGGCCTGTCGCTGCAGACGGTGCGGGGCGGGCTGGACCATGTGCTGGACGAGCACGCCAGCATTTTCGGCGCCATCGCCAAGGGCGAGGCCGAAAACGCGCGGGAGGCGATGCGCATCCATATCACCGGATCACGCGACCGGCTGTTCGAGGGCCGTCTGCTGGACCTGTCCTCACGCGGATAGGGCTGCGCTGTCAGAAGGCGGCGCGGTAAATCTCCAGCACCTGTTCGGCCGACATGTCTCGCGGGTTGTTGTCCATCAGGCGGCGGATCGCGTGGGCCTCGGTCGCCCAAACGGGCAGATGCTCGGGCAGGGCGCCAAGCTGCGACAGGCGCATCTCGACGCCCAGGTCGGCACACCAGCGCGCCGCGTCCTTGCACAGGGCGGCCTCGCTGTCGTGCCGCAGGCCAAGCGCCAGGGCGACCTCGGCCGTCTTGGCGCTGGCAACGGGCTGGTTGAACGCAAGTACATGCGGAAAGATCACTGCGTTGGCCAGACCATGCGCCAGCTTCAGCCGGGTGCCCAGCGGATAGGCCAGTGCATGACCAGCCGCCGTGTTGACCGGGCCAAGGCAGATGCCGCCATAATAGGCCGCCAGAAGCAGCGCCGCCCGCGCCTCGGCGTCGCTGCCGTCGCGCACGGCGCGGGGCAGATAGCGCGCCACCAGCCCGAAGCCCAGCCGGGCGTAGTTGTCGATCAGGGGGTGGGCCTTGCGGTTGGTGAAGGCCTCGACGCAATGGGCCATCGCGTCGATCCCGGTCGCGGCCGTCACGGCGGGGGGGACGGACATGGTCAGGTCGGGGTCCAGCGCCACCATGTCCGGCATCAGGTAGCGGCTTTCCACGGCGACCTTGTTCAGGGTCGAGGCATCCGTGACCAAGGCGCGGATGCCTGCTTCGGACCCGGTGCCCGCCGTGGTGGGGACCAGGGCCAGCGCGTTCTGCCGCCCGGTCACCCGGTGTGGGCCGACCACCTCGGCCAGTGTCTGGTCGCCGCGCAGGACCGTGACCAGCTTTGCCACATCCATGACCGAGCCGCCGCCGAACCCGACGACAAGGTCCGGTGCCGCCTGCAC
Source organism: Tabrizicola sp. (assembly GCF_034366665.1). Taxonomy (GTDB): domain Bacteria; phylum Pseudomonadota; class Alphaproteobacteria; order Rhodobacterales; family Rhodobacteraceae; genus Tabrizicola. The sequence goes on along the minus strand of NZ_JAXMMF010000118.1, from coordinate 5,261 downwards.
GGCCGCCGCAACCGCCAGCGCAAGATTGTCGCTGTCGGGCTCAGGCTGGACGCCCGAGAAAACCGCGACCTGCCCCGGCAGGCCAAGCCGGTCGATCTGCGCGGCCATCACGGGCTGGGTCACGACCAGAATACGCCGGAACCCTTCGGCTTTTGCCCAGACGCCGACCTGGGCGGCGCTTCCTGATCCATAGTCGAACTGGCGCGGTTGGAACAGGCGCAGTGGCGAGGCATAGTCGGTCATGCCGGTGCTCCGGGAGTGTGCAGGTCAATCTCGTCCAGCCGACGGGCCAGGTCGGCCTGTTCTGCGGCCGTGGTGGGCAGAAGCGGCGGGCGGGTGCGGACCCAGCCCGGATGGCCGTGGCGTCGACCGACCATCGCCTTTATCGCCGGGATCTGGACATAGGAATTGGACAGATCGCGGTAGGCGTTGATCCGGGCCTGAGCCGCGGCGACGCCTGCGGCCTGAGCGGGCGCATTGGCATGGCGGAAGACAAAGGCAAGGTCGCGCGCCACCAGGTTCGACGTGGCGGTGATGCAGCCCGCGCCACCCATCCGCATCAGCGGCAGCAGCAGCGGGTCGGCGCCGGCCAGCACCGCAAAACCGGGAAAGCGGGCAATCATCGCCTCCATGTTCTCGATCTTGCCGGCGGAATCCTTGATGCCGATCACGGTTTCGGGGAAGGCCGTCACCAGCCGCTCGATCAGATCATGGCTGATCGGCAGGCCGGTCATCTGCGGAATGTGATACAGGATCACCCGAAGCCGAGGATCGCCGAGGCCTTCGATCACGCTGGCATAGGCCGCGAACAGCCCGTCGTCGCTGACACCCTTGTAGTAGAACGGGGGGAGCATCACGATCGTCGTCACGCCGCAGGACAGTGCGTGGCGGGTCAGCTCGACCGTCTCGGGCACATTCGCAAGCCCAGTGCCCGGCAACAGCCGCGACGGGGTTATCCCCGCCCCCAGCGCCGCTTCCAGGATCGCGCGGCGTTCGGCCGAGGAGAACGAGTTCGCCTCGCCGGTGGTGCCCAGAAGGGCGATGCCGTCGCAGCCATCGTCCAGGAGCGTCCGGCAATGCGCGGCAAAGGCCTCAAGGTCCGGCGAAAGGTCGGCCGTCAGGGGCGTGGCCGAGGCACAGAAGACACCGGTTACGGCAAAGGTCATGGGTCAGGCCCTCCGCTGGCCGGTCAGGCGCGCGGCATAGGCCAGCGCGTGGTCAAGGTTGCCATTGTCCGCGATCCCGCGCCCGGCGATGTCGAAGGCGGTGCCGTGATCGACCGAGCAGCGGTCGATGGGCAGGCCGACGGACACGTTCACCGCACTGTCGAAGGCCACCAGCTTGATCGGGATGTGACCCTGGTCATGATACTGCGCGACCACCAGGTCGAAGGCGCCGGTATAGGCGCGGTGGAACACCGTATCGGCCGAGATCGGCCCCTGCACGTCGATCCCCTCGGCGCGGGCGGCGGCCACGGCGGGGGCGATCTGGTCGTCATCCTCGGTTCCGAACAGGCCACCCTCGCCGCAATGCGGGTTGATGCCCGCCACGGCGATGCGCGGCGCGGGCGTGCCCAGCCGCGCGAAATGGCGGTGCCCCGCGCGGATCGTGGCCAGCACCCGGTCCGTCGTGGCGCGGCTGATGGCATCCCTCAGCGAGACATGGGTCGAGTTGTGGATGACCGACAGCCGGGCCGAGGCCAGAAGCATGTGGCAGGTCTTCGTGCCCGTCAGATGGGCCAGAAGGCCGGTGTGCCCGTCGTGATGGTGCCCCGCATCATTCAGCGCGGCCTTGTTGATCGGGGCGGTGACGATGCAGCCGATCCGGCCTTCCAGCGCGTCGCGGACGGCGGCGGCGATGAACTGGTAGCTCGCCTCGCCACACCGCGGGTCCAGCTTGCCGAACGCGGGCAAAGCGCCCGGGATGTCCACGTGGACAACGTCCAGCGCGGCCAGGTTCAGGCCAGTCTTCAGCACCGCCTCGGCCGCCGCAAGGCTGTCGCGGTTGCCATAGACACGGATGCCGTCGCGCGCGGCGCCATCCATCGCGGCCAGCGATTTCACGATGATCTCGGGGCCGACACCGGCGGGATCGCCCATTGTGATGCCAATCGGGGGGGACGTCATGCCGGGTTGTGCTCCCAGTTCGTCGCGGTGGGGGATGAGACGGCGTGGCAGGCGACCAGGTGACCGGGCGCCACTTCGCGCAAGAGCGGCACATCGCTGCGGCACTGGGCGCGGGCCAGCGGGCAGCGGGTGTGGAAGCGGCAGCCGGGGGGCGGCGCGAGCGGTGAGGGCACCTCGCCCTGCAGGCGTTGCCGGGTGCGGGCCGCCCGTGGGTCGGTGGACGGCACCGCCGACAAAAGCGCGCGGGTGTAGGGATGCAGGGGCTGCGCGAAAAGGGCCGCTGCGGGCGCAAGTTCTGCCAGGCGCCCCAGATACATCACGCCGACGCGGTCCGAGATGTGGCGGACCACGGCCAGGTCGTGGGCGATGAAAAGGTAGGTCAGCCCGTATTTCTGCTGCAGGTCCAGAAGCAGGTTCAGGATCTGCGCCTGCACCGACACGTCCAGCGCCGAGATCGCCTCGTCGCAGACGATGAAGCGCGGCTGGCAGGCCAGGGCGCGGGCGATGGCGACGCGTTGCCGCTGGCCGCCTGAAAGCTCGTGCGGGTAGCGGCTGGCGAACCGCTCGGACAGGCCGACATCGGCCAGAAGCTGGTGCAGCCGGTCACGGATTTCGGACTTCGGGGCCAGTTTGTGGAACAGGATCGGCTCGGCCAACGCCTCGCCGATGGGCATGCGTGGGTTCAGCGTGGAATAGGGGTCCTGGAACACGATCTGCAGATCGCGCCGGAAGGGCCGCATCCCGTCATCGTCAAGCTGTGCGATATCGGTCCCGGCATAGATCACCGACCCGCTGGTCGGTCGCTGGATGTTCAGGACGCAGTAGCCGGTGGTCGACTTTCCGCAGCCGGATTCACCGACCAGGGACAGCGTTTCGCCCTCGGCGATGTCGATGGTCAGGGAATCAAGCGCATGGACCGTCGCGGCCCGTTCGCCGAACGCGCCAAGGCGCACGGGGAACTCTTTGGTCAGGTTGCGGATCGACAGAAGCGCCCCGGTCATGATCCGACGCCTCCGGCCGTCACGAAACAGGCCGCGCGATGGGCCGGGTCACTGCCAGCCACCGGGGCAAGCCGGGGGACGGACGTGGTACAGACCGCGGTCACCAGCCCGCAACGCGGCGCGAAGGGGCAGCCCGGCGGGCGGCGGCCCGGTTCGGGCGGGGTGCCGGCGATCGACGGCAGCCGCGACATCGGCGTGTCGGTCAGCGTGGGCAGCGAGGCCAGCAATCCGCGCGTATAGGGATGCGTCGGGCGGTCAAAGATCACGTCAACCGGAGCATCCTCGACCACCGTTCCGGCATAAAGCACGGCGATCCGGTCGGCGAGACCCGCGATCAGCGCAAGGTCATGGGTGATCCAGACCACCGACATCCCGAAGCGGTCCTTCAGGTCGCGGACGAGGTCCACGATCTGCGCCTGGATGGTCACGTCCAGCGCCGTCGTGGGTTCGTCCGCAATCAGGAGGCGCGGCGAGCCTGCAAGTCCGATGGCGATCATCACCCGCTGGCGCATGCCGCCCGACAATTCGTGCGGATAGGCCATCAGCCGGTCGCGTGGCGAGGGGATGCCGACCAGCTCCAGCAGTTCGGCGGCCCGTTCCATCGCCGCGGGTTTGGCCATGCCGCTTTGATAGACCAGCGCCTCGGCGATCTGCGCCCCGACCCGCATCACCGGGTTCAGGCTGGTCATCGGGTCCTGGAAGATGAAACCGATCTGCGACCCCCGCAGGCGGCGCAGGTCTTCGGACGACATGGCAAGCAGGTCCTTGCCCGCAAAATCCGCGACACCTTGGGTCACACGGATGCGGTTGGGCAGCAGGCCCACCAGCGACAGCATCGTCAGGCTTTTGCCGCAGCCGGATTCGCCGACGATGCCCAGGGATTCCCCCTCGGCCACGGTCAGGTCGATCCCGTCCACCACGCGGGCAGGGCCACTGTCACGGTCGATGTCGATGGTCAGGCCACGGATATCCAGAAGCGCTGTCATTTCTGGCCCTTCGGGTTCAGTGCGTCGTTCAACCCGTCGCCCAGGAAGTTGAAGGCCACCGTCACCACCGCCAGCACGGCGGCGGGGGCCAGGAGGAGGTGGGGATAGTTGGTCCAGACCCGGAGCCCGTCCGAGATCATGTTGCCCCAGCTGGGCGTCGGCGGGTTCACCCCGATGCCAAGGAAGGAGAAGGCGCTTTCCAGCACCATCGCGGTCCCCAGCCCGGCCGAGATGGCGACGATCAGCGGACCGACGGCGTTCGGCATCACATAGCGGGTCAGGATGATCCGGTTCGTCAGCCCCAGCGCCCGGGCTGCCGTGACATAGGGCCGGTTGCGGATCGACAGGACCTGCGCCCGCACCAGACGCGCATAGGGCGGCCACGAGATCAGCGCCATCGACCCGAAGACCAGCACGAAGTCGATGATGGCCGAGTTGCGGTAGATGGGGTTCAGCGTCTCCATGTAGCGCGTCTCCATCCACAGCGAGATGGGTTGCTTCAGCGAGGCATTGATGACGACGACCAGCAGCAGTTGCGGTACCGACATGGTCATGTCTGTCACCCACATCAGCGCCTTGTCGAAACGGCCACCGTAAAAGCCCGCGATGGCGCCAAGGACGACGCCGATCAGGACGGCGACCACTGTGACAAGGACGGCGACCAGAAAGGCGGTGCGCGCGCCGTAGATCACGCGGGACAGGACATCGCGGCCCAGATCGTCGGTCCCGAAGGGATGGCCCAGCGAAGGCGGCAGGTTCCGCGCGTCCAGGTTCTGCGACAGGAAATCATAGGGCGTGAGCCAGGGTCCGAAGGCCGCGACAAAGACCAGAACCGCCAGCACGACAAGCCCGGCCACGGCCAGCCGGTTGCGCCGAAGCCTGCGCCAGGCGTCGCGCCACAGGCTGGAGGGTCGGTCCTCGGGAGGGGTGATGATCGTGCCGCCGGTCATGTCCGCGCCGCCTTGGGATCGGTCGCGCGCGGATCAAGCAGCGGATACAGCAGGTCGACCAGCAGGTTTGACGCCATGACCAGAAAGGACCCGATCAGCGTGACGGCCAGGATCACCGGATAGTCGGAATTGATCAGCGCCTGCACGGTCAGTCGGCCCAGACCCGGCAAGCCGAAGACCAGTTCGACGAAGATCGCG
>NZ_JAXMMF010000117.1:0-9785 GCF_034366665.1 Tabrizicola sp. | reverse complement strand
CCGCCGCGCGCGCCATTCCCTCGACGTTGATCAGAAAGCCGCCGATCGGCGAGGACACTGGTGGGATGTCCACGGCGAAGGTCGAGACATGCAAGCCGCATCCCAACGCAGCCGTAAAGCCGATCGCAGAGAGGATCGCCGGATCGGGCGCTGCCTCGGGGTAGGTGTTCAGCGGCATGTAGGCGATTCGATTTGGCACGGTGTGATTCCCTTTTGAGAGCGGAGTGTTTCGGACCGGGATGGCGAAGGCGCACCCACTGTGCCGAACCGACGGATAAGGGCAGCTTGTCTGAAAAACAGATCCCAATCCTTGATCCAAATCAACGAAACGTGACCAAGGTTCATTATTCTTTGGCATCGGCTGCAACGGAGGGAGCCATGCCGCATGACCGCTATCAGACCGTGAAGGAGGTTGCCGAAAGGCTTGAAGTGGCCGAGGCCACCGTGAGGCAGTGGATCAAGTCGGGCGCACTTCGCGCTATCTACATCGGCAAGGGCTGGCGGGTTGCTGACGCGGATCTTGAGGCGTTCATGATCGCACGCGAGACGGTGCCACGCATTGTAACCTGCGGGAAGTCCCAAATCCCGGCACGCGCTGGTGATCCACCGAAGATTAGCGGCGGGGAGGATGTCCGGTGAACGCTGTAGCAGGGCCCTTCCTTTGCTGGCGGCTTGCAAGAAAGGCAGACACCGTATCGATTTTGCATGAGCGGGGCTCCTGCGTGCGATCCGACCGTCAAACACCACGACTGCTAGAAGATAGATGAATGACTCCAATCAAAGTGAAAAGGCAAACAGATGAAACATATCCTCTGCTGTTTTGACGGCTCCGACCATGCGGACCTTGCACTGGCCACCGCTGCGGAACTCGCAACGAAATACGCGGCCAACCTCTCGGTCGTTGTGGTGAATGTGGTCTATGGACGTTCGCCCCGAGCACCAATTGCCTTGATCTGGACCGAGAGCGAGGCGAAGGCGATCCTTGATGAAGCCTGCGAAAAGGCCGCCCAGAGCGGGCATAAACCGGCGAAAGCGGCGGTGGTTGTTGCGCGCGAAGCCTCGACCGGGATCATCGACCACGCGCTTGAACTCGGGATCGATGCCATCGTCATCGGCACTGGCGACAAGCGCGGACTATCACGGCTGGTTCTTGGCTCGGTGGCCATGGACATCGCGAACCGCGCACCCTGCACCGTCATCATCGCGCGCTAGAAGATCCTTGTTCACGGGTTCTTCTAGCACGGCGTCAGGCTTTTCGGTCTGGCGTCGTTTCCCTTTTCGGGTTCGGTGCACAGTCTCCGGTGCAAGATGTGTCGGAAGCGGGCCGGCCCGATGGAGGCCCGGCCGGGTTCAGTAGCGGACCTCTTCGAAGCCGTAGTTGCCTTCATGATCGCGCCAGTCGACGAAGACCGAGCGATAACTCACCCAGTTGCAGTGTCCGGTGTTGGGCAGATCGGAGGCGGGCGGCACCTGGGCGACGCTGGACCGGGTCCAGTGATAGTCGCCTTGGACCCCGTAGGAGCCGAGGCGCGTGGAGTCCGAGGTGATGCAGTCGCCGTCTCGGTTCCGGCGCTGGCTAAACTGGATGTGAAACACGCGGATGCTGCGGACGAAGTCGAAGGCATCGCCCGAGATGTCGATGTCAGCGCGCTCGTCTGACTGGACTCGGACAAGGGGCAAGGGATCGTGCGGGATAATAGCCTGAGGCGCTTCCCGGAAGGCGATGTCGTACAGCCGCTCCATCGGCGACAGCGGGGCAGGGGCGTTGAACGACGCCCCCATCGGACAGCGCCAGATCTGCAAGGGCGGTTCGATCGGCCAAGGCGTGATCCGACGGATGAAGACTGCGCGCGCATGGGCACAAGGCGCCGATGCCGGCCAGCCGCCCGCCAGACAGAGCAAGATGGCGCAGTCGACCTGATAGGCTTGCGCCGGCTCGAGCGAGCTGACGAGGCTCGATACGGTGATGGCCGCGGCAGCCGCCGCGGTCCGGACCCTGTGCTTCATGACGCCGACTCCCGCTATAATAGCGCACCGATACAAAACAACACGAGCGATAGCAAGGAGATTTCATCGGCACGCTCTCGCTCGGATCGTTAGCGCGCACAAGCATTCTGTTCGGAGGTGCCTCCTTTCCCGTGGCTCATCCCGGATTGAGCATCAGGGCCAACCGCCCTTCATGTCTGGCACACAGCAATCCCGGGGCTTATCTACGTTGAAGTCCCAGCCGTATCTGCTTTTCGATCTCGATGATTGCGAAGAAGGCGGCACCGATGCCGACGATCAGCACCCCGTCGAACAGGGCAACCGGTTCCGTTCCAAGAACCAACTGCAACACCGGGATGTAAGTGATTGCGAACTGCGCCGCGGTGATTGCGATGACCACTGTCCAGACCACCTTTGTCCCCCGCGCCGCAGCCCAGGTAAGCGAGGTGCCATGGATGTTGCGGATGAAAAAGAGGTGGAAAATTTCCAGCACCACCAGCGTGTTCATCGCGATCGTCTGGGCAAGCGGCAGGGAATACCCACGATCAAGCGCATAGGTGAACATCCCGAAGACGGCGGCAAGGAACAGGGTGGCCACCAGCACCACATGCCAGACGAGTTCCCCCGACAGAATGGGCGCATCGCGGCGGCGGGGCGGGCGGGCCATCGTGCCGGATTCCGTCGGCTCGAACGCAAGGGCAAGGCCAAGGGTGATGCCAGTGATCAGGTTGACCCACAGGATCTGCACCGCCGTCATCGGCAGGGCCATGCCGGCGATCAGGGCCACGATGACGACCATCGCCTCGCCCGCGTTGGTGGGCAGCGTCCAGCTGATGACCTTTTTCAGGTTGTCATAGACCGTCCGCCCTTCGCGCACGGCAGCGGCGATGGAGGCGAAGTTGTCGTCGGCAAGCACCAGATCAGCCGCCTCTTTCGCGGCCTCAGAGCCCTTAAGGCCCATGGCGATCCCTGCATCGGCGCGTTTCAGGGCGGGGGCGTCGTTCACGCCGTCGCCGGTCATGGCGACCGACAGGCCGTTGGCCTGCAACGCCGTGACCAGGCGCAGCTTATCCTCGGGGCTGGTGCGGGCGAAGACGTCGACCGAGGTTACTTCCAACGCCAGTTGTGCATCATCCAGCTTGTCGAGCTCTGCGCCAGTCAGAACGCGGTCCGGGTTCTGCAGGCCGATCTGTGCGGCGACGGCTGCGGCGGTACCAGCGTGATCGCCAGTGATCATCTTCACCCGGATGCCCGCTGCACGACATTCCACTACGGCAGCGATGGCCTCGGGCCGAGGGGGGTCAATCAGACCGACGAGGCCGAGGAGGGTCAGACCTCCCTCCAGCGCGGCGGGGTCGATCTGTCCGGCAGGCGCGGCCCGTTCGGCCAGAGCCAGCACGCGCAGACCGCGTCGGGCCATCGCTTCGGCCCGGTCGTGCCAGTGGGCGTAGTCCAGCCCCCCGCACATCCGCAACACCCGTTCGGGTGCGCCTTTCACATGGATCATCCGACCGCCCGGCCCCTCGGTGAGCACGGCCATGAAACGGTGGCGGCTGTCGAAGGGAACGGCGTCCAGCCGGCGCGCCGACGGTTCCACTGCAACCTTGCCCGCGAAGGCCAGAAGCGCGCCCTCCATCGGGTCGCCCTCGACCGTCCAGACCCCGTTTCGGTCATGCAGAGCCGCGTCGTTGCACAAGGCGGAGGCGCGGGCGAGTGCTGACAGGTCGCCCCGCGGCGTGATCTCACCCTCGGGCGCGTAGCCGTCGCCAGTGATGACAAAGGTGCCCTCGGCTGTCTCGGCGGCGGCCACCACCATCTCGTTACGGGTCAGGGTGCCGGTCTTGTCGGTGCAGATGACAGAGACCGACCCGATGGATTCGATCGCGGGAAGACGCCGCACGATGGCATTGCGCCGCGCCATGGCCTGCACACCAATGGCCAGCGTAATCGTCATGACGGCGGGCAGCCCCTCTGGAATGGCCGAGACGGCGATGGCCACGACCGTCATGAACAGGTCGGAGAAGGGCATATGGCCGACGAAATAGCCCCAGGACAGCAAGAGTGCGGCCGAAAGCAGGATCAGGAACGACAGCCAGCGCGCAAAATGGTCCATCTGCGCGACCAGCGGTGTCGTCAGTTGCTCCACCCCGGCAAGCAGCCCGCCGATGCGGCCGATTTCAGTGGCCGGGCCGGTTGCGGTCACGACACCGCGGGCGGTGCCTTGGGTGACCAGCGTGCCCGACCACAGCATCGACCGGCGATCCCCAAGAGGTGCATCGGCCGCGACGGGGGCAGTTGCCTTTTCCACCGGAACGGATTCGCCTGTGAGAATGGCCTCTTGTGCCGCCAGTCCGCGCGCCTCGATCAGGCGCAGGTCGGCGGGAACCTTGTCCCCGGCTTCCAGCAGCACGATGTCGCCGGGCACCAGGTCGGCGCCGTCGACGGTGACCCTCCGCCCGTCGCGCAGCACGGCGGCACGGGGGGCCAGCATCTGTCGGATCGCAGCCATCGCGGTTTCGGCCTTGCCCTCCTGAAGGAAGCCGATCACGGCGTTGGCAAGGACCACGGCAAGGATCACGCCGGTGTCGATCCAGTGCTGCAAGCCTCCGGTCACGATGGCCGCGCCGATCAGAACATAGATCAGCACGTTGTTGAACTGCCCAAGGAACCGCCGCAGCGGCCCCCGCGCCTGAACCTCGGGCAGGCGGTTGGGGCCATGTTCGGCCAGACGGCGGGCCGCGTCAGATGCGGTCAGGCCTTCGGGCCGGGTCTTCAGATCGGACAGGCAATCGTCGGCGGGGCGGGAATGCGGATCGGTCATCTGCATCAGCGCGCCGTATAGCCCCCGTCGATGGCGATTTCAGCGCCCGTCACGAACTTGGCCTCGTCGGAGGCAAGCCAGACGACTGCCCATGCAATATCATCGGGCTCGCCCATATGGCCGATCGGATGCACCGATCCGGCCGCCGCCTTGGCGGCCTCAAGGTCGGGCGACGTGGTGCGCAGGTGGTTTTCCACCATAGGTGTCCAGATATAGCCGGGATGGATCGAATTCACGCGGATCTGTTCGGGCGCATAGGTCACAGCGTCGTTCTTGCTCATCAGGCGCACCGCACCCTTGGAGGCGTGATAGGCCGCCAGATTGCCCACGCCGATCAGCCCGGCGATGGAGGACAGGTTGATGATCGATCCGCTGCCTGCCGCGCGCAGATGCGGGATGGCGTGCTTGGTGCCGAACATGACTCCCTTGACGTTCACCGCCTGCACTTGGTCCCATTCTGCCTCGGTCACCTGATCGGTGGGTTTGGGGCTGCCCGAGATGCCTGCATTGTTCACCATCACGTGCAACCCGCCAAACTGGCCCACCGCCGCCTCGATGGCCGCCTTCATCTCGGTCTCATTGGTCACATCCACGCGCCAGAAGGCTACCGTATGGCCCTGTGCGGCAAGGTCACTGGCCAGCGCCTCGCCTTCGGCCGCGAGCACGTCGAAGATCGCGACCTTGGCACCTTCCTGCGCCATGCGCTCGACGCAGGCCCGGCCAATGCCGACAGCGCCTCCGGTCACAATGGCGGTCTTTCCGGAAAGTCGGTTCATGGCAGTCTCCTTCGAGGTTTAGGGGAAAAGACTTCAGACAAGGGGCGCGTGCCGTCCGTTTGCGTGCGGATGATGTCCCGCATCTGGCGTTGCCCGCCCCGCGCGCGGTGTCGTTTCGTGACGCGTCAGGAACGCCTCGAGATCGGCATCGGCAATGCGCCAGCCCTTGCCAACATCTATGGCACGCAGCGCGCCGTCGTGGATCCACGCCCGCACCGTCGCCTCGGCGACCTTCAGGCGCTCGGCAACCTCCTTGACCGTCTGATACTGATCGTGAGGCATCGGTTTGCGATCCTTGGCTACGTTTCATCAAGAATAACGCGACTTCGAAATCCTTGATTGACCTGCATCAAACCGGAGCAGGTTCATCCATGTTTTGATTGGGCAATTGAAAGAAAGAAGGAAACCAGATGCAGCGGGTCCTTTGTGCGACCGATTTCTCCGAGCGGTCAGACCGCGCCCTCAGACGCGCCGTGCTTGTCGCCCGGGCCGAGAATGCCGAGCTTGACCTCGTGCATGTGGTTGATGACGATCGACCCAAGCGCCTTGTCGACCATGAGGCAGCCGACGCACGGGCCTTGCTTCGTCAACAGATGGCAACGCTTGGATCGGTCGACGGCGTGAAGGGAAGGTCAGACGTCATCCTTGCCGATCCGTTCGAGGGGATCGCCCGCGCCACGGAAGAACGACGTCCGGATATCCTTGTTCTGGGGCCCCACCGTCGACAGTTCCTGCGGGATGCGTTTGTCGGCACGACAGCGGAGCGGGCGATCCGCAAGGTCGCGTGCCCGGTTCTGAGCGTGAACGGCCCGCCCGTCTCACCTTACCGCCAGATCCTGCTGACCACGGACCTTTCCGAAGCATCGAAAGCCGCGCTTCAGCGGTATTGCGACCTCGGCATCTTCGCCGCGGCAAACCATGCGATCCTGACAGTGTTCGACGTGCTTGCCCTGCGGCTTGCCATGTCCGGCTCCCTTCCACGGGAGGACCGGGATCATCACGTTGCGACCGAAGCCGCCGAGGCACGGAGAAGCCTTGCGAGGTTCGCAGGCACCTTGGGCCGTTCGGACCTTCAACTCCTTGTCCGGCACGGCGAGACGACGGAAGCGCACGAGATATTGAAGGCGGCCGAGCAGACGCAGGCCGATCTCGTCGTGATGGCCACGCAAGGGAGGGGGGGGCTTTCCCGGATGATGCTGGGTAGCGTGACCGAGAAGGTTCTTCAGAACGCCAATGTCGATGTTCTGACCCTGCCTCCTCCCCGTGTCGAATGAGCCGGATGATGTCCGCCATGGCCAGCTCCCGTTTGGCCCTTGCCGGGGACATAGGCTGGTGAAACCCCTGCTGCGCCAGATTGGTCCATTCCTCGGAACGCTGAGGGACATGTTGCCGATTCTTCTGACGATCGCCGCGTTCGAAGGCGCTGTGCTGGGCCGCATTCCGCCCGATATCCCGGGTCTTGTGCTGGGTTTCATGGCAGTGCTGGTGGGCTTAACGCTGATGGTGCGCGGGTTGGAAATGAGCCTGTTCCCGATCGGCGAGGCACTGGCCGATGCGATGGCGCGGCGCGGACATCCGGCGTGGCTTCTGGGGTTTGCCTTCGCCTTGGGCTTTGGCAGCACGGTGGCGGAACCCGCTCTCGCGGCCGTGGCGGCACAGGCTGCTGCGGCCATGGCGGCCGATCCGGGGATTCCCGTCACTCTCGGGCAACAAGAGGCGCTGGCGAGCTGGATCCGCTATGGCATCGCGATCGGCCTTGGTCTGGCGCTGGTCGTCGGTGTCTGGCGCACCTTGAAGGGCTGGCCCGTGATCTGGCTGGTCCTGCCGGGATACGGGCTTATCGCGCTCGTTTCGCTTTTGTCCGACGCGCCGGTGATCGCGGTGGCGCTGGATGCCGGAACCGCCGCAACCTCGATCATCAACATCCCGCTGATGCTTGCCCTCGGGATAGGGCTCGCCTCGGTTCTGCGGAGCCGCAACGCCTTGGTGGATGGATTCGGGATTGTGGTGCTGGCAAGCCTTGCGCCGATGCTGATGTTCATCGCCGTCGCCCTGATCCTGCTTGGTGGGGGCTGACATGGGTGCAGACATCGGACAGCAGGCGCTGCGAACCCTGGTCGACCTTGCGCCGATCCTGGCCGTGCTGGGGCTGTTTGCCTGGCGCTTCCTTGCCCGGGATCAGGGCCTTTTGCGGCGGGCGGTCCAGGGTGTTGCCATCCTTGCCGCCGGGATGACTCTATTCCGCTTTGGTCTGGAAGGCACCCTCGTGCCCCTGGCCGGAGATGTGGCGCGCGGTCTGGCCGAGCGTCTGACCGATGGCACGTCGGCAGCCGGCGTTCTGGCACTGGTAGGCTTTGCAATAACCCTCGGTGGTGCGGCTGCCCTGATCGAGCCGACCATGGCCGCCACCGCCGATCGTGTCAGCGACATGACCGGCGGCGCGATCCGGCCGATGGTCCTGCGTCTTGCCGTCGCCGGGGGCTTTGGCTTCGGGCTGGGGCTGGCGGGATTGCGGATCGTCTATGGGGTGCCGCTGGGGCTGGTCCTGGCGCCGATGGTGGCGGCGGTCGGGCTGCTGGCCATGATCGCGCCTCGCCAGCTTGTACCGCTGGCACTGGACAGCGGGGCGATTGCCACATCGGTCGTCACCGTTCCCATGATTGCGGCCTACGGCGTGGCCGTGGCCGAAACCCTGCCGGGCCGCAGCGCGCTGGCCGACGGGTTCGGCCTGATCGTTCTGGCCATGATCGGCTCGGCCTTCGCTGTGCTGGCCACGGCCATCATCGACGCGCATCTTCGCCGCAGGACAGGCGCGGCACCTGACAGCAAGGGAGACACCGGATGAAGTTCAAGATGGTCATCGCCTTCCTTCCCGAGGAACGGCTCGATGAAGTTCTGGACGCCGCGCGCAAGGCGGGGGCGACCGGGTCCACCGTCATCACCTCGGCCCGAGGAGAGGGGCTGGAACCGGAGCGGCGGTTTCTGGGGCTGGAGGTTGCCTCGCACCGCAACCTCGTGTTCTGGCTGGTCGAGGAAAGCGTCGCACCAGGGTTGATGAAGGAGATCGCCGCGGTAGGTCGTTTCGAGGCCGAGCGGGGTGCCGGCATCGCCTGCCAGATCGACATCGAGGCCGCGGTCGGATTGATGCGGCAGATCCATGCCATCGAAGGCAACGAGTCCGACCCGATCAGGTGATCAAGAATGCGTCAGGCGCCCCACCCTGAGCACGATCCCTGCGCGCTGCTCTTCTTCAGGCAAGCCGCCTGAGTGGGCCTTGAGCAACAAAGTTGCGGGCGTTCTTCCCCTGTCGGGCTGAAAACGTCCATAACCGACTTGAAAACGTCAGAAATGACGACTTAATCGGGACCAACGTCCTTCCATCAATCCAGGGCATGGGCACGCACCGCCGCAGGCGGTCATGCCCTTGGCTTGCTTTCTGGAAAGACCTTTGCCGGAAGCTGCAACGAAAGGATACCCTCGGGGGCATGATCGAAGAGAACCTGCTGCTCATCCTGGTCGGATTGCCCTTTGCCGCAGCGATTGCTGCTAGCACGGTCCGGGCGTCGGCGCATGGTGCAGCTGCCTGGGTCTCGGGTCTTCTGCTCGCGGCGGGGCTCGCGATCCTTGCCCTGCTGCATGCGCCGATCGGCGATGGCCAGGTCCTGCGCAGCACCTTGCGCTGGGTTCCCTCGCTGGGCCTGAACCTCACCTTCCGGATGGATGGCTTTGTCTGGATGTTCGTGACGCTGGTTTTTGCCATCGGCATCCTCGTGCTGGTCTATGCCCGCTACTACCTGTCCAAGGCCGACCCGGTACCGCGGTTCTACGCCTTCCTGATGGCCTTCACGGGTGCGATGGTCGGCATGCTGATGTCGGGCAACATCCTGATGCTGGTGGTGTTCTGGGAGCTGACCTCGATCCTGTCGTTCCTCTTGATCGGGTATTGGCACCAGGGGCAGGCGGCGCGGGACGGGGCGCGAATGGCGCTGATCGTGACGGGGCTGGGGGGCCTGTGTCTGCTGGTCGCCATGCTGATCCTCGGCCAGATCGTCGGAAGCTATGACCTTGATCGCGTTTTGGCCGCAGGCGATGTCGTGCGCGCCGATCCCCTTTATCCGCTGGTGCTGGGCCTGTTCCTTTTGGGCTGCTTCACCAAGTCAGCGCAGATGCCGTTCCACTTCTGGCTGCCGGGCGCGATGGCC
>NZ_JAXMMF010000116.1:0-59374 GCF_034366665.1 Tabrizicola sp. | reverse complement strand
AAAGCCGCCCTCATACTCCTCGGCGATGAAGGCCGTGGTGATATTGCCGGACGCAAAGCGCGGGTGGTCCATCACGGCAGAACAGAACGGCAGGTTGTGGCCGATCCCCTCCACCTCGAAGGTGTCCAGCGCCAGCCGCATCTCTTCGATGGCATCGGCGCGGGTCGGACCCCAGGTGCACAGCTTGGCGATCATCGGGTCGTAGAACATGCTGATCTCGCCGCCCTCGTAGACGCCGGTATCGTTGCGCACGATCCCGCCGCGCGCGGTCTTGCCCTCGACCGGGGGCCGGTAGCGGGTCAGCCGCCCGATGGAGGGCAGGAAGTTGCGATACGGGTCCTCGGCGTACAGCCGGCTTTCCATCGCCCAGCCGTGGATCTTCAGGTCCGACTGGTTGAAGGGCAGCGGCTGACCATCGGCGACGCGGATCATCTGTTCCACCAGATCGACCCCGGTGATCAGTTCCGTCACCGGATGCTCGACCTGCAAACGGGTATTCATTTCAAGGAAATAGAAGTTGCGGTTGCCATCGACGATGAACTCCACCGTCCCGGCGCTGGTGTAGCCCACGGCCTTGGCCAGCGCGCAGGCCTGTTCGCCCATCGCCTTCCGGGTGGCTTCGTCCAGGAAGGGCGACGGGGCCTCTTCGATGACCTTCTGGTTCCGGCGCTGGATGCTGCATTCGCGTTCGTGCAGATAGACGCAGTTGCCGTGCTTGTCGGCGAGAACCTGAATTTCGATGTGGCGCGGCTGAGTGACAAACTTCTCGATGAAGATACGGTCATCCCCGAACGAAGCAGCCGCCTCGTTCTTCGAGGACTGGAAGCCCTCGGCAACCTCCCCCTCGTTCCAGGCGATCCGCATCCCCTTGCCGCCGCCGCCCGCGCTGGCCTTGATCATCACCGGATAGCCGATCTGGCCCGAGATCTTCACCGCCTCCTCGGCATCGGCAATGAGGCCCATGTAGCCCGGAACCGTGGAGACCCCCGCCTCCATCGCCAGCTTCTTCGAGGTGATCTTGTCCCCCATCGCCTCGATGGCCGGGCTGGGGGGCCCCACGAAGACCACCCCTGCGGCCTCAAGTGCGGCGGCGAAGTTCATGTTTTCGCTGAGGAACCCATAGCCCGGATGCACCGCCTGGGCGCCGGTCTGGCGGATGGCGTCCATGATCTTGTCGATCACGATGTAGGACTGGTTCGCCGGGGGCGGGCCGATATGGACCGCTTCGTCCGCCATCTTCACATGCAGCGCATTGCGGTCGGCGTCGGAATAGACCGCGACGGTCTTGATCCCCATCTTCCGGGCCGTCTTGATCACGCGGCAGGCGATTTCGCCCCGGTTGGCGATCAGGATCTTGTCAAACATCGGTTCCCCCCATCAGGCGCAAATAAAAAGGACCACCCGGGCGGTCAGCCCGGATGGTCCTTGTGGTCAGGTGAGCCCGCCCGAGGGCGGTTACATCAGTAGCCCGTGTTGCAGGGCGGCAGGCCAAGCTCAATGCCGCAGGTGGCAAGACCAGCCATCCCGCCCAGTGCCGCACCGGCCAGCATGTTTTCGTCCAGAGCGTCGGCGACAAGCGCGCCAGCCGCCGCGCCGGCCATGCCGCGCGACGCCGGGTCCTGCATGCAGCCGGCCAGGGACGTGGAAAGAAGAGCAAAGACGATAAGCGACTTGCGCATGGGGTACTGCCTCGTTGGTTTGTTGTTATTGCGGCAGATTCTACCGCAACATCACGGATTTGGAAGCAGTTTCTATTGTGGCCCACGCAATCGTCACCCGGCACCGATGTGATGCGCATAAGGATCGGTCCGGCCTGGGACGGGCCGGACCGAAGGGAAGGGGAAGGGTAACAACGTTGACTGCGCGTGCCATGACCTGACTGCCATTGACCCGCACAGAAACAATGGCGCGCCTGCCGCGTCATTGCAAACGCCTTGCAAACGACGCCAAGGCCGTGGGCAAATCCATGCCAAAACGGACGGGGCGTCGGCAGGTTCATGCCTAGTCCTCCTCCTCGTCCCAGTCGTCGGTCAATGCGTCGGGGGCGTCCGGCGCAAAGACCTGCGGAAAGGCCGCCTCGGCGCGCTTTGCGTCGATCTTCAGCAGCGCTTCATAGGAGCAGGGATCGAACGGGTCCTCGGCCGCCACGACCTCGCGTCCGAACAGCCAGGACAGTCGGCCTGCGTCGAGGTTGCCCCGTTCGAACGGCTCTTCCCCGAAGTATTGCCAGAGGGCGGCCATGAACGCGGCATCGGCCAGCCGATCCACGTGCTTGCGGTCCTTGTAACGTTCGCGCTTGATGATTTTGGTCGCGCCCTCTTTCACGTTGGCGCGGCGGATGGTGAACTGGAAATCGGTCCCCGGCATCCGGCCGGGGAAACCGCGGTGCTTCAGCATCTGGTCTGTCTCCTGTCATGGCAGTCGACAGCACGGATAGGCGAAAGCCGCGGCGCGGCCCAGAGGGACCGGATCAGAGATTGACTGAGGCGGGAATTTTGCCTGCGAACCGCGCCAAGGCGCAGGAGGCGGAAGATTGGTGCGGGCCTGCCCTGCCGAAGCAGGCAGGCCCGCTCCGGAAGATTACTTGTACTTGCCGGTGTCGACGACTTCCGGGGTGACCGGCTCGACAACAACTTCTTCTTTCTTGGCGCAAGCGGCGATAGCCGAAACTGCTGCCAGAACCAGAACGAGACGAACGCTCGGCGACATCCTCTACTCCATCTTTCGTGGGGTGCTTCGGAGGCCTCTCGGCAATCCGGCACCTGTTCGCTGTTAAAGGCCGATTTGGCCCGGCCCGATGCCACCCTAACCGAAAGACCTTCGGTTTGGTATGTCAGCCAGACCAAGTTCCCGACCTGTGGCGTTCCTACATCAGCCCCTTGTGCAAGACCAGCAGGAAAATCCATATCTGGCGACTGGTACGGCATCAGAACACCTCCCAGACGCAGGCGCCATTCTCGATCCGGAAGGATTCGAAGAACTGAACGACATCGGGGGCGGCCTCGCCGAAGGGGACGGCGGCATCGGCGAACGAGATGATGATCTGCTGCGGCGCGGGGACCATGCCCACGGTCCGCTCCAGCGCAAAGCTGTCGCACAGCACCTGCATGTCGGCAGCGGCCGCTTCGGCGTCTTCGGACGTCAATTCTGGCGCCAGGAACCGGAAGCGCGCAGCCGCGCCCTCGGGTCCTGGAGCGTTGGTGATGATGTCGATCAGCGAAAGCGCACGCCCCGAGGGAACTTCGACCTGAGGCCCTGTTTCCGGCTCCTCCTGGCAGCCCGCCAGCCCCGCCAGGGCGGCCAGAAACATCGCGGGAAAGGCACGGGACGGGCGCATCGGCGTCACAGCGGAATATTGTCGTGCTTCTTCCACGGCATCGCAGCCTTCTTGCCGCGCAGCGCCGCAAAAGCCCGCGCCACCCGGCGCCGGGTTGAATGCGGCATGATCACCTCGTCTATAAAGCCCTTTTCGGCCGCCACGAAGGGGTTGGCAAAGCGGTCCTCGTAGTCTTTCACCCGCGCCGCGATCTTCTCCGGCTCGCCCAGTTCCGACCGATACAGGATCTCGACCGCGCCCTTCGCGCCCATCACGGCCACTTCGGCGGTGGGCCAGGCATAGTTGAAGTCGGCCTTCAGGTGCTTGGAGGCCATCACGACATAGGCCCCGCCATAGGTCTTGCGGGTCAAGACCGTGACCTTGGGCACCGTCGCCTCGCCGTAGGCAAAGAGCAGCTTCGCGCCGTGCTTGATGACGCCGCCATACTCCTGCCCCGTCCCCGGCAGAAAGCCCGGCACGTCGACGAAGGTCAGGATCGGAATTTCGAACGCATCGCAGAACCGCACGAACCGCGCGGCCTTGCGGCTGGCGTCGATGTCCAGACAGCCTGCCAGCACCATCGGCTGGTTCGCCACCACGCCCACCGTCTGACCTTCCAGCCGGATGAAGCCGATGATGATGTTGCCCGCAAAGTCCTTCTGCACCTCGAAGAAATCGCCCTCGTCCGCGACCTTCGTGATCAGCTCTTTCATGTCATAGGGCTGGTTCGGATTGTCGGGGACCAGGGTATCCAGACTGGTCTCGATCCGGGACGGATCATCGAAGAAGGGCCGCACCGGCGCCTTCTGCCGGTTGTTCAGCGGCAGGAAGTCGAACAGGCGACGAACCTCGGCCAGCGCCTCGACGTCGTTCTCGAACGCGCCGTCGGCGACCGAGGATTTGCGGGTGTGGGTCGAGGCCCCGCCCAGTTCCTCGGCCGTCACGACCTCGTTCGTCACCGTCTTCACCACATCGGGGCCGGTGACGAACATGTAGCTGGAGTCCTTCACCATGAAGATGAAGTCCGTCATCGCCGGGGAATAGACCGCCCCGCCAGCACACGGCCCCATGATCAGGCTGATCTGCGGGACAACGCCACTGGCCTCGATGTTGCGCTGGAACACTTCGCCATAAGCCGCCAGCGAGGCGACACCCTCCTGAATCCGCGCCCCACCCGAGTCATTGATCCCGATCACCGGCGCGCCATTCTGCATCGCCATGTCCATGATCTTGCAGATCTTCCCGGCATGGGTTTCGCTGACCGAACCACCCATCACCGTGAAGTCCTGGGAGAAGACATAGACCTGCCGCCCGTTGATCGTACCCCAGCCGGTCACGACGCCGTCACCTGCAGGGCGATCCTTTTCCATGCCAAAGTCGGTGCAGCGGTGCGCGACGAACATGTCGAATTCTTCGAACGAGCCTTCGTCCAGAAGAAGCTCGATCCGCTCGCGAGCTGTCAGCTTGCCCTTGGCGTGCTGCGCCTGAACGCGGCGCTCGCCGCCCCCGGCGCGTGCGGCACCACGGCGTTCCTCCAGCTGCCCCAGGATATCCTTCATCGCGCGCTCCCCCACGGTTGATGGCTTCGCGGCAATCTAGGGGAACGCTGCACATGCGAGAAGCACGAAAGAGAAAATTTGCATATTCATTCGAACCAAGGCACATCAAATTGCGAAACTGCAAAGTTGTGGCCGTCCCGGACCTGCCACGCTATGTCCGCCGGACGCTGGACCCCGACGCTGGACCCCAAGGACATCATGCTGAACCTGCCCAATCCCGTTGTGACCATCGGCCTTCTCCTGGCCTCGAACATTTTCATGACCTTCGCCTGGTATGGCCACCTGAAATTCAAGGAAAGCGCGCTGATCACCGTGATCCTGGTCAGCTGGGGGATCGCCTTCTTCGAATACGTGCTTCAGGTCCCGGCAAACCGCATCGGCCACGGCTACTTCTCGGCCGCCGAGCTGAAGACGATCCAGGAGGTCATCACCCTGTCCGTCTTCGCCGTCTTCTCGGTCTTCTATCTGAAAGAGCCATTGCACTGGAACCACCTGGTCGGCTTTGCGTTCATCGGCGCGGGGGCGTTCTTCATCTTCCACAAATGGGCGTGACGTCGGGTTTCCCCACCCCCGGCCCCGTGGACAAACCGGAGCGCCAGGCGTAGCCCTTTCCCATGCAAGACGCCGTATTCCTGGACCGGACGACCCCCCCGAAGATCGTCACCCTGATCCTGATGGCCGGACTTTCGGCCCTGACGATGAACATCTTCCTGCCGTCCCTCCCCGGCATGGCGACGTACTTTGACGTCTCTTACGGCGTGATGCAGCAGTCGGTGGCGCTTTACCTTTTGCTCTCGGCGCTGTTGCAGATCGTCATCGGCCCGATTTCGGACCGCTACGGCCGCCGTGCGGTGCTGATCTGGTCGCTGGTCCTGTTCCTTTTGGCCACCATCGGCACGCTTCTCGCCCCCACCGCCACCTGGTTCCTGATCTTCCGCATGGCCCAGGCCGTGATCGCTGCCGGGATGGTCCTGTCCAGGGCGGTCGTCCGCGACATGGTCGCCGATGCGCAGGCCGCCAGCATGATCGGCTACGTCACGATGGGGATGAGCCTCGTGCCCATGATCGGTCCGGTGATCGGCGGCGTCCTGGACGATTTCTACGGCTGGAAAGCCAACTTCGCCCTGCTTTTGATCCTGGGCCTTGCCACCCTTGCCCTGGTCTGGGCCGACCTGGGCGAAACGGCCACCCTTCGCCGCGTCAGCCTGGCTGACCAGATCCGCACCTATCCCACCCTCTTCGCGTCGCGAAGGTTCTGGGGCTATACCCTGTCCGCCGCTTTCGCTTCGGGCTGCTTCTTCGCCTATCTGGGCGGAGCACCCTACGTCGGCGACAAGATCTTCGGCCTGACCTCGACCCATGTGGGTGCGCTTTTCGCCCTGACGGCCATCGGTTACGCGGCAGGCAACTTCTTCGCCGGGCGCTATTCGGTCCGCATCGGGATGAACCGGATGATCCTGATCGGTTGCATTGTCACCTCGTTTGGCCTGGCCCTTCTGACCCTCCTCACCTTCGCGGGTCTCTCCGGCCCCACGACCTTCTTCGGCCTCACCGTATTCATGGGCCTGGGCAACGGCATCTGCCTGCCCAACGCCAATGCCGGGATGCTGTCTGTCCGCCCCGACCTTGCCGGAACCGCCTCGGGCCTGGGCGGGGCGATCCTGATTGGCGGCGGCGCGGCGCTTGCGGCCTTCGCCGGGGTCCTCCTTGGTCCCGGATCCTCCGAGATGCCGCTGATCCTCCTGATGCTCGCCTCCTCCCTCGCCTCGGTGGTGTCGATCCTCTTTGTCATCCGTCGCGCCCGCCAGATCGGCGCTTGACGCGCAGGCTTTGCAAAGCCACCGTCTGGTTTGCAAACCAAGGGGGACGGATGGCCACCCAGAAGCTCTACGCCGGGGTCAAACTGCGCGAGATCCGCGGCCGTCTTTCGCTGACCCAGAAGGCTTTCGCCGACAAGCTGTCGGTCTCCCTGCCTTATCTGAACCAGATGGAGAACAACCACCGGCCCGTCAGCGCCGCCGTGGTCCTCGCCCTCGCCCAGGAATTCGGCCTGGATGTCACCGAGCTGACCGTCGGCGAAAGCGAGCGTCTGGTGACCGACATGCGCGAGGCTCTGGCCGACCCCGTCTTCACCACCGCCACGCCACCCCTGGCCGACCTGCGCCTTGCCGCCTCGAACGCCCCCGCCCTGGCCCGCGCCTTCCTTGACCTTCACCGCGCCTACCGCCAGACCCACGAACGCCTGGCTTCCCTGGACGAGGCTCTGGGCCGCGAAGACGCCACCCTTCGCCCCTCCGCCTGGGAAGAGGTCCGGGACTTCTTTCACTATTGCGACAATTACCTCGATGCCATCGACCGAGCCGCCGAACATTTTGCGACCTCGGCAACCAACGGAAAATCCATCGAATCTCTGGCGCAGGACCTGCTGAAACGCGCAGGCATCAGCCTGCACTATTCGAACACCGCGCCATTGCGTCACTATGACCCGCAAGCCAAGCGCCTCGACATCTCGGCCCGCGCCTCCGGCCCCTCGCAGCGCTTTCAGCTGCTGCATCAGGTCGCCCTTCTCACCCAGAATGAACTTCTGGAAGCAACCCTTGATCTGGCACGATTTTCCACGCCCGAGGCGCGCGACATCGCCAAGATCGGCCTGGCCAACTATTTCGCCGGGGCCGCCCTCCTGCCCTACCGCGCCTTCCTGACCGCCGCACAAGAGGTCCGCCATGACCTTGAACGCCTGGCCGACATCTTCGGGGCCTCGATCGAACAGGTGGGCCACCGGCTTTCGACGATGCAAAGACCCGGCGCGAAAGGCATCCCGTTCTTCTTCGTCCGCGTCGACCAGGCAGGCACGATCACCAAGCGGCACTCGTCCACGCGCCTGCAATTCGCCCGCTTCGGTGGCGCCTGCCCCTTGTGGAACGTCCACCAGGCCTTCGAAACCCCCGGACAATTCTTGCGCCAGCTGGCCGAGACTCCCGACGGTGTCCGCTACCTCTCCCTTGCGCGAGATGTCTCGAAACCGGCCGGGGCGTTCCTGGCCCCCGTCCGCCGCTATGCCATCGGCCTGGGGTGTGAGGTGCAGCACGCAGCCCAGATGGTCTATTCCGACGGGCTCGACCTGAAAGGCCGGTTCGAGCCCATCGGCATTTCCTGCCGGATCTGTGAAAGGGTGAATTGCCACCAGCGCAGCGTCCCTCCGCTGGAAGGCCGACTGAAGATCAACCCTAACGCCCGCGACGTCCTGCCCTACGAGATCGGCTGACCCACGTCGGTCCCTTCGCTCCTCCTGCGAGGAGAAGCCGAAGGCGCACGACGAGCCGCCCCTACTTCCGTAGCGCGGTCGCGATCTGATCCTTCAGCCGCGACCGCACCCGGCGAAGCATCTCTTCCTCATCCTCGGTCATCAGGTCCATCCGGGTTTCGGCGCGATGCACCTTGTCGTTGACCACGTCGTATTCGATCAGCAGCTTCGCGAAATGCGCGTCCGACGCCTTCAACGCACTGATCTTCTGCGCCTCTGCCGGGAATTCCTCGTGCAGCGTGTGCGGGGTATTCGACATGCCTGTCTCCTTCTTGACTGTCCCCTGCAGTCTAAAGGAGCCCTCGCCACACTGCCTTGACCCGGATCAAGTGACGCGACGCCAGCCACTCCCCTCTCCCCCCGGGGGAGAGGGGCCGGGGGTGAGGGGCGTTTACCGCTGCGACACGCGCCAGTTCGGGTTGATCCACGGCTCCAGGTTTGACGCCGGCAAGGGCGTGCGGCCCAGGATGTGATCCGCCGCCTTCTCGCCCGTCATGATCGACGGCCCGTTCAGGTTGCCGTTCGTCACTTGCGGGAAGATCGACGAATCGGCGACCCGCAGGCCCTCGACCCCGATCACCCGGCACTCGGGATCAACCACCGCCATGGGGTCCGACGCCCGGCCCATCCGGCAGGTGCCGCAGGGGTGATAGGCGCTTTCGACATGTTCGCGCAGGAAATCGTCCAGTTGGGCATCGGTCTCGACGCCCGGCCCCGGCTGCAACTCGGATTTCAGGTAGGGCTTGAACGCCTCCTGGCCGAAAATCTCGCGCGTGAGGCGGATCGAGGTGCGGAAATCCTCCCAGTCCGAAGGGTCGGACATGTAGTTGAACCGGATGACCGGCGCGTCCGTCGGGTTGCCGGACCGCAGAGTGATCGACCCCCGGGACTTCGACCGCATCGGCCCCACATGCGCCTGGAAGCCGTGGCCCGCCGCCACCGCCTTGCCGTCATAGCGCACGGCGATGGGCAGGAAGTGGTACTGGATGTCGGGGTATTCCACCCCGGCCTTCGACCGAATGAAGGCGCAAGCCTCGAACTGGTTCGACGCGCCCGGGCCTTTGCCCGTCAGCAGCCACTGTGCGCCGACCCAGGCCTTTCCCCAAAGGTTCCAGTATTTGTAAAGGGTTATCGGCTGGCTGGCCGCGAACTGCATGTAAATCTCCAGGTGGTCCTGCAGGTTAGCCCCCACCCCCGGCCGGTCTGCCACCACCTCGACCCCATGCTCGCGCAAATGCGCCGCGGGCCCGATCCCCGACAGCATCAGAAGCTTGGGCGAGTTGATCGAGGACGCCGCAATGATGACCTCGCGCCCCGCCCGAATGACCTGCCGTCCGGCGCGCGTGTCGATCTCGACCCCGACCGCGCGCTTGCCCTCCATCACAACGCGCCGGGCAAAGCCCCGGGCAATCTGCACATTCCCCCCCGCCATCGCGGGTTTCAGGTAGGCATTCGCCGCCGACCAGCGCCGCCCCTTGTGGATCGTGGATTCAAAGGGCCCGAAGCCCTCTTGCTGCTGGCCGTTATAGTCCGTCGTCACCGGATAGCCCGCCTGCCGCCCCGCCTCGATGAAGGCGTCAAACAAGGGGTTCTCCCGCGTGCCCCTTCCGACATGCAACGGGCCGTCGGTGCCCCGGAACTCCGGCCCCGAGCCGCCGTGCGACTGCTCCATCCGCTTGAAATACGGCAGCACATCGGCATAGCCCCAACCGTCGGCCCCCATTTCGGCCCAGGTGTCGAAGTCCCTCGCGTGTCCCCGGACATAGACCATTCCATTGATGCTGGACGACCCGCCGATCACCTTGCCCCGCGGCGTGGCCAGCCGCCGTCCCCCGAGGTGAGGTTCCGGCTCGGTCGCGAAGCCCCAGTCGTAAATCCCCATGTTCATGGGATAGGACAGCGCGCCGGGCATCTGGATGAAGGGCCCCGCGTCCGATCCGCCATGCTCGATCACCGTCACCCGACGGCCCGCCTCGGCCAGTCGGTAGGCCATCGCGCAGCCCGCCGATCCCGCCCCGACGATCACATAATCCGCGTGCATCTCAGGCCCCCCGCTGCAATTCGGCTTCCAGGTGGCGCAGGGCCACCCCCACCGCCACCGCCCCGTCCGGGGCCCCCGATTTCAACACTTCCCGCAGGTACAAACCGTCGATCAGCGCACCCAGCGATTCGGCGATTTCTTCCGCCCGCGCCCCCGCCAAAGGCCGCAGCCCCGCGACCAGGTTCGACCGCAGACGCCCCTGGTAGACTGCGAGCAACCGCTTCGCCTCTGGCACGGTCTGCGCCAGCACCCAGAAGTTCAGCCAGGCCCCCACCGCCTCGCGCCGGAAGTTCCCGGGGCTGAACGACGCCCGCAGAATCGCCCGGATCCGCCCCTCTGGCCCCTCGGCCACCGCCAAGGCACCCCGCACCTCGGCCCCATACAGCGTCATGATGTGGCGCATCGCCGCCAGGAACATCTCTTCCTTGGACCCGAAGTAGTGATGTGCCAGCGCGCTGGACATCCCCGCCCGCTTGGCGATCTGGCTGACGGTGACGTCCAGAGACCCCACCCTGCCGATCTCGACAATCGTGGCTTTTACCAAGGCTTCCTTGCGGATAGGCTCCATCCCAAGCTTCGGCATGTCGGTGCGGCCCCAAAAATGTCTTGCCAAACCGAAGTAGGGCGAAGTTTATTGACTCGTCAATCAACAAAAACACCGGGGAGCCTGCATGTCCATCCGTTCTACCCTTCTGACAACCGCCGTCACCTTTGCCCTGGCCGGATCGGCCTTCGCGGAAGGCTGCGACAAGATCGTCTTCTCCGACGTCGGCTGGACCGACATCACCGCCACCACCGCCGCCACCGCCCTGATCGCCGAGGCGCTCGGCTATGAGACCGAAATCAAGGTCCTTTCCGTCCCCGTGACCTACACCGGCCTTGCCGAAGGCGACGTCGACGTTTTCTTGGGCAACTGGATGCCGACGATGGAGGCCGACCTCGCCCCGCACCGTGACGCAGGCAAGGTCGAAACCGTCCGCACCAACCTTGAAGGCGCGAAATACACGCTGGCCACGAACGAGGCCGGGGCCGCCCTCGGCATCGCCGACTTCAAGGACATCGCCACCCACAAGGACGCGCTCGGCGGCGAGATCTACGGGATCGAGCCTGGCAACGACGGCAACCGCATCCTCCTCGAAATGATCGAGGGCGGCCCCTTCGGCCTTGACGGTTTTGAACTGGTCGAATCTTCCGAACAGGGGATGCTGGCCGAGGTCGCCAAGAAGACAGAGGCCGGTGAGCCGATCATCTTCCTCGGCTGGGAACCCCACCCGATGAACGCCAACTTCAAGATGACCTACCTCACGGGCGGCGACGACTTCTTCGGCCCGAACTTCGGCGGCGCGGTGGTCGATACCAACGTGCGCGCAGGCTACGTCGCGGAATGCCCGAACCAGGGCAAACTGCTGCAGAACCTTGCCTTCTCGCTGCCGATGGAGAACGAGATCATGGGCGCGATCCTGAACGACGGCGCAGACCCGGCCGATGCCGCCAAGGCCTGGCTGGCCGCCAACCCCGACGCCTGGAAGCCCTGGCTGGACGGCGTGACCACCAAGGACGGCGGGGATGCCGTGGCTGCCGTGACGGCTGCGCTCCAGTAAGCATCAAGGCCCCGGGACCCAACCCGGGGCCGCTTTCGTTCCAACCTGGGGGACAGGGAATGGACTGGCTGACGGATTACAAGATCCCGGTCGGCAAGGTGGCAAAGACCATCTTCGACTGGATGAAGGACAACCTCTCGCCGCTGTTCGACGCCATCTCGGCAGTCATGGAAGCGATGATCGAGGGGATTCTCTGGCTTCTGCAGGCCCCGCATCCCCTTGTTCTCGTGGCCCTTTTCGTGGCTCTGACCTGGTACCTGCAACGCAGTTGGAAAGTCTGCCTTGGCGTGTTCCTCGGCTTTCTCTTCATCCTGAACCAGGGCTACTGGGAAGAAACCACGGAAAGCCTCACACTGATCCTGTCGGCCTGCGTGGTCTGCATGGGCCTTGGCGTCCCGATCGGAATCGCCGCCGCGCACCGGCCCCGGCTTTACACCGCGATGGTCCCGATCCTTGACCTGATGCAGACCCTCCCCACCTTCGTCTACCTGATCCCGGCCATCGTCTTCTTCGGCCTCGGCATGGTCCCCGGCCTGATCGCCACGGTGATCTTCGTCCTGCCCGCGCCGATCCGGCTGACCCATCTTGGCGTCTCCTCGACCCCGATGGCGCTTCTCGAAGCCGCAACCGCCTTTGGCGCGACCCCGAAACAGCGCCTGTGGAAAGTGGAACTGCCCTGGGCGATGCCGCAGATCATGGCGGGGCTGAACCAGACCATCATGCTGTCCCTGTCGATGGTCGTGATCGCGGCGCTGGTCGGTGCCAACGGCCTGGGCGTCCCCGTGGTCAGAGCGCTGAACTCTGTGAACACCGCGCTTGGATTCGAATCGGGCTTCATCATCGTCGTGGTGGCCATCCTTCTGGACCGCATGCTGAGGGTGTCGAAATGAGCCGCGCCGCCGTTGAATTCGACCGCGTTTCCATCGTCTTCGGCGACCACCCGGAGCGTGCCCTGCCGCTGATGGACCAGGGCAAGTCGCGGCAAGAGGTCCAGCAGGCCACCGGGCAGGTGCTGGGCGTCCACGATTGCTCCCTGACCGTGGCCGAGGGCGAGATCCTTGTTCTCATGGGCCTTTCCGGCTCGGGCAAGTCCACCCTTCTGCGCGGCGTCAATGCCCTGAACCCTGTGGTCCGGGGCGAAGTGCGGGTGCTTGAGAACGACAAGATGGTGTCCGTCACCAAGGCCAACCCGGAAACCCTGCGCCGCCTGCGGGCCACCCGGATCGCGATGGTCTTTCAACAATTCGGCCTTCTGCCCTGGCGGTCGGTGCGGGAAAACGTCGGGCTGGGGCTTGAACTGGCGGGCATGACCCCGGACCAGCGCAAGCCCAAGGTCGACGCGCAGCTGGAACTGGTAAACCTCAGCCAATGGGCCGAGCGCAAGGTCGGCGACCTCTCCGGGGGCATGCAGCAGCGTGTCGGGCTGGCCCGCGCCTTCGTCACCGACGCGCCGATCCTGCTGATGGACGAGCCGTTTTCGGCCCTTGACCCGCTGATCCGGTCCAAGCTGCAGGATGAGCTTCTGGATCTGCAAGCGAAGCTGAAACGCACCATTGTCTTCGTCAGCCACGACCTCGACGAGGCGTTCAAGATCGGCAACCGCATCGCTCTGATGGAGGGGGGCCGGATCGTGCAATGCGGCACCGCACGCGAGATCATCGCCAATCCGGTCAGCGAATATGTGGCCGATTTCGTGGCCCACATGAACCCGCTTGGCGTTCTGACCGCGCGCGATGTGATGGAGCCGGGCGAAGCCTCGGCCGCCGCGCATCAGCTTCCCGCCGAGACGCCGGTGAAGCAGATCATGGACTTGATGAGCCAGGGCGTGGCCGAGCTTGTGGTGACGGAAAACGGTCGCAACCTCGGCATGATCCGCACTGCCGGGCTGATGGCCAAACTGATCAACCCGCGGGGCTAAGGCCAAGAATTTTAAGTAAAATTCTTGTCAAATTCCTTGAGTAAGGAATTTGGTTCCGCGTGTCGCAGGCGCTGCGGCCAAAAGCTAAGATCGTCCTAACGCCCGCAAGCAAGCCATTGATTTCATTTGCCTAAGCCGGATTGTCCACCGTGGACACTCACTCGGCGACGGCGACCTTCTTCGTCGGAGCCGCCTTCTTGGCCGGAGCCTTCTTCGCGGCGGCTTTCTTCGCTGCCGGGGCCTTCGCAGCCGCCGGCTTCTTCGGAGCCGCCTTCTTCTTGCCCCCCGACTTCCCCGCCTTCTCGGCGATCAGAACCAGCGCCTCCTCCAGCGTGACCGCCTCCGGTTCCACCCCCTTCGGCAGCGTCGCGTTGACCTTCTCCCACTTCACATAAGGCCCGTACTTGCCCGGCATGACCTGGATCTCACCGCCGTCCGGATGCGTCCCCAGGGTCCGCAAGGGCCCCGCCGGAGCCGCCCGTCCCCCCCGCGTGGCCTTCTGGGCCAGCACTTCCACGGCGCGGTTCATCCCGATGGTGAAGACCTCCTCTACATCCGGGATGTTGGCGTAGACCGAGCCATGCTTCACATAGGGCCCGAAGCGTCCGATCGCGGCTTCGACCGGCTGTCCGTCCGCCGGATGCTTGCCCACCTCTCGCGGCAGCGACAGCAAGGCAAGCGCCCGGTCCAGCGTCAGCCCATCTGGCGTCCAGCCCTTCGGCAGGCTGGCCCGGTCCGGTTTCGGCTGTGCCTCGGACGCTTCGCCGCGCTGGACGTAGGGTCCGAAGCGCCCTGCGCGCAGGCTGATGTCGACCCCGTTCCCGTCCTGCCCCAGGATTCGCCCGTCCGAGGCCGCACTTTCCGCGTCGCCCGCAATGGGCCGGGTATAGCGACACTCCGGATAGTTCCCGCAGCCGATGAAGGCCCCGCCCGAGCGCGCCGTCTTCAGATGCAGCCGCCCTGTGCCGCAGGTCGGGCAAACGCGCGGATCGCTGCCATCGGCCCGCGCCGGGTAAAGATGCGGAGCCAGAAACTCGTCCAGCTTTTCAAGCACTTCGCCGATCCGCAGGTCTGCGGTTTCGGCCACAGCCGCGCTGAAATCGCGCCAGAAGCGGGACAGCACGTCCTTGTAATCGCGCTCGCCAGCCGAGACGTCGTCAAGCTGCGCCTCAAGGTCGGCGGTGAAGTCGTATTCGACATAGCGGTGGAAGAAGTTGGACAGGAACGCGGTGACCAGCCGCCCCTTGTCTTCCGGGAAGAGACGATTCTTGTCCTTCCGCACGTATTCGCGGTCGACGATCGTGGTCAGGATCGAGGCATAGGTGGACGGGCGGCCGATCCCCAGCTCTTCCATCCGTTTGACCAGCGTCGCCTCGGTATAGCGCGGCGGGGGTTGGGTGAAGTGCTGCTCGGGCGTGACAGCCCCATTGTCCATCGCCTCGCCCTGCATCACCTGTGGCAGGCGGCCTTCTTCGTCTTCATCGCCATCCTGCCGGTCATCACGGCCCTGGTCGTAAACCTTGAGATATCCATCGAAAAGAACGACTTGACCGTTGGCCCTGAACCCGACCTGGCCATCGGGCGAGGTGATGTCCACCGCTGTCCGCTCCATCCGGGCCGCCGCCATCTGGCTGGCAATCGTGCGCTTCCAGATCAGGTCGTAAAGCTTGCGCTGGTCATCCTCGACCCGGATCTTCTCGGGCCCCAGACCCATGTCCGTTGGCCGGATGCACTCGTGGGCTTCCTGGGCATTCTTGGCCTTGTTCTTGTACATGCGCGGGCTGTCGGGGACGTATTGCGCCCCGAAGCGGCGCTTGATCTCGTCGCGGGTGGCCATCACGGCTTCGGGGGCCATGTCGATGCCGTCGGTCCGCATATAGGTGATGTACCCGGCCTCATAGAGGCGTTGCGCGGCGTTCATGCACTGCTTGGCACCCATGCCATATTTGCGGGAAGCCTCCTGCTGGAGGGTGGAGGTCATGAAGGGCGGCCAGGGGTTGCGGGTGGCGGGCTTCGATTCGACCGCCATCACCTTGAAATCACGGTGCTTTGCAGCCTCGACGGCCAGTTCTGCGGCGGTGGCGGTGGGGATGTCGAACTTGGTCAGCTTCTTGGCCCCAAGGGTGACCATCCCGGCCTCGAACTCCTGCCCGCGCGGGGTGCGGAAGACGGCCTTGACGGTCCAGTATTCCTGAGCCTTGAAGGCCTCGACCTCCATCTCGCGCTCGACGATCAAGCGAAGGCAGACCGATTGCACGCGGCCTGCGGATTTGGCACCGGGAAGCTTGCGCCAGAGGACCGGGGACAGGGTGAAGCCGACAAGATAGTCCAGCGCGCGGCGGGCGAGGTAGGCTTCGACCAGCGGCGTGTCGATGTCGCGGGGTTCCTTCATCGCCTTGGTCACCGCGTCCTTGGTGATGGCGTTGAAGGTCACGCGGGCGACTTTTTTGCCTTTCTTCAGGCTGCTTTGCAGGGCTTCCTTCAAGTGCCAGCTGATCGCCTCGCCCTCACGATCAGGGTCGGTGGCCAGGATCAGGGTGTCGTCGGTCTTCAAGGCCTCGGTGATGGCGCGGATGTGCTTTTTCGACTCGGGCGCGACCTCCCACAGCATCTCGAAACCGTTCTCGGTATCGACCGAGCCGTCCTTGGGGGGCAGGTCGCGGACGTGGCCGTAAGAGGCGAGGACAACGAAGTCCGGGCCAAGATACTTGTTGATTGTCTTGGCTTTGGCGGGGGATTCCACGACGACGACTGGCATGTGTTCCTGAAACTCCCGGGCCGGCAAATGGCGCGGCAACATGTGGGCGAAGCGGGAGGCTTGTCAACCGGGGGGCAGGCGAGGCGCCGAGGGACGGGCGTCGCGGCGATGGTTTCGGAAAGGTGAACGCCGCCATGCGCAACAGCGGGACATCGGGAAGGTGGAGTCCTGCAAGGCATTGTGAGCGCAGCGTTAACCGGCGTGGCTTCGGCAAGATCCGAGGTATTCCCGGCGTCTGTTTTCGGTATGGATTCGATACATACGCACGTATGGCGCGGCGGGCGTTAACCAGGGTTGCCGAATCGGCTTTTTGAAAACGGGCGGTGGGCGGATCGCCCACCCTACTCCACCCGCGCCAGAAGACCGCCGGGCTGGCGGGCGATGCGGCCGTCAAGCTCGAGCGTCAGCAGTTCCGGCGCAAGCTGGGCGGACGTGACGTTCAGGTCGCGCATCAGCTGATCCTCGGCCAGGGGGCTGGGACCAAGGCGGTTCAGGATCATGGAATGGAGCAGCGCCACCTCTTTCAGCGGGCGCTGGGACGCGGCGGGGCCGGGCATGGGGGCAAGGCGCATCTCGGGTTCGGGCGTGCCGGCGGTGGGGGCACCCAAAGCCTCAAGCACGTCCTGCGGGCCGCGCACCAGAAGTGCTCCGTCGCGGATCAGGATGTTGCAGCCCGAGGCGCGGGCGTCGAAGGGGTGGCCGGGGACGGCCATCACCTCGCGGCCATAGTCCAGTGCGGCGCGGGCAGTGATCAGGCTGCCGGATTTCGCGGCGGCTTCGACCACGACGACGGCGCGGCAAAGGCCCGCGACGATGCGGTTGCGGAGGGGGAAGTGGCGGGCCTGGAGGTCCAGGCCGGGGGGATGTTCGCTGATCCGGCAGCCCGCGGTGTCGATGGCGGCGGCAAGGGCGGCGTTCTCGGACGGATAGATGACGTCGATCCCACCGGCCATGACCGCGACCGTCTTGCCCTGCCCGTCCAGTGCCGCCTCATGCGCGGCGGCGTCGATGCCGCGGGCCAGGCCGGAGACAACGGTGAAGCCTGCGTCAGAAAGACCCGCCCCCAGTCGCCGGGCCATGCGGACGCCAAGGGACGAGGCGTTGCGGGCGCCGACCAGGCCGATGGCGGGACGGTTCAACACTGAGATGTCGCCGAGCGCCCAAAGGACCGGGGGCGCATCGGGAATGTCCATCAGCGCCTGCGGATAATCCGCTTCGCCGTACACCAGCAGGGTGGCCCCAAGCGCCCGGCCCTGCTTCAGCTCGGCCTGGACGACGCCGAGGGGACAGATTTCATACTCGGCAACGCCCGCCGCCTGGGCAATTCCCGGCAAGGCCTGCAACGCGGCGCGGGCGGACCCATGTTCGGCAAGCAGGCGGTGATAGGTCACCGCGCCCACCCGGCGTGAGCGAACGAGGCGGAGCCGGTCCAGACGGTCATCCTTCTGGGGTGTGGGGTGTGTGGGGTTCGAAAGCTGCCCGTCCGCCATCCGCTGCCTCGCCTCGTTCGCAAGGCCCACTCTGCAACGGAACTGGTTAATGAAGTCTGAACGCATCCGTGCACCGGTCAGCCTTGAACCCGCGCCGGTTATTTGATCAAATGGACGCAGCGTGACCCTGGGGCCGGACAAACGACTCGGGCGGGGTCTTTCAGGGAGCACGACCATGCTGAACGCCGAAGTAGCCAAGCGCCGCGACGATGCCATCTCGCGCGGGGTGGGGATGATGACCCAGATCTATGCGGATCGGGCGCTGAACTCGGAAGTCTGGGACATCGAGGGCAACCGCTACATCGACTTTGCGGCAGGGATCGCGGTGGTGAACACCGGGCATTGCCACCCGAAGGTGATGGCGGCGGTGGCGAACCAGATGTCGAAGTTCACCCACACCTGCCACCAGGTGATGCCGTACGAGAACTATATCCGGCTGGCCGAGCGGCTGAACGACAAGGTGCCGGGGCCGTGGAAGAAGAAGACCATCTTCGTGACCACGGGCGCCGAGGCTTGCGAGAACGCCGTGAAGATCGCCCGCATCGCGACGGGGCGGAACGCCGTCATCGCCTTTGGCGGCGGCTTTCACGGCCGGACCTTCATGGGCATGTCGCTGACCGGCAAGGTCGAGCCCTACAAGAAGGGTTTCGGCAGCATGATGCCCGACGTCTACCACGTGCCCTTCCCGATGGATGTGCATGGGATCTCTACCAAGGACGCGATGGCGGGGATCGAGAAGCTGTTCAAGGCCGACCTCGATCCGGCCCGGGTGGCCGCGATCATCTTTGAACCGGTGCAGGGTGAAGGCGGGTTCTACCCGGCGCCCACTGACCTGGTGAAGGCGATCCGCGCTTTGTGCGACCAGCATGGCATCGTCATGATTGCCGACGAGGTGCAGACCGGCTTTGCACGGACCGGGGCGCTTTTCGCGATGGAGGTGCATGGCGTGGCCGCGGACCTGACCACGATGGCCAAGGGTCTGGCCGGGGGCCTGCCGCTGGCCGCCGTCACCGGCAAGGCCGAGCTGATGGATGCGGCCAATCCAGGCGGGCTTGGCGGGACCTATGCGGGCAACCCCTTGGGGATTGCGGCCGCCAATGCCGTTCTGGACGTGATCGAGGAGGAAGACCTTTGCGCCCGCGCCAATGAGCTTGGGTCGCGGCTGAAGCAGCGGCTGGAGGCGATCCGCGCGACCACGCCGGAAATCGTCGACATCCGCGGACCGGGCTTCATGGTCGCGGTCGAGTTCGCCAATCCGTCGACCCACGAGCCCGACGCAGGGTTCACCGGACGGGTGCGGCTTGAAGCGCTGAAGCGTGGGCTTTTGCTTCTGACCTGCGGCGTTTACGGCAACGTTGTTCGCTTTCTGGCGCCAATCACCATCCCTGACGCCCATTTCGCCGAAGCGATGGATATTCTGGAGGCCTCGATCGCGGCGGCGCGGCAATAAGGGTCCAGACGGAACCCTTCGGCCCGTCGCGGGTTATAGGCATGGCAACGGATCGGTCGGTTTCCGCGCATCGCGCCAATTTCCAGGCGCAAGGCGAGGGTCAGACAGCTACTGTCCGTCCGCAGACTCATAACTGGAGCAAGACCATGAAACGTTTCCTTCTGACCCTTCCCCTGCTGGCCCTGCCGATCGCGGCCTGCACCCCTGCCGAGCAGAACGCGGCGCTGGGTGCCGTGGGTGGTGCTGCCGTCGGCGCGGCGGTGTCGTCGGGTGACGACCGCGAAAAAGGTGCCATCGTCGGTGCCGTGGTCGGCGTCGCTGCCTCGCAGCTGCTTGGCCCCGTGCCGCAGCGCACCGGCAAATGCTACTACCGCGACCAGTACGGCAACCGTTTCATCGCCGACTGCCGCTAAGACCTTCTGCCTCGGCCCCGATCCGGGCCGGGGCACACCCCTTCCGGACCAGGGGTGAAGCGGCTAGAAGGGCGGACATTCCGCATCAGGGCCGCATATGTCCAAGCTTTCCACCGGCATCGAGCTTGTCTCCGCCAGCGTCAGGCTGGGCGGTCGCGTCGTGCTGGACGGGCTGAACCTGCGGCTGACTGAAGCGCGGATCGGCATCCTGGGGCGCAACGGGTCGGGCAAGACCACGTTTCTGCGGCTGATTGCCGGGCTGATTGCTGCGGATGCAGGGACAGTGCGGGTGGATGGGGTGGACCCGTTCAAGGACCGCAAGGCCGCGCTGGCGGCGCTTGGCATCCTGTTTCAGAACCCGGACCATCAGATCCTGTTCCCCACGGTCGAGGAAGAACTGGCCTTCGGGCTGGCGCAGCAGGGCCTGCCACAGGCCGAGGCGTTGGGGCGGGCGCGGGCTGCGCTGGTGTCGGAAGGTCGGGCGCACTGGGCGACTGCCCCGGTTTCGACCCTTAGCCAGGGGCAGCGGCATTACCTGTGCCTGCTGTCTGTGCTGTTGATGCAGCCGCGCACGATCCTGCTGGACGAACCCTTGGCGGGCCTGGACCTGCCGACTCAAGCCCGGCTGGCCCGGCGCTTTGCAGCCCTGCCGCAACGGCTGGTGACGATCACCCATGACCCGGCCGTGCTGGCCGACGCGGACCGGGTGCTGTGGCTGGAGGCAGGCCGGGTGGTCGCCGACGGCCCCCCCGCGCAGGTGCTGCCCGCTTTCACCGCCGAGATGGCCCGGATCGGAGCGCGCGATGCTGACGCTGACCTCGCCGGTTGAGACCTGGGCGCACCGGCTGCCTGCGGGGGCAAAGCTGGCGGCCTTGGCCCTTGCGACCACGGGCTTGTTCCTGGTGAATGTGCCTTGGGTGCTGGCAGTGGCCTTTGCGGGGACCGCGTCGCTGTATCTTTCAGGCGGGCTGGCCTTCGTCGCCGCCGGGGCGCGACAGCTTTGGCCGCTGTGGCCCTTTGTGGTGATCGTGGGGCTTTGGCACCTTTGGACAAGAGACGTCGAGGATGGCGTCGCGATCCTTCTGCGGATGGTCACGGCGGTGGCTTTGGCCAATTTCGTCACGATGACGACGCGCCTGTCGGACATGCTGTCCGTCTTCGAGCGTCTTGCCCGGCCCCTGTCGCCGATCCTGCCGCCGCGCCGACTGGGCCTGGCCTTTGCGCTGGTGATCCGCTTCATTCCGGTCATGGTCGACCGGATGGGGCTGATCCGGCAATCCTGGTCCGCCCGGTCGCCCCGGTCGCCGCGCTGGCGGGTCATGGTCCCGGCGACGCTGGCAGCGCTGGAGGATGCGGACCGGGTGGCCGAGGCCTTGCGGGCGCGGGGCGGAGCGGGGTAAGGGGGTCCCGACCCCCGGAGGACCTGATGGAACGCAGCCTGACCCATATCGCCCTTTTCGCGGCGCTGATTGCCGTGCTGGGGCTGGTGCCGAAGATTGACCTGGCCGCCGGGGTGCCGATCACCGCGCAATCGCTGGGGATCATGCTGTGCGGCACGGTCCTTGGGGCCAGACGGGGCGCCCTGGCGGTCCTGTTGTTTCTGGCGCTGGTGGCGGCTGGCCTGCCGCTGTTGTCTGGTGGGCGCGGGGGGATCGGCGTCTTCGCGGGGCCTTCGGTCGGGTTCCTGGTGGGCTTTCCCATTGCCGCTTTCGTCGCGGGCTGGGTGATGGAGCGCACGACGCTTTCCCCCGCCGTTGCCGCCACGGCCGCCTCGGTGATCGGCGGGATCGGGGTGCTTTATGTCTTTGGCATCACCGGCATGGCTCTGGTCCTGGGCAAGAGCCTGTCCGAAGCGGCCTTCCTGTCCTTTGCCTTCCTGCCGGGCGATGCAATCAAGGCGGTGATCGCCGGTCTGGTGACCCAAAGTCTAGCACGGATGCGCCCGGCTTCGCTGCTATCGCGCGCCTGAGGTTTCGACCAGAAGTGCTGTCCCGATGCCCCCCGCCGCGGCGATGGCGGCAAGGCCCCTGCCCTGTCGCAGCCCGTGGAAGAGCCGGACCGCCAGAATGGCCCCGGACGCGCCGATCGGGTGGCCCCGTGCCAGGCTGCCCCCGCCGGGATTGACGATCTGCGGGTCAAGGTCAGCGCCGTCGATCACCGCAAGGGCCTGGACGGCGTAGGCCTCCATGATCTCGGCCTGCTGCAGGCGTTCGCCCCCCCAGATGCGGCGGATGGCTGCGACCGGGGCAAGGCCGGGTTCCTCGGGCGTGCCTCCCACAGTGGCTCCGGCCAGTAGGGCCAGGCCCCTGCCCTGCGCGATGCGGTCGGACAGAATCAGGCAGACTGCGGCGGCATCGGCCGCGACGGCCGCGGTGGCGGCAGTGATGCTACCCGTCAAGAGGGGGGCCCTGGCAAGAAGCCTGGGGGAGAGCGCCCGCGGAAAGGCGTCGCGGGTGATCCCGTTCAGCGGGACGATCTCGGCGGAAAGGTCGGCAGCCAGCGCCTTGGCGTGGCTGTGGGCGGCCCAGGACTCCTGCCGGTCGCGCAAGATCGACAGGCGGCGGGCGAGCGCTTCGGCCGCCTGTCCCATGTCCGGGTCGCGGTCGGGCCAAGGGGTGAAGGGGGCCTGATCGTAGGGGATGGGCGCGCCACCCTCCGGGTCGGTCTTCAGGCGCAGCGGGCGGCGGGAGTAGCTTTCAACGCCGCCGGCCAGGACGATGTCGGCGGCACCGGAGTCGACAAGCGCCCTGGCCAGCAGGATGGCATCCAGGCCGCCCGCGCATTGCCGGTCGATGGTCAGGCCCGCGACGGTTTCGGGCAGTCCGGCCGCAAGGGATACTCGGCGGGCCGGGTTGCCCCCCGCGCCAAGCGCGTTGGAGAGGATGACCTCGTCGACCTGCGAGGGCGCAAGCCCGGCGTCGGCAAGGCAGGCTTGCAGGACGGGGGCGGCAAGGTCTTCCAGCGACAGGCGCGCGAAGGCGCCGTTGCGCGGGACGACGGCCGTGCGGCGGGCCGCGATCAGGCGGGCCAAAGAGTGGCCTCCAGCGCCTTGAGATCGGTTTTTCCGGACGCCAGCACGGGCCAATCCTGCCGCCAGATCAGGGACTTGGGGGATTTCAGCGGGCCAAGCTGCGTGCGAAGGGCAAAGAGGATGCCCTTGGCCAGGGCTGGGTCGCCTTGCAGGACTGCGATCAGGCTGTGGCCGCGCCTTGGATCCGGGACCGGCAGGACTGCCGCGCGGGTGACGCCGGGGAGCGTGTGAAGAAGCGCCTCGATCTCTTCGGGAAAGACGTTCTGATCGGCCACGGTGACCATCCGCCCGGCGCGGCCCTTGAGGGTGAGGTAGCCATCCCGCATCTCGCCGATCTCGCCCACGGAAAGCCAGCCGTCGCGCCAGCGGGTGGCGGGGGTAGTTGAATCGAGCGCTGACGCGCATTCCTTTTGTCTCGCCTCTGCGCGTGAAGGACGCGCAACCGGCTCGGGCGAAGGGCCTTCGGCGGGGATATTTGGGCAAGTGTGAAAGTCGGGGGCGTAGCCCAGGAAAAGATAGGGGCTTTTGACCCAGACCTCGCCGGAGGGGTCGAGTTGGAGGTCCACGCCGGGATAGGGGCGGCCTACGGACGCCTCGGGGGTGGTTGCGTCGGCGAGGGTGATGAAGCTGGTTTCGGTGGCCCCGTAGAACTCGCGGAGGTCGGCGTTCGGGGCGAGGCGTTTGAGGTGGTCGCGGAGGGTGGGGTCAAGTTTGGAGCCGCCGACCAGGATCAGGCGAAGGTCGGGCAGTGCGCCGGGTCCAAGGATCAGGCGCAGTTGCGCGGGGGTGGCGTAGAGGTGGGTGATCTGCCGGATGCCGAGGGTCGCGCGCTGGCGGTCGGGGCGGAGGTCTGACAGGAGGTGCACCTCTGCGCCGAGGTGCAGCCCCTCGATGGCGCCGTAAAGCGAGAGGGAGTGGATCAGGCGGCCCAGGGTGGCGACGCGGGTGCCGGGACCGATGCCAAGGCTGGCGGTGACGGCGAAGCTGGCGGTCCAGGAGGCTTGGGTGCGGCGGATGCGGCGGGGCTGGCCGGTGGAGCCGGAGGTCAGCGTCTCAAGGATCGGCTGGGTGTGGGGGTCTGGCGGCGGCTGATCGGGCGCGCCGATGCGGAAGGCGGGGTGAGCGAAGGCTGCGGCAAGGCCTTGAGGGCTGTCGGGCAGGATGATCCCCGGGGTGCGTCTTGCGTCGGCCTTGCGGGGTCTTGGGGGGGCCGATGCCGGCACCTCGGTCGCCGCGCTGTCGAACAGGCGGGCCTCGGGGTGCCAGCGGAAGCTGTCGGTCATGCCTGAAGCAGGCTGGCGATCCGGCGCAGGGCCAGAAGGTAGCCCTCGGTCCCGCAGCCCGCGATAACACCGTCGGCGCGGGCCGAAACGTAGGAGTGGTGGCGAAACGCCTCACGCTTGTGGATGTTGGAGATGTGGACCTCGATCACCACGCCTTCGTAGGCGTTCAGCGCGTCCAGGATGGCGATGGAGGTGTGGGAATAGGCCCCAGGGTTGATGATGATCGCGGCGGAGGTGCCGCGTGCTTGGTGAATCCAGTCGACAAGCTGGCCTTCGTGGTTCGATTGCAGGGCCTTCAGGCCAAGGCCCAGCTCCTCGGCCAGGTCGGAAACCTTGGCGGCCACGTCGTCCAGCGTCTCGCGCCCGTAGATTTCGGGCTGGCGGAGGCCGAGGAGGTTGAGGTTCGGGCCGTTCAGAAGGGTGACAAGCTTCGGCATGACTGGTCCGCGGATAAGGGTCGCGCGAGATTAGCCGAT
Organism: Tabrizicola sp.; assembly: GCF_034366665.1. Taxonomy (GTDB): domain Bacteria; phylum Pseudomonadota; class Alphaproteobacteria; order Rhodobacterales; family Rhodobacteraceae; genus Tabrizicola. Next base: position 34,734 of record NZ_JAXMMF010000116.1, on the reverse strand, counting down.
ATGCCCCCCCCAGCAACTGCCAAAAGCAGGGGGCAGCGGGCAAAAAATTGGCGGCTTTCCGGGCACCTGCTGGGGACAGGTCGGAAAGCCGCCCAGGGAGACGACGGTTGCCCTTCGTGGGCTGAATTCAGGCCACCTTCTCCAGCACCACCTGCGGCTGGATGCCAAGCGCGCGCACAACTTCGCGGGTCAGGTGGGGGCGGTTCAGGGTGTAGAAGTGCAGGTCCTGAACCCCGCCCTGGATCAGCTTGTCGCAAAGCTGGGTCGCATGGGTCAGGGCCAGCAGTTCTTCGCGACCGTCGCGGGCGGCGGTGGCGAAAGCCTCGTCCAGCTTTTGCGGCACGCTGGTCCCGCAGCGGCGGGCGAACTTCTTGGCGCCCTCCCACGAGGTGATCGGCAGGATGCCGGGAATGATCGGGGCGGTGATCCCGGCCTTGGTGCAGGCATCGCGGAAGCGGAAGAAGGTATCGGCGTCGAAGAAGAACTGGGTGATGGCGCTGGAGGCCCCGGCGTCGATCTTGCGCTTGAGCCAGGTTACGTCCGAGGTCTTGTCGGCGGCATCGGGATGCGGCTCGGGGTAGGCACCGACGCGGATCTTGAACTTGCCGGTGCGGGCCAGCTTTTCCACCAGCTCCACCGAGTTGGCGAAGCCCAGGGGGTGCGGGACAAAGCGTTGCGCGCCTTTCGGGGCGTCACCGCGCAGGGCGACGATCTCGGTCACTCCCACCGCGGCATAGGCCTCGGCGATGGCCAGCGTCTCGGTCCGGGTCGCGTCAACGCAGGTCAGGTGCGCGGCGACGGGCAGCCCGTAGTTGCGGTGGATGGTCGAGACCGCCTCATGCGTCAGGGTCCGCGTCGTGCCGCCTGCGCCGTAGGTCACGGAGACGAAGGAGGGTTGCATCGGGGCCAGCGCCTGCACCGTCTCCCACAGCCGGAACGAGGCGTCCAGCGACTGCGGCGGGAAGAATTCAAAGCTGATGCGGGGCGCGTTGGTCATGGTGGTCTCCTTCAATGACCCTCTTGTCGCAGATCGCGGCATGTGAGACCAATTCATAATTCTCACCATCTTCATGAGGCTGGTTCATGTACATCGAGTTGCGGCACCTGCGGACGATCCGGGCAATCCAGCAGGCCGGGGGCCTTGCCCGGGCGGCGGATGTGCTGAACATGACGCAGTCCGCCCTGAGCCATCAGGTGAAGGGGCTGGAGGATCAGGCGGGGATGGAGCTGTTCGTCCGGCGGTCCAAACCGATGCGGCTGTCGGCGGCGGGGGTGCGGATGCTGCGGGCTGCGGAACGCATCCTGCCCGAGATCGACGCGATGGAGGAGGAGTTCCGCGCGTTGCGGGCGGGGCGGACCGGGCGGCTGCACATCGCCATCGAGTGTCACGCCTGTTTCGACTGGCTGTTCCCGGTGCTGGAGATGTTCCGCCACGCCTGGCCCGAGATCGATGTGGACATCCGCGCGGGGCTGGCCTTCGAGGCGCTGCCCGCGCTGAACCGCGAGGATGTGGATCTGGTGATCAGCTCTGACCGCGAGCCGCCGCCGGGGATCGTGTTCAACCCCCTTTTCGACTATCACCCGACCTTCGTGGGGTCGGCGCAGAACCCCTTGGCCGCGAAGGACTTCATCACGGCCGAGGATTTCCGCGATCAAGTGCTGATCACCTATCCGGTCAGCCGCGACAAGCTGGATGTCTTCACCGAGATCCTGACCCCCGCCAAGGTGGAGCCGCGCGCCCAGCGGACGGCGGAACTGACGGCGGTGATCCTGATGCTGGTGGGCTCGAACCGGGGGGTGGCGGTGCTGCCCGATTGGGTGATGCGCGAAGTGAAGACCAACGCGGATTACATCACGCGGCCTTTGGGGCCGGAGGTGGTGACGAAGCGGATGTATGCGGCGACGCGCGAGGAAGACGCGGCCAAGCCCTATATGGCGCATTTCCTGCGGCTGGCGCGCAGCGAGCCAGTGAAACTGCAGCGCGGGTGACGCCTCCTCGTGCGACTTCGTCTTCTCGTCGGGTAGGCCCCGCGAGGAGTGACGAAGTCATCGACGAGCGTCAGGCGCGAACCGTGTCGGCCATCGCCTTGAAAAGCCCGTCGTTCGCCGCGATCAGCGCGCCGTCCAGGGGGTCGGTGCCCGCGCGCAGGCCCTCGACCAGGCCACCGGCTTCCTTGACCAGCAGCACACCGGCGGCGATGTCCCAGACCGACAGCTCACGCTCCCAGTAGCCATCGAAGCGGCCCGCGGCGACATAGGCGAGGTCCAAGGACGCAGCCCCCCAGCGACGCACGCCAGCGCAGGCGGGCATCAGGCGGCCAAGGTCCTTCAGCATCGCGGGCAGCGTGGATTTCGCGCCGAAGGGCACGCCCGTGGCAAACACCGCCTCGTGCATCGCGCGACGGCCGGACACCCGCAGACGGCGGTTGTCGTTCAGCCAGCAGCCTGCACCCTTTTCGGCCCAGAACATCTCGTCCTTGGCCGGGTCGTAGACGACGGCCGAGACGATCTCGCCCTTGTGCTCCAGCGCGATGGACACGGCCCAATGCGGCATCCCGTGCAGGAAGTTCGTGGTTCCGTCCAAGGGATCGACGATCCAGCGCCGGGTCGGGTCGGCGCCTGCGGTCACGCCGGTTTCCTCGCCGATCCAGCCATAGGTCGGGCGGCCGCCAAGCAGCTCTTCCTTGATCATCCGTTCCGCCTCGCGGTCGGCCTTGGACACGAAGTCGCCCGGACCCTTGGTCGAGACCTGAAGGTTCTCAACCTCGCGGAAGTCCTTCACCAGGCTGCGGCCCGCCTTGCGCGCGGCCTTGATCATCAGGTTGAGGTTGGCCGAGCCCTGCATTGTCCGCTCCCGCAGCATTTCAAGCCCGGCGCTATAGCGGGTCGGGGCGCGGAAAGGAAGGGGGCCGGGGCCTTACTGAACGATCACCACGCGCATGTTTTCCATCCCCTCGGCGCGGACCATGTTGAACAGGATCTTCGCATTGTCCGGGTGCAGCCGCACGCAGCCGTTCGAAGCGGGGTTGCCCAGACGCTTGATCTGGTCGGTGCCGTGGATGGCATAATGCCCGTCATAGAAGATCGCGAAGGGCATCGGCGCGTTGTTGTAGCGGCTGGAGCGGTGGTTCTTCGACAGGAACTCGGGCTCGTAGGTGCCCGATGGCGTGATCTTGCCCGGCTTGGCGGTCGAGACCGGCCAGGTGTAGAGAAGCCGCCCCTCGTGGTAGACCTTCATCAGTTGCGAGGTGACCGAAACATGGGCCACGACACGTTCGGCCAGGGCAGGACCGGGAAGCAGCAGGGCAAGCAGAAGCGCGGCAAAATGGCGGCGCATGGAAACCTCCGAATTCGTCGATCAATCTTCGGGAGTGAAGTCCCGGATGCCCCCATCAGTCAACCGAAAAACCGGCGAAATTCGGGTCAGGAATTCCCTGATCATGGCGATTGCGGGTCAACCTTGCGACAGGTGCAGGGGAAGCCCGCCGATCATCGGTCCCCGCAGTTCGCGCAGAAGCTTTCGGCGCAGCGCCTGGGGGTAGTCCGACTGTCGCGGCGCCACTTCGACGAAGGCGCCGGGGCCTCGGATCACCTCACGCGCGTAGTAGTCCAGAATGTCGGCCTCGTGTTCGCCGACCGCCAGGCCGTTGATGGTGATCCCGGTGAAATCCTGACGCTCGTAGGTGCGGGCGACCGAGATGCCCTCGTTGTTGCGTCCGTCACCCGCGACGTCGATCACCCGGCGGTCGCAGTCCGGCGCGTCGGACATCAGGTCCAGTCCATAGTTGAGCGCATCGCCCAGTGCCGTGGCCAGGGGGGCGGCGGGGCGCGGGGTGCGGCGGACCTGCCAGATCGCGGCGTCCAGGGCTTCGGGGCTGTCCAGGATCACCCAGGGCTGCACGAGGTCCTGATAGCCGCGCCCCGACCAGTAGTAGATCGCCAGCGCCACCTCGCCCTCGGCCCCGAAGATCGCGGCGCGGACGTCCTTGTCTTGCAGCGCCCCGGCCAGGCCATCGGTCTGGATGACGTAGTCCTGCGAATCGATGGACCGCGAGACATCGACCGCCAAGGCCAGTGCCAGGCGGCAGTCGGCTGCGGCGGGTGCGCCAAGGCAATCGGCAAGCAGGACCAGACGAAGCATCGCGGGACCCTCCCCACCCACGATCCTACGCCGGGCACGGCGTTGCGCAAAGCGCTCAGCGTTTACGGCGGACCAGGGGAACGTTCGACCGGGCGGCCTCGAACTGGGTGGCGGGGTGCGGAGGATGACCATCGGTGCGCCGCCAGAAGGCCTGCGCCCCGCGGCGAAGCCAGACCGGAAGGGCCAGCACCAGTCCGGCGACGAAGCCGCCCACATGCGCCCAGTAGGCCACGCCGCCCGCATCACTGGGGGTCGAGACGCCCGAGAAGATCTGGATGCCCAGCCAGATGCCCAGGACGATCCAGGCCGGGATCGCGAAGATGCGGAAGAAGATGATGAAGATGAACAGGACATCGACCTTTGCCCTGGGGAAAAGCAGCAGGTAGCCCCCCATCACCCCCGCGATGGCCCCCGAGGCCCCGACCATCGGGATCATGGACCCCGGATCGGGCAGCGCCTGCGCCAGGCCCGCCACAACCCCGGCGGCAAGATAGAAGAGCAGGAAGCCCAGATGGCCCATCTCTTCTTCCAGGTTGTCGCCATAGATCCAAAGGAACAGCATGTTGCCCGCAAGGTGGAACCAGCCGCCATGCAGGAACATCGAGGTGAAGATCGTCTCCAGCCCGTCACCCGACAGAAAACGCGCGGGGATCAGGCCCCAGGTCCAGAAGAACTCTCCCAGCTGGGCTTCGGTCATGCTGACGAAGTAGCCAAGGAAGACCAGAATGTTGATCGCGATCAGCGCGAAGGTGACATAGGGCGTCTGGCCCGAGGGGTTGTGGTCGCGGATCGGAAACATGGGGTCACCCTTTCCGATAGGCCAGGCTCCGTCAAGACAGGGCCAAGTGACGGGCCGCATGTTCTTCCTGCCGGGGATGGTGGGCGTTCCCCTGAACCGGGCGGTGCAGAAACCGGCGGTCCGCAATGCCGCCTTTGTTGTGTCATCTTGTCATGGGATTTCGCAGCGTGCCGTCCGGCCGCCCGCGGGCAACGCCCACTCAAAGGAGAAACCGAATGTTCATGATTGCAACTTTCGGCAAAAGGGCTGCCGGCTGCGCCGCCATCGCGCTGATCGCCGGCTGTTCGGGCGGTACCAGCGCCACCTTCAGGGACGCCGACGCTCGGGTCATCGACGGCTATACGGTGAAATGGTCCGATGCCTCCGCGATCGTGGGACAGGGGCCAAGCGGGCTGAAGACGCTGATGTTCATCGTCGCGCCAGGCCAGAACGGGCAGCCACCTGCAGACCTTGAGCAAAGACAGCGCCTTGCCAAGGCGGCCCTGGACTCTGGGGCCAGATGCCGGTGGGAGCGTTTCGACCCTGCGTTGAACCAGCGCCTGACCTACGCCAACGGTGGCGCGGACTTCACGCTTTACGCGCTGGCCCGCTGCTAGGGCGGTTCGTTCCCCCGCTCGGTCAGGCTTCGGCCACCTCGGCCAGTAGCTGGGCATTGCCGCCCGAGGCAGTGGTGTCGATGCACAGGTGGCGCTCAAGATGCGCGTGGCCCGCGTCGGGGGCGGCGATCAGGGGCAGGATCGGACCCTGGCGCTGCGCAAGGGCCTGAGCGTAGGGGCGGCCCAGGTCGGGCTTGCCCCACCAGAGCGCGCCGGAAAAGCCGGAGAGCGTGGTCAGGGCCTGCGGGTCCAGGCCCGGGGCCTCGACCGCGTGACCGCCAAGTTTGCGCACGGCTTCGGCCTGCTGCAGTGCGGTGGCCCGGCCGGGTCCAAGGCAAAGCAGCGGCGCGCGGGCCGTCAGGGTCAGGCGGTTCGATTCGCCGGTCGGGCCGGGCATGTCCTGCGACACCGGCATGCTGGCGGGCCAGGGTGCCAAAAGGGCCTTGGCGACATCTGCCGCCGAGGTCGTGGCGTCATCGGGCGTGGCGTCATCGGGCGTGGTGGTGGGCGGGGCCGGGGGAATCGGGGCTGCGGTGAACCGCGTCAGGTAATGCGGCCCCCCCGCCTTCGGCCCGGTGCCCGACAGCCCTTCGCCACCGAAGGGCTGGCTGCCGACCACCGCACCAATCTGGTTGCGGTTGACGTAGGTGTTGCCCACCCGCATCCCGTCGACGATGTGCTGCACCCGGTCGTCGATGCGGGAGTGCAAGCCGAAGGTCAGGCCATAGCCGGTGGCGTTGATGGCCGCGATGACGCGGTCGATCTCGGACGCCTTGAAGGTGGCGATGTGCAGGACCGGCCCGAAAATCTCGCGCGGCATGTCCTGGATGCCCGTCACCGACAGGACGGTGGGCGCGATGAAGGTCGCCTGCCCCGGGGCCTTGAGGTCCTGCAACACCCGCCCCTCGGCCCGTGCGGTATCGACATAGGCGCGGATGCCCGCCTGCGCCTCGGCGTCGATCACCGGGCCGATGTCGGTGGCAAGGTGCCAGGGGTCACCCAGCGAAAGGTCCTCCATCGCGCCGAAGAGCATTTCGGTGACAGTTTGGGCGATGTCTTCCTGCACATAAAGGCAGCGCAGCGCGCTGCACCGCTGGCCCGCCGACTGGAAGCTGGAGGCGATGATGTCGCGCACCGCCTGTTCCGGCAGCGCGGTGCTGTCGACCAGCATCGCGTTCAGGCCGCCGGTTTCCGCGATCAGCGGTGCGGTCGGGTCCAGATGGTCGGCCATGCTGCGCCGGATCGCCTGCGCCGTCTCGGTCGAGCCGGTGAAGGCCACGCCATTCACGCGCGGGTCGCGGGTGAGCGCGGCACCTACCGCGCCATCGCCGGGGAGGAGTTGCAGCGCCGTCGCCGGGACGCCAGCGGCAAGAAGATGGTCAACCGCGATGCAGGCGATCAGCGGGGTCTGCTCGGCGGGTTTGGCAAGGACCGCGTTCCCGGCGGCCAGCGCCGCGCCGATCTGGCCGCAGAAGATGGCGAGCGGAAAGTTCCAGGGGCTGATGCAGGCGATGACGCCCCGCGCCGGGTGGGGTTGGGCGGTCTGACTGGCGTAATAGCGCAGGAAGTCCACCGCTTCGCGCAGTTCGGCCACAGCGTCCGAAAGGGTCTTGCCCGCCTCCCGCGCGAGCAGCGCGAAGATGCGGCCGAAATCCTGTTCCATCCGGTCGGCGGCGCGGTTCAGGACCTCGGCCCGTTCGGGGGCAGCGGCGGCCCAGGGTTCGGCCAGACGGAGCGCGGTGTCCACGTCCGGCAGGCCCGCGGTGGTGACATGCCCGACCAGAGCCCCGGTGGCGGGGTTCAGGACGGCCAGTTGCGCGCCGCCGACGACCCGACCGGCCAGGCGCGGGGCGGCGTCGATGCGGTTGTCGGCAAAGGGCGCGCGGGCGGCCTCGATGGCGGCAAGGTCGGCGGCGTCGGTCAGGTCCCAGCCGCGCGAGTTCTTCCGACCGGCGAAAAGCGCCGGACCGGTTTTCAGCGCCGGGCTTGGGATGGCCGCCAGACCCTCGACCACCATCAGCGGGCAGGCGGCGACGGTTTCGGGGGCCACGTCCTCATCCACGATCTGGTTGACGAAGCTGGAGTTCGCGCCGTTTTCCAGCAGGCGACGGACGAGGTAGGCCAGAAGGTCCCGGTGCGCGCCGACGGGGGCATAGATCCGGCAGCGGGTGGCGTTGTCGGTGAGGACGATGTCGTGCAGCCGCTCGCCCATGCCGTGCAGGCGCTGGAATTCGTAGTCCATCGCGGTCAGCCCCTGCGCCTTGGCGATGTGCAGGATGGCGGCGACGGTGTGGGCGTTGTGGGTGGCGAACTGCGGGTAGATGCGGTCGGTCAAGGACAGAAGTTTGCGAGCGTTGGCGATATAGCTGACATCGGTAGACTGCTTGCGGGTGAAGACCGGGAAGCTTTCCAGCCCCAGGACCTGCGCCCGTTTCACCTCGGCGTCCCAATAGGCGCCCTTCACCAGCCGCACCATGATCTTGCGGTCCAGCTTGACCGCCAGCGCGTGCAGCCAGTCGATCACCGCGCCCGCCCGGCGGCCGTAGGCCTGGACGACGACGCCGAAGCCTTCCCACCCCTTCAGCGCGGGGTCCGAGAGGGTGGCCTCGATCACCTCCAGCGACAGGGCGAGACGGTCAGCTTCCTCGGCGTCGATGTTGAAGCCCAGGCCCGCCGCCTTGGCGAGGGACGCCAGCGCACGGACGCGGGGGACCAGTTCCTCCATCACGCGGTCACGCTTGGCGACCTCATACCGCGGGTGCAGGGCGGAGAGCTTGACCGAGATACCGGGATTGGTGCGGATGTCGTTGCCCTTGGCGGCCCGGGCGATGGCGGTGATCGCGCGGGAGTAGCTGAGGTGATAGCGCCGCGCGTCGGCTTCGGTCCGCGCCGCCTCGCCCAGCATGTCGTAGCTGTAGGTGTAGCCCTTGGCCTCCAGTTCCTCGGCGCGGTCCATCGCCTTGTCGATCGTCTCGCCCAGGACGAAGTTGCGGCCCATTTCCTTCATCGCGCGGGAAACGGCGGTGCGGATCACGGGTTCACCCAGGCGGCGCACGGCACCGCGCAGCGCGCCCGTGATGCCACCCTCGCGGTCGTCCAGCACCTTGCCGGTCAGCATCAAGGCCCAGGTCGAGGCGTTGACCAGGCTGGAGGCCGATTTCCCCAGATGCCGGCCCCAGTCCGACGGCGCGATCTTGTCCTCGATCAGCGCATCCATCGTCTCGGCGTCGGGGACACGCAGCAGCGCCTCGGCCAGGCACATCAGCGCGATGCCTTCGTCGGTGGACAGGCCGTATTCGGCCAGGAACACCTCCATCAGCCCCGGTTTGGCGCTGGCGCGGATGCGGCGCACAAGGTCCGCGCCCTGCGCCACGATGGCGGCGCGGGCGGGCGTATCCAGAGCGGCCTCGGCCACCAGGCGCTGCACAAGCGCCGTCTCGTCGGAAAGGGTGGCGGTGGTGATGACGGACCAGGCAGAGGCGGAATCGGCGGGCATGGGGGCACCTTTCTTTCCGCCCAGCATATCGCGAAACTGACAGGCTGTTTTCCTGAATGTGTTGTGCTAGGCAGGCCGGAAGTGGGGAATACAGGATAAACGCCATGCCAAATGACCGCGCCGATCTGGACCGCTTCGACCTGGCGATCCTGCGGGTCCTGCAAACCGAAGGGCGCATCGCGGCGGTGGAACTGGCCCGCCGCATCGGGCTGTCCAAGTCCCCGACGCAGGCCCGGATGAAGCGGCTGGAGGAGACGGGGATCATCACCGGCTACCGCGCGATCCTGGACCCGATCAGGATGGGCCAGGCCCATGTGGCCTTTGTCGAGGTGCGCCTGTCCGACACGCGCGAGGCGGCGCTGACCGCCTTCAACCGCGCGGTCCTCGTGGTGCCCGAGGTCGAGCAGTGCCACATGATGGCTTCGAGCTTCGACTATCTGTTGAAGGTCCGCACCTCGGACATCCAGTCCTATCGCCGCGTGCTGGGCGAGGTGATCAGCGCCCTGCCGCATGTTGCGTCGACCTCGACCTATGTGGCGATGGAGGCGGTGAAAGAGGTCTTCTGACGGGGGGTGGGCGGATCGCCCACCCTACTGGTGTAACTTCCCCCGCCTTGCCGCGTAGCTTGGCCAAAGGGAGACGTCGCATGGACCTCATCGGTCGCATCCTGATCGCAGCACTTTTCGTGACAGGCGCGGTGCAGAAGGCGCTGGCACCGCAGATGGTGGAAGGCCTCCTTGGCGGGGTCTCGTTGCCGGGCTGGCTGATCTGGCCCGCGCTAGGGCTGAACCTCCTTCTGGCCGCCGGACTTCTCTGGCCGCCCACGGTGCGCGCGGCAGCATTGGTCGCGGCGGGCTACTGCGCCGTGACCAGCCTCTTCCATTTCCTGCCGCAGGATGGCTGGCAGATGTCGATCTTCGTCAAGAACTGGGCGATTGTGGGCGGGCTTCTGGTGCTGGCGGCCTCCCGCAGGGCTTAGCCGCCGGAAGGCCTGGTCCTTGTCCGTGCCGGGCGAGGACGCAACTGATCGCAACTCAAGCCGCACTGATGCCAGGGCGACGGCGACAGGGAGGTTCGCCGCGTGGTTGGCGAAGCAGGTTGCGACGCGCGAATTGCTTGAGAATGCAGAAGGACCGATCGACCAGGCTGCGCTGTCGGTCAAGCTCTGGCGGCTGAGGCGCAGGGTTGCGTCGAGGTCTGCGCCCTTCCGCCCCGGGCCGCCCTTCGCTTGAACAGGGCAAGGCTGCGGTCGCCACGATCCGCAATCATGATGCCGGGCGGCAGCGATCTGAAGCAGGGCCGGGGCGGTGTTTGCGCGGATGATGACGCTGTCGAACGACGGGTTCTGGCGAACGTTGTGCCCGTTCCTTGAACACGTCCACCAGATGCCACGCTTGGCCGGGCGGTTGACCCGGGTGTAGTTTGGCCTTGCACGCTTTCGGCAGCAAAGGCGCAACCAGCCGCCGTTCCCCGTCGCCTGGATCGCATCGCGCCCTGATCCCCTTTGCGTTCTGCACAAGCGACGAGAGCAGACAAACCGGACCCCTTTGTGGCCCGGTCCCCGAAACGCCTAGTCCTTGTCCTTGCCGGGCGAGATCGTGACCTTCGCGCTGGACGACGCGACTTTCACCGGGGCCTTTGCGGCCTCTTTCTTCGGCTTCTTCACTTCCTTGCGCTTGTTCATGCCCTTGGCCATGACCCCAGTCTCCCCTTTGGCCGACGCGGCCCTGGCCAAGTTTAGGCCCCCTGCCCGACATTTGCACGGGCCAAATGCGCGCGGACTTGCCAGCCTGCCGACCTGGTCGCACAGTGGACCAACGGGAAACCGGGAGTGTCCGATGAGCCTTGACCGCGCCGAGATTGCAGCCGCGACCCAGCCCCTGAGCCGCGCGCGGTCGATGCCTGCCGGGTTCTACACCGATCCCGCGATCTTCCGGGCCGAACGCGATCAGGTCTTCCTGAAACACTGGTTCTTCCTGACCCGGGCCGAGGAGCTTCCAAGCCCCGGCGACTACCGCGCCTTCGACAGCCCCGGCGGGCCCATCGTGCTGATCCGCGGCACTGACGGGCAGCTTAGGTGCTTTGCCAACTACTGCCGCCATCGGGGGTCCATCCTGCTGGAAGGCCGGGGCAATGTCGGCGGTCGCATCACCTGCCCCTACCATGCCTGGAGCTACCTGAACGACGGCCGCCTGTACGGCTGCCCGGACATGAAGGACGCGGAAGGGTTCGACAAGGTCGAGAACGGGCTGGTGGCGCTGGACCTGGACCAGTGGGAGGGCTTCGTCTTCGCCCGGTTCACCCGCGAAGGCCCGACCCTGCGGGAGCATCTGGGCGACTTTCCCGACCGGATGGCCAGCCACAGGCTGGGGGACATGCGGTGCACCTGGGCCGCGACGCTGGATGTGGCCTGCAACTGGAAACTGATCCTGGAAAACGCGGTCGAGACCTATCACACCGGCATTGTCCACCGCGACACGGTGGGGGCGCAGCAGTCGCGGTCGCCTGCGACACGGGGCGACTGGATCGCGATCAAGGTGATCTCTGGCCGTTCCATCGCCACCTTGGGCAGCGACCAGCCCCCGTTCCCGCCGATCGAGGGGCTGGATGAGGAGGCGCAGCTGGGCACCTATTTTACCGTGGTCTTCCCCACCGTGCAGTTCGCCGTGGCGCAGGATTGCCTGTGGTGGCTGAACACGCGTCCTGTCTCTGAGGGCCGAACGGTGCTGGAGGTCGGCGGCTGTTTCCCCGCTGACCGGCTGGCGCTGCCTGACTTCGAGGCCCGGGCCGCGCCCTATTACGACCGGTGGGAGCGGGTCGCGAAGGAAGATGTGGGCATTCTGGAAAAACAGCAGCGCGCCTTGGGATCGGCGCTGTACCGGCCCGGCCCGCTGTCGTGGCGCGATGACATGGTGCAGGCGATGGGGGTCTGGGTGGTGGACAAGCTGGGTCTTTGACGGGCTGGGTCTTTGACGGGCTGGGTCTTTCGGGCGGCTGGGTCTTTTGGGCGGATGGGTCTTTTGGGCGGCTCGTCGTGCGACTTCGTCTTCTCCTCGCGAGGGTCCGCCCCGGCGAGGAGTGCATGAAATGCTCGACGAGCGTCCTCTATCCCTGCGGTGTCATCGCCTTGCGCTGCCGGGCGCGTTCCAGGCCCAGCTTGTGTTCGCGCCAGATGATCAGGATGCCCGCCGTCACGATCAGTGCGGCGCCGCCCAGCATTGTCCAGGTCGGCACCTCGGAGAAGATGAAGTAGCCGATGCCCAGCGCGAAGATCATCGAGGCATAGTCGAAGGGCGCCACCAGCGAGGCATCCGCCTCGCGGTAGCTGGAGGTCAGAAGGATCTGCCCGACCCCGCCCAGCAGGCCTGCAAGGACCAGCAAGCCCGCCTCAAAAGGGGTGGGCCAGACCCAGCCGAAGGGCAAGGTGACCAGCGACAGCGTGGTTGCGGTCAGCGAGAAGTAGAAGACGATGGCCGCCGTGCCTTCGGTGTTCACCAGCTTGCGCACGAAGACCTGCGCCAGGGCCGCGAAGACGGCGCTGCCAAGGACCAGCGTCGCGCCGAAGGCCTCGGTCACGCTGGCGGTCCCCGGCCCAAGCGACAGTCGCGGCGTCAGAACGATCAACACGCCAACCATACCGAGGATGACACAGGAGATGCGGAAAAGCCGGACCTCCTCGCCCAGAAACATCGCGGCGAAAATGACGGTCAGCAGCGGGGCGGCGTAGCCGATGGCGGTCACCTCGGGCAGCGGCAGGTAGCCAAGGCCGGCAAAGCCCAGGCCCATCGAGACAGTCCCGACCACGCCGCGCCAGAGATGGCCCATCGGGTTCGCGGTGCGCAAGCCGGTGCCAAGTTCCCTGCGCCAGGCCAGCCACAGCATGATCACCGGGATCGCGAAGGCTGACCGGAAGAACACCGCCTGCCCCGCAGGGACATGCGCCGAGGTCGCCTTGATCAGCGAGGCCATGACGATGAACACCATGACCGAGCACAGTTTGAAAGTGATCCCCCGAAGGGGTCGCGTCGGGCGAGGCTGGGCAGGTTCCATCGACAGGGTCCGCAAGATCGGTATGGCTGGACGCGGGGTGCGGTTTCAGGTTCCCTGATCGGAAAGGAGAATGCCATGCCGAAAGCGCCGCTAGCCGACAGAATTGATCAGGGCCGGGGCCTGGTTCCTGCCGATCTGGTGCTGAAGGGGGGCCGGGTCTTCGACCTGATCACCGGGGATCTGGTGGAAACCGACGTGGCGATCTGCGGCGATACCATCGTGGGGGTGTTCGGGACCTATGCGGGGCGGCGCGAGATCGACGTCTCGGGCCGCGTGCTGGTGCCGGGGTTCATCGACACGCATCTGCATGTCGAAAGCTCGCTCGTCACCCCGCACGAGTTCGACCGTTGCGTGACCCCGCGCGGGGTGACGACGGCGATCTGCGACCCGCACGAGATTGCGAATGTCTGCGGGATCAAGGGTATCCGGTATTTCCTTGAGTCAGCGTCTCAACTGGTGATGGACCTGCGGGTGCAGCTGTCGTCCTGCGTGCCCTCGACGCACATGGAGACGACGGGCGCGCGGCTGTCGGCCTTCGACCTTGCGCCGTTCAGGGACCACCCCAAGGTGATCGGGCTGGCCGAGTTCATGAACTACCCCGGCGTCCTGATGAAGGATGCGGGGTGTCTGGAAAAGCTGGAGGCGTTTCAGGGCCGACACATCGACGGCCACGCGCCCCTGCTGCGCGGCAACGACCTGAACGGCTACATCGCGGCGGGCATCCGGACCGAGCATGAGGCGACCACCCATGACGAGGGGCTGGAAAAGCTGCGCAAGGGGATGCGGGTCCTGATCCGCGAGGGGTCGGTGTCGAAGGATCTCCACGCGCTGGCGGGGCTGCTGACGGAACGGTTCTCGCCCTACCTGTGCCTTTGCACCGACGACCGCAACCCGCTGGATATCGGCGAGCACGGTCATCTGGACTACATGATCCGCACCGCGATCGGTCTGGGGGCGCCGCCGCTGGCGGTCTACCGTGCGGCCTCGCTGTCGGCGGCAGAGGCGTTCGGCTTGAAGGACCGCGGTCTGATCGCGCCAGGCAAACGGGCCGATATCGCGGTGATCGACAGTCTGGAGGGGTGCCATGCGTCCCTGGTGCTGGCGGGGGGCGTGATTGCCGACGACGCGGCCTTTGCGGCGCGGGGGACGACCGAGCCGGTGGCGCGGCATTCGGTCAAGTCGGCGAAGATCGAGGCGGTGCAGTTCCGCACCGGGGGCAACCGCGTCGAGACGCCGGTGATCGGCATCCTGCCGGGCAAGATCATCACCCAGCATCTGACCTATGACATCGCCCCGCAGGACGGGGACAAGCGGCCGGACCTCGCCCGCGACCTGGTGAAGATCGCGGTGATCGAGCGGCATGGGGTGAACGGGAACCGGGCGACAGGGTTCGTGAAGGGGTTTGGGCTGCAACGGGGGGCCATCGGCTCGACCGTCTGCCACGACCACCACAACATCGCGGTGGTGGGGGCGGATTATGCCGACATGGCCGTCGCGGCGAACCGGCTGGTCGAGATCGAGGGGGGCTTTGTCGTGGTCGAGGGGGGCCGGGTCCTCGCCGAACTGCCGCTGCCGGTCGCGGGGCTCATGAGCCTTGGGACCTTCGAGGAGGTGCGCGACGAGCTGGTCAAGCTTCGGGCGGCGGCGACGTCGCTGGGGGTGGTGCTGGAGGAACCCTTCCTGCAGCTGGCCTTCCTGGCGCTGCCGGTGATCCCGCACCTGAAGATCACCGATATGGGGATGGTCGACGTCGATCGCTTCGAAGTGATGCCCTGATCGCGTCTGGCAAGACGGCGTCCGTCGCACGGGGTTGGGGCGGTTTTCGAAAGGAGCGCTGGCGCGCACGTCTTTTGTCTCGCGTTTTTGCGTGAAGGACGCAAAAACGCTCGGGCGAAGGGCCTCCGGCGGGGATATTTGGGCAAATGTGAAAGGCTGGGAGGGGGAGCGTCTAGCGCCAGTGCAGCTGGGCCAGGAGCGGCAGGTGGTCAGAGGCTTGCGCACCACGGCTGCGGGGATGGGTCAGGGGGATCAGGTCCAGGTCCGGGGAATGAACGATCCGGTCGAGCGGCAGGAAGGGACGGCGCGAGGGAAAGGTGGGGCCCGTCGGCAGGATCACGAAGGACCCGGCAATCCGTCCAAGGCCCACGCGCTGCGAGCGTTCATTGAAGTCGCCCAGGATCACCGTGGGCCGCAGCGAATGGCGTTGCAGGGCCGCGCGGATCGCGTCCAGCTGGCGGCGGCGAGCGGCGCGGAAAAGACCAAGGTGCACCGCGACGATCCGCAGCGGTGCGGGCGTGTCGAGATCGACGATCACCGCGCCGCGCGGCTCATGCCCCGGCAGGTCGAGGTGTTCGAGGCCACAGACCCGGATGCCCGGCCGCGCCAGAAGGGCGTTGCCGTGCCAGCCAAGACTGACCGCATTGCGGCCGATGGACAGAGGCTCGAGCCCGGTGGCCGCGGCGATCCGGTCGCGCGGCAGCGCCGAGGGCCGGTCGCCCAGGCGGAAGTCGGCCTCTTGCAGCGCCACGATGTCGGCCTGAAGGGCGGCGATCCCGGCCAAGACCCGGTCCGCATCCCGGCGCAGGTCGGTGCCAAGGCCTTTGCGGATGTTCCATGAGGCGATGCGGAGGCTGGGCTTGGAGTCAGGGCTCATGCGCCCAATATAGGGAACAGGACCCGCAGCGGGAGAGGGGAAGTGCCAGCGACATCGGCCATCGTGTTGAACGGCATCCGGTTGCTGCTGGCGGTCGAGGCCCTGGTCGCGGCGGCGCGCGGGGTCTGGCCTGCCGTCTTCGTGACGCTGGCGGCTTTGGCGCTGACCCTGCTGCCAGGCCTTCTGGCCAGCCGGGTCGGTCTGCGGTTCCCGCCCAGCTTCCTGGCCGCCATCGCGCTCTTCGTGCTGGCGACGCTGTATCTGGGCGAGGTACAGGATTTCTACAACCGGTTCTGGTGGTGGGACCTTGCCTTGCATTTCGGGTCCGCGATGGGTTTTGGCTTCCTGGGGTTCTTGCTGGTGTTCTTGCTGTTCCAGGGCGACCGCTATGCCGCCCCGCCCTGGGCCCTGGGGGTCCTTTCCTTTTGCCTTGCGATGACGGTGGGCGTGGTGTGGGAGCTGTTCGAGTTCGCGATGGACACGCTTTTCGGCTTCAACATGATGAAGTCGGGGCTGCCGGACACGATGGGGGATTTCATCGTCAACACGCTGGGGGCCGCGCTGGCCGCAGGGGCGGGGGTGATCTACCTTTTGGGCCGGGCGGGGCGGCTGGGTGCGCCCTTCGATCTGTTCATCGAGACCAACCGGGCGCGGTTCAGGAAGGTCTTTGCCCGGAAGACGCGGGGGTGAAGGGGGGCGTTTGGCCCCCCTTGCCGGGTCAAAGCGCGGCCGCGATGGTCTGGGCAATCGGTGTGGTCGGACGGCCGATCAGGCGGCTGAGGGTGTGGCTGGTGTCGTTCAGCGCACCTTCGCCAGCCCGGGCATCGCTGTCGGCGAGGATATGGGCAAAGCCTTCGGGCAGGCCGAAGCCGATCAGGGCGTTCGCGTAATCCGCTTGCGGCATGCTGACGTAAGCGACCGGCTTGCCCGCAGCCTTGGCCACAGCGGCGGCGAAGTCGGCGCCGGTATGGGCGGTGTCGCCCGCAAGCTCATAGGTTTTCCCCGCATGAGATGCGTCGAGGGCGGTGACTGCAATCGCCTCGGCGTAATCCTTGCGGGCAGCGGAGGCGACGAGGCCCCCACCAGCCGCGCCGATGATCGCACCGTGGGCGAGGGCGGCACCAAGCGCGCCGGTGTAATTCTCGGTATACCAGCCGTTGCGCAGGATCGTGGCGGGGATGCCGGCATCGCGAATTGCGGCTTCGGTGGCGATGTGGTCTTGCGCCAGGATCAGGGGCGAGGCGTCGCCCTTCAGGATCGAGGTGTACAGGATGCGGCTGACCCCGGCCTGTTTCGCGGCCTGGATGGTGCGGCGGTGCTGGCCCGCGCGGTCATTGAAATCGTTTGAGGAGATGAGGACGAGGGTCGTCACCCCTTTCAACGCCGCTGGATCAGCGGTGGTGTAGTCAAAGGCGCGGACCTCCACGCCCAGATCGGCGGCCTTTTCCGGGCTGCGGGCAAGGGCGACGGGGGTGGCACCACGCGCTTTGAGCGCGGCGATGGCAAGGCGGCCAAGGTGGCCGGTGGCTGCGGTGACGGCGATGGTCATGGTATCTCTCCTGCTGTTGACGGGGCAGAGATACGGGGTATACTTACGATAAGGAAGTACGCACAAATTTGTTAGTATGGAAAAGGGCCGCACGTGACCACTGACAAAAAAGCACAGGCCCTTCTGGAGGGCTGGAAGCTGGGAAACGTGCTGGCCGCGGATTGCCCGTCGCGGATCATCCTGAACCATCTGACGAACCGCTGGGGCGCGCTGGTGATGGTGGCCCTGGCGACCGGCCCGCACCGTTTTGCCGAGTTGCGCCGGAAGGTGGCAGGTGTGAGTGAACGGATGCTGAGCCAGACCTTGAAGGACCTGGAGGCGGACGGGTTCGTGCTACGGACGGCGCATCCAGTGGTGCCGCCGCATGTGGATTATGAACTGACCGCCCTGGGCCAAGAAGCTGCGCGCCATGTGGTGGCACTGGTCGGGTGGATCGAGGGGGCGCTGCCCGAGATCATGGCGGGGCAGGTGCGGGTGGCGGCGGAGTAACGGTGGGCATGCGCAAATCACTGTTTCAACTTTCGACGATTTTCGGTCTGCTTGTTGCCTCTGCCGCCCTGGCTGACGAGTCCGGAATGCACCACGGCTTTGTTTTGGGAAGCTCGTTTGAAGATGCACAAAAGCACGCTGTGGCAAACGGGTTCAAACTCGCGCCACTTTCTGACGACTTGCCAGGATCTTGGAGCGTAGCCGAAACAGGCCAGACGCTTTTTGTCTGCGGCGACACAGTAACCTCGATCACGGAGCGACTGAACGGCGATCTTGAGGAGTTTACGGCACTGGTGTTTTCATTGACCGTCAAGTTTGGCGAACCTGAAACTCAGATTCTGAGCGTGCCTTCGGGAACTGGGATCATTTCTACCATTGATGCTCGTTTCATCACAGGTGACGGCGGTGCCTTGGTCCAACTGCAAAGCATTGACGGCAAAAGAAGCTTTTCTGCCAGTTTCTGGAATGAGTCTGACTGTCGCTAATGGAGTGCAGCCAAGCTGCGCCGGCCAATTCCCGCTCGATGATCGGCCGAAAAGCAGCCAACTTCCCCAGAAACCCAAGGGCCTCGCAGTTGACATTTGCGGCCCGCTTTCAGTCCTCGGTCGGCGGGCCGAACCGTTCCAGCATCCGTGTCCTGATCTGGTCGCGGGCCTGGCGGTAGGCGGCGAGTTTCGCCTCGCGCGTTTCACCCAAGCCGGTGGGGTCGAGGATCGGCCAGTATTCGATGTCGAGGTGGTGGAAGCGCGTCAGCTCCAGCGCCATGCGCTGCGAGGCGGGGGAAAGGGCGATGATCAGGTCGAACTGGCTGAGGTCGTCGCCCCAGTCCTGCATCTCATCGAAGGACCGCGACCGGTGGCGGGAAAGCTCGATTCCCAGTTCCTGGCAGACGGCGACGGAGAAACCGTCCACCTCCATGTCGTTCTTCACGCCCGCGGATTGGACATAGGCGCGTTGGCCGTACATCTGCTTCATCAGCGCCTCGGCCATGGGCGACCGCACGGCGTTGTGGTCGCAGCAGAACAGAACCGATTGCGGGAAATCGCCCAAGCTCAGCCCCAGTGCAGGACACAGATCAGGGTGAAAAGGCGCCGCGCAGTGTCGGTGTCGACCTCGGCCTTCCCCTCCAACCGGTCGCGCAGGATCGAGGCGCCCTCGTTGTGGATGCCGCGCCGGGCCATGTCGATCGCCTCGATCTGGCTGGGCGGCAGGCGCTTCACCGCGTCGAAATAGCTTTCGCAGATCTGGAAGTAGTCCTTCACCACCTGGCGGAACGGCCCAAGCGAGAGGTGGAACTCGGCGGCCTTCTCTCCGGTTTCCGTGGCGATATCGAAGACAAGGCGGCCCTCACGGATCGCCAGCAGGACGCGGTACGGCCCCTCGGGCATCTCGCGGTCGGGGCGGCGGGCGGGGATGAAGGAGTTCTCCTCCAGAAGGTCATAGATCGCGACGCGGCGTTCCTGTTCGATCTCGGGCGTGGGGCGGGCCAGGCCCTTTTCGTCGATGTCGATCTGGCAGATGCGGTTCATGTCTGGTCCCCGGGGGCTGGCGCCCGTGATGCAATGCCGGGGGGGCTTGGGTCAAGCGGGGATGGGGGGCAGATCGGGGGCATCAAGGCCCGCGAAGGGGTCAGCCCAGGCGGGGATGGCCTCAAGCCGGGCATGCCAGACGGCTGACGCGGGGTATAGTCGGGCAGCCGCTGGCGCATGACGGCGTTGAAGGGCAGGAAGCTTGCCATGCGGAAGTCGGCTTGACTGGGCTTGGTTCCGGTCAGCCAGTCACGGGTTTCCAGATGCCGGTCCAGAAGGACAGCGGCCTTCTGGAACAGCGCCGTGCCCACCTTGGCCGGTGGGGCCGATCCCGGACCGCCGCTTCGTCCCCAGCTCGAACTGGACCATGTCACAGGCCCGGACGAAATTTTCCTTCCCCCAGCTTGCTCAGCGGATCATGTCGGGCTGCGCGCTTCTCTGCCCCCAGAAATCCGAGCCGACCATCTGCGACAGGCGGCAGGCGATGGCGTCGGCTTCCCAAAGCGGCTCGGCCCCGTGCTTGACCAGGATCGGAATGCGCTGGGTCGGGTTAAGCTGCACGAACCGTTTGGCCTGGTCGGGGGCGAAGGGGCGGCCCAGTCCAGCCTCACGGGGGTGTTCATCTGGCGGGCGACGGCGATGGCCAGCCGCGGGTTCGGGTTGCGCGCGCAATAATGCCCAAGCAGGGGGCCTTAGACCGTTCGGTCCACCCTGCCCCACAGACCCAAAGCCCGGCAAGCCGCAGGCTGCGCTACGACTGCACCGATCCGCAGGTCACCCGTTCAGCCGGTCAAGCCGGGCGCGGACGCTTAACCCGTGCGCTTGCAGGCTTTCAGACTGCGCCAACCGCTCGGCGGCGGGGCCGATGGACTTCAGCGCCTCGGGCGTCATCTTCGCCAGCGTGGTGCGCTTCATGAAGTCCAGGACCGAAAGGCCCGAGGAAAAGCGTGCCGACCGCGCGGTGGGCAGAACGTGGTTCGGTCCGCCGATGTAGTCGCCGATGGCCTCGGGCGTGTACTGGCCCAGGAAGATCGCACCGGCATGGGTGATCTCTTGCGCAAGAGCGTCCGGGTCGGCGACGCAAAGCTCCAGATGTTCGGGGGCGACGCGGTTGGACAGCAGTGCCGCCTCGGACAGGCTGCGGGTGACGATCACCGCACCGTTTTGCGCCCAGGACGCCCCGGCGATGGCGCGTCGTTCCAGCGTTTCAAGGCGCTTGGTGACGGCATCCGCGACGGCCTGGCCAAAAGCGGCGCTGGTGGTGATCAGGATCGACTGCGCGCTTTCGTCGTGTTCGGCCTGTGAGAGGAGGTCGAGCGCGATCCAGTCGGGGTCGTTGTCGGCGTCGGCGATGACCAGGATCTCGGACGGCCCGGCGATCATGTCGATGCCGACGCGCCCGAAGACCCGGCGCTTGGCGGCGGCGACGAAGGCGTTGCCGGGGCCGGTGATCTTGTCGACGGGGGCGATGGTCTGGGTGCCGTAGGCCAAGGCGGCCACGGCCTGCGCACCGCCGATGCGGTAGATCAGGTCAACCCCGGCGATCTGGGCGGCCAGCAGGACAAGCGGGTTCACCTTGCCGTCCGGGGTCGGGCAGGCAATGATCAGCCGTTCGACACCAGCGACCTTGGCGGGGATGGCATTCATCAGCACGCTGGACGGATAGGAGGCGGTGCCGCCGGGCACGTAAAGCCCCGCCGCCGAGACCGGCGTCCAGCGCCAGCCGAGGGTGGCACCGATGGCGTCAGTCCAGCTTTCGTCCTGCGGTTTCTGGCGTTCGTGGTAGGCGCGGATGCGGGTGGCGGCAAGATCAAGGGCCGCACGATCCCCGGCCGAGACCTTGGCGACCTCGGCCTCGATCTCGTCGCGCGTGAAGGCAAGCGTTTGCGGCGTCAGCGTCAGTCGGTCAAAGCGGCCCGTGAGGTCGATGACCGCCTGGTCACCCCGCGCCCGGACATCGGCGATGATGGCCGCAACAGCCTGATCGACATCCTCGGCCTCTTCCCGCTTCTGGCCCAGGAGCGCGGCGAAGGCAGGTTCGAAGTCCGGGTCGGCGGTGTTCAGGAAGACAGGCATCGGGGCCTCCGGGGCATCACGGTCGAGGACCAGATAGCGCGCGTGGGCATTGGCCTCAAGCCGAGAGCGTCACACCCGATGTCTTCGAAGACATCGTGTCGGAGCCTTTGCAGGCTCCGGTGCCCGATATCACTCGTGGTGCGGCGCCTTGCCCGAGGGGGCCCGATAGGGCCGGGTCACGTCGTCCAGCAGGACCTCCAGCGCCTCGACGTCCAGCGCAATGGCCCCGTCACCCGCCAGCACCAGCGTCAGGCGGCCCGTCCCGTCCAGGCCCGGTTCGAAGGACATGGACAAAAGCGACAACACCAGGTCCTTGTCGGCCCGATCAAAGCCCAGGGTTTGCACTTTTCGCACATCTTCAACCACCAGCACCGAACGGACCCGCTCATAGGCGCGGCCCAGGCGTTCCGCCTCGACCCGGTCTTCCCAGCGAAAGCGGTTCAGAAGGATGGCGAAGCGGTGCCGCTTTGCATCGAACTTCAGTTCCGTCACCGGAAAGACGGCGTCCTGGATCAGCGTCGAGATGACCTGCAGGTCATCCGCGTCCTGGGCCACCAACCGCAAAGGCTCTTCGCCGCCGTCCTGAAACCGGGCGTCGGTCATGCGCTGATCCGTTCGATATGCGCCCCGCAGGCGCGCAGCTTTTCTTCCACCCGCTCATAGCCGCGATCCAGGTGGTAGACGCGGGAAACGACGGTCTCACCCTCGGCGGCGAGCCCCGCCAGGATCAGCGAGACCGAAGCGCGCAGGTCGGTGGCCATGACCGGCGCACCTTTCAGCTTTTCGACCCCGGTCACGGTGGCGGTACCGCCGTGGACGTCGATCCTTGCACCCATGCGGATCAGTTCCGGGGCATGCATGAAGCGGTTCTCGAAGATCTTTTCTTCCAGTACCGAAACGCCGTCGGCGGTACACAGAAGCGCCATCATCTGCGCCTGCAGGTCCGTGGGGAAGCCGGGGAAGGGTTCGGTCATCACGTCCACCGCGCGCACGCGGCCGTTCTTGCGGGACACTTTCAGGCCCCGGTTGGTCTGGGTCACGGAAACCCCCGCCGCATCCAGCTTTTCGGCAAAGCTTGCGACCAGATCCAGCGTGCCGCCGATACACTCCACCTCGCCGCCGCAGATCGCGGGGACCAGCATGTAGGTGCCAAGTTCGATGCGGTCGGTGACGACCTGATGAGTCGCCCCACCCAGTCGGTCAGTGCCCTCGATGGTGATGGTCGAGGTCCCCTCGCCGTCGATCTTCGCGCCCATCTTCTTCAGGCAGCGGGCCAGATCGACGATCTCGGGCTCGCGCGCGGCGTTCTTGATCACCGTGGTGCCCTTGGCCAGCGTGGCGGCCATCAGCGCGTTTTCCGTGGCGCCGACCGAGACGAAGGGGAATTCCACCACTGCGCCCTTCAGCCGCCCGCCGGGAGCCTTGGCATGGACATAGCCGTCCCGCAGTTCAAGATCCGCGCCCATCGCCTCCAGCGCCTTGAGGTGCAGGTCCACGGGGCGCGCGCCGATGGCACAGCCCCCCGGAAGCGACACGACGGCATGGCCGTAACGGGCGAGCATCGGGCCAAGGACAAGGATCGAGGCGCGCATCTTGCGGACGATGTCGTAGTCGGCCTTGAAGTTGGTGATCGAGTGGCTGGACAGCGCCAGCACCAGCCCGTCCTGCAGACTGGCAACCTCGGCCCCAAGCGACTGCAGCAGCTGGGTCATCGTGCGGATGTCCGACAGGCGCGGCGCGTTGGTCAGGGTCAACGGCTCGTCGGACAGCAGCGTCGCCGGCATCAGCGTCAGGCAGGCGTTCTTCGCCCCCGCGATCGGGATCGCCCCCGACAGGGCCCCATTGCCGCGCACCAGAATCGAATCCATCCGCCCTACTCCTCGTCCTTGGTTGTCCCGGCCGCGTCTTCGGCGGTCCGAGCCCGTGCCTGTGCCTTCCGCCGCGCCATGTTGGCCTTGAGCGCCGCCTTCAGCCGGTCTTCCCGGTTCAGGGCGCGTTCAGGTTTCCGGGCCTTTTCGCTAACGGGCGGGTCCGAGGGGCTGCGCATGGGGATGGCTTCTACCTCAAGGGCGCGGATGGGTCCAGAGACGGTCGGAATTCCCGCCCTTACCCCCTTGCGCCCCGTTTCGATTGCGTCTAATCACCCGCCCACCAACGGCGCTGCAGTAGCTCAGTGGTAGAGCACTCCCTTGGTAAGGGAGAGGTCGAGAGTTCAATCCTCTCTTGCAGCACCATTTAGCCCCTTGATCCGGAAGAAGACCCTCAAGCCCAAGCGGGTGTTGCCATTGGCTGCGCCAGCGGCTGGATCGTGGCCGGGTGACCCCAGTTGTTCAGGGTAAAGGCCGTGGACCAGGCCGGCGGGGGGGACGGGTGTCCAGGATGCGCTTCACGATGCTGGCGGTATCGATGCCGTAGTGGCTGTAAAGATCGCCGATGGTCCCGGTCTGGCCGAAATGTTCGACCCCGAGCGACAGGGTGCGGTGGCCGAGGACCGACCCAAGCCAGGCCAGCGTCGCGGGGTGTCCGTCGATGACCGTTGTCACAAGGCAATGCGACGGCAGGCCCGCCAGAAGCCGTTCGACATGCGACAGGGCCTGGTGGCTCCCGTGTGATCGGGCGCGGGCGGCGGCGGTCCAGCCTGCGTTCAGCCGGTCGACCGAGGTCACGGCCAGGACGGCCACATCCCGTTTCTGGTCTCCCAGAAGTCCCGCCGCCGCAATGGCTTGGGGCGCGATGACGCCCTGGTAGGCGATGACCACCTCGCAGTTCGGCCCCGGGGGCCGCAGCCAGTAGGCTCCGTCGATGGCACCTTGCCGGAAGGCGTCGTCATGGCGCTTGCCGGGCTGCTCGACGGGGTTGGTCGACAGGCGCAGGTAGACCGAGCCGCCCGTCTGGTCCCGAAGCCAGGTGCGTTCGTCGGGCTGGCCCTCGGCTTCCCGCTGCAGGTAGGCGAAGGCCCATTCCAGGATGACGGCGAGTTCGTCGGCAAAGGCGGGTTCAAAAGCCGCCAGCCCATCCTGAGCCAGGCCGATCAGCGGGGTCGCGATGGACTGGTGCGCGCCGCCCTCGGGGGCGAGGGTGATGCCCGAGGGCGTGCCGACGATCAGGAACCGCGCGTCCTGGTAGCAGGCGTAGTTCAGCGCATCGAGGCCGCGGCAGATGAAGGGATCGTAGACGGTGCCGATCGGGATCAGCCGCTTGCCGAACAGGCTGTCCGACAGGCCCGCGGCGGCCAAGAGGAGAAACAGGTTCATCTCGGCGATGCCCAGTTCGATATGCTGGCCCTGGGGTGCGAACTCCCATTTCGCGGTCGAGGGGATGCGCTGTTCGATGAAGGCGTCGGCCTGCGCAGTGCGGGCGAACAGCTTGCGGCGGTTGACCCAGGGGCCAAGGCTGGTGGTGCCGGTCACGTCGGGCGAGGTGGTGACGATCCGTTCGGCCAATGGGCTGTCGCCGCGGGCGAGGTCGTCAAGGATCTTGCCGAAAGCCATCTGGGTCGAGATTTCGCGGTCGGCCGGGGGCTGGATGGCTGGCACCGGCAGTGCCTCGTCCTGAAAGCGGCGGGGGCCTTCAGCGAAGAACGGCACGCTGTCCAGCCAGTCCTGGAAGGCGGTTGGGTCTGCAATGGTGGCAAGGCGGTCCCATTCTTGCCCCTTCGGCACGCCCATGTGGTCCTGCCAGGCGTCGAACTGGGTCTTTGTCATCAGCCCGCCGTGGTTGTCCTTGTGCCCGGCAATGGGCGTGCCCCAGCCCTTGATCGTGTAGGCAAGGATGCAGACCGGGCGGTCATGGTCGATGGCGGCGAAGGTTGCGGCCATCGTCTCGACGCAGTTGCCACCCAGGTTCTCCATCAGGGCGGCGAGGTCCGCGTCGGACCGGCTTTCGATCAGCCGGGTCACGTCGCCCTGGTCGCCCAGGTCGTCGAGCAGCCGTTTGCGCCAGACCGCACCGCCCATGAAGGTCAGCGCCGCGTAAAGCTGGTTCGGGCAGCGGTCGATCCAGTCGCGCAACGCGCTGCCACCCGGTTCGGCAAAAGCCGCGCGCTGGAGAGCGCCGTATTTCACCCGCACTACGTCCCAGCCGAAAGCGGTGAATATCGCCTCGATCCGGGCGAAAAGCCCTTCGCGGACGATGCCATCCAGGGACTGGCGGTTGTAGTCGATGATCCACCAGCAGTTGCGCAACCCGTTCTTCCAGCCCTCTTGCAGGGCCTCGTAGACGTTGCCTTCGTCCAGTTCGGCGTCGCCCACCAGCGCCACCATCCGGCCAAGGGGGCGGCCCTGGCCCCAGGGCTTTGCGGTGACATAGTCCTGGATGATCGACGCGAACGAGGTCAGCGCCACGCCAAGGCCGACCGAGCCGGTGGAAAAGTCCACGTCGTCGACATCCTTGGTGCGCGAGGGGTAGGACTGGACGCCACCGAAACCGCGGAAGTTTTCCATCCGGTTCCGGTCAAGGTTGCCCATCAGGTACTGGATGGCATGGAACACCGGCCCGGCATGCGGCTTCACCGCCACCCGGTCCTGAGGTCGCAGCGCCGAGAAGTAGAGCGCGGTCAGGATCGACACCATCGAGGCGGACGAGGCCTGGTGGCCTCCGGTCTTGATGGCGTCGACCTTGGGGCGGATGTGGTTGGCGTGGTGGATCATCCAGTGCGACAGCCAGAGAAGGCGCTGTTCGACGGTCTTGAGATCGGTCATCTGCGGTGTCCTGTGCCTTTTCACGCAGCATATGGCCAATCCTACGATGATTTCCGGCTTTTTCGGGCGAAAGTGTGGGTATATATGGTGCAAATCGCCACCAATCTGAGAAATCCCGCCGATGTCAGCCAACCTTGATCCCTTCGATACCGAAATCCTGCGCGCGCTGCACAAGGACGGGCGGCAGAC
Source organism: Tabrizicola sp. (assembly GCF_034366665.1). GTDB lineage: Bacteria > Pseudomonadota > Alphaproteobacteria > Rhodobacterales > Rhodobacteraceae > Tabrizicola. The sequence goes on along the minus strand of NZ_JAXMMF010000116.1, from coordinate 8,467 downwards.
GATCAACGAGTTGGCGGCGCGGATCGGTCTTAGCCCCTCGCCCACCGCCCGCCGCCTGCGGCGGCGGGAGGAGGCGGGGATCATCAGCGGCTATGCGGCGCTGATCGACGAAGAGGCGCTGGGGTTCGGGGTGACGGTCTTCGTCTCGGTCCAGCTGGACAAGCAGGTGGACGAGGCGCTGGCCCATTTCGAGGCGGCGATCAGCGCCTTCCCCGAGGTGGTGGATTGCTGGTTGATGACCGGCAACCGCGATTACCTGTTGCGCGTGGTCACCAGTGGCTTGGGGGAGTTCGAGCGGTTTCTGGTCGGGCGCCTGACCAAGGTGCGTGGGGTTGCGTCCATCGAATCCTCGATCCCCTTGCGCCGCGTCAAGGGCGGGCTGGCGCGCATCCTTTAAGCAGGTCGGTCAGGCCTTCTTGCCGTCGATGATTTCGCGGATTTCGGCGTCGACCAGGTCGATGATCCGGTGGAGTGCCGCTTCGGCGGCATCCGGGTCGCCCGCCACGATGGCATCGGCCAGGTCGCGGTGCGGCGGAAAGGACGCAAGCCCGAAACCGGGGACGGAGAACGGGGATTCAACCGACCGTTCAAACGCCTCGTCCATGCGCTGCAGGATCTGGCCGAACATCGGATTGCCGGTGGAATCGCAGATGGCGGCGTGGAAGGCCATGTCGGCGGCGCGGTAGGGCTGGCCCGCGTCGATGATCCGCAGAAGCTGGGTGCAAAGCGTGTCGATCTCGGCCCGCTGCGCGGCCGTCGCATTGGTGGCCGCGCGGCGCACGGTGCCGCTTTCGATGACGCGGCGGACCTCCAGAAGGCGCAGGATCGCTTCGCCTTCCAGCTGCACCATCGTTGGCAGCGGCCCGTGCGAGGCGTGGACCTTTGCGGTCAGATAGGTGCCATCGCCCTGGCGGCGGCGGATCAGGCCCATGCCCTCCCAGCGGTTCAGCGCCTCGCGGATCGTTGAACGCCCGACACCAAGGGCCGAGGCAATCGCCACTTCGGGAGGCAGGCGGTCGCCGACCTGAAGGCCCGCCTTCTCGATCATCTCGGCCATCGCGTCCAAGACGGCGGCCCCGCGCGACGGGGTCTCGATCGGCTCCAGCAGGTGCAGCGCGCCGCGCTTCATGGGGTCACTCCGATAGGGCGTGGCGGGGGCCGCGCCGGTCAGGCCTGGGCAGAAAGCTTGGGCAGAAGGTCGGTCAGGGCCGTCACCAGACGGTCCATCTCCTGGGCTGTGTTATAGCCCTGGGCCGAGACCCGGACAATGGTGTGCGCCTTCCAGGTGAAGCAGGGGATCTCGATCCCGTAGTGCTCCATCAGGCTGCGCTGGAGGAGGAGGGGGTCGCAAGGGGGAACCGGCATCGACACCATCTGCGGGGCGCAGAAGTCGGGCGACGAAAAGGCGGGCAGGCCGGTCAGCGCGGCGACGCGGGCGGCGGTGTCCTGGACCAGCGCCCGGCAGGCGCGGGCGACGGTGGCCCAGTCGTGCTGGCGGGTGAATTCAAGGGCCGCCGGCACCGTCAGCCAGGCCGAGGGGTCACGGGTGCCCTGCATCTCCAGCATGTCGATGAAGGAGGAGTTGCCGAAGGGCCCCTTCGCGCCGGGCTGGTTGGCGTCCTCGGTCCAGCCGTGGCTGATGACGAGGGGGTTCAGCATCGGTTGAAGCTCGCGCCGGACATGCAGGAAGCCAGCCCCTTTGGGTGACATCATCCATTTGTGGCAATTACCCGCGTAGAAATCCGCCCCAAGCGCATCAAGGTCCAGCGGGATGTGGCCCGGCGTGTGGGCACCGTCGATCACGCTCCAGATGCCGCGGGCGCGGGCCTCGGTCACGATGCGGCCGATGGGGAACAGAAGGGCGGTGGCCGAGGTGATGTGGCTGAGGAAGACCACGCGGGTCCGGTCGGTCAGGCCGGACAGGAGCGTGTCGGTGAACTGCGCTTCCTGCGTGAGCGGCAGGGGAATGGGGACGACCTTCACCTGCGCGCCGGTGCGGCGACAGACATAGGCCCAGGTCTTTTCCAGCGCGGCATATTCGTGGTCGGTGGTCAGGATCTCGTCGCCGGGTTGCAGGGGCAGCGACTGGGCGACGATGTTCAAGGCGGCGGTGGCGTTGGTCTGCCCGACGATGTCGTCGGGATCGGCCCCGACCACTTCGGCCAGCGCCTCACGCGCCTCGCGCATCCAGCCAGAGAGGCCGCGGTTGGGGTCAAGGAAGGCCACCGGCTGGCGTTCCAGCTTCAACTGCCAGCGCTGGTAGGCCTCGAACACCGGGCGGGGGCAGGCCCCGAACGAGCCGTGGTTCAGGAAGGTGACTTCGGGGTCGAGAAGGAACTGGGCGGCCAGGTTCTGTCCCATGTCAGCGGCCTTTCATGGTCGGGTCCAGCGCGTCGCGCAGGCCGTCGCCCAGAAGCGTCGTCGCAAGGACTGTGACGGCAAGCGCCAGGGTGGGGAAGACGGCGAGGTGCCAGTAGAAATACATGAAGTCCATTCCGACATTGATCATCTGGCCCCAGCTGGGAACCGGGGGCGGGACGCCGATGCCAAGGAAGCTGAGCGAGGCCTCCAGCATCATCGCCAGGGGGATGGCAAGGACGAAGCCCACGATGATGGGCGAGATCGAGTTGGGGATCAGGTGGCGGCGGATGATGTAGCCGGGGCTGGCCCCCAAGGCCTGGGCGGCACGGACGAATTCCTTTTCCCGGAAAGCCTTCACCTGGGCGCGGACCAGAAGGCAGACCTGCACCCAGCCGAACAGCGAGGCGATGAGGACGATGGTGAAGAACCCGCCGTTGGTCAGCGCACCCAGAAGCATCGCGGCCAGAAGGGGCGGGACGACCGAGAAAAGCTCGATCAGGCGCATGACGACCCAGTCGGCCCAGCCGCCGTAAAAGCCGGCGATGGCCCCCAGCGGGATGCCGATCAGGACGGCGAAGAGGGCGGCCGAAAAGCCGATGGAGAGTGAGACCCGCGCGCCATAGACGATCCGGGTGAAGAAGTCGCGGCCCAAATCGTCGACCCCCATCCAGTGCTGGGCGGAGGGGAAGGCAAGCCCTTCGGTCAGGTAAGCCTGGTCGGCATAGCCCGTGGGCGTGATGAGGGGCGCGAAGATCGCCATCAGCAGGATGACCCCCAGGATCACCGCCGAGACGACAGCCGCCTTGTTGTCGGCAAAACGCCGCAGGGCAAAGTAGAGCGGGCTGCGGGTCTTGCTCATGATTTGCCCCCGAACCGGATGCGCGGGTTCAAAAGCGCGTAGACGATGTCCGAGATCAGGTAAGCCACGCAGAACATCATGGTGATCATCAGGATCAGCGACATTTCCAGCGGGTAGTCGCGGAGTTCGATGGACGAGACGAAATAGGCGCCAAGGCCGGGCACACGGAACATCGCCTCGACGAAGATCGACCCGGTGGCGGTGCCGATGAACATCGGCAGGAAGACGGTGACCAAGGGCAAGGCGGCGTTGCGAAGGACGTGCTGGAAGATGATGCGGCGTTCGGACAGGCCCTTGGCGCGCAGGACCGTGACGAAGGGTTTGTTCATCACATCCAGCATCGCCGACCTTGTGTAGCGGGCATAGGTCGCCATCGGCACGGCCGCATAGGCGGTGATTGGCAGAATCCAGCTGTAGGGTTTCTCCCACCCGCCGGCCGGAAGCCAGTTCAGCCAGACCGAGAAGACCATGATCAGCATCATCGAGATGACAAAGACCGGGATCGTCAGGCCCAAGGTCGAGAAAGCCGAGACGACATAGTCGAACCAGGTGTTCCGGCGCATCGCGGCGGCCATGCCCATCAGGATGCCCAATGGCGCGCCGATCAGGACGCCGGAACCGCCCAGGATCAGGCTGGGCGGCCAGGCGCGGGCGAGAAGTTCGGTGACCGTTTCACCGGGGCTTTGAAACGGCACGCCGAAATCGAAGTGCAGGACCCCCCACATGTAGCGCAGGTATTGTTCATAAAGCGGCTTGTCCAAGCCGAGGCTGGCGTTCAGCTGGGCCTTCACCGCGTCCGAGACCGGCATGTCGTTGCCGTCAAACGGCCCGCCGGGGACGGCGTGCATCATCAGGAAGACGATGAGTGAGACCAGGAAGAAGGTCAGGAGGATCGAAAGCAGCCGTCCGATGATGTAGCGCAGCATCCGTGCCTCCTATCCTGCGACGGCTTCGACAAGGTGGCCGGGCGCCACCTGGACCAGGGCGGGGGTCGTCCCGGCGCCGGGGAGGCGAGGGATGCCGCGCTCGATCTCGTCGGCGGTCAGGAAGCGGCGCGGGCGGCGGTCGCGGGGGTTCAGGACCGGGATCGCTGACAGCAGGCCCTGGGTGTAGGGATGGCGGGCATCGGAGAAGATGGTTTCCGTGGCCGCCGTCTCGACGATGCGACCGTTGAACATCACGGCGACGCGGTCGGTGAGGGACCGGACCACCGACAGGTCATGGCTGATGAACAGGATCGACAGGCCCATCTCCTGCTGCAGGTCGAGGAGGAGGTTGATGATCTGCGCCTTGACCGAGACATCCAGCGCCGAGGTCGGCTCGTCCGCCACCAGCACCTGCGGGCGCAGGATCAGCGCGCGAGCGATGGCGACGCGCTGGCGCTGGCCGCCGGACAATTCATGCGGGTAGCGTTGGCCGTAGCTGCGGTGCAGGCCGACACGGGTAAGCATGGCAAGCGCCTGTTCCGTCTGGTCGTTGGGCGAGCCGATTCCGTGGATATGCAGGGGTTCCGCAACGATGCGGGCCAGGGTCATCATCGGGTCCAGCGCGGAGTAGCTGTCCTGAAAGACGATCTGCATCTGGCGACGGTAGGGCTTCAGCTGGGCCGGGGTCAGGGCGGTGATGTCGGCCCCGTCGATCAGGACCTGGCCCGAGGTCGGCTCCATCAGCCGCATGGTCATCAGGCCGGTGGTGGACTTGCCCGACCCGGATTCGCCCACCAGACCCAGGATCGTGTTGCGCGGCAGGGTCAGGCTCACGTCGCGGACAGCGTGGTGGTCGATGTGGCCCCCGAACCAGCCGCCCTTGCGGGGAAGCTGGAAGGTCTTGCAGAGGTTGCGCAGTTCCAGCACGGGCGCGGTCATGTCAGCCCCCAGCAGGCGGCGGCCCGTCCCGGCCCGATGGGGCGCGTGGCGGGGGCGGTGGTGGCGCAGTCCGGCAGGGCGACGGTGCAGCGCGGGTGGAAGGGGCAGCCCGAGGGCGGGTTGACCGGGTTCGGGGACTGGCCCGGGATCTCGGTCAGGCGCTGCTTGCCGGGGGTGCGACCGGGGATCGAGTTCAGGAGGGCGCGGGTATAGGGGTGCTGCGGGTCGTCGAAGATCGCCTCTACCGGCCCTTCCTCCATCACGCGGCCCCCGTACATGACGACCACGCGGTCCACGGTTTCGGCCACGACGCCAAGGTCATGGGTGACCATGACAAGGCCCATCCCAAGCTCGGCCTGCAACTCCTTGATCAGCGCCAGGATCTGCGCCTGGATCGTCACGTCCAGCGCGGTGGTGGGCTCGTCCGCGAACAGGATCTTCGGGCGGCAGGACAGCGCCATCGCGATCATCGCGCGTTGCAGCATGCCGCCGGAGAGCTGGTGCGGATAGCTGTTCAGGATCGAGACCGGCGTCTTGATCCGCACCCGGTCCAGCAGGGCGATGGCCTGGTCCTTGGCGGCGGCCATGCTGGCATCGCTATGGGCGCGGATCGTCTCGACGATCTGGTGGCCGATGGTGAAGACCGGGTCGAAGGCCGACATCGGGTCCTGAAAGACCATCGAGGCGACCTTGCCCCGGACCCGCGCGAGGTCGCGGCCCCGGGCGGTCAGCATGTCGGTGCCGTCAAGGATCAGCCGGTCAGCGGTGATGCGGCTGGGCGGCTGGCGCAAAAGGCGCAGCGCCGCCATGCAGGTCACGGATTTGCCCGAGCCGCTTTCGCCGACGATGCCCAGGCTTTCGCCAGGCTCGATGGTCAGGGACATCCCGCGGACGGCCTGCACCAGGCCCTCGTGCTGGGGGAAGCTGACATGCAGGTTCTGGATGTCGACAAGCGGCATGTGTCCGGGCGCGTGTATTGGGAAAGCCTCTTCCGGCGGAACCGGAAGAGGCGGTCTTTGCGAAGATTACTTCGTCACATGCGTGTAGAAGTACAGGGCCAGCTGGCGCAGCGGGGTGAAGCCCAGCTTGTTCGGCAGCGTGCCGTCGCCCTTCAGATCGGCGCTGACCACGGCGTTCGTCACCGGGTGGACCAGCGGCACGAAGGAGGCGTTGTCGATCAGCACTTGTTCCGCCGCGATGTAAAGCTTCAGACGCTCTTCCCAGACGGGGTTGCTGTCGGCCTGCGCCACCAGGTCGTCATAGGCCTTGACCATGTGGTGGTGACGGCCGCCGTTGTAGAAGATGCCGAAGAAGTTCGACGGGTCGAGGTAGTCATACTCATAGGGCGCAAGGAACAGGTTGTTCTTCCGCTCCATCAGGCCGGCCATCCATTCCTGGGTGGGCATGACCTTGATGTTCATCGTGATGCCAAGCTGGTCCTTGAACTGGGCCTGCAGGTACTGAAGCATCGGCGCGGTGATCGCCCCGTTGTAGCCGCCCTGGTCGCGATACCAGATCTCGACTTCGGGGAAGCCCTCGCCGTTCGGGTAGCCCGCATCGGCCAGGAACTGACGGGCCTTGTCGGGGTCATAGACGGCCTGGCTGGTGATCGTCTCGTTGTATCCAGGATAGCCCGGCGGCAACAGCGACTTGCCGGGGATCGCCAGGTCCTTGAGAACGGTCGCGGTCATCTCGTCCCGGTTGATCGCGTACATCAGGGCCTTGCGGACGTTGATGTTGTCGAACGGCGGGCTTTCCAGGTCGAAGGACAGATACGAGGTCGCGAAGACCGCGTTCTTGGCGATCTGGCCGGGGAAGCGCTGTTCGACGAAGGGGATCTGGCCCGCGTTCAGGTAGGAGAAGTCCGACTCGCCCGCCATGAAGGCCGGAAGCCCGACCTCGGGCGCGCCCAGCGACGGGTCGATCACCAGGCGGTCCGCCTGGGGTGGCCAAGGCCCGGTGTAGGTCGGGTTCTTGACGAAGGTCATCTTGTTGTTCGACTTCTCCCAGGTTTCCAGAAGGAAGGGACCGGACGACACCATCGTCTCGACATTGGCGGCGTATTCGTCGCCGTGGACGTCCCAGACGTGCTTCGGGACCGGATACCAAAGCGACACGACGCCCGGCAGATAGGGCTTCGGCGCCGAGGTGGTGACGGTGATGGTCAGGTCATCAGGTGCCGCGATGCCCAGGGTGGAGACATCGGCCTCGCCCTTCGTCACCGGGTCCCAGTTGGCGATGCCGCCGGCATAACCCCAGTACCAGGCGAAGTCATAGCCCGTTGTCGCCGCGCGCTGCAGGGCGAAGATGTAGTCGCTGGCTTTCAGCGGCTGGCCATCGCTCCAGGTCAGGCCGGGCTGCAGCTTGAAGGTCCAGGTCAGCCCGTCTTCGGACTGCGACCAGCTTTCGGCCGCCATTGGGTGCAGCTCAAAGTTGTTGTCGAAGCTGGTCAGCGGCAGCTGCACGATCTCGGGGTTTCCGGCGCGGGCGTAGACGGTCTTCATGTAGTCCATGTAAGAGCCGCTGGTCATGTCGCCGGCGCTGTTGATCGTGATCTCGGCCGCCAGGGGGGTGGTCGCAAGCAGCGTCGCGGCCGCAGCAACCCCCACCAATCGTCTTAGAAATGTCATCGGTACCTCCACCGTGTCGCGTTCTATTGGCTGGCGCCCCCACGTCGGCCGGGTGGTGCGATGCGGGCGCGTCACTGGTCTGCGGCGTTGAGCTGTCAGGCCAATGTCAGATGTCTGACAAATTTACCGCGACCGCGCAAGCGTCACATTCGCTGCAGGTGCAGGCGGGTCTGACACAGGTCGGAGGATCGTCAGCCCGACCAGCCCCCTGCCCCGGGACGTGCGAACCCGCTCGGGACTTCCCACGCCGGGGACTTTCCACGCCGGGGACCTTCCAGGCCCGGTGACCCAGCGCGCTTCGTTTCTTTCCCCGTGCAGGCACGTCAGCCGGAATTGGCGCTGGGACTCACGCACAGCAGCCGCATGCGTTCAAAGGCCCCGCTACCGGTAAAGTTTCTTGGCTTCCGCGTAGGTCAGGGCCTTCTTCCCCGGCTTAAGGGTTTCAGGCGCCTTTTCCGAGTTTGAGGACTTTCCGCTTTCCTGGATCGCAAGACCGATCAGCCCGGCGGCAAGCGCAGTCGCGGCGGAGGTGCCGGAGAACTGGCAGTAAAGCGAGCCAACATCGAAATGCGGACCCTTGCCGCTGGGACGGTAGCGGAAGGGCGAGGGGTTGTAGCCATATGGCCCAGGCGCATCCAGCGCGATCAACCCTTCTGCGGGCAGGTCCACGACAGGCCCGCCCAGTGTGGGATCGTCGGCGGGCTGGACGATCATCGGATCGACCGCCTTCCACGGGTCCAGGATGACGCCCT
>NZ_JAXMMF010000115.1:0-68950 GCF_034366665.1 Tabrizicola sp. | reverse complement strand
GACGAACTCGCGGCTTACGAAACCGACGTCCGCCAGGGTGCCATCGGCCGCGACCTGAAGAAGGTCCGCAACGTCAAGCCGCTCTGGTCAAAGTACGGTCTGATCGCCAGCCTGATGGGCGGGGGCGTGGACATGTGGCTGAACACGATCGGCCTGACCGCCTTTGGCACGTTGCGCCACGGCAAGTCGGACGCCGCCGCCACCGGCCTCGCCAAGGACTTCAAGCCGATCGACTACCCCAAGCCCGACGGGAAGCTGTCATTCGACCGGCTGACAAACGTCGCCTTTTCGTTCACCAACCATGACGAGGCGCAGCCCGCGCATCTGGTGCTGAAGGACCCCTCGGTCCCGATCTCGATCAACCTGCCGAAATACGCCGAACCCGCGCAGCGGTACTGCCCGGCGGGGGTCTACGAGGTGCTGGGCGAAGGTCAGGACGCCACTTTCCGGATCAACTTCCAGAACTGCGTCCACTGCAAGACCTGCGACATCAAGGACCCCAGCCAGAACATCGTCTGGACCACGCCGATGGGCGGCGGCGGGCCAAACTACCCCAACATGTGACGCGACTCACGAAAGCTTGTCCCAATCCCCGGGGCCCGGCCGCAAGGTCGGGCCCCGCTGCATTGCGCACGGCCTTGCGTCGGGCTACCGTCACTTGACCCAAGAGGAGAGGCCGATGCGCCAGATCATGTCCCGCACCCTGACCGCCCTTCTCCTCGCCGCCGCGATGGGCACACCGCTCAGGGCGGACGAAAAGATCGACAGCGGTGCCTACCTGGCCGCCCGCATCGCTGAATCCGAAAACGACTTCCGCGCCGCAGCAACCTGGTACGGCAAGGCGATCATCGCCGATTCCGCCAATCCCCAGCTCCTGGACGGCGCGATCCTGGCGGAGATCGGCATCGGTGACTTCGCCCTGGCGATCGAGGCTGCAAAGCTGCGCAAGGCGGTCGAGGGAGAGGCCAGCCAGCTTGCCGAAATGGCGCTGCTCGCCGATGAGGCCAAGCGCGAGGATTATGCCGCGATCCTGGCCGCCGCCGACACCGGACGCGATGTCGGTCAGCTGACCAACTTGCTGGTCACCGCCTGGGCCAAGGTCGGCGAAGGCAAGATGTCCGAGGCGGTAGAGGCCTTCGATGTCGTGACCAGGCAGAAGGGGTTCGAGGCCTTCGGTTACTACCACAAGGCGCTTGCACTTGCCTCGGTCGGTGACTTCGAAGGCGCAGACGAAATCCTGTCGGGCCGCGCGGCCGGTCCGATCTATGTGATGCGGCGTGGCGTCTTCGCCCATGCCCAGATCCTTAGCCAGCTGGAACGCAACTCCGAGGCTCTGGCGCTTCTGGACCGGACGTTCAGCAGTGACCCCGACCCGATTGTCGACGCCATCCGCAAGCGACTGGCGGCTGGCGAGCCCATTCCCTTCGACACCGTGACCACGGCCCGCGACGGGATCGCCGAGGTGTTCTTCTCGATCTCGACCGCCTTGAACGGCGAGGCGGACCCGGTCTACACGCTGCTTCATCTGCGCATCGCGGGTTATCTGCGCCCCGACCACTCCGACGCCCTGATTCTGACCGCAGACGTGCTGGAGGAGCTGGGCCAGCACCAGCTTGCCGCCGACGCCTATGCCGTCTTCCCGCCCACCGACCCCGCCTTCGTCACCGCCGAGATCGGTCGCGCCGGGGCGCTACGGTCGCTGGGCCGCTCTGATGCCGCGATCGAGGCGCTGCAGGCCCTCTCGCGCAGCAATGGCGACATCCGGCGTGTGCATTTTGCCCTGGGTGACCTTCTGCGCAGCGAGGACCGCTTCGACGAGGCCGAGGTCGCCTATACGGCGGCCATTGACCTCGCCAAGGCGGCCAAGGCCGAGGATTGGGTGCTCTATTTCTATCGCGGCATCTGCCACGAACAGTCCAAGGACTGGGCCCTCGCCGAAGCCGATTTCCGCAAGGCGCTGGAACTGAACCCGACCCAGCCCCAGGTTCTGAATTACCTTGGCTACGGCCTTGTCGACCGTGGCGAAAAGCTGGACGAGGCGTTGGGGATGATCCAGAAGGCCGTCGCCGGCGACCCCGAGCAGGGCTACATCATCGACAGCCTCGCCTGGGCCTATTTCAAGCTTGGCCGCTATACCGATGCGCTGGAACCAATGGAGAAAGCCTCGCTGCTGGAACCCGTCGATCCCATCGTCACCGACCACCTGGGCGATGTCTACTGGATGAACGACCGCAAGCTCGAAGCCCGTTTCCAGTGGCGCCGCGCCCTTTCCTTCGAGCCGACCGAGACGGACAAGGCCCGCATCCTGCGCAAGCTTGAGGTTGGGCTGGACACCGTCATGGCCGAGGAGGGCACCGCCCAGGCCCCGGTCGAGGCCCCGGTCAAGGCCCCGGTCAAGGCCGCCGAGAATGACAACTGAGGCAGTCGCCGAAACCGCGCCAGCCAAGGTCAATCTCAGTCTGCATGTGACCGGGCGGCGGCTGGACGGCTATCATCTTCTGGACAGCCTGGTGGTCTTTGCCGACGTGGCCGACCGCGTTTTCGCCAGCCCGGCGCATGGCCTTTCACTGGTCGTGGCCGGGCCGGAAGGGGCCGGGCTGCAGGCGGAACCCGACAACCTGGTCCTGCGCGCCGCGCGTCTGATGGGGGTCGAGGATGCAGCGCTGGTTCTGGACAAGCGCTTGCCGGTGGCCTCGGGCATCGGAGGCGGCTCGGCGGATGCGGCGGCGGCGCTGCGGGCGCTGGCGCGGCTGACCGGGCTGCCCCTGCCCTTGGCGGATGAGGTCCTGCAGCTTGGTGCCGACGTCCCGGTCTGCCTCTCGGGGCGTCCGGCGCGGATGACCGGGATCGGTGAACAGGTCAGACCCCTTCCGACCCTGCCGCCCCTGGCCGTTGTCCTGGTGAACCCGCGCCTGCCGGTCCCGACGCCCCAGGTCTTCGCCCGGCTGACCGCACGCGAGAACCCGCCGCTGCCGGACCTTCCGGCCTTTGCACTTGCCACCGCCGAAACCTTCGCCGGCTGGCTTGCCGCCCATAGCCGCAACGATCTTGTCGCTCCGGCCCGTGAGATCGCCCCGATCCTTGTCGACGTGCAGGCCGCGCTGGAGGCCACGCCCGGTTGCCTTCTTGCCCGGATGTCGGGCTCAGGCGGCACGCATTTCGCGCTGTACGCCAGTTCGGAGGCGGCGCTCAGCGCCTCCCGCACCCTGAGCGCCGCGCACCCCTTCTGGTGGATCGAAACCGGCCGGATCCTGGACTGACATCCCTCGCGGAAGGACGGGCGTAGGGTGGGCGATCCGCCCACCGTCCGTTCAGAAATAGCTCCGGACCAGCGCCCCCGAGATCAGCGCCCAGCCATCGGCCACGACGAAGAAGACCAGCTTGAACGGCAACGAGACGATGGCCGGGGGCACCATCATCATCCCCATTGACATCAGGATCGCCGCGACGACCAGGTCGATGATCAGGAAGGGCAGAAAGATCATGAACCCGATCTCGAAGGCCCGCTGGATCTCGGACAACAGGAACGAGGGCACCAGCAACGACAGCGGCGCATCCGTCGCCGTGATCGTCGCAGTCGACCGCAGGTCCTGCAGCGTCTGCAGCGTCTCGGGATCGACCCGCGCCGCCATGAAGACCCGGAACGGCGCAATCGCCGCCTGAAGCCCCGGCCCCACTTCGATCTGCCCGTTGGTCATCGGCTCGATCCCCTTGACCCAGGCCTCGGTGAAGACCGGGTCCATCACGTACCAGGTCAGGAACAGCGCCAGACTGATGATCAGCATGTTCGGCGGCGCCTGCTGCAGGCCCAGCGCCTGGCGCAGGATCGACAGCACCGTGACGATGAACGGAAAGCAGGTGACCATCACCGCCAGCCCCGGCACGATCGAGAGGACAGTGATCAGCAGCAAAAGCTGCACCGACCGCAGCGACAGCGACTGCCCCTCGCCACCAAAATCCAGCGTCATCTCTTGCGCAAGCGCCGGGCCGGCCAGCAGGACCAGCATCAGGGACAGGGAAAGACCAGTGGATAATCTCACAACCCGCCCCGCAGATTGGCGACCTCGGTCAGCCGGACGGCAAGCTGCCCGGCATTCTCGCCCTCCATCTCGGTCAGTTCCCCCCGCGCGATCAGGCGGTCGCCCACATAAAGCTCGACCGGATCATCGACCCGGCGGTCCAGCTGCAGGACCGCGTCCTTCGACAGCCGCAGGAGGTCGCGGACCAGAGGTCGTGCACGACCGACCGAAATCGTGACTTCGATCGGGACCTGGGAGAACGGGTTGGTATCGGCAATGTCTTCCATTTGGTATCCTCAGGTGTTGAGGTTGAAGAAAGCGCGGACAGCGATGGCGATGTCGGAGGTGACCTGGCCAAGGTCCACCTTGGTCTCGGTGGGCCCGAAGCGGATGTAGACCTGCCCGTCGGGCATCGTCGGCTCCTCCTCGATCACCATCGGAAGGCCGGTCGCCTGGGCCAGGAGGTCCTCGATCTGGCCGCGGACCGTCGGGTTCAGGACCAGGGTCACCGGCGCATCCGCCAGTTCCTCGGCCATCGGCATCACGGCCTCCAGCACCGTCGGCGCCAGGGATTCCCGCGCGACCTCGGGAAGAAGGCGGTTCACCATCTCAAGGATCAAGGGCCTGATCGACTGCAGGACATGGCTGCGGGCGTCCTGAAACGTGAACGAGAGGCTTTGCAGGTTCCGCGCCAGGTCGGCCCGAATGCGCCCCTGGTCCCCCTGTTGCGCGGCCACTGCATCATCCCAGCCGGCGGAATAGCCCTGCTCGAACGAGGCGACCTTGGCTTCCTCGACGGCAGTCGCCTCGACCAGGGGCTGCTCTGACCCGTCAGCCGCCGAGGCGGTATCGAAAACCTCAAGACGCAAGGCCGGCATCAGGCGTGCTCCTCTTCAGCTTCCATCCAGCCGCGCAGGATCTCGATCGACTCGGTCTGGCGCTGTTCGATCAGGCGGCGGAGGCGGGTCGCAGGGTCTTCCTCGGGCTCATCCCCCGCGCCGATGTCGCCTTGGCTGGTGGCGAAGGTGCCAAAGTCGAAGCCGTCATCCACTTCGCCGTTCAAGGCGATGGCCCCCGACCCCAGCGCCGACGGCAAGGCCAGCTGCGACTCGGGTGCCGGCAAGGCAGCCCGATTGGCCGAGGTCAGCACCGGCCGGATCACGAACAGGCCTAGGACCAGCGCCACCAAAGCAAGGACCGCGGTCTGGATCATCGACATCACGTCGATCTGGCCCATTGGCGGCAGGAAACTGGTCGTCGCCTCGGTCCCGGCGGGCAGCGGCACCTCCTGGAATTCAAGCGATTTCAGGGTCAGCACATCGCCGCGCGCCTCATCCAGCCCCACGGCCGAGGCCACAAGTTCGCGCAGCGTCGCCAGTTCTTCGTCAGGCCGCGGAGCCCAGGTCCGGGTGCCGTCTTCGGCCACTGTCGCCACGCCGTCGACCATCACGGCCACCGTCATCCTCCGCACCCCACCCGGGCTGCGCAGGATTTCGCGCTGGGTCTCCGAGACCTCGTAATTCACCCGCTCGCGCGTTTCAGAGTTCTGGCTCTGGCCCTGACCGCCCGCAGCCGCATCGCCTTCGGGCAGGTTCGAGGCCACCGTCACCTCGCCACCCGGCTCGGTGCTGGAACCGCTGCGCTCTTCCGTCTCGGAGGAGATCGCGACCCTGCCCTGGGGATCGAACTTGCGCTCGGTGATCGCTTCGCGTTCCGAGATAAGGTCGATGGAAACCTCGACAACCGCCTTGCCCGCGCCCACGCGGGCGGCCAGCAAACGCTCGACATTCCCCTTGATCGCCGCGGCACGGTCGGCCGCATCACCGGTCTGAAAGCCTTCGCTCTCCTGCCCGCCGATCAGGCCCGCGACCGTGTCGATGATCTGCACCGAATCCGGTACCATCCCTGCAACCGCGCTGGCCACCAGGTGCCGGATCGCGCGGGCCTGCGCCTCGCTGAGGCTGCCCGACACCGTCGTCAGCGTCACCGAGGCCGTGGCTTGCGATTCGGGCTGGAAGGCCCGGGTCGGGGCGCTGGCGATATGGACGCGCGCGGCCTTGACCTCAGGCAGGGCCAGAAGCGTCCGCGCGATCTCTCCCTCTTTCGCGCGCCAGTAGGCGGCGTCGAACATTTGCGACGTGGTGCCAAACCCCGACAGCGAATCGAGAAGCTCATAGCCGCCGCCACCCGCAGCCGGCAGACCCTCGGACGCGAGGGCCATGCGCAGGGCATCGCGCTGGCCGACATCGACCAGGATCGAGTCGCCCTGGATTTCGTAAGCCACGCCGCGCTGGTCCAGTGCGGCCACGACCTCACCTGCGGCCCCAGGCTCCAACCCTGCGTAAAGCAGGCCCATTTCCGGCTTTCCGGCCATCCGGCTAAGGGCAAGCACTGCCGCGAACATGGCAAGGGTCGCCCCCACGATGATGACGCGGCGGCGCAGGTCAAGCTTGGTCCAGATGTCGATCACGTTCTGCAAGGCGATTCTCCGGGTCCGGCGGTTCTGCCGTGCGCCAAGCTTTCGTCGGTCGGGCTTAACAATCGGTTAGTGACCTTTGGCTTATGGTCGCCTTGTCCCGAGAAACGGAGCGTGAACATGGCAATGGCGGAAGCCTCACTGGAAGAGCCCCCGAAGAAGCGGTCGAAGAAGCCGCTGCTGATCGGTCTGGTCCTGGCTCTGGTGCTGGGGGGCGGGGGGTTCTACGCCACGTTCTCCGGCCTGATTCTGGGCGGCGCCGAGGAACATGCCGAGGAAGAGCAGGTCCCCGGCCCGCTGACCGGCATCGCCTTCGTGCCGCTGGAAACCATCGTCATTTCCCTTGCCCCCGATTCGGGCAGCGAGCATCTGCGCTTCACCGCGCAGCTGGAGGTCGCAGACAGCGCTGCGGCGGATGTCACGACCCTGGCGCCGCGTATCCTTGACGTGGTGAACAGCTACCTGCGCGCCATTGATACGGCCTCGATCGAAGATCCGCATGCGATGGCGCGGCTGCGTGCGCAGATGCTGCGCCGGATCCAGGTCGTCACGGGCGAGGGCCGGGTGCGCGACCTTCTGATCACCGAATTCGTGCTGAACTAGGACGCAAGACATGGACCTGATCGCCGATATCCTTCTGATGGCAGGCTCTTTCGGAGCCGCGATCTACTGCTACGTGCTCTCGACCCGGCTGAAGAAATTCACCACGCTGGAAACCGGGATGGGCGGGGCGATTGCCGTGCTGTCCGCCCAGGTCGACGACATGACCGTCGCGCTGGAAAAGGCCCGCGGGGCCGCGAACGGCTCGGCCGAAAGCCTTGAGGCGCTGACCGCGCGGGGCGAGGCGGTGGCGCGGAAGCTGGAACTGCTGGTCGCCTCGTTGCACGACCTGCCCGACCCGAAGGCGCCGCCTGCGCGCCCCGTGGTCGAGGAGCCAACAGAGGAAGAACGTCGCCTTCGCTTCGTGCGCCGCCGCGCCCCCCGCGATGAGCTGGAGGCCGCAGAATGAGCCGCCGCCGTCGCGCCGGTCATGGCGCACTCTTCATCGTGGCCATGCTCTTTGCCTCTTCCGGCGCCCTGCGGCTCGGCTCGGGCATCGGTGCGGCGCTTGCCAAGTCCGAAGAGGAAGCCGCCACTGTCGAGACCCCCGCAACCTGCGAAATGCCCAGCGCCCTGTCCGAAGCCCTGACCCTGCGCGAAGAGCGGGTCGCCGCCCAGGAAGCGGCCTTGCAGGACCGGCTCGCCGCGCTTTCCCTTGCCGAAGCCGCAATCTCCAAGCGACTGGAGGAGATGAAGGCCGTCGAGGAAGAGCTGAAGGCCACACTGGCCGTGGCTGACGGGGCTGCCGAGCAGGATATCCAGAACCTGACGGCGGTCTACCAGGCCATGAAGCCCAAGGATGCGGCAGCGCTGTTCGAGACGATGTCGCCCGAATTCGCCGCCGGCTTCCTTGGCCGGATGCCACCCGAATCGGCGGCGGCGATCCTGTCGGGCATGTCATCCGAGGCGGCCTACGGCGTCAGCGTCATCGTCGCCGGTCGCAATGCGGGCGTACCGAAAGAGTGATGTCGGTCAGAGAGTCTTAACCCCCCGCCCCGATACTGCCCGGAACGCAACCCGACAGAGGACATTTCAACATGCTTGGCTTCGTCGGCATCGCCGTCATCCTCATCATGGTCTTCGGCGGCTATGTCCTTGCCGGCGGCAAGATGGGCATCATCCTCAAGGCCCTGCCGTTCGAGATGATCATGATCGGCGGGGCCGCAGTCGGGGCTTTCCTGATCTCGAACGACATGGCGGCGGTGAAGCACACGCTGAAAGACGTCGGCAAGGTCTTCAAGGGACCCCGGTGGAAGCCCGGCGATTACCGCGATCTGCTGTGCCTGCTCTTCGAACTGATCCGCCTTGCGCGCGCAAATCCTGTCGCGCTGGAGGAACATATCGAATCCCCCGACAACTCGTCGATCTTCGGCAAGTATCCCCGGATCCAGCACGACCATGAGGCGATGGATATCATCTGCGACACGATGCGCGCGGCGTCGATGAACTACGATGACCCCCATCAGGTCGAAGAGGTGCTGGACAAACGGATGGAAGCGACGCTGCACCACGCGATGCACTCCAGCCACGCGTTGCAGACGATGGCGGACGGGCTTCCCGCCCTGGGGATCGTCGCGGCCGTGCTGGGCGTGATCAAGACGATGGGCTCGATCGACCAGCCGCCGGAAGTTCTGGGCAAGATGATCGGCGGCGCTCTGGTCGGGACCTTTCTTGGCGTGTTCCTGGCCTACGGTCTGATGGGCCCCTTCGCCGCCCGGGTGAAGACCGTGGTCGAAGAGGACATCCACTTCTACCAGCTGATCCGCGAGGTGCTGGTCGCGAACCTTCATCGCCATCCGGCCAACATCTGCATCGAGGTCGGTCGTCAGAACACTCCGCACCATCTTCGCCCCGGCTTCAGCGACCTGGAAGAAGCGATGCGCAATCTCAAGCAGGATGCCGCATGATCCGGGCGCTGCTTCTGTTTCTGGCGCTTGGTGTCCAGGCGCAGGCCCAGACCGCACGGGTCCTGTCCGGCGAACATCCCGATTTCACGCGCCTGGTGATCGAGCTGCCCGCAGGAACGGAATGGTCGGTCGGTCGCACGCAGACCGGCTACGCCTTCGCCGCGCGGACGGGAACCCAGCCGGACTTCGATCTTGCGTCGGTCTGGCAGCGGATCCCGCGCACCAGGTTGGCGGATCTTGCGGTCGATCGGACCAGCGGGGCGCTGTCTCTGGTTCTGGGGTGCGACTGCCATGTCTTCCCGTTCGAATACGGGGCCGGGATTGTCGTGCTGGACATCAAGGAGGGCCCAGCCCCCGCAGGCTCGGCCTTCGAGACTGCATTTTCCTCGACCGTGACACCTCCGGGTCCGGATACCGCCGTCGCCCCGGATACCGCGCTGGCCTATGACTGGCTTGCCGACCGTGGCACCCCTCCTGTGGCGGACTTCGCCCTGCCGCTGCCGCTTGATACGGGAACCGTGTCGCTGGAACCCCTGCGAGACGAGCTTCTGGAGCAGATCGCCAAGGGGGCTGCGGATGGCGTGGTGGACATGGAGCTGCCCGGAAAGCCTGCAAAACAGCCCATGGTCGACCATGCCGAGTTGCCCTGGTCGCACATCAGGATCGGCGAAGAACCCGGCGTGACGGTGACCAACCCCGGAGCATTGATCGCCGAAGACGCAGTGCCCCCCTCTTGCGCGGACCCCACGCTTGTCGACCTGCCGACCTGGGGCGACGACCTTCTGCCGCACGATCTTCTGGTGGCAGCGCGCGCCGGCCTTTATGGCGAATTTGACGTGCCGGACGAAGCCTCTGTCCTGCGCTCGACGCGCCAGTTGCTGTATCTGGGCTTCGGGGTCGAGGCGCGCCAGCATCTCGCCATGCTGGGTGATGGGACTGCAAGCGACGTGGCACCGCTTTACCGATCGATGTCGCATCTGGTCGATGGAGAGACCGATCCTCCGTCCCCCTTCGCCGGAATGCTGGAGTGTGAAGGTCCCGCCGCGCTTTGGGCGGCACTTGCGCAGGATCGCCTTCCCGCCGGTCCCGGCGTGAACCGGGACGCCATTCTTCAGGCCTTCCTGGCGCTGCCCGCCCATCTGCGGCGGCATCTTGGGTCCGCCCTGGCCGAGAAATTCCTTGCAGTTGATGATACCGAAGCGGTCCGGATGATCCGTGACGCGATGGAGCGCTCGCCCAATGTCGACGCGGGGGCTCTGGCCTTGATCGATGCAAAGGCCAGCCTGCAGGAGGGAGATGCCGACGCCGCGCAAGCTCATGCCGAGACGGCCGTGGCGCTGGACGGCGACCGGGCCGAGAACCTTGTGGCTCTCGTCGAGACGCATTTCCGCAAGCTGCAGCCGATGGACCCAGAGGTCGCGGAAGCCTTGATGGCGATACGCCGCGAAACCGAAGACGGCGAGGTCGGCGCCGAGGTTGACCGCGCCATCGTGTTGGCGCTTGCGCTGTCGGACCAAGGCGAGGCTGCCTTCCAGGCCGATCCCGCACCATCCGTGCTGTCGGATCTTTGGCAGGTCATCGTGGCCCGCGCGGCTGACGACGATTTCCTGCGCCAGGCCGTGCTTCCGGCGGATGCGCCGCGGCCGGATGTTGCCTTGGACGTAAGGCGCGCAATGGGCGAGCGATTGCTCGCGCTGGGGTTCCCCGATGCGACGCTCGTCTGGCTTGGACCGGTCGCGGCGTCTGACCCGGTCGATCAGCGTGTGATGGCGGCAAAAGCCCAATTGAGCCGCCGTGATGCAGCAACTGCCCTGGCACTTCTGGAAGGGATCACTGACCCCGAAGCCGAGGCGCTCCGTGCCAACGCATTGCTTCTGCTGGGCGATCTGTCGGCCGCGCAGTCGGCACTCGCCAGGGCCGGCGACAGCGAGACCGCATCCCGCGTCGGCCTGTGGGATGGCAACTTGTCCGGCCTGCCACCCGAATCGGCAGAGGCGTGGCAGGCCACAGCCGATCTTGCCCAACCGCTGCCGGACGCGGAAGCTACCGGTCTTCTTGGCCGTGGCAGCCAGACGGTAGAGGCAAGTCTTGCCGCTCGCGATGCAATCGATGCGCTTCTGGCCGATGTGCCGCCACCCCTTGGCAACTGAGGCTGGTAACCAGCCGGAAAGATTCGGCCGCTAGTCTGATCGGCGACCCCGGCAGAACGCACGGGGTGGAGCGAGAAATGCCCCGCAGACGAATGACACTCAAGACCCCGCCGACCACGACCCTGGCCCTCCTGCTGTCCGCCACATTGGCCCAGGGGCGCGAGGACCCCTCGGATCTGTGCCTGCAAGCCGCGTCCGATGCAGCCGAACAGACCGGGGTGCCCTATTCCGTCCTGCGCGCGATTTCTCTGGTCGAGACCGGGCGGCAGGGACGACCCTGGCCCTGGACCGTGAATTTCGGGGGTGACGGCCGCTGGTTCGACAGTGCCGTGGAGGCCGAGGCAGAGGCGGCGGCCGCATTGGGACAGGGCGCCACCAATGTGGACCTGGGCTGCTTTCAGTTGAACTATCGCTGGCACGCCGAGGGGTTCGCTTCGGTGTCAGACATGCTCGACCCCGCGCAGAACGCGCTTTACGCCGCCGAATACCTTGCCGACCACTTTGCGCAGACCGGGGACTGGGCCCTTGCAGCGGCGGCCTACCACTCCGGAACGCCCGAGTTCGCCACCGCCTACCAAGCCAAGTTCGAGGCCGCTTACGCCCAACTGGAAGGTGGCGCCCCGCCGGTCGCTGACCCGGGTCCCGACCTTTCCGAACGCGAGAACCGGTTTCCGCTGCTGGTCGCGGGATCGACCGGGTCAGGCGGTTCGCTTGTTCCGGCCAGTCCCGGCGGCGTCCGGCTGATTGGGGCGCCGTAAGATGATCAAGGGGTTTTCCGCCGCAGTCTTCCGACCGACGATCCTGCTGGCCATCGGCCTGATGGCGGTGATCGTGATGATGATCCTGCCGGTGCCAGCCTGGATGCTGGACCTTGGACTGGCGCTTTCGTTCGCACTTGCGATCCTGATGCTGACAGTGACGCTCTTCATCGACCGCCCGCTGGATTTCTCGGCCTTTCCGACCATCCTGCTTGCGTCTCTCCTGCTGCGGCTTGCGCTGAACGTCTCGTCGACCAAGCTGATCATCGGACAGGGCCACACCGGAACGGATGCTGCAGGCCACGTGATCGAAGGGTTCGCCGAGTTCATCATGGGCGGCAGCCTGATCCTGGGCCTCGTGATCTTCATCGTTCTGCTGATCGTCAACTTCATCGTGATCACCAAAGGCGCAGGGCGGATGGCCGAGGTCGGCGCACGCTTTGCGCTGGACGGCATGCCGGGCCGCCAGCTTGCCATCGACGCCGACCTGTCCGCCGGGGCCATCGACCATGACGAGGCAAAGCGGCGGCGTGAACAAGAGCTGGCCGAGACGAACTTCTTTGGCTCGCTTGATGGCGTATCGAAATTCGTGAAGGGCGATGCCATCGCGGGACTGCTGATCACGATGCTGAACATCGTGGTCGGCCTTATCGTCGGCATCTTCGTCCACGGCCTGGACGCGGCCACGGCCTTCGAGACCTACACGATCCTGACGGTGGGTGACGGGTTGGTCAGTCAGATCCCGGCCGTTATCATCTCGGTCGCGGCGGCGCTTCTGCTGGCCAAGGGCAGCCAGAAGGGCGCGGCGGACATCTCGTTCTTCGCCCAGCTGGGTCGCTATCCCGGCGCGCTTGGCACCGTGGGCGCACTGATGGCGCTGTTTGCGCTGGTGCCCGGGATGCCGTTCTTTCCGTTCATGCTTGCAGCACTTGGCCTCGGGGCGATGGCCTTTTTACAGTCCCGCCGTGCGTCCCAGCCGAAAGACCTGCCCCCTGTGACCCTGGACGCGCCGAAACCGCGTTCGATCGGCGATGTGCTCGACTTCGACGACATCCACATCGAATTCTCGCCGAACCTGGTGTCGATGGTGCTGGACCCGGCAACCGGTCTCGACAGCCGGATCGCCAACATGCGCAACCACGTGGCGACCGCCTATGGCTTCATCCTGCCCGAGATCCGCCTGACCGACGAAATCGCCCTGTCTCCGGGGCAGTACCGCATCCGGCTGCAGGGGGTCGAGCGTGTCGCGGATCGGCTTTATCCCGACCGGGTTCTGGTCCTGCTGAACGATGGCGTTCCGGCGCCCGACGGTCTGGACGCGCGCGAGCCGGTCTATGGCGCCCCGGCCCGCTGGATCAATCCCGACCAGCAAGAGGATGCGGCCCTGTCCGGGCTCACGGTCGTGTCGCCGACCGAAGTTCTGGCGACGCATCTTCTGGAAGTGCTGAAATCGAACCTGGCACGGCTTCTGACCTTGCGCGGGCTGCGCCGCCTTCTCGACGAGTTCGTCAAGCTGTCTGACCCGATCCGGGCAGAAGCGAACCGGCGGCTGCTGGACGAGCTGATCCCGGACAAGGTGCCGATCGATCTTCTCCATGCCGTCCTGCGGCTGCTGCTGGATGAACGGGTCTCGATTCGCAATTTGCCGCTGATCCTGGAAGCGGTGGCCGAAGCGCGGCAGTTCGGCACGCCCGAGGCGATCTGCGAACACGTGCGCCAGCGCCTGGGCTTCCAGATCATCGCCGACCTGAAACGCCCCGATGGGTCGGTTCCCCTGATCCAGCTGGCACCGGACTGGGAAAGGACCTTCTCGACCTACCAGATCGACAGCGACCGCGGCCAACGCGATGTGGCCCTGCCGCCGGAAATCTTCGCCCGGCTGGCCAACGGGCTGACGGAACGGGCCAATCGCGCCGCCGAGACCGGGGTCTATCCGGCCCTTGTCACTTCGGTCGGGCGTCGGCGGTTCCTGCGGACGGTGGTCCATGCCAAGGGACTGCACATGCCCGTCCTGTCCTACGAAGAGATCGGGACCGATGCCCGCCCCGCCCTGATCGGCCAGGTGCCCGCGTGAACCAGATCATCGCCGACCTCTCGGGACTGCTGGGTCTGGCCGAAAGCCTGGCCTGGGCGACCGCGCTGGCCTTTGTCCGGATCGGTGCAATGGTCGCGCTGATGCCGGGCCTTGGCGATCCTGCCGTCCCGCAGCGCATCAAGCTTGCCTTTGTCGTCTGCATGACCCTGGTCGTCGCACCCCTTTTGGCCGAGCGGATCAGCGCCGCGAGTGTCCCGCCCTCGCTCCTGGCCCTTGGCGGAGAGGCCATCGCCGGACTCATCCTCGGCATCGGCATGCGGCTTTTCATTGCGTCTCTGCAGACGGCCGCCTCGATGATCGCCCAGGCGACCACCCTCTCGCAGCTCTTTTCCGGGGTCGCCCCCGAGCCGCAGCCCGCCATCGGCAACCTGCTGATCATCGCCGGAATCGCCCTGGCAATGGCGGCCGGATTGCATGTGCGGGCGGCGGAACTGGTCCTCGTCTCTTACGACATCCTCCCGGCAGGAGTGCACCATTCCGCCGCCGCTGCGGCTGACTGGGGTCTGGCACTGATCGGGCGCACCTTCAGCCTGGCCTTCTCGCTTGCGGCCCCCTTCGTCATCGCCTCGCTGATCTACAACCTGGCTCTGGGGGCCATCAACCGCGCCATGCCGACGCTGATGGTGTCGATGGTCGGCGCTCCGGCGCTGACCCTTGGCGGGCTTGCCCTTCTTGCGGTCGCCACACCGGTCCTGCTTGCGGTCTGGCTGGACGCCTTCATGTCCCACCTCGAACAGCCCTTCGCGGTCGTGCCATGAGCGGTCAGGAAGACGAAGAGGACAAGGAACACGAAGCCTCGCAACAGAAGCTTGACCGGGCCCGCGAGGACGGGGACATTCCAAAGTCGGTGGACCTGCAGACCGCTGTCGCGAGCGGGGGTTTCCTGCTGGCGCTTTTCAGCTTCGGAGCCTGGGCCGTCCAACGGTCGGGCAGCGCGGGGATGGTCCTGCTGGATCAGGCTGACCGGTTGTCATCGCTGGTGACGGCAGGCGGAAGCGGCCCGGTCGCCGGCATCCTGCTGGCCGTGGCCGGACCCCCGCTGGCCCTTCTGGTGCTGGCACCCGTGCTGGTCATGGCGCTTCTTGTCGCGACACGGGGCTTTGTCGTCGCACCCAGCAAGCTGGCGCCCAAGCTGTCGCGGATATCTCCCATCGCCACGGCCGGGCACAAGTTCGGCGTCGAGGGTCTGGTGGAGTTCGCGAAAAGTACGGTCAAGCTCTGCCTCGTCTCGCTGATCCTCTACTACTTCCTCGCCGCGCGGCTGGAGGAGATCCTGGCCAGCCTTTACCTTACCCCAGCGATGTCGGGGGCGCTGATGGCGCAGATGACCCTGCATTTCCTGGTGATCGTGTTTCTTATTCAGCTGGTTCTGGGTGGGGTCGATTTCATCTGGCAGAACCACCAGCATCGCCAGCGGCAGCGCATGTCGCGCAAGGAGATGATGGATGAATACAAGGAAAGCGAAGGTGATCCGCACCTGAAAGCCGCCCGGCGCCAGCGCGCGCAAGAGGTTGCGACGAACAGCATGCTCTCGGACGTGGCGACGGCAAACGTGGTGGTCGTGAACCCGACCCACTATGCCGTGGCGCTGAAATGGGACCGGTCCAAGGGCGGCGCTCCGATCTGCGTGGCCAAGGGCGTGGACGAGATCGCCCGGAAGATCCGGGAACGGGCCGCCGAGCACGGCGTGCCGATCCACAGCGACCCGCCGACCGCCCGCGCGATCCATGCCACCGTCGAGGTCGGCCAGGAAATCCGGGTCGAACAGTACCGGGCTGTCGCTGCGGCGATCCGCTTTGCCGAGACGATGCGCAAAAGGGCGCGGCGGAAATGACCAGACCCGCCGACCTGGCCCGTATGGCAGAACTGGCGCAGCTTGTGCTTGACCAGCGTCTCGGCCGGTTGCGCACCGCCGCCGCCAAGCTGGAGAGCAGCCGCCAGCAGATCTCGGCGCTGGATCTGTCCGCCACCCAGACGGATCTGGAGCCGGTCACGGCCGAGAAGGTGGCGCTGACCTACAACCGCTGGGCCGACCAGCGCCGGTCCGAGCTGAACCTGGTGATCGCCCGGCAAACGGTGGACTGGATAGAGGCCCGCAGCGAGGCTCAGACAGCCTTCGGCCGCGTCCAGGCCCTGCAAGGCCTGGCAACGCGGCTGAAGTCCGGTCGATAGCGCGTCAGCTGTCCTGACGTGCGATGTCGGTGATCAGGACATCGGTGATCATCGGCCCCAGCACCTGCGCGCCCGCCTCTTTCAGGCTGGTGCGCAGGACCACAAGGTTCGAGCCGTCAGTGAACGACCCCGAGAAGCCACCGGTGTTGGCGTGATCGAACATCACCTGCAGGAAGGAATCCCGCAGCTTCGGCTCGCGCAGATAGACCTTATCGGTGTTTCCCGGTTCGATCTCCAGCGACAGCGACAGGACCACCAGGGCGGCGACCCGTCCCTCTTCGACAACCGGGACCACGAACTGATTGTTCAGCTTGACATATTCCGGCGCCCCCTCCTTCGGCTCGCCGTCTTCGCCTTCCCCTGCCTCGGCATGTTCCGCGTCATCTGCGGCTTTCTCGGCGGCCGCGGTGGCTTGGTCCTGAGGCGGCGGCGCGGGGCGAAGGAACAGGCCCGCGCCCACGCCCCCGCCCAGGCCGACCAGTGCAAGAATGACGGGAATGAGCTTGCCCATGATCAGAACGGCATCACGATGTCTGCGACCTGCTGGCCATAGGTCGGCTGCTGCATGTCGGTGATCTGGCCGCGGCCGCCATAGGCAATCCGGGCGCCTGCGATCTTGTCATAGGTGATCTCGTTCTGGCGCGAGATGTCGGCGGGTCGGACATAGCCCGTGACGATCAGCTCGCGCATCTCGAAGTTGACCCGGACTTCCTGCTGGCCCTCGATCTTCAGGACGCCATTCGGCAGCTCTTCGATCACCGTTGCCGCGATGCGCAGGGTCAGCTTCTCCTTGCGCGCAACCGAGCCCTGGCCCTTGAAGGTCGTGGACGAGTTCATGTCAAAGGCGTCCCCCATGCTGGCGCCCTCGGGCAGGCTTTCGTTCAGCCGCTGCGGGATGCCAAGAAGGTCGGGGATGCCGCCGCTTTGCTCGCCACTGCGGCTGCGGCCGGTCGAGTTCGAGATCGAGGCGCTGTCATCGATCTCGATCACCACGGTCAGGATGTCCCCCCGTTGCGCCGCCCGCCGGTCGCCGAACAGCGACTGTGTGCCTCCGGTCCACAGCGACGATCCGTCCGACACCGTCGCGGGCGGCTGATCCTCGGGCAGAGACGAGGCATACATCGCATAGTGCTGGTCTGTCCCCTCCAGTCCCGAAAACTCGGGCGCGCGCCCGACCTGTTCCAGCTTGGCGCAGCCAGCCAGGGCCAGTGTCAAAATCATGCAGGACCGCATCATCATCTTATCCATTCCATCCGACATAGACTGCTCCATCCGGGCCGATCCGACCCGTGACCGTGTTCCGTGAGCCGAGGTTCATCACCCGGATCTGATCGCCGTCCGCCCCCCGTGCCAGGGCGCGGCCTTCGGTCGAAATCGCCAGCCCCCCGGACACGTAGACCAGCGTGACCAGCTGATTGCGCTCCACCAGGGTTGGTGGGCCCAGGTCTCCAAGCCGCACCGGCTTTCCGGCATAGATCGACACGCGCGCTTCCAGCCCCACGGCCAGCGCCGGATCCGTCAAAGCACCGGGAAGCTCGGCATTGACGAGGGTCAGATCCTCGGGCGCGATCAATGTCTTGGCGCGGATTGTCCGCGTCGCGACCAGACTTTCCGCCGAGACGGGGGCCGCAAGGGCGATCAGAAGCAGGACCCTCAGCATCAGCGCACCTGCGTCGTGGCGGCCAGCATCTGGTCGGCTGCCGTGATCACCTTGGCGTTCAGCTCGTAGCCGCGCTGCGCCTTGATCAGCTCTGTCACCTCGCGCACCGCGTCGACCGAGCTGCTTTCCAGATAGCCATGCCGCAGCGTCCCCAGACCCTCTTGCCCAGGCGTGCCCGAGAAGGCCGCGCCCGAGGCCGGGCTTTCCAGGAAAAGGTTGGACCCGATCGCCTCCAGCCCCTTTTCGTTCGGGAAGGACGAAATCGTCATCTGTCCGATCAGTTCGGGATCGACCCGGTCCGCGAAATCGGCCCAGACCTCCCCGGTGGGCGAGATCGTGAGGCCCCGCGCATCCGCCGGAACCGTGATCCCCGGCACCACGGGATAGCCGTCCGAGGTGACGATCAGCCCCTCGGCCGACCGTTTCAGCGCACCGTCACGGGTATAGCCGACCTGACCCGAGGGCATCTGCACCTCGATATAGCCGTTGCCGTCGATGGCGACGTCCAGGTCGCCCCCGGTGGCATCCAGCGTCCCCTGGCCGATCACCACCGACACCGCTGCGGGCCGCACGCCCAGCCCGATCTGCACGCCCGTCGGCAGCATTGATCCGTCCGCCGCGGTGACGCTGCCGGGGCGGGCCATCTGCTGATAGGTCAGGTCGGCAAAGTCGGCGCGGCGGGGGTTGTAGCCCGTCGTCGACATGTTCGCGAGGTTGTTCGACACAACATCGACCTTCATCTGCTGCGCCGACATCCCCGTTGCAGCGATCTGCAAAGCCTTCATCACGGCCTCCTATCGACCAAGCGCCTGGATCACGCCGCGGACACGTTCGTCCTCGGAATCCAGGAATTTCTGACCAAGTTCATAGGCGCGCTGCACCGTGATCATGCGCGCGATCTCGGAGACGGGTTCGACGTTGCTGTCCTCCAGCATCCCCTGCAGAACCGTCGCGCCCTCGGCCGGCTCGACCGCATCGGCCGAAAACATCGTGCCTGCCTGATGGCGCAACGAGAGCGGGTCGGCCGGTTGCCAAAGCCCGACTTGCGCGATGGGCTGACCGCCGGTCGACAAGGTCCCGTCCGAGGCCATCGCCACGCCCTTGGCGTCCGGTGGCACGAAGATCGGCGCGCCGCCCGCGTCCAGCAGACGGTAGCCGTCGGGCGTCACCAGCTCTCCTTCGGCGGATGGTGTGAAAGTGCCGGCGCGGGTCAGGCGCTGGCCCTGCGGCGTCTCGATCAGGAAGAACCCTTCGCCCTGGATCGCAAAGTCGAACTGCCCGCCGGTCTGGCTTAGCGTCGATTGCGACAGGTCGACATGGCGGCCGCTGGCATGCGCCATCGACAGGGACGGGTCATGGTCCAGCGCCGCGACATATTCCGAGAAGACCACCCCTTCGCGCCGGAACCCGGTGGTCGAGGCGTTGGCGATATTGTTCGCCACGACGCCCATCTCGCGCATAAGTCCCGACTGGCGGTTCAGCGTCGCATATCCGGCGGCGTCCATGTCTTAGCCCCCGGCAATC
The DNA here is from genome assembly GCF_034366665.1 of Tabrizicola sp. GTDB lineage: Bacteria > Pseudomonadota > Alphaproteobacteria > Rhodobacterales > Rhodobacteraceae > Tabrizicola. The sequence goes on along the minus strand of NZ_JAXMMF010000115.1, from coordinate 49,589 downwards.
TGTGGAATGATGGTTTCGGTGAAGAACGTGACCAGGGTCGAGGTCATGAAGCTCATCGACAGCCAGAAGACCCCCAGCATCACGGCGGCTTTGGGGACGAAGGTCAGCGTCATCTCCTGCACCGAGGTCAGGGCCTGGAAAAGACCGATGACCACACCGACCACGAGGGCAATCGTCAGCAGAGGCGCCGAGATCACCACGCAGATCCACAGGGCCTGGCGGGTCAGGTCATAGATCATCGGCTCGGTCATACCGGCATCCTCAGGATTTCCTGGTAGGCCTCGACGACGCGGTCGCGGACCGTGGCTACCGTCTCGACCGCCATTTGCGAGGAGGCCAGCGCCTGCACCAGCGCATGCGGATCGGCACCGCCCGTCATGGCAGACCGGGCCGTCGCCTCGTGCTCCTGCAAGGCGCCCATGAAATTTCCGGCCAGTTTTGCGAAACCCTCTTCCGCCGCCCCGGCCTTTGGCTGAGGGGCGGCGGCGGTCCGGGCATTCGCATAAGCCTGGGAAACGAAAGAGGTCTTTACGTCCATTCTGGATATCCCCTATCGGCGCAGAAGGTCGAACAGACTTTGCGTCATCTGACGCGTCTGATCGAACATTCGAAGGTTCGCCTCGTAGCTGCGCTGCGCTTCGCGCGCGTCAGCGATTTCGATCACCAGATCGACATTCGAGCCGTCGTAGTGACCGGTTTCATCCGCGAGCGGATGCCCGGGATCGTAGATCTTCGTCAGTTCAGCCTGGTCCAGTTTCACCGGACCGGCCTGGACCAGGCCACTGTCCATGGCCTGTTCGAAGGTCATCACCTTGCGGTGGTAACCGGGTGTGTCGGCGTTGGCGATGTTCTCGGAAACATGCCGCAACCGCATTGCCTGCGTCTCCATTCCGGAGGCCGCAAAGGAAAGCGAAGAAATCAGGTCATTGCCCATGTGCTACCCCCTTACCGCGGCCGGCCAAGGCTGGCGCGGACCACGTCCGAGGTCGCCCGGTAGATCGCCAGAGCCATTTCGTGGCTTTGGCGGGCTTCGACCGATTTCACCATCTCGGCCTCAAGCGAGACCGAGTTTCCGTTGGGCGATTCGTGCCCACGGACGATGTCGGGGATCGCCGCCACTGCCGTTGCTGGCGCGCTAAGGTGCCCGCTGCGCGTGGCACGCATCTCAAGCCCTTCGGCCGCATAGACATCGGCGAAGGCCGGGACATCCTTGGCCTTGTAGCCAGGGGTGTCGGCATTCGCGACGTTTTCGGCGATCACCGCCATGCGTGCCCCGGACTGCGCGGCCAAAGCCTGCGCCATTCGGGTAATTTCCAGTTTCTCAAACATCGGGGCTTCTCCCACGACCAACTTCACCAAGGCTTAAGAGTGATTCCTTTAGAAACGGTTGAGAGCGAACAAAGGGAGAATCCCGTGACTGGAATTTTTGATGGCCTCCTGGCGGAAATAGCGGTCAGCGCGTCGCTGCGGCGGATTGGTCGGGTGGCCGAGACCCGGCGCGGTCTGGCCGAGGTCACCGGGTTGGACACAGCCACGATCGGCGACCGGGTGCTCATCCACAGCCGCGACGGCGTGGCGGGCGGCGAGGTTCTGCGTCTGGCGCCGGGGCGCTCTACGGTCCTGCCCGATGCCTCGGGCGACGGGATGGCAATCGGTGACCGGGTCGAGCTTCTGGGCAAGGCCGAGATCGCGCCGGACGACAGCTGGATCGGGCGGATCATCGACGCGACGGGTCAGCCCCTGGACGGTCGACCTTTGTTGCGCGGCGCGCGTCCGCGTGCCCTGCGCGCCCCGGCACCTCCGGCAGCCTCGCGGCGCAGGCTGGGCGCGCGGCTTGAGACGGGGGTGGCAATCTTCGACACGCTTCTGCCCCTGGTGCGCGGGCAGCGGATCGGTCTTTTTGCGGGCTCGGGCGTCGGCAAGTCCTCGCTTCTGGCCAAGTTCGCCCGCGGAGTGGAGGCGGATGTCGTCGTCATCGCTCTGGTAGGCGAACGCGGCCGCGAACTGCGCGAGTTCACCGAACGCGTTCTGGGTTCCACCGGGATGGCGCGCAGTGTGGTGGTGACGGCGACCTCGGACCAGTCACCCTTGATGCGGCGGATGTGTGCGCTGACAGCGATGGCGGTGGCCGAACATTTCCGGGATCAGGGCAAGCATGTGCTGCTTCTGGTCGACAGCGTCACCCGCTTTGCCGAGGCGCATCGAGAGGTCGCCCTTGCGGGGGGAGAGGACGCGTCGCTGCGGGGCTACCCCCCCTCGCTGACGCAGGCGATCATGGGTCTGGCCGAACGGGCGGGTCCGGGGCCGGAAGGGGCGGGCGACATCACGGCCGTCTTCTCGGTCCTGGTCGCAGGGTCCGATATGGAGGAGCCGGTGGCCGACATCCTGCGCGGGGTCCTTGACGGGCACGTGGTGATGGACCGCCGGATTGCCGAGCGGGGGCGCTTTCCGGCCATCGATCTTCTCCGCTCGGTGTCCCGCTCTTTGCCCGAGGCGGCGTCCGAGGACGAGAACCAGCTGATCGGCGAGGCGCGGCGGCTTCTGGGGGCCTATGACCGGGCCGAGATGATGATCCAGGCCGGGCTATATGCCTCGGGCTCGGACCCGGTAATCGACCGGGCGATCAAGGTCTGGCCGCAGCTGGACGGGTTTCTTGCCGAGGGGGCCCCGGCCAACGGGATCACCGGAAGCTTCGAGCGGCTGCGGGCCAGCCTGAAGAGCTGACCTGGGGCCGCAAGGGACTGGCGTCGCCGGGGCTGCGGGGAAGCACCCGGGCCTCTTTCCAGATCAATGCCTTGCCAGCGTCGACTCAGAACAGGTCCGCATCTGCACCGCACCCGTCTACCGCCGCAATAGCTGCAGCGCCGTCGCGGCAGGGGAGTTGGCGGCTGCCTGACCCTGCATTTCGGACTGCAGGATGAAGCGGCGGGTCAGCGCCTCCAGCTTCTTGGGGTCCCGGAACTGGCCGATGTCCGACGACCCGAACGCCGCCTCGGTCCGCTTCTTCAGAACCGCGACCTGCTGGTCAAGGTTGATCGACGAGAAGCTTTTTGGCAGGCCCAGCGCAGTCTGCATCACTTCACGCAGCGGGGCGTTACCCAGAACGGTGAACCACTTGGCGTTCTCGCTTATCGTCCGGGAGGCCAGCGCCGGAATCTCGCGTTCGGCGTTCATCGCCAGACGGAAGGTGTTGTTCTGCGCACCCACCGCCGTCTCGAAGCTGCGCGCGCGGAACTGGGTCAGGATCTCGTCCGGGAAGGTCGAAAGCCTGGTCCGCGGAACGGAAAAGTCGCCGTAGCCAAAGGCCGCGGCGAATTTCTGGTACTGCTTGTCGGCCAGCTTGTTGGCAAGGCTGCCTTCCTTCAGCGTGCCCCCCTCCAGGATTTTCTGGATGAAGGCCTTGCTGTTCACATCGCCCTCAAGCCCGAAGGCAGTAAGGGCGATGCGCAAGAGCCGCTTGTCGTTCACCAGCTTTTCGGCGGTGTCGGCCTTGCCGATCTTGTCGCGGAAATAGGCCTCGTCGCGCTGCTGGACCGGAAGCGCCTGCTGCACGGCCTGTTGCCGCTCCATCGTGCGCTTGAGAAACCCCCAGCCGGTAAAGCCGGAAAGCGGCAGGACCGGCTGGAAGCTCATGCGCGGCCAGCGGCGAAAAGCCGCTCCTCACGCGGAAGAAGCGCCCGCAGCGCCTTGAGCGCCTGATAGGGCTGCGCGTCCATCACCGCGCGGCTGGCCAGGGTCAGCTGCGTGCGGCTGTCATAGTCGGTCAGCACCTGGGAAAGCTGCTCGATCCCGCGCAGAAGCTGCATCTTGGCATCCTCTGGGTCGGCGTCACCGGTCAGCACCAGCTGCGCGATGTAGCAGACCCGGCGGACGGGCGTGTTCACCTCTTCGGGGTGGATGGCATCGCGCAGGCGGAGGATGTTGGCGTTCGGCGTCATGATCGCCAGGCGCGAGCGCTTGTCGCCATTCTCGATCACCGCACCGTTGATCAGCACCCGTTCGTGCGGGCCAAGCTTCAGGACAAGGCCGCTCATTTGCTGCCTCCGTCACCGCGAAGGCCCCGCATCACGGCCATGTTGATGTCGGCCAGAACCTCGACACTTGCCTTGTCGTCCAGAACGGACCGGCTGTGCTGGACGGTGAATTCGTAAAGATAGAACAGCCGGGCGCGCAGCGCGGCGGGCAGTCCGTTGCCCGGCAGTGCGACGTCCGAGGCCAGCGTCGACCAGAGCGTGACATTGTCGGTCACGGCGCGGACCAGCGCAGGGTAGTCGGTCGCCCGGTTGGTCCAGGCAGTGCGCAGCCGCTGGGTGGTCTGCGCGAGAAGGTCGTACTCGACGGACCGCAGCGAGCGCGTCGGCGCTTCGGGTCGGGCGTAGCTGATGGCGGAGTGAAATGTCATGGGGTGTCCATCTGTTCGAAAGCGTTGGGGTGAGGTGGGCCGCGAGGATCACCCCCCGCGGCCCGAAGTGCTTAACGGAACAGAGACAGGAGACCCTGCGGCTGCTGGTTCGCGATCGACAGCGCCTGGGTGGCCAGCTGCTGCTGCACCTGCAGCGCCTGCAACCGGGCCGAGGCTTCCTCCATGTCGGTATCGACCATGACGCCGATGCCGGTCTTGAGCGAATCGGTCAGCTTGCCGACGAACTCATTCTGGATGTCGATCCGCTTTTGCGACGAGCCGAAGGACGCCGCCGCGTCGATCGAGGTCTGCAGCATGCCCTCGATGTCCTGCAGCGCAGTGGCCGGGTCATTGACCACGTCGATGTCGTTCAGGCCCGACAGACCACCGGTGCCGCGCGTGGCCGAGGCCGAGATCGCCGCCGCCTGGTTGGTGTTGTTGGCAACCTCCAGCGCGCCGGCGTTCAAGGTCAGCGTGAAGTCGGTGTCCGACAGCCCGTTGGAAGTGAGCGAGGCTTTCAGGCCCGCCACCAGCGCATCGGCCGTGTCGCCCTTCTGCACCGTGTACTTGCCTTCAACCGAGCCGATCTTCAGGCTGATCTGGTCGCCGGCGATCATCGCGGTCAGAACTGCCGGATCGGCGGCCGCGTCATTCCTGGCAATCGCGGGCCCACTCTGCTGGAAGGCAAAAGTACCCAGCGACACAGGCGCTCCGGTCACGACCGACGCGACCGGAGGCGTTCCGACGTTGGTCGTTCCGGTCAGCGTACCGCCGCCCGCAGTCAGGACCTCACCGGCGCTGGTCGACAGGTTCTGCGTCTCGACGTTGATGTTGGACGAGGTCACGCCGGTCTGGCTGCGGTCAAGCGAGGCCAGAACGTTGACGCTGCCACTGGCGACCGACCCGTTGACCAGGTTCAGGCCGTTGAACTGCGCGGCCCCGACGGTCGATTCGATCTGCTTGGTCAGCGCGTCGATGTCGGTCTGGATCTTGCCCCGATCAACGTTCTGGGCCTGCGAGGCGACGATCTTGCCCTTCACTTCCGTCAGCAGCTTGGTGACGGTTTCCGAGGCGTTGCGGGCGACGGTCAGCGTGGCCGAGCCGACGGACAGGCTGTCCGAGATGCCCTTGAAGCCTTCGACGTCCGATTCCATCACTTTGGAGATGGCCCAGACAGCGGCGTTGTCCTTCGCGCTGGCGATGGTCTTGCCGGTAGAGATGTCCGCCTGGGTCTTGTTCAGGCTGGCGCTGATGCCCTTCATGGTCTGCAGGGCAACCATTGCACTGGTATTGGTCAGGATCGACGACATTATTCAGTCCTTCACACGGGGCCGCAGGTTTCACGGCCGGGAAAGCCACAAGGCGTGGCAGTTTGGGCGTTCTGTCCGTGCTTGCCGGGGATCCCGGAAGCGCCGCCCCGTCATGAGGCGCGAGGGCAGTGAAGCGTGAAATCACCTAACCAATTCCTAAACGCCGTCTGCCGAATGCGGGGCATTTGACGAAAGCTAGACACGTCTTGCCGGAACCAGCCCCTGCGGCGCGAACAGGGCCTTCTGGCCGCGGGCGTCGTAGGTGGTCAGCGTGGGACCGCGGGTGATCTCGGCCACGCGCAGGCGTGCGGCCTTGACGCCGCGGGTCGCGGCTTCCAGAAGCCGGGCATTGCGCTGCGCCTTGGCCTGCAGCCGTTCAGCCGACGCGCGATCCTGCGGGACGGGAGCCGATTCGAGGCGCTCTGTCAGGGCGGCAAGCTCTGCCAGGTTTCCTGCCAGAAGCGCATCGGCGGCCTGGTCGAGAAGGTCTTCAAGCAGCCCCATTCTCGGCCTCCACCATCGAGTTGAAGATCAGTTCCGCCAGGCCCATGCCGCCCTGCTGGACGATCAGTTTCGCCTGTTCCTGCCGCAGGAACGAGGTGAACTGCGCCTCGCCCTGGCCGCCGCCAAAGGCGCCCTGCATTTCGCCCAGGCCGGAGTGGGCCAGCATTTCGGCGAGGAACGTGGCCTCAAGCTCTTCGGCCTTGGCCATAAGCTGATCGTGGCGCGACGGGGCGGGAAGCGTGATCGGTGCGATATCCATGCGGGCCTCTGGATCGGTCGGATTTTTCGCAACGATGCCTGAGGGGGGTAAAGAATGGGTAACCTCTTGACGGGATAACAGGGTCATTGCGGCAGAAGTCGTGGAAACCATGCAGACAGTTCTTGTCCTTCCTTCTCTCCAGACGCCCGTGCCCCCTGTCGGCGGGGCCGAGGCTGCGCTTTCACCGGACGGGGCCTTCGAAGCCTCGTTCGAGGATGGGCCCATCGTTGCAGAGGGTCCCGTTGCGCCACCCGTCATGCTGGCGATGCCGGTTTCCCCGATGATTGCGGTTGCGGCCACGGCGGCCGCGGTCCAGAGCCCCGAGACAGGGATCGCCGGTGCAGCAGATGCCGCAATGACGGCGGCGACCGTCGCCACCGACACCAAGGTGGCCGATCCCGTCGCGCCGCCCTTGCCCGTGCAAGGGGCCGACGTGGCAGACGAGACCGTGGTTTTGCCCCCGGTCCACCCGACTGCCGAAGTCAAGCATGACAAGGTCAAGGGCGACAACGCTCAGGGCAACCGACCTGCCGGCGCAGGTGAAGCGGCTCGGGGTGGCGGGCCGTCGGACGTCGCTCTGGCCGCCCGGTCCGCCGTTGCCACTGCGGCGTGGACAGCGACCAGGCCCACGGGCGATGCAGAGGGACAGGCCGTCCTGACGCCATCCGACGCCGTGCGTCAAGCGATGCTGGATCTGGCGGAAGGCCCGGGCCAAGCCGGGGGCGGCCAGGCACAAGATACGCGGTCGGCAATGCCGGAGCCATCGGGTCCGGCGACAGCTCCGCTGCGTGGGACCAATCCGGAGGCCGCTCGGGCTTTGCCGGTGCCACCGGAAGGGCCGCTGGCTTCACTCCCCGAAGCGGGCTTGCCAATGGAAGCCCCTGGGCCCGAAGCGCCGAAGGTGGTTTCGGGACCGGACACTGAGTTTTCCGCGACACAGGTCACGCAGGCCGCGGGGGCAGGCGGGGCGGAAGCAGACAAAGTCAGTCCAGAGGTGCCGCCTTCGACGCTTGGCGAAGCGGCAAAGCCTGCGGCGGCAGAACGTGAACTTCAGCCACCGGAAAGCCAGGCAAGGCCGGGGTTGTGGGAAAGCATGTTCAGCAGCCTCGCCCTGCCCCTGTCCGCAGCGGGTGAGGTGGCGCGCGCCTTGCGCCCTGTGCTGATCGGGCGGACGGACGCCGTGCCGCGGCTGGCAAACGGGGATCAGGCCGCGCTTGCGTCGCCCGACCGGCCCAAAGCGGACCTACCAGGGTCCGAGGCCGACGTGACAGCCACCACGCAGCCAGTCGAGAGTGCGAAAACCGCCCCCCCCGCTTCAAGCCCCGCCGTCGCACTTTGGCCCCAGGCAACGCCCTGGATGCTGCCCATCGACGCGCCGGACCACGCCACCGGGGACGAGGGGCTGCAGACGCTTGTCGCACCCGCAACGATGGCAACCTCAGGGGTCACCGCCGGACCGTCGGCGACCCCGGCGCTGCCCTCCAGCCCGGTTCCGCAGGTGGCGGCGCAGATGACGGCAGCCCTGTCGCAAAGCGCGGACGGCACGACCGAACTTGCGCTGTCGCCCGATGAACTGGGCCACGTCCGCCTGCGGCTGGAGCCTGACGCGGCAAACCCCGACCGCATGGTGGTGATGATCACTTTCGAACGGCCCGAGACTTTGGACCTTTTCCGCCGCCACGCCGGGGAACTGGCCGAGGCCCTGCGCGCTGCGGGCTATGCCGGGGCCGACATCGGCTTTGGTCAGGACCAATCCGGGACAGGCGGGTCCGAAGGCTCAGCCCACCGTTCCTCCGGCTGGGGAATGGGGCCGGACCAGACCGACCCCGCCCCCGTGCTTCCCCCCGCCCCGCGCCTTGCCGCCGGGGCCTCCCTTGACCTTAGATTGTGAGGCCAGAATGGACGTCACCTCTGTAACCAGCGCCACGACCGCCCCTCCGGCACCGGCGCCGAAATCGAAGATCTCTTCGGACTTCGACACCTTCCTGCGGATGCTGACGGTGCAGATGCAGAACCAGGACCCGCTGAAGCCGATCGATTCGGCCGATTATGCGGTGCAGCTGGCCACCTTTTCGGGGGTCGAGCAACAGGTCCGAACCAACCAGCTTCTGGTCGAGATGCAGGGAAAGTTCCAGCAGCTTGGCATGTCCGAGATGGCCAGCTGGATCGGGAAAGAGGCACGCACGGCCGCCCCCGTCCGCTATGACGGCGCACCGGTGACGCTGTCGCCCAATCCGGCTGTGGGCGCGGACCGGGCGGTTCTGGCGGTGACGGACGCGCAAGGCAACCTGGTCTCCCGCGAAGAGATTCCGATCAGCACGCAGCCCTATCAATGGCTGGGGGCCGGGATCGACGGCGCGCCGTTGCCGCCCGGCACCTACTCCATCACGCTGGAAAGCCTGAACGGCGACCGGGTGATCGCGACCACTCCGGTCGAGCACTATGCCCGGGTGATCGAGGCGATGGGTGGCGGCACGGGGGGCACAAAACTGGTCCTGGAAGGCGGGATCGAGGTCTTGGCCAGCGACGTCACCGCCCTGCGCGAACCGCGGTCGTGAAGCGCCGGAATTTTCGAAAATTCCGGCAAATCCCTTCGAAAGAATGTCGTCCTGGCCCGACGCTCAGAGATAGCGGTCCAGCGTCAGGCCTGCCACGAAGGCCAGACCCACAGCCATGACCCAAAGCAGCGGCGCCACGGATCGCCGCGGGCGGACGACCACCGTGGTCGGATTGCCCGAGCGGATCAGTTGCGCCTCGACCAGCGCCGGAAGCCTCGGGCCAAAGCGCGCCAGCACCCGCGCCGTCTTCAACAGGTCGCGCACCACGGCCTTGGGGCCGATATTCTCGCGGATGTAGCGTTCGACGATGGGGCTGGCGACCTGCCAGATGTTGATATGCGGGTCCAATGATCGCGCGACGCCTTCCACCACGACCATCGTGCGCTGCAACAGGATCAGCTCGGTCCGTGTCTCCATCCCGAAGCGTTCGGTCACCTCGAAGAGATAGGCCAGAAGCCGCGCCATGCTGATCCGGCTGGCGTCCATGCCGAAGATGGGCTCGCCCACGGCCCGCAGGGCGCGGGCGAATTCGTCGATGTCGCGGTCGGGGGGGACGTAGCCCGCCTCGAAATGCACCTCGGCGACGCGGCGGTAATCCTTGCGGATGAAGCCCATCAGGATCTCGGCATAGACCCGGCGGGTGTATTCGTCGATCCGGCCCATGATCCCGAAGTCATAGGCGATGATGTCGCCGTTGGCCGCTATCTTCAGGTTGCCCTGGTGCATGTCGGCGTGGAAGAACCCGTCGCGCAGCGCGTGGTTCAGGAACAGCTGCAACACCCGCGCGCCAAGCACGGTGCGGTCATGGCCCGCCGCGTCGATCAGCGCGTTGTCGTTCAGCCCGATGCCCTCGGCCCAGCCCAGCGTCATCACGTTGCGGCTGGACAGGAACCAGTGCGGCTTAGGGACCTGAAAGCCTTCGTCCTTTTCGGTGTTCGCGGCGAACTCGGCGGCAGAGGAGCTTTCCAGCCGCAGGTCCAACTCGCCCATCACCACGCCTTCGAAATGGGTGATGACCTCCACCGGGCGCAGGCGGCGCGAGAACGGGGCGAGGCGCTCGATCCAGCGGGCGGCAAGGTAGAAGGCGTCGATATCCTTGCGAAACGCGCGCTCGATGCCGGGGCGCAGGACCTTGACCGCGACCTCCTCACCCGTGTCGGCCAGCCGCGCGCGGTGCACCTGGGCGATCGAGGCGGCGGCAACGGGCTCGGAAAACTCGCTGAAAATGGTCGAAACCGGAAGCTCCAGCTCGGCCTCGATCATCTTCTTGGCGATTTCGACCGGGAAGGGGGGCAGCTTGTCCTGCAGGTACTTCAGCTGCAGCGCCAGCTCTTCACCGACCACGTCCGGACGGGTGGAAAGGACCTGGCCAAACTTGATGTAGGCCGGGCCAAGCGCGGTCAGCGCGCGCGTCGCGGGGGGCAGCTCGGGGTCGCCCTTCAGGCCCAGCCACTTGAACGGCCAGCCCAGCATCCGAGCGGCAAAGCGCAGGCGCGGGGGGGCGCGGAACGCCTCCAGCACCACGTCCATGGCACCCGTCCGCTCCAGCGTGGCGCCGGTGCGGATCAAGCGGATGATGTTGTGCGGACCCTTCACAGCTTCCAGCCGGAATGGAGTGCTGCGATGCCAAGCGAGAGGTTGCGGTATTTCACCATCCCGAACCCGGCGGTGCGGATCATCGCGGCAAATGCCTCCTGATCCGGGAATTTTCGGATTGATTCGACGAGGTACTGGTAGGACGGCCGGTCGCCGGCGATGATCTGCCCCATCACCGGGATCACGTTGTAGGAATACAGGTCATAGGCCTTTTGCAGCAGATCATTGGGGATCTGGCTGAACTCCAGCACCATGAGCCGCCCGCCGGGCCGCAGCACGCGGTAAGCCTCGGACAAGGCGTCAGGGATTCGGGTGACGTTCCGGATGCCGAAAGAGATCGTGTAGACGTCAAAGCTGTTGTCGGGAAACGGCAGTGCCATCGCATCGCCGACGACCCAGTCCAGCTGGTCGTGCAGCCGTTCCGCCTCGGCCCGTTTGCGGCCTTCGACCAGCATGGATTCGGTCATGTCGCAGACGACGGCGGTGGCGCTGGGCGACCGGCCAAGGAAGCGGAACGCCACATCGCCGGTCCCGCCCGCCACGTCCAGAAGGCGCTGGCCCGGCCGCGGGGCCAGCCAGTCCATCATCGCATCCTTCCACAGCCGGTGGATGCCCACCGACATCACGTCATTCATGATGTCGTATTTCGAGGCCACCCGGGTGAAGACCCCATGCACCATCCCGGCCTTTTCGGACTCGGGGACGTCCTGAAACCCGAAGTGCGTGGTCTTGTGCTCGGTCATCCTGCCCGCCCGAAAATTGCCATTCCACGGGGATATAGCGCCCGGTGCCCATGAAGGGAAACCGCAAACTGCCGCAGGGGGGGGGACGATGCAGGCCGAGGGGGAGCGTTTTGTCTGGACCCTATTGCTTGCATTGGCCGCGGGGGCGGCGTTCTTTGTCCTTCGGCTGATCCTGGCCTGGCGGCTGCGCAAGCGAATGCCCGCGGGCCTGGTGCCGCAAGGAAACGAGTTGTACCGCCCCGACGGCATGTCGCGCATCGTCTCGCTGATCGGCATTGATGCTTTGGCGAAGGAGACTCTGGGCACGCGCCGGCTGCAGGCCACGCTGGGACTGAAGCTTCTTTATTGGGGGGTTCTTGTGGCACTGGTTGTCACGTCGGTCCAGATGAAGGCCAAGGTCCCGGGCATCGAAACCGCCATCATCCTGCTGGTTTTCTGGCTGGCCCTGCACACGACCTTCTACGAAATCAGCTACGACCGCGATACGATCACTCTGCCCCGCTGGTGGTTCGGCCACACGACCCACAAATGGCGCGAGCTTGAGGCAGTCACCGAACGGCAGGGCTGGTTCCTTGCCTTCCACTTTCGGGGCGGCAAGGTCGTGCAGGCGCACAAGTATGTTGTGGGTTACGCCGCATTGCGGGAAAAGGCACAGGCCGTCCTGCGCGAGGTCTGAATGCCCGAGCTTCCCGAAGTCGAAACCGTCCGCCGCGGCCTGCTGCCGGTCATGGAAGGGGCCGTGATTGCGCAGGCCGAGGTCAACCGTCCCGACCTGCGCTGGCCGCTGCCGGAACGGATGGCCGACCGGCTGACCGGCAGGCGGGTGACGGCGCTGCGGCGGCGGTCAAAGTATATCCTCGCCGACCTCGACAGCGGCGAGACCTTGCTGGTCCATCTGGGAATGTCGGGGCGGATGCTGATTTCCGGCGCGCAGCTCGGCACCTTCTACCACGACCACCCTGCACCACAGAAACATGACCATGTCGTCCTGCACATGGACAACGGCGCGCGGATCACCTTCAACGACGCCCGCCGTTTCGGTGCGATGGACCTGATGCCCACAGACCGCGCGCAAGACCACATTCTGCTGAAGGACCTGGGGCCCGAACCCTTCGGCAACGACTTCAACGAACCCTATCTCGCAGGACGGCTGAAGGGGCGGAAGACCCCGATCAAGGCCGCACTTCTGGACCAGCGGATCGTGGCGGGCCTGGGCAACATCTACGTCGCGGAAACCCTGTTCCGGGCACATGTCAGCCCGCTGCGGCTGGCGGGAGACCTTGGGGACCCCCAAGTCCATGCCTTGGTCCCGATCATCCGCGAGGTGTTGGCCGAAGCCATCGAGGCAGGCGGCTCCTCCTTGCGCGACTTTCGGCAGGCCAATGGTGAACTTGGCTATTTTTCCAAGCATTTTCAAGTGTATGACCGGGAAGGCGACCCCTGCGAGACCCCCGGTTGCCAGGGCGTCATCACCCGCACCGTGCAGTCCGGCCGGTCCTCCTTCTGGTGCCCCACCTGCCAGAGTTGACTTGCCAACGCGCCGATTGGTGCTAGGAGTCACCCCCGACCGCCATCCAGGAGGCGGGCAAGGGGAGTGGCGGGCATGGCCTATGAAACGCTGATCGTCGAGATCGAGGATTATGTCTCGCTGATCCGGCTGAACCGCCCCGATGCCATGAACGCCCTGAACTCGACCCTGATGCGCGAGCTTGCGGCGGCCGTGACCGCGTCGGAAGCCAACGAACGCGTCCGCTGCATCGTCATCACCGGGTCCGAAAAGGCCTTCGCCGCCGGGGCGGACGTCAAGGAGATGGCCGAGCAAAGCTTCATCGACGTCTTCTTCGACGACCTTTTCGGCCCCGAAGCGCAGACCATCGCCCGCGCGCGCAAGCCGATCATCGCCGCCGTTGGGGGCTATTGCCTGGGCGGCGGCTGCGAGCTGGCCATGCTGTGCGATTTCATCATCGCCGCCGACAGCGCCAAGTTCGGCCAGCCCGAAATCAACCTTGGCATCGTCGCCGGCATGGGCGGCACCCAGCGCCTGACCCGCGCCGTGGGCAAGTCGAAGTCGATGGACATGCACCTGACCGGCCGCTTCATGGACGCCGCCGAGGCGGAACGCTGCGGCCTTGTCAGCCGCGTGGTCCCGGCGAAAAGCCTGCTGGAAGAGGCGATGAAGGCCGCGCAGAAGATCGTCGAGAAATCGGCCGTCACCACCCGCGTCGTCAAGGAATGTGTGAACCGCGCGCAGGAAACCACCTTGGCCGAGGGGCTTTTGTTCGAACGCCGCATGTTCCACGCGATGTTCGCGACCGAGGACCGGAAAGAGGGCATGGCCGCCTTCCTGGAAAAACGCCAGCCGCAGTTCCGCGACCGCTAGGCCCCCAAGGGCGGCTGCCACAGCTCGATCGGCGTGCCTTCGGGGTCGTGGATGCGGGCGAAGGTGCCATAGCTGCCGTCGCCGTCCCAATCTTCCCGCGTCTCGACCGCGATCCCCGCGGTGCGCAGCTGCCCGATCAGCCCCGCCAGATCATCGACCCGCAGATTCAGCATCCACTGCTTTTCGGCGGCGAAGTAATCGGTCGTGGCCTTGAAGGGGGAAAAGACGGTCGGCCCGGCCTCTTGCATCCAGACGGCCAGGTCGGGCTGGGTGATGCCCAGATGGGTCCGATACCAGGTGTTCAGCGCCTCGGGGTCCTGCGCCCGGAAGAAGATGCCGCCGATGCCGGTGACCTTGGCCATGCCTGCCTCCAAAGGAAAAGGGCCGCCCGCTGGGACGACCCTCTCATACATCACGACAGGCGGAAAGCCTTAGCCGTTGACCACATCCTTCAGCGCCTTGGCGATGGCGAACTTGACCTGCTTGTCGGCGGGCTTGGTCATCGTCTCGCCCGTGGCCGGGTTGCGAACCTGACGCTCGGGGCGGGCCTTGCAGGCCACCTTGCCGAGGCCGGGCAACGTCACGGTGCCGCCAGCAGCGACTTCACGCGACACGACCGCAGCAATCGCATCCAGAGCCGCATTCGCGGTCTTCTTGTCGCCGCCCATTTCTTCGGCAAGGGCAGCCACCAGCTGGGTCTTGGTCATCGGTTTGGACATTGGATCATCCTTCGTTGTTATTCGCTTCGTGTCATATGCACGTTTCCACCCGTAAAAGCCGGGCGTCCCCCCGTTCCGGGGTCCCGGCCCAGACACACGGTTTGGGGGTCAAAATCAACCCAAAAACCACCTGACAACCCGGTTCCCGGGCATTTTTGCCCGTCAAAGGAAGGCCGTTTCCTCGAAAGACCGGAGTTTCCGGCTGTGAAGCCGTTCGATTGGCGTGTCGCGCAACCGCTCCATCGCGCGGATGCCGATCTGCAGATGACGGCTGACCTGCGTCTTGTAGAAGTCCGAGGCCATGCCGGGCAGCTTCAGCTCGCCATGCAGAGGCTTGTCGCTGACGCAGAGGAGAGTGCCGTAGGGCACCCGGAACCGAAAACCGTTGGCGGCGATGGTGGCGCTTTCCATGTCCAGCGCAACGGCGCGGGACTGCGACAGACGGCGGACCGGGCCGGACTGGTCGCGCAGCTCCCAGTTGCGGTTGTCGATGGTGGCGACAGTGCCGGTGCGCATGATCCGCTTCAGCTCATAGCCTTCAAGCTGAGTGACCTCGGCCACGGCCTTTTCCAGCGCGATCTGGATTTCCGCCAGCGCCGGGATCGGCACCCAGATCGGCAGGTCGTCGTCCAGCACGTGATCCTCGCGCAGGTAGGCGTGCGCCAGGACGAAATCGCCCAGCGACTGGCTGTTGCGCAGGCCCGCGCAGTGGCCGACCATCAGCCAGGCATGCGGGCGCAGGACGGCGATGTGGTCGGTCGCCGTCTTCGCGTTGGACGGCCCGACGCCGATGTTGACCAGGGTGATCCCGTTCCCGTCGGCCCGCTTCAGGTGATAGGTCGGCATCTGCGGCATCTTGGTGACCGGATGGATCTCGCCGTCCGGCGTCTCGATCACCTGGTTGCCGGTCGCCACGAAAGCCGTATAGCCCGAGGTCTTGTCCGCCAGGACAGCGCGGGCATAGGCCTCGAACTCGTCCACGTAGAACTGGTAGTTGGTGAACAGGACGTGGTTCTGGAAATGCGTCGGGTCGGTCGCGGTATAATGCGACAGGCGGGCCAGGCTGTAGTCCACCCGTTGCGCCGTGAACGGCGCCAGCGGGGCCGAGCCGTCGTCATACCGCGTCATCACGCCGTTTACGATGTCGTCGTTCGTCGTCACCAGGTCCGGCACGTCAAAGACGTCCCGCAACGAAAAGTCCATCACCCCTTCCTGCGGGATGGCGACAGCACTGCCCGAGACGGCGAAATGAACGGGCATCGGGGTTTCGGACAGGCCCACGTCCACGGACACCCCGTGGTTGCGGATCAGAAGCTCGATCTGCTGGGTCAGGTAGTTGCGAAAGAGGTCGGGCCGCGTGATCGTGGTGGCATAGGTCCCGGGGCTGGAGACATGGCCAAAGGCAAGCCGGGTGTCCACCTTGTCAAAGCTGGTGATGGTGATGCGGATTTCCGGGTAATAGGCCCGGATGCGGCGACCCGGGTGCCCTTTCGACACCGTGCGCAGGAACTGGTCGGACAGGAACTGTGTCGCCTGCGAATACAGGGCCTCCAGCCGGTCGACGGCGTCGGCCGCACTGGTAAAGCTTTCATGCGCCGGGGCTTCGGGGGAAAGGATGGTGTGGGCGTCGTCCATTGCGGGTCCTGCAAATTGATCCGGCATATAAGCCGAAACCGGGGTGCGGGCGCAAGTGAAGCGATTATGACAGCTCAGGCCGCGCGAAAAAGGGCGATCAGCGCCCGGTCCCCGGCATGGGCGGAGTCGATCTGTGCTGCCGCCGCACCGTAGACCTCGACCTCGATCAGCTGCAGGTCGGTGATCCGCTTTTGGGCGCCCAAAGCCTCCAGCGCGTCATCGAAACCTGCCAGGCTCCAGACCCGCCGGTTGATCGACAGCGCGAACTGAGCCTGTGGTCGCGCCACCGCCAGAAGGTGCGGCAAGGCCGTGGGCCCGACATGCCCTGCCGTGAAGGTGCCCGAGCTGACGATCCCGCCATAGCGGCGCGTCAGGGTCAGGGGCTGGGTGATGTCGGTCTGGAAAAGCCCGTCATAGATGCGCTTTTCCGCCGCACGCTCCAGCATGGCGGACGAGAAATCCACCGCGTCGATCGGGTCCTCGAACCCCATCTGCCGCAACGCCGCGGCCAGAAGCCCGGTGCCCGCGCCCACATCCAGGACCGGCCCTTGCCCCTGCGCGCCCAGGAAGGCGGCGGCAACATGGGCGGGCAGCAGATACTGCATCTCGGTCGCGAAGCCCTGGTCGTAGCTGGCGGCCCAGTCGCGGTAATGGGCCAGGCAAGCCTCCGGCCCGGTCAGACCCAGCGCGCCTTTCAGACCCTGCTCCATCTGTCACCTCCGCGTCGCGCCCAGCATGGAATGCGCACGTCCCTGTCGCAACCCCTTGCCTCCACTTCTCCACGCCCCGATAGTCGCCGCATGTCAACGCTCCTTTCCCTTGGCCACGGCTACTCTGCCCGCGCCCTTGCCCGCCGCCTGGTTGCCCAAGGCTGGCGGGTCGTCGGTACCACCCGAAACCCGGCCAAGGCCGACCAGTTCCATGCCGAAGGCGTCGAACCTCTGATGTGGCCCGGTGACCTCAGCTGGGCGCTGGACGAGGCGACGCATATCCTCTGCTCGGCCGCGCCTGACGCGAAGGGCGATCCGTTCCTTCAGGCGGTGCCCGAGATCGCGAAGGCCAAGGCCGGCTGGGTCGGCTACCTGTCCACCACGGGCGTCTACGGCGATCATGGCGGCGGCTGGGTCGACGAGACCACGCCCCTGACCCCGCAGTCCGACCGGGGCCGGCAAAGGGTCCTGGCCGAGGGGCAGTGGCTTGCCACTGGACTGCCGGTCCACATCTTCCGCCTTGCCGGGATCTACGGCCCCGGTCGCGGCCCCTTCGAAAAGGTGCGCGACGGCACGGCCCGCCGGATCATCAAGCCGGGCCAGGTCTTCAGCCGCATCCATGTCGACGACATCGCCCAGGTGCTGGAATCGTCGATGCTCCGTCCGAACCCGGGGGCGGCCTACAACGTTTGCGACGACAACCCTTGCCCACCACAGGACGTGATCGGTTACGCCGCGCAGCTCCTGGGACTGCCCGAGCCTCCCGCCGTGCCCTTTGACGAGGTCGCGCCGACGATGACCCCGATGGCGCTTGGCTTTTACAGCGAGTCAAAGAAGGTCCGGAACGACCGGATCAAGGACGAGCTTGGGGTGAAGCTTCTCTACCCCGACTATCCGCAAGGCCTTGCGGCTTTACTGGCCGCAGGCGACTGAACCGCTCGTCGTTCGACTTCGTCGCTCCTCGCTGCCGTCCGGCGACGAGGAGACGAAGTCGAACGAGGAGCAGTCGTCAGACGTAGCGGTTCCAGAGGTTCTCCAACCGCTCCTGCCGCCCGGACCTGGGTTGCGGCTCCAGGCCTTCGGCAGTCACCCGCGCGGCGGCTTCTTCCAGGCTGCCTTTCAGCATCGCCTGCGCTTTGGGGTCCTTCCAGCCGGCATAGCGGTCCGCCTTCGCGGCCTCCATCTCACCCGACTCCAGCAGGGCCGCCGCAGATTTCAGGGCGCGGGCGCAGGTGTCCATGCCGCCGACATGGGCCAGGATCAGATCCTCGGGGTCCAGCGACTGGCGACGGATCTTGGCGTCGAAGTTGACGCCCCCCGTGGTGAACCCACCCGCCTTCAGGATCTCGTAGAAGGCCACGGCCTTTTCGGCGTGGTTGTTCGGGAACTGGTCGGTGTCCCAGCCGGACTGATAATCGTTCCGGTTCATGTCGATCGACCCGAAGATGCCCAGCGCTGCGGCCAGACCGATCTCATGCTCGAAGCTGTGACCCGCCAGGATGGCATGGCCCTGTTCGATGTTGGTCTTCACTTCACCCTCCAGACCGAAGTCCTTGAGGAAGCCATAGACCGTGGCCACGTCATAGTCGTACTGGTGCTTCGACGGCTCTTGCGGCTTGGGTTCGATCAGGATCGTGCCCTTGAAGCCGATCTTGTACTTGTACTCGACGACCTGCTGCAGGAACCGTCCCGCATGGTCGCGTTCGGCCTTGAGGTCGGTGTTCAGCAGCGTCTCATACCCCTCGCGCCCGCCCCAGAGGACATAGTTCTGTCCGCCAAGCCGGTGCGTCACGTCCATGTTCGCCTTCACCGTGGCTGCGGCATAGGCGTAGACATCCGGATCGGGGTTTGTCGCGGCACCCGACATCCAGCGGCGGTGGCTGAACAGGTTCGACGTGCCCCAAAGAAGCTTGGCTTTGTGCTTGCCTTGCTTTTCGCCAATGTAATCCGCGACCTCGTTCAGGTTCTTCAGGCTTTCGGCAAAGGTCGCCCCTTCCGGCCGCATGTCGGCGTCGTGGAAGCAATAGAAGGGCACGTTCAGGATATCGAACATCTCGAACGCAACGTCAGCCTTCAGCTTCGCCAGCGCCATCGTGTCGCCGAACCAGGGGCGCTGCAGCGTCTGCCCGCCGAACGGGTCGCCGCCCGGCCAGGCGAAGCTGTGCCAATAGGCGACGGCAAAGCGGAGGTGATCCTCCATCCGCTTGCCCATGACGACCTCGTCCGGGTTGTAGTGGCGGAAGGCGAATTCGTTTGTCGAATTCGGACCCTCGTACTTGATGGCGGGGATGCCTTTGAAAAAGTCGGTCATGTCAGATCCTTGATGGCAGATTGGGCGGCGCGGAAGCGGGCATGCCCCGCGTCAAAGGCGTCCTTGAGGGAAGGATCGGGGTCGATGGTTCTGGCGATCTGCGGCAGGGTCGCGATCTCGGCCCCCGCGCCTGTGGCGGCCATAAGGCCGAGGCGCGCGGCACCGAAGGCCCCGCCGAAATCGCCGGCAACGGGCAGCTGCACCGGGCAATCCAGCGCCGTGGCGATCAGCTTCAACCAATAGTCCGAGCGGCTGCCGCCCCCGACCGCCAGCAGATGCTCCAGCTTCGTGCCAGTCGCCGCCAGCGCATCGCGGCTGTCGCGGATGGCATAGGTCACCCCTTCCAGCACGGCGCGGGTCGCGGCCTTGCGGTCGGTCGCGTGTTCAAGGCCGGTGAAGGCCCCGCGCACAGTGGCCGAGTTCAGGGGCGTCCGCTCGCCACCCAGATAGGGCAGGAAGATGGTCTTGCCGGGGGCTTGCAGGTCGCCAAGTTCGCCGGTCAGCCGGGCAGCATCGGTGCCGATCAGGTTGGCATACCAGTTCAGCGCATCCGTCGCGGCCAGGATCACGCCCATCTGGTGCCAGGTGTTCGGCAGCGCGTGGCAGAACGTATGCACCGCCGTCGCGGGGTCCGGCTGATAGCCGTCGTTCGCGGCAAAGAGGACTCCACTGGTGCCCAGCGAGACAAACGCCTCCCCGGCCCGCACGACACCCACACCCACGCCCGAGGCCGCGTTGTCGCCGCCACCCCCGGCCACGACCACGCCCTTCGGCAGACCCCAGCGTGAAGCCAGCGCCTCCCGCAGGTAGCCCGAAACTTCCGAGCCTTCGACCAGGCTTGGCATATGGCTGCGGTCCAGCCCCGTCGCTTGCAACAACTCGTCCGACCAGTCGCGCTTGCCGGTGTCCAGCCAACTGGTCCCCGCCGCATCGGACATCTCGCCGACATGCTCTCCTGTCAGCCAAAGGCGCAGATAGTCCTTTGGCAACAGGACCTTCGCCAGCCGTTCGCGGATGCCGGGTTCGTGGTGGGCAACCCACATCAGCTTCGGCGCCGTAAACCCCGGGAAGACGATGTTGCCGGTCAGACGCCGGAACATCGGGTCGCCGTCCAACTCGGCGGCTTCCTCGAAGCTGCGGGTGTCGTTCCACAGGATGCAGGGCCGCAGGACCTCGTCCCGCGCGTCCAGAAGGGTCGCGCCGTGCATATGGCCCGACAGCCCGATCCCGCGGACCTGTCCCAGCGACTGCTGCGCGGCAAGCCGGTCAAGCACCGTCTCGGCCGCTGAAATCCAGTCCGAGGGGGCCTGCTCGCTCCACCCCTCATGGGGGCGCTGCACGGTCAGGGGGGCGGTGGCCTCGGCCAGGACCGCCTGATCCTCGCCGATCAATATCCCCTTCAGACCCGAGGTCCCAAGGTCCAGCCCGATATACATCACGCGGCCAGGTGCTGGGGTTTCTTGCCCAGGATGATCATGCCCAGGATGTCGTCATCCGTGACCTCCTTGACATCGACGGTGCCGACCAGCTGGCCGTTCTTCATCACGCTGGCCCGGTCGCACAGCTTCATGACGTTGTGGATGTCATGCTCGATCAGGAAGATGCCCAGGCCCTGCGCCTTCAGCTCCTGGATCAATTCGGCGACCATCTGAGTCTCATGCGGACCCAGCGCAGCCGTGGGTTCGTCCATGATCAGGATCTTGGCGTTGAAATACACCGCCCGGGCGATGGCGACCGACTGGCGTTGGCCGCCCGACAGCATGTTCACCGGCACGTTGAACTTGCGGAAGTTCGGGTTCAACCGACCCATGATCTTCCGCGTCTCCGCCTCCATCTTCGACTCGTCGACAAAGCCCATCGGCCCGACCAGCTCACGCCCCAGAAAGAGGTTGGAGGCCGCATCCAGATTGTCCGCCAAAGCCAGCGTCTGGTAGATCGTCTCGATGTTCTGCGCGCGGGCGTCGCGGGGGTCCTTGATCTCGACCTCCTGGCCGTTGATCAGGATTTGCCCTGCGTCCTTCTGATAGGCCCCCGACAGGCACTTGATCAGCGTCGACTTGCCCGCACCGTTATGGCCCAGAAGGCCCACGACCTCGCCGGGGAAAAGGTCGACCGTGACGTGGTCCACGGCCTTGATCCCCCCGAAGGAAATCGAGATGTCGCGCAGTTCGACAAGCGGGGTTCCGGTTCTGTCTACCATGATATCAGCCCCTTACTTGATGCGTTTGCGGTAAACGATGTCGAGCCAGACGGCGAGGACAAGCGCCACGCCGATCACGATGCGCTGGTAGGACCCGTCGCCAAAGCCGATCAGCACCATGCCGGTCTGCAAGGACGTCAGGATCAGCGCCCCGATGATCGCGCCGTAGATCGTGCCGACGCCGCCAGCCAGCGAGGTGCCGCCCACGACGGCAGCGGCGATGACGTACAGCTCGTCCAGGTTCCCCATCGCGTTGGTGGCGCTGTTCTGACGTGCAGCGCCGATCACGGCGGCCACGCCAGCCAGCCCGCCCATCAGGGTGAAGATCTTCACCGTCATCGCGCGGGTGTTGATGCCGGACAATGCCGCCGCCTCGGGGTTGCCACCGATGGCGAAGACATAGCGGCCAAACCGGGTGCGGGTCATCAGGATGGTCATCGCGATGGCGACGATGATCATGATCAGCACCGGATAGGCGAAGCCGTGGCCAAAGCTGGCGCAGACGTCGGTGTAGATGTCCCCACCCTTCTGCGCGCAGGCCGGAACTTCCTGCCCAAGGGCCTGATAGTATTTCTGGATGTTCCCCAGCGGCCAGATGTAGCTGTTGACCATTGCCGTTGCGCCCAGGATCACGGCGCAGACCAGACCGATCACGAAGGTCTCGGCCCAGACCGGGCGCTGCGCAAAGCCGTGGGTCTTGCGCGACCGGCGGCCGTTCAGGAAGGCCCAGACGACGAAGACGCAGGCGATGACCGCGAAGATCCAGCTGCCGGTCTTGCCCAGCGCGCCGAAGGACCCGCCTCCGATCAGCGCGAAGGTGTCATCCAGCGGCGCGATGGTCTTGCCGCCCGCGACCAAGAAGGCCGCACCCCGCCAGACCAGCAGGCCGCCCAGCGTGACGATGAAGGACGGGATGCCCAGGAAGGCGATCAGCACGCCCTGGAAGGCCCCGATCAGCGCACCCATCGCGATGCCGAAGATCACCGTGATGATCCAGATCGACGGATGGCCCAGGCCCAGCGCCGGAGTCAGGTATTCGACCTGCAACAGGCCCATGTACATGCCGACCATGCCCATGATCGACCCGACCGAGAGGTCAATGTTCCGGGTGATGATGACCAGCACCATCCCCGTCGCCATGATGCCGATATAGGCCGTCTGAACCGACAGGTTCCACAGGTTGCGCGGGGTCAGGAAGCCGTTCGCCTCGGCCTGGCTTGCGCCCAGCAGCAGCGAGGGGCGGCCAAGGACGAAGGTCGAGTACGCCTCGAACGCGACCCAGATCAGCAGCAGCGCGCCGACCATGCCCAGAAGGCGTGGATCAATCTCGGTCGCGCGCAAAAAGCGGGAGAACCCGCCTTCGTTCGGCGCATGGGTCGTCGGGGATTGGGGTGTTGCGGTCATGTCCTCGTCCAGCCTGAGAGGGATGGGGCTGTGCCAGAGCCGGGCGCAGGATGCGCGCCATCACGCCCCTGGGGCGACGGTCCAGCCAGAGAGAAAGGGAGTGGCGCCGCCCCTTGGGGGACGGCGCCGGAGGATCAGATCACTGGCAGGCAGCGACGTCGGGCATCGCGCCTTCGCAAGCCTGTTCCTTGGTGATGTGGCCCGCTTCGATCGCCACGTTCAGCGTGTCCTTGGTGATCGGGGTCGGGGACAGCAGGATGGCGTTCATTTCAACGCCCTTCTCGCCACCCGAGAACTTGGTCGCGCCCGGAACTGCGTCCAGAGCGGCCCCTTCCGCCAGAGCCGAGGCGATTTCGCCAGCGGCCTTGCCAAGCTGACGCGCGTCTTTCCAGACCGAAACGGTCTGGGTGCCGCGGGCAACGCGGTTGATCGCGGCAAGGTCGCCATCCTGGCCACCCAGCGGAACGTTCAGGCCCTGAGCGGCCAGCGCAGCAGCAGCACCACCGGCCATGCCGTCGTTCTGCGACAGAACGGCGTCAACGGCGTTGTTGTTGGCGGTCAGGATCTGCTCCATGTTCTTCTGGGCATTCTCCGGCTTCCAGCCGTCCGAGTTCGCTTCGCCGACGATCACGATGTCACCCGAGGCAACAGCTGCGCCGATGACTTCTTCCATGCCCTGACGCAGGAAGCCGACGTTCGGGTCACCCGGGTCGCCCTTGATGATCGCATAGTTGCCCTTGGGGGCCACGGCGAACACCGATTCCGCGATGATGCGGCCGACGCCGACGTTGTCGAAGGTCAGGTAGAAGGTGCGGTCGTCTTCGATCAGGCGGTCGTAGCCGACGACCGGGATGCCTTCGGCAGCGGCTTTCTCGATGGCCGGCCCGATGGCGTCCTTGTCCCAGGCGTTGATGACCAGGGCGTCAACGCCCTGCGCGATCAGCGCGTCGATGTCCGACAGCTGCTTTTCAGCCGACGACTGCGCGTCCGCCGAAACGTAGGTGTTGCCGGCAGCTTCGATCGCGGCCTTCATCGCGGCTTCGTCGATCTTCCAGCGCTCTTCCTGGAACTGCGCCCAGCTGACGCCGATCACCTTGCCTTCGGCCAGCGCGGCGGACGAAAAGCCGGTCACCGCCAGAACGGCGGCGAGAATTGCGGTACGCATGTGTAACCTCCCTAGTGTATCGGCCAGCAGATGACCGGCCCGGCAGATTCGCCGTGACAGGCGCGAATGTGCCGCGAATAATTTCAGTTGTCAAAATATAAAAGCGCCAAAGCTGCGGGGCCTTGGCGCCTTTGCCGTGCCGGGCTGCGTTACTGGCAGGCGGCGACGCTGGGCATCGCGCCCTTGCAGACGTCCTGCTTGGTGACGTGGTCCGCGTCGATCACGACATCCAGGTTGTCGACCGTGACCGGCGTGGGCGTCAGCAGGATCGCCCAGACCGGAATCCCCTTCTCGCCGCCCGAGAACTGGGTCGCCTCGGGGATCAGGTTCATCGGCGTTCCCTCGGCCAGAAGGCCTGCGATCTCTCCGGCGCGCTTGGCCAGATCGAAGTTGTTCTTCCAGACCGACACCGTCTGAAGCCCCTGCGCCACCCGGTTCAGCGCGGCCTTGTCGCCGTCCTGCCCGCCCACCGGGACCGACAGACCCGCGGCTTGCAGCGCCTCGATCGCCGCCCCCGCCATGCCGTCGTTCTGGGCCAGCACCGCGTCAACCTGGTTGCCGCTGTCGGCCAGGATCTTCTCCATCACCGCCTTGGCATTCTCGGGCTTCCAGCCGTCGGCATTGGCTTCGCCGACGATGGTGATCTGCCCGCCCGCCACTGCGGCCCCGATCACTTCTTCCATGCCCTGCCGCAGGAACGTGCTGTTTGCATCGCTGGGATCGCCCAGAATGATCGCATAATTGCCCTCGGGCTGGACCTGCTTGACGATGGCCGCGATCAGGCGTCCGACGCCGACGTTGTCGAAGGTCAGGTAGAACACCCGCTCGTCCTCGATCATCCGGTCGTAGCCCAGGATCGGAATGCCCGCCGCTGCCGCACGGTCGACGCCCGGCCCGATGGCCTCCTTGTCGACCGGCTGGATGATCAGCGCGTCAATGCCTTCCGCCACCAGCTTCTCGATGTCGCGCAGCTGCTGTTCGGCCGAGCCGCCCGCATTGGTGGGGATGTACTTGTTGCCGTTGCGCTCGATCATCGACCGCATCGCCGTGGCGTCCCAGCGCCAGCGCGCTTCCTGGAAGTCCCCCCAGGCGACGCCAATCCGCTTGCCTTCGGCAAAGGCACCGGACGCGAAACTTGTGATGACCAAGGCTGCCGCCAGGATAAGGCTGCGCATGGGGTGTCTCCTACCAAGAATGGGACCCAACCAGGCTACCGCTTAAAGTTGAGCCAACTTCGGCCCAACGCTGCCACAACAATTTCAGTTGTCAAAATAAATCGTCTGACAGAAGCTGGGCATTCGCGAGTGTCCGGGCAAATCCGGCGAAAATAGGGTTAAGTGGGGGCGTCGCCTGCCACATTTGGCAACGTTTACTTCGGGGATCGAATAAATGCCTCTTACGGCGACTCGGCCCGCCAGCGGTGACGGGCGCAAAGGTGTCGGCCCGCTGATCCCGCCGCTGACCGAAAGCCAGCGCCCGCTGCGCCAGCAGGTTTTCGACCTGGTGCGCGCCGCGGGCCTTATTCCCCGGGTGCAGCTGGCCAAGGATCTGGGTGTCAGTCCTGCCACGGTCACGACCATTTCGTCCGAACTGATCGAAGCCGGCCTGATAGAAGAGGTCGCCGCCCCCCGCGACAACGACGCCGGTCGCGGCCGTCCCGCCGTGGCTTTGGGCGTGCGCGCCCAAGCCCACCGTGTCGCCGGGATGAAGCTTTCGGATCGCGAACATACCGCCGTGATCGTGGACTTCGCCGGCAAGCTGATTGCCGATGATGCCATCCCGCGCCAACCCGGCCCGATGTCCCTGCCCGAAATCCTGGAAGCGATCGAGACCTTGCTCGCCCGGGTCTGCGCCAAGGCGGACATGAACCGGTCCGACCTTTCCGCCGTGGGCATCGGCCTGCCCGGCTTTGTCGACTGCGCCGAGGGGATGGTCTTCTGGTCCTCGATCCTGGCCGAGCGCAACGTCCCCATCGCCGCCGCCGCCACCGCCCGCCTGGGCCTGCCCGCCTATGTCGACAACGACGCCAACCTTGTCGCCCTGGCCGAGCTGTGGTTCGGCGCGGGTCGCAGCCTGTCGGACTTCGCCGTCGTGACCATCGAACACGGCGTCGGCATGGGGTTCGTTATGAACCACCGCATCTATCGCGGCGCGCAGCGGCTGGGGATGGAACTGGGTCACACCAAGGTCCAACTGGACGGCGCCTTGTGCCGCTGCGGCCAGCGCGGCTGCATCGAGGCCTATGTCGCCGACTACGCCCTTGCGCGCGAGGCGGCGACGGCGCTGAACTGGGGGCACAAGGAAAGCCAGCCGATCAACGTTCTCCTCGAAAGCCTGTACGACCATGCCAAGGCCGGGAACGTCACGGCAAAGTCGATCTTCCGCCGCGCCGGGCGCTATCTGGCGCTGGGGCTTTCCAATGTGGTCAACCTCTTCGACCCGTCGCTGATCATCCTCTCGGGCGAACGGATGCGCTACGACTACCTCTACGCCGCGGAAACCCTGGCCGAGATGGACAATCTGGCGATCAACACCGGCCGCCCGCGCCCGCCCATCGAGATCCACGCCTGGGGCGACCTTCTCTGGGCGCATGGCGCGGCGGCGCTGGCGCTGTCCGAAGTGACCGAGGCGATCCTGGCCCCCGCCACCCGCGAAATCGCTGCGCAATAAAGGCATCTCATGGACCAGATCGACCGCATCCTCTCTGCCGCGCCTTTCAATCTTGACGCGGGCGGACGCGCCTGGGTCCGCGCCACCCTCTCCGGGATGGACCGGGCCACCAAGGTCCGCCAGCTGTTCGTCCACATCTGCTTTGGCACCGGACCAGAGGTGGTCGACCGCATCACCGCCCTTTCCCCCGCCGGCATCACCAAGTTCTTCGGCCCCGACGCCACAGCCGAACTGGACACCCTGGACGCCCTCCGCGCCGCCGCTGACATCCCCTATTTCGTCAGCGCCGATCTGGAAGGCAGCCGGATGAGCCCCTCGTTCGGGACCGAGGTGCCGAACCCCCTGGCCCTGGCCGCCGTGGACGACGTCCAGGCCTCGGCCACCATCGCCCGGATCATGGCCACCGAGGCGCGGGCGGCGGGCGTGAACTGGTCCTTTACCCCGGTCATCGACATCAACGCCCTCTTCCGCTCACCCATCGTCGCAACGCGCGGCCTGGGGTCGGACCCCACCCGCATCCGCGACCACGCGCTGGCCCTTATCCGCGAGCTTCAGTCCGCAGGCGTCGCCGCCACGGTCAAGCACTGGCCCGGCGAAGGCCACGACGACCGCGACCAGCACCTTGTGACCACGATCAACCCGCTTTCCATCGACGATTGGCAAGCCACCCACGGCGCGCTTTACCGCGCGGCCATCGACGCCGGGGTGATGTCGGTCATGTCCGCCCATATCGCCTTTCCCGCCTATGTTCTGGCGCAGGACCCCGACGCAGGCGTCGAGGCTTACCGCCCCGCCTCGGTCTCTCGCCTGCTGAACCAGACGCTTTTGCGCGATGAGCTGGGCTTCAACGGTCTCATCGTGTCGGATGCAACGCCAATGGCCGGTCTGGGCGCCTGGGCGCATCGCGATGTGGCGCTGCCCGAGGTGGTGTCGTCAGGCTGCGACATCATCCTGTTCTCCGATGAGCCCGAAGCCGACATCACCCGGATCGAAGCCGCGCTTGACGATGGCCGGATCACCGGCGAACGGCTGGACGAAGCGATGGTTCGCGTTCTGGGCCTGAAGGCGGCGCTTGGCCTGCACCAGACCGGCAAGGCCCCCGCCGACCGCTCGAAGCTTGCGCTGCCCGCCAATGCCGAGGCCGCCCGCAAGATCACCGCCCGCGCGCCGACGCTGGTCAAGGACGTGCAGGGCATCCTGCCCCTGTCCCCCGACCGCCACCGCAGGGTGCTGGTCTACTCCACCGGCATCGTCACGCCGCTGCATGGCGACGGGATGCCGATGCTCTTCCCCGACCGCCTTCGCGCCGAAGGGTTCGACGTGACGCTCTACGACCCCGCCACCCGCCCCGACCCGCGCCAGTTCGACCTTGTCCTTTATGTCATGGCCGAGGAAACCCTCCTGACCCGAGGCCGCATCTTCCTGGACTGGAACCGCCTGACCGGAGGGATGTTCGGCGCGATGGCGCGGCATTGGTATCAGGTGCCGACGGCGCTGATCTCGTTCGGCTATCCCTACTACCTATATGACGCGCCACGCCTGCCTTGCGTGGTCAACGCCTATGCCACGATGGACACGATGCAGCGCGCCACGGTCGACTGCCTGCTGGGCCGCGCGCCGTTCCACGGGACAAACCCGGTCGACCCGTTCTGCGGCCAGCCCGACGCGCGCTACTGACCGCTCCTCGTGCGCCTTCGGCTTCTCGTCGCAGGACCGCGAGGAGGAACGAAGTCACCGACGAGCCGCCCGCATCCGGGCGTCCAGTTCAGCATTGATCGCCCCGCCCAGCAGGACGGCCCAGACCGACAGGTAAAGCCACATCATCAGGATGATCACCGCCCCGATTGACCCGTAGATCGCGTTGTAGCTGTTGAAATTGGCAAGGTAGAACGAGAACCCGATCGACACCCCCGCCCAGGCCACCGCCGCCACCAGCACCCCGACGCTGATCCAGGGCGATCGGAACCCCCCCTGCACATTGGGGCCGAAGCGATACAGGATCGACAGGCAGGTCACCACCAGCAGGAACATCGCCGCCCAGGGCAGCACCTTGGTCAGCCAGGCCTCGAACGTCCCCAACTGGACGTAGTTCAGAAGAATCGGCACGACGACCACGGTCACCAATGCCACGAACAGCGCCCCGATCAAGGCCCCTGTGAGGACGAAGTCCACCGCCCAACCCCATAGCCAGGCCCGGGGCCGCGACCGATGCACCACGTCCAGCCCCTGCACCAGCGCCGAGACCCCCGCCCGGGCCGAGTACAACGCAATCAGCAGCGACAGAAGCGTCGTCCACTGCAACGCCGTGCGCGGCGCGGTGATCAGGCCCATCACCTGGTCATGCACCAGCGCCCCCGCTTCGGGCGGCAGGAAGCGCTCGGCGATGGAGAGATAGCCCTGGATGGCGCGCGGGTCCGCGAACATCCCCCAGACCGCGACCGCGGCCGCAAGGCCGGGAAAGACGGCGAACATCGCAAAGAACGCCACGCCCGCCGCGATCAGGCCGAAATGCCCGTCTCCGACCCGCGTCCAGACACAGACCAGAAAGTCCCAAACCTCGCGTACGATCTTCATCCGTCCAGCATCCCCCGGATTGCCGCCCGGCGCAACTTGAAGCCGCCCGACCCTCGCTGCATGATAGCGCGAACAGGAGGACCCCATGACCTATACCCCCGCCGCCGACCGCTATCAGCGGATGATCTACAACCGCTGCGGCCATTCCGGCCTGAAACTGCCAGCGATCAGCCTGGGCCTGTGGCACAACTTCGGCCACGACACGCCGCACGCCACCAAACAGGCGATCTGCCGCACCGCCTTTGACCTTGGGATCACCCATTTCGACCTGGCCAACAACTACGGCCCCCCGCCCGGCAGCGCCGAAGAAGCGTTCGGAGAGCTGCTGGCAACCGACTTCCAGGGCCTGCGCGATGAACTCATCATCTCGTCCAAGGCAGGCTACCTGATGTGGGACGGCCCCTACGGCGAATGGGGCAGCCGGAAATACGTCATCGCGTCCTGCGACCAGTCGCTGAAGCGGATGGGCCTCGACTATGTCGACATCTTCTACTCGCACCGCTTCGATCCCGAAACGCCGCTTGAAGAAACGATGGGCGCGTTGGACCACATCGTCCGCTCGGGCCGCGCGCAGTATATCGGGATCTCCAGCTACAACAGCCAGCGCACGCGTGAGGCAGTGGCGATCCTGAAGGATCTGGGGACCCCGCTCCTCATCCACCAGCCCAGCTACAACATCCTGAACCGCTGGGTCGAAACCGACGGGCTGAAGGACACGCTGAAAGAGCTGGGGGTAGGCTCCATCGCCTTTGTCCCGCTGGCGCAGGGCATCCTGACCAACAAGTACCTGAACGGCATCCCGGCAGGCAGCCGTGCGGCGCAGGACAAATCGCTGCATCCGTCCGTGGTGGAAAAGGCGCTTGGCTCGGTCCGCAAGCTGAACGACATGGCCGCCGCCCGGGGCCAGACGCTGGCGCAGATGGCGCTGGCCTGGGTCCTGCGGAACGGTGGGATCACCACGGCGCTGATCGGGGCATCCAGGCCCGAACAGGTCGTGGACTGCGTCGGCGCGTTGCAGAAGCTGGACTTCACGGCGGATGAACTTGCCCAGATCGACGCCATCTCGGAAGAAAAGGACATCAACCTCTGGGCGCGGTCGTCCGAGGATTGAGAAGGGAAGAAGCCGGCCCCAGGGCCGGCTTCCTTGCTTTGCGAGGGCCTTACTCGGCGGGAACCTTCGCCACTTCGTCCGACAAGGGATAGGGCAGCCGGTCCACCATTTCCTTCGGGCAGACCTGCAGGAAGTTCAGCCGCTCGCGGTCCCAGTTGCCAAGGATACGCTCGGCGATGCGGCTGCCAGTCTCGTCCAGATGGCGCTGGATCAGGCCCTTCAGCTGCATCTCCCAGTGCGGATGCTCCACCGCGCAGGTCAGGATCGACTCCAGGTTCATGAAGTCCTCGGCCACGCCTTCGGGGTCGTAGACATAGGCCATCCCGCCCGTCATCCCCGCCCCGAAGTTCGCACCGATCCGACCCAGGATCACCGCGACGCCGCCGGTCATGTATTCACACCCGTTCGACCCGCAGCCTTCCACGACCACCGAAGCGCCACTGTTCCGCACCGCAAAACGCTCCCCCGCGCGACCGGAGGCGAACAGGAACCCGTCGGTCGCACCGTACAGAACGGTGTTCCCGATGATCGTGTTCTCCTCGGCCTTCAGGGGCGAGGACATCAGCGGCCGCACCGTGATCGTGCCGCCCGACAACCCCTTGCCGACATAGTCGTTGGCATCGCCCTGCACTTCCAGCTTGAGACCCCTCACCGAGAACGCCCCAAGCGACTGACCGCAAGACCCGGTCAGCTTCACCGTCAGATGGTCGGGCTGCAGCGCGTTCCGCATCCCGAACTTCTTGACGATATGCGAAGAGGCCCGCGTCCCGATGGTCCGCAAAGTGTTCCGCACCGCGTAGGACAGCTGCATCTTCTCGCCGTCTTCAAAGAAGCGGTGACCGTCCTTGATGATCTCGGCGTCCAGCGTGTCCGGCACGGCGTTCCGGGGCTTGGTCCGGTCATAGGTGATCGCCCGCGCCCCATCGACGCTGATCAGCATCGGGTTGAGGTCAAGGTCATCGAGGTTGGCCGCGCCACGGCTGACCTGCGTCAGCAAGTCGGCCCGCCCGATGATCTCATCCATCGACCTTGCACCAATCGACGCCAGAATCTCCCGCACTTCCTGCGCGTAGAAGGTGATGAGGTTCACCACCTTGTCCGCCGATCCGGTGAACTTGGCCCGCAGTGCCTCGTTCTGCGTGCAGACGCCCACCGGGCAGGTGTTCGACTGGCACTGCCGCACCATGATGCAGCCCATCGCGATCAGCGCGGCGGTGCCGATGCCGTATTCCTCGGCCCCCATCATCGCCGCCATGACGATATCGCGCCCGGTCCGCAGACCCCCGTCCGTGCGCAAAGTCACCCGCTCGCGCAGGTTGTTCATGGCAAGAACCTGATGCGCCTCGGTCAGGCCCATCTCCCACGGCAGGCCGGCATACTTGATCGACGTCGCCGGAGAAGCCCCCGTCCCGCCGTTGTGGCCACTGATCAGGATCACGTCAGCCTTCGCTTTCGCCACGCCTGCCGCAATAGTCCCGACACCCGACGAAGACACCAGCTTCACCGTCACCTTGGCGCGCGGGTTGATCTGCTTCAGGTCATAGATCAGCTGCGCGAGGTCCTCGATCGAATAGATATCGTGGTGCGGCGGCGGGCTGATCAGCGTCACCCCCGGCGTCGAATGCCGCAGCCGGGCGATCAGCGCCGTGACCTTCATCCCCGGCAACTGGCCGCCCTCACCGGGCTTGGCCCCTTGCGCGACCTTGATCTCCAGCTCCTCACAGGCGTTCAGATACTCCGCCGTCACGCCAAAGCGCCCGGAGGCAACCTGCTTGATCTTGGCGGACGGGTTGTCCCCGTTCGGCTCCGGCACGAAATGCGCCGGGTCCTCGCCGCCCTCACCGCTGTCCGACTTCGCTCCGATCCGGTTCATCGCCACGTTCAGCGTCTTGTGCGCCTCGGGGCTGAGAGCGCCCAAAGACATCCCCGGCGTCACGAACCGCTTGCGGATCGAGGTGATCGACTCGACCTCCTCAATCGGCACCGGCTTGCCCAGCGTCTTGATGTCCAGCAAATCCCGCAGGTGGATCGGCGGGTTTGCCCGCATCGCGGCCGAGTACTGCTTCCACACATCATAAGACGCCCGGTCGCAGGCCGATTGCAACATGTGCATCGTCTGCGCTTCCCAGGCGTGCTTTTCGCCCGACCGCCGCGCCTTGTAGAAGCCGCCAATCGGCAGCACGTCCGCCCCCCCGCGCCAGCCGCGGGCGTGGACCTCTTCCAGCTTCTGCTCCACGCCCGTGAGACCAATCCCCGAGATGCGCGACTGCATCCCCGGGAAATACTCGGCCACCATGGCGCGGGACAGCCCCACCGCCTCGAAGTTCAGACCACCGCGATAGGAGGAGATCACCGAAATCCCCATCTTCGACATGATCTTGAGGAGCCCTGCGTCGATGGCATCCCGATACCGCCGCATCGCGTCGGTAAGCGAGCCATCCAAGAGCCCCCGGTCGATCCGGTCCGCAATCGAATCCTGCGCGATATAGGGGTTCACCGTCGTCGCACCCGACCCGATCAGCACCGCAAAGTAATGCGGGTCAATGCACTCTGCCGACCGCACGTTGATCGAACAGAACGTCCGCAGCCCCTTGCGAGTCAGCCACGAATGAACAGCCGAGGTGGCAAGGATCATCGGCATCCCGACCTTGTCCGGCCCCTGATGCTCATCGGTCAGCACCAGCTGCCCGGCACCAGACCGCACCGCATCCTCCGCCTCGGCCCGAATGCGTTCCAGCCCCTGCCGCAGGTCATCCAGCCCCTCGCCCACCGGGAAGGTGCAGTCGATGAACGCCACCTGATCGCCGAAGCGTTGCACCATCACGTCGAACTCACGGTTCGCGATGAAGGGGCTTTCCAGCACCAGGATTTCCGTCTGGGAGTTGTTCTCGTCCAGCACGTTCCGCAGGTTGCCGAACCGCGTCTTCAAGGACATGACGCGCCCCTCGCGAAGCGAGTCGATCGGCGGGTTCGTCACCTGGCTGAAGTTCTGCCGGAAGTAGTGGCTGAGGGGCCGATAGACCGACGACAGCACTGCAGGGGGCGTGTCATCGCCCATGCTGGCGACCATCTCTTTCCCGTCCTCGGCCATCGGGGCCAGGACCTGCTCCAACTCCTCGATGGTGAACCCCGCCGCGATCTGGCGCTTGCGGAGGTCGCCGCCGGTAAAGGTCTGCGTCTCCGGGATGTCCCGCAGCAGGCTGTTCAGGTCGACGATCTTGCCCACCCACTCGCTGTAGGGCTGCGAGGCGGCAAGCTTGTCCTTCATCTCGGTGTCGTGGAAGAGCTTCCCCTCGACCATATCGACGGCAATCATCTGCCCCGGCCCCAAAGCGCCCTTCTCGCGGATCGTCGACTCATCGACCGGCACCATGCCAGCCTCCGACCCCGCGATCAGAAGGCCGTCACCCGTCACGACATAGCGCATCGGCCGCAGACCGTTGCGGTCCAAGCCACCGCAAACCCAGCGACCATCGGTCATCGCCAAAGCCGCCGGACCATCCCACGGCTCGATCACCGAGTTGCAGTAGGAATACATGTCGGCCCAGGCCTTGGGCATGTTCACCGTCTGCTTCGACCAGGCCTCTGGCACCAGCATCGTCTTCGCCATCGGTGCTGACCGCCCCGACCGCACCAGCACCTCGAACACCGCGTCCAAGGCACCCGAGTCGCTGGTCCCCCCCGGAATGATCGGCTTGATGTCCTCTGCCGCCTCGCCAAAGTTGTTCGAGGCCATGCGGATTTCGTGGGACTTCATCCAGTTGACGTTGCCCTTCAGCGTGTTGATCTCGCCGTTGTGGGCCAGCATGCGGAAGGGCTGCGCCAGCCACCACTGCGGGAAGGTGTTCGTCGAATAGCGCTGGTGGTAGATCGCGAAGGCGGATTCAAACCGCTCGTCCATCAGGTCGGGGTAGAAGGTCGCCACCTGCTCGGCCAGCATCATCCCCTTGTAGATGATCGACCGGCAGCTAAGGCTGCACAGGTACATCCCCTGGATGCCCGCCGCCGTCGCTGCCTTCTCGATCCGGCGGCGGATGATGTACAGCTCGCGCTCGAACGCCTCGGCGTCGATGTCCTTGTCGCAGCGGATCAGGATCTGCTCGATCTCGGGCCGCGTCGCGTTCGCCTTGTCGCCCAGGACCGAGACATCCACCGGCACATGCCGCCAGCCGTAGATGTAGTGCCCCATCCGCAGGACCTCGGTCTCGACGATGGTCCGGCAGCGTTCCTGAGCACCAAAGTCCGTCCGCGGCAAAAACACCTGACCCACCGCGATCAGCTTGTTCACGTCCGGCTCATGCCCCGTCCGCCGCACCTGGTCATAGAAGAACCGCACCGGGATCTGCACATGGATCCCCGCCCCGTCGCCGGTCTTGCCATCCGCATCCACCGCGCCCCGGTGCCAGACCGCCTTCAGCGCGTTGATGCCGTTCTCCACGACCTTGCGGCTGGGCTTGCCGCTGATCGAGACAACCAGCCCCACCCCGCAGGACGAATGCTCATCCTCGGTCTTGTACAGCCCGTTCGCATCCAGCCAGGCGCGCTTTTCCTCTTCGGCCTTCACCCAGGCATCATCATAGGTCATGGCTTTCCCCTTCATTCACTGGCCAGAAGCGGGAATTTCTCCACGCACTGCGCTCGCGTCAAAACGTTCCGACCCTCGCCCGCGAAGGCATAGCTGTCGGGCTTGTGGTCGATGTAGATCTCATTCGTCATGGTCAGCCCGCTCGCATCGTCGAACGTGCCTACCGGCAGCTCCAGGTTGCCCGAGTACGGCCCATCCACCGTTACCCGGAACCACAGGGCCGACCCGCACTCCACGCACCACGCCCGTTCGCCCCAGGCAC
The DNA here is from genome assembly GCF_034366665.1 of Tabrizicola sp. Classification (GTDB taxonomy): domain Bacteria; phylum Pseudomonadota; class Alphaproteobacteria; order Rhodobacterales; family Rhodobacteraceae; genus Tabrizicola. Next base: position 14,491 of record NZ_JAXMMF010000115.1, on the reverse strand, counting down.
TGGACTGGCGGCGCGCGATATGTTCGGCCCCTGTCCATTCGACATTCCCCTCGGGCACCGTGATCCCCAAGAGCGCCGAGCCGGTCCACTTCCGGCACATCGGGCAATGACAGACGCCGAAATTCGTCCCCGTCAGCCGCGCCTTGAACTGCACCGCGCCGCAGAGGCATCCGCCCTCACGCTCAAGGCTCATGGCTGACCCTCCAAACGGGCAGCGAGGCCGTCAGGGCATCGCAATCGTAAAGCGGCTGGGACGAAAGGAACCCGTCCTCGCCCGGAAAGACGAACTGGACCGGCGAGCCGTCGATCGGCAGCCATTGCCCGTCGCCCAGGTCGGTCCCGCCGGGACCGGCAAAAAACAGCCGCCATTCAGGGTGGACGTATTCGTTGCCACGCGACCGGCGCAGGGCGTTGCCCGACAGATCATACTCGGTGAAGTCGACCTCGGTCTCTTGCAGCGTGATCCCGTCGATCACCACGCTTTGCCCGGTCAACCGATCATACCCCTCGGCGCGAGAGCCCGTCCCGTCTTCCTTCGACAGGCTGAAACTCCAGGTGTCCACACCTTCGCCGATCAGCTCGGACATGCTGGCCGCATCGGCAGGGTTGGGGTCCAGCACCTGTTTGACGGGGTCATAGCTTTCCAGCCACTGCCCCTCGGCGTCGATCTTCGAATAGAAGAACGGCCCCTCCTGATCCAGATCGACGCGCCACTGGTCGCCTGGTTGGTCGGCCGAGCAGCGGTAATAGTGGGACACCCGGCAGGCCTTGGACTGCACGGTCATGAACACCTCGCAGCCAACGGGGGCGTCCCAGGTCCCGGCGAGGGAAGGGGTTGGGCTTAGCGCCAGAAGGACCAGAACGCGCTTCATCCCGTCACCTCACTGCCTGGGAGTGACAGGCCGCTGATCTCGCCGCAGCCGTCTCGTGGCGTCTCGTCGCCGAATCCAGCTTGGCCAGACAGCGCCAACCGCGTCAGACGGTACACGCTGGACCCCGTCTCAAGATCGACGCGCACTTCTTCTTCCAGCAGCAGGTCAAGCCGGTCGCTGTACAGAAACAGCCCCCCACCATCAATGTCTGGCACCGGCGGAGGCATTCTGATCACTCCGGAAAAGGTAATGCGCGCGAAGGTTTCACCGGCAAGGACAGTGGTTTCACCGAAATAGCCATAGCTGGTTTCGCCGCTGATCGGCTGCGTCCTGCCGAAAAGCTCAAGCTCGCCCACGATGCGGTCTTCCGCCCTGCCGTTCTGGATCGTATCGCGCGGGTGTGCCTTGGACTGATCAAGACGAACGACCATGCCCTGCCCGACAAGATCCCACATTACCGACCCGTGGTTCAGATTTCGGGTCTCGACCGTCAGGCCATAAGCATCCCTGCTTTCTATCCAGAAGGCCGGAGCCCCATCGGCGCAACGAAAGACATTCGCCACACTGCAATCGTCGTACTGCGCGGTCGCCAGGCGGCTGCAGCTCTCCGGGCGGAGGGCCGAACCGTCCGCCGCCGCCAGAGAGGCAGAGCACACCGTCAGACAAGGAAGGAAGGCCAACCGCATCGCTTCACCACTAATCAGGTCACGTATCCTGACGTTTAAGTTTTCCTGCATCGACCGCGCGTAGAGACGGAAGGAAGGCGCAAGGAAGATGGAAAGAAGACTACTCTGCCGCCACTGCTCCGGTCTGGGCCAGATAGGACAGGATCGCCTCTGCCGCCTCGCGGCCATCGCGGATTGCCCAGACGACCAGCGATGCGCCCCGCACGATATCCCCCGCCGCGTAGACGCCCGGCAGGCTGGTCTCATGCGTGCGGAAATCGGCCTTGATCGTGCCCCAGCGGGTCACCTTCAGCTCTGGCACGCCCCAGAGGGTCGGCAGGTCTTCAGGTTCGAAGCCCAAAGCCTGGATCACCAGATCGGCGGGTTCGACATAGTCGGCGCCTTCGATAATCTCGGGCGTCTGGCGGCCCGTGGCATCCGGCGCTCCAAGGCGCATCTTCTGCACCATCACGCCGTCGACCTCGGTCCCGCCAGTGAACCCCTTGGGCGCGGAAAGCCACACGAATTCAACGCCTTCTTCCTCGGCATTCTGAACTTCGCGCTGCGACCCCGGCATGTTCGCCCGGTCGCGACGATAGAGGCACTTGACCGACAAGGCCCCCTGCCGGATCGCCGTCCGCACGCAGTCCATCGCCGTGTCGCCGCCGCCGATCACCACCACGCGCTTTCCGCTGGCGTTCAGCTCACCGCTCTCATACTCCGGCACATCGTCGCCGAAGCCCTGCTTGTTCGACACCGTCAGATAGTCCAGCGCCTTCACGATCCCGCGCGCCCCGACGCCCGGAGCCTCGATGTCCCGCGCCTTGTAGACGCCCGTCGCGATCAGCACCGCATCATGCTGACCCCGGATCGCGTCAAAGGTGATGTCCTCGCCCACGTTGCAGTTGAGGACGAAGTTCACGCCCCCGTCCGCAAGCTGAGCGTTCCGACGCTCCACCACATCCTTCTCCAGCTTGAAGCCGGGGATGCCGTAGGTCATCAGCCCGCCGGAACGATCATAGCGGTCGTAGATCGTGACCTGCACGCCCTGACGCCGCAGCATGTCCGCCGCCGCAAGTCCCCCCGGCCCCGCGCCGATGATGCCCACGGATTCCGCCCGTTCCGCATGGGGACGGATGGGCTTGACCCAGCCCTCCTCCCACGCCGTATCGGTGATGTATTTCTCGACCGACCCGATGGTCACCGTGCCATGACCCGACTGCTCGATCACGCAGTTGCCTTCGCAAAGCCGGTCCTGCGGACAGATACGGCCGCAGATCTCGGGGAAGGTGTTGGTGGCCTGGCTGATCTCGTAGGCTTCCTGCAGACGGCCCTCGGCGGTCAGCTTCAGCCAGTCGGGGATGTTGTTGTGCAAGGGGCAGTGCGACTGGCAATAGGGCACGCCACACTGGCTGCAGCGGCTGGCCTGCTCGGCCGCCTTGCGATCCGCGTACTCCCGGTAAATCTCGTGGAAATCCTGCGCGCGCGAGGATGCGTCACGCTTCTCGGGCATCTCTTTCCCGACGGTGACGAATTTCAGCATCTTCTGCGTGGCCATAACCTAGCGTCCCTTGCGAGTTCTTCCGGGACCGACGGGATACAACCGTTCTGCTGACATGAAAAGTCAGCAATGCTTACCTATTTATCGCTTTTTCAGCAGATGCGGCAGCAAAGCCGACATTTTCGTGCTGAATTAGGTCAGTATGGTTTCCGAACTTCGCTAGTAACCCAGCAAAAGCGCCGTCAGGGCGATGGACCCCACGATGATTCGCCACCAACCGAACAGGGCGTACCCATGTTTGCTGATGTAGTTCAGCACCCAGCGGACCACGACGGCCGCGGTCAGAAAGGCGACTGCGAAGCCGACGGCGATGTCCCATACTGCGGCAAAGTCCAGAACATCGCGGTTCTTGTACAGGTCAAAGACCACCGCCGCGCCCATCGTCGGCAGGGACAGAAGGAACGAGAACTCGGCCGCGGCCCGCTTCTCGACCCCCATCAACAGGGCCCCCACGATGGTCGCCCCCGACCGCGAGACGCCGGGGACCAGCGCCAGGGTCTGACAAAACCCGATGGCCAGCGACTTGCTGAACGGCAAGGCCAGCGCGTCATGGTGGACCGGCGTCGGCGCGATGCGGTCGATCACCAGAAGGACGAACCCGCCCAGGATCAGCACGACGGCGATCAGCATCGGCGTCTCGAACAGCACCGACTTCACGAAGCCATGCGCAAGGACACCGACCACCACGGCGGGCAGAAACGCCAGCAACAGCGACACAAGCGACCTCCGCGCAGCATCCTCATGCCGCGCCCGCAGGAACAGCCGCAGGATCAGCGTCGCATAGACCGAAAACAGCGCCAGGATCGCGCCCAGCTGGATCACCACCTCGAAGGTGCGACCGGCTGATTGGAAGCCAAGGAAATGCCCTGCCAGCAGCAGGTGACCCGTCGAAGAGACGGGCAGAAACTCGGTCAGGCCTTCCAGAAGGCCCAGGAAGGCTGCGGTCAGAGTGTTGCCCAACCCTCAGACCTTCTTGAGATTCTTGGCCGAATCCTTGATCGCCGCATACTGGCCGGACGCGCGATAGCGCCACAGGTATTCCGGCAGAACCCCCTCCATCGCTGTGGGGGTGATCCCAAGGTCGGCAAAGCCGCGCGCGGTCGGCGAGACCACGTTGTCGCGCGCAAGATTGCGCACCTGGTCGCGGGTGATCATCTTGTTCTCGATCAGCCCCAGCGTCACGGCCTGGATCATATCAAAGCCGAAGCCCATGATCCGGGCCACGAAGAACGGCATGTTCACCACCGCGCGACGGCGCTGGATCACCTTGAGCATCCGGGCCATCAAACCGCGGAAAGTATCGACCTCGGGCCCGCCAAGTTCATAGACGCCGGGCGCGGCCTCTCCATTCACAGCCTTCACCGCAGCCTGCGCCACGTCGTCCACATGGACCGGCTGGAACCGGGTGTTCGCCCCCACGACGGGCAGGATCGGGCCCATCCGGGTCATCGCGGCAAAGCGGTTGAAGAACTGGTCCTCGGTCCCGAAGATGATCGAGGGACGCAGGATCACCGCCGTCGGGAAAGCCGCCAGAACCGCCGCCTCGCCCTCGCCCTTGGTGCGGGCATAGGCGCTGTCGGACTGCGCGTCAGCCCCGATGGCCGAGATCTGCACCAGCCGCCCGACACCCATCTCGGCGGCGATCCGCGCGACCCGGCCGGCGCCTTCCGCCTGAACCGCGTCGAACGTGTTCGCGCCGACCCCGTTCAGCACACCCACGCAGTTGACCACCGCATCCGCACCCCGGATCACCGAGCGGACGCTGGCATCGTCGCGGATGTTGCAGGCCACCGGCTCGACCTGGCCGGGCACACCGTAAGGGCGCACGAACAAGGCCTCGTTCGGACGGCGCACGGCCACGCGAACCCGCCACCCGTCTTTCGCCAATCGACGAGCGATGTAGCGGCCGACAAAGCCCGAACCGCCGATGATGGTGACCAGCTTGCTCATGCGCGCACTCCTTCACGGGCGCCTGAAAGACGCCGGAAACTGGGCCGATGAATAACTGCGCCGCCCCCGACGGGCAAGGCCAAAGCGGCAACAAGAAATTTGCGCAAGGGGCCGTTGACTCTGTCAAACCGGGCCGTTACATCGCCCATCAGTGCCCAGATGGCGGAATTGGTAGACGCACTGGTTTCAGGTACCAGCGCTGCAAGGCGTGGAGGTTCGAGTCCTCTTCTGGGCACCATCCCTACCAGAAAAACCCTGCAATCGGTTCCGATTGCAGGGTTTTTGTTTTCCAGGCCCACGCGCAACAGGGGCCGGGGCGATCACGCCACCCGCAGGCCCTGGGCCCAGACCCCGCGCAATGCGCCAGCGGTACCGATCCTTGCAACCCGCACCAGGTCGGCCCGCGCCCCGACTTCCACCCTGCCACGGTCCGACAACCCGACAGCCTGGGCCGGCGCCGACGTCACCGTCGCGATCCCGCGGGCAAGGTCGCCCCACAGGTCCCCAAGCATCAGGGCCGCCGACAACAGCGACGAGGGGACATAGTCCGACGAGATGATGTCCAGCAGCTCGGCCCGGGCCAGGTCCGAGGCCGCCACGTTGCCCGAATGGCTGCCACCCCGGATCAGGTTGGGCGCGCCCATCATCACCTTGATGCCGTGGTCGTTGCAGGCCTGTGCTGCCTCGACCGTGGTCGGGAACTCGGCGAAATGCGCGCCGTGTTCGGCTGACCGCGCAACATGGCCGACGTCGGTGTCGTCATGGCTGGCCAGCACTGCGCCATAGCGACGCGCGGCGGCGACGGCGGCGGCCTCGTGCACCGCGCCATTGCGCGCCGACAGGTCCTTTTGCACCGCGATATGCGTCTCGAACTCGGCTTCGCTCATGCCGTGCTTGCCCATGACGTATTTCCGCAGTTGCGTCACATCGCGGAACTGCCGCTCTCCGGGCGTGTGGTCCATCAGGCTGACGATCCCGATCCGGTCGGCGGGACCGAACTTGTCCAGCTCTTCGACCAGCGTTTCGGAACAGACCTCGGCCCGCAGATGCAGGAAATGGCTGATCTTCAGCGCGCCCTGGTCGCGAAGGCCCAGGATCTCGTCCGCCAGTGCCCGGGCGTATTCGCCGTAGTTGGCCTTGGCGTTCGAGACGACGGACCCCACGCGCAGGGCGTCGAAGACGGTGGTGATGCCGACACTGGCCAGCTCGGCGTCATGCGCGATGATCGCGGCGGCGTGGGGCCAGTCGACCTTGGGACGCGGCTCGATGTGGCGCTCCAGATTGTCGGTGTGCAATTCGATCAGGCCGGGCATCACCAGATCGCCGCCGCAGTCTTCGGCCCCCTGCGGGACCGCACTACCGGGCGCGATATCGGCGATCTTGCCGTCAACCAGCCGCACGGTCCCGCGCAGGGTCTCGCCCGGCAGGACCAGGGTGGCGTTGGCAAGGATGGTCTCGCGTGTCATGTCGTCCTCGATTGTCTTGCGGCCCGCGCTGCGGTGGCCTCTGGTGACATTGTCCCGTCACACCAATGTGACAAAACCTGAGTACCCCGGCGCGCATGGACCAGATCGCCCGCTACGCCGTCTACTACGCCCCGCCCGAGGGGCCGTTTGCCTTTCGCGCGAACGAATGGCTGGGCCGCGACCCAGCGAACGGCAACAACCTGCCGCAGCCCGTGCTTGCCGGGATCGGCGACCCGCACGCCATCACCGCCGAGCCGCGCCGATATGGCTTCCACGGCACGATCCGCGCCCCGTTCCGGCTTGCCGAAGGCGTGACCGAAGCGGCGGTTCAGGACTGCGTGGCCGGTCTTGCCGCGCGCCTTGCGCCGGTCGTCTGCACCGGGTTGCAGGCCGAAACCCTGCACGGTTTCGTCGCACTGACCCCGCTTGGCTGCGAGGCGGCGCTGCTTGACCTTGGGGCCGCGGTGGTCGAGGCCACCAACCCCCTGCGCGCCGCCCTGACCGAGGCCGAGATCGCCCGTCGCCGCCCGGATCAGCTGTCCCCGCGCCAGCGTGAATTGCTGCAGCACTGGGGCTATCCGCATGTGATGGAGGAGTTCCGCTTCCATCTGACCCTGACCGACCGGCTGGCCGAGCCCGAACCTGTCCGCGCGGCGCTGGAGGACTTCTTCGCCCCGGTCCTGCCGCGCCCCTTCGTGATCGAGGACCTGTGCCTGTTCGGCGAAGACCGCGGCGGTCGTTTCCACCTGCTGCACCGCTACGCCCTTACCGGCTGAAGGGCGGCCAGAAGGCGGGCCGTGCCGATCTCGGGCGTCACGTCGTTCACCACGGTCTGAAACGCGATGCCCTCGGGCATCTCGAACGCGGCACGCGACAGGCGGGCGCGGATGTCCTCGGCGTTCTCGCGACCCCGGGCGGCAAGCCGGGCGGCAAGCACGATGTCCGGGGCGGTGACAAGGATCACGCGCAGGCCGGGAAAGACCGTTGCGGCCAGCGGCAAGGCCGCGCGGCTGCCGTTGAAGATCACATCGCCAGGGGCAGTGACCTGCGATTTCGGGATGCCGTAGGACAACCCGTGTGCCGTCCAGGTCAGGGCAAAGTCGCCGCGCATCTGGCGCTGGGCAAACTCTGAAGAGGTGACGCCTTCGAAGTCCTCGCCCCCGGCTTCGGTCGGTCGGGTGATGACCCGGCGGACCATGCGCAGATCGGGACGAGCGGCAAGCGCCCCCCGGATCAGCGTGTCTTTCCCGGCACCCGAAGGGCCGACGATCGCGAAGATCATGCCGCAAGCCGTGGCGTGAAGCCGGTCACATCGACAATCCGGTCGCAGACCCGCGTCCGCGCGCCTTCGTCGTGAAAGATCCCCAGGATCGCCGCCCCACGCGCCTTGGCCTCTTCGATCAGCGTCAGCACGACCTCGCGGTTGGCGGCATCAAGGCTGGCGGTGGGCTCGTCGAGGAGAAGGGCCGGGTAAGTGTGGGCAAAGCCCCGCGCGATGTTGACCCGCTGCTGCTCGCCGCCCGAAAAGGTGGTGGGCGAGAGGGTCCAGAGCCGTTTGGGGATGTTGAGGCGCTTGAGAAGGTCTGCGGCACGGTCGCGCGCCTGGTCGACAGGGGTGCCAAGGGCGAGGAGCGGCTCTGCCACCACATCCAGCGTGGGGACACGGGGCACGACACGCAGGAACTGGCTGACGTAGCCCAAGGTGTGGCGGCGCAGCGCGATGATCTGGCGCGGGAGGGCCGTGGCGACATCGGTGTCCCCGACCATCAGACTTCCCCCGGCGGTCAGATAGTTGCCGTAGACCATGCGCATCAGGGTGGATTTGCCCGCACCCGACTGCCCGGTCAGGCCCACGCATTCGCCAGGCGCGACAGTCAGCGACGCGCCCGCCATGACCGGGATCACCGTGCCGCCCTGGTTGTGCAGCGTGAAGGACTTCGACAGGTTCTCGATATGGATCATGGGGTTACACCTGCAGGACAGAGGAAACGAGCAGCTGGGTATAGGCGTGCTGCGGATCGTCCAGCACCTGATCGGTCAGCCCCTGTTCCACCACCCGGCCCGATTTCATCACCATCAGCCGATGCGCCAGCAGGCGGACGACGGCAAGGTCATGGGTTACGATGATGACGCTAAGGCCAAGGTCCCGGACCAAGCCGCGCAACAGGTCCAGAAGCCGCGCCTGAACGCTGACATCAAGGCCGCCCGTGGGTTCATCCATGAACACCAGCCGCGGCCCCGTCACCAGGTTCCGCGCGATCTGCAACCTTTGCTGCATCCCGCCGGAAAAGGCCGAGGGCCGGTCGTCGACCCGGTCCGCCGCGATCTCGACCCGACCGAGCCAGTCCACCGCTTTACCCCGGATGTCGCCGTAATGCCGTGCGCCGACGGCCATCAGCCTTTCGCCCACATTGCCGCCCGCGCTGACGCCCATCCGCAACCCGTCGCGCGGGTTCTGGTGGACATAGGCCCAGTCGGTGCGGGAAAGGCGGCGGCGTTCCGTCTCGGGCATCGCCAGCACGTCGCGGCCGTCATAGCTGATCCGGCCCAGATCCGCGCGCTGATGGCCCGCAAGGCACGACAACAGCGTCGACTTGCCCGACCCGCTTTCACCGACAATCCCCAGGACCTCGCCAGGGAACAGGTCGAAGGACACATCCGCGCAGCCGATGCGGGGACCATAGCGCTTGGTCAGGCCATCGACCCGCAGCAACGGCTGGTCGGTCGCCACAAGCTTTTCCATAACCGTCATGCCACGTCCTCCGGCTCGGGCGCCCAAAGCCGCCCTTTCATCCCCCGCGCCCGTCGCCCGGCGCAGAAATCGGTGTCCGAACAGACGAACATCCGCCCGCCCGCGTCGTCGGTGATCACCTCGTCGAGGTAGCTGTCCCTGGCCCCGCACAGGTCGCAGTCGTGGGGAGCCTTCGAGGTCTCGAACGGATGGTCGTCGAAATCCAGGCTGACGGCCTTCGTCCAGGGCGGCAGCGCATAGATCCGCTGCTCGCGCCCTGCGCCGAACAGCTGGATCGCCGGGTTGCCGGACAGTTTCGGATTGTCGAACTTGGGGATGGGCGAGGGGTCCATCACATAGCGCCCCTCGACGCGGACCGGATAGGCGTAGGAGGTCGCGATCTGGCCGTGGCGCGCGATGTCCTCGTACAGCTTGACGTGCATCAGCCCGTATTCCTCCAGCTCGTGCATTTTCCGCGTTTCGGTTTCGCGCGGTTCCAGGAATCGCAGGGGTTCGGGGATCGGGACCTGGTAGACCAGGATCTGGCCATCGGTCAGCGGGGTTTCCGGGATGCGGTGGCGGGTCTGGATCACCGTGGCCTCGGGCGTGGACTCGGTCACCGCGACCCCCGCCGTGCGCTGGAAAAAGCGGCGGATGCTGACCGCGTTCGTCGTGTCGTCGGCACCCTGGTCGATGACCTTCAGCCTGTCCTCGGGCACCAGGCACGCCGCCGTCACCTGCACCCCGCCCGTGCCCCAGCCGTAGGGCATCGGCATCTCGCGGCTGGCGAAGGGCACCTGATAGCCCGGCACGGCAATCCCCTTCAGGATCGCGCGGCGGATCATCCGCTTGGTCTGTTCGTCGAGATAGGCGAAGTTGTAGGCCTCCGCCTGGGAACCGGCGTCACGCATGGGAATTGCCTCCGAAAGGAGTGTGCATCATGATCATGGACATCTCGACCATCGCCTGGATGTGTGTCGGCATCGCGGTCCTTGGCTTCGCGCCGCTGTGGTGGCGGTAAGTCATTCCGCCGCCTCCTGCAGCGCCATCGCCTCGGCCCGCAGCTTGCGGACCAGCTCCAGCTCGGCCTGGAAGTCGACATAGTGCGGCAGCTTGATGTGTTCGAGGAACCCTGTGGCCTGGATGTTGTCGCAGTGCATCAGGACGAATTCCTGATCCTGCGCCGGGGCGCCGGTGAAGTCCTCGCCCAGCTCTTGCCAGCGCAGGGCGCGGTCGACGAGGCTCATCGCGATGGCCTTGCGTTCGGACTGACCCATGACGAGGCCGTAGCCGCGAGTGAATTGCGGGGGTTCGGTCCGGCTGCCCTTGAACTGGTTCACGGTTTCACATTCGGTCAGTTCGATCTCGCCGATTTCCACCGCAAAGCCCAGTTCGGGGATCTCGACCTCTACAGCCACAGTGCCGATGCGCAACTCACCCACGAAGGCATGGGTCCGGCCGTAGCCGCGCTGGGTGGAGTAGGCCATGGAAAGAACAAACCCCTCATCCCCACGGGTCAGCGCCTGCAGGCGAAGCGCGCGGTCGGCGGGCAGTTCCATCGGTTCGCGCGTCAGGTCGGGGGGGGTTAAGTCGGACGGGTCGGCGGTCTCGATCAGCCCGTCGCGGTTCAGAAAGCTGGTGACGTGGGGCACGCGGGTTTCCCCCTCACCCCGCCCCTCTCCCCCCAGGGGAGAGGGTGACCCCGTGTCCGGCGCAGCGCCTTCAGCCATCAGGGCAAAATCCAGCAGGCGGTGGGTGTAGTCGAAAGTCGGCCCCAGCACCTGGCCACCCGGCAAGTCCTTGAACGTGGCCGAGATGCGCCGGTCCACGGCCATCGCGCCGGTATCCACGGGATTCGATCCAGCCAGACGCGGCAGCGTGGTGCGGTAGGCGCGGATCAGAAAGACCGCCTCGATCAGGTCGCCCCGCGCCTGCTTGATCGCCAGCGCGGCCAAGTCGGGGTCGTAGAGCGAGCCTTCGGCCATGACCCTGTTCACCGCCAGGGCCATCTGCTCACGGATTTGCGGGATGGTCAGCTCTGGCACGGCAGGGTCGCCCCGGCGTTCCTCGGACAGCCACTGGTGCGCATTGTCGATGGCGCGTTCGCCACCCTTGACGGCCACATACATCAGATCGCCTCCACGCGGGTGGAACGGGGAAGTCCGGCGATGTGATCGCCGGCGGTGAAAAGCGTGTCGAAGCCCAGCGGGAACAGCGCCCGGTTGGCGCGGAACGCGGCGGTTTCGGGCAAGTTGAGCCAGGTCGCCGTCTCGATCCCCGGGCCGGTCAGCGCGGGGCCGTGGGGCACGAGCCGGTCACATTCGACGATCAGGGTGGCCGAGCGGTCAGGATAATCAGGCTGGCCGATGCGGAAGCGGGTGACGGGGTGCAGGTCATCCCAGGTGCCCAGGGCGAAGTCGGCGTCTTCGGCGGCGGCAAGCGGCGCGCCGATGTGGAAGGCAACCCAGTCGCGGACCGCCGGGCAATCCGCGCCGCCCGCCAGATGCAGACGCGTCGTCGGGTCGGTCAGGACCAGAAGCGCCACCCCGGCTGCCGGGGACAGCGGTGCGGGGGGGTGCGCCCCGGCGACGCGGCGGATCGTGCCGGGGCGCGCCATCGCCTCAAGGATTTCGCGGAAGGCGCGGGCGGACTGGAGCGGGGCCTCGGTGAAGCCACCGGCAAGCGCGTCGGATGCGGCGATCATTTGTCCTCTCCGCGGACCAGGGTGAAGAAGTCGACCTTGGTGCCTGCGGCCTTTTCGGCGCGGACCGAACGGGCGGCCCCCGCTTCGGCCTGAAGCAGCTGCAGGACGTGGGACGTCAGATCGGTGGCCGCATCGGTCTGCATCAGCGCGTCAACAGCCGCGGCCCGCAGCGCATGGCCCTTGTCGCGGCCCTGCACCCAGGCATGCCCAACCTCGCCCGAGGCCAGCCGGACCGAAGCGCGGGTCACCGTCATCTCGCCCAGGTTGAACGCAGCCCCGGTCGCGCCGATCCGCCCCCGGACCATCACCGCACCAATCTCGGGTTGGCGCAGGACGGTGTGTGGCGGAAGGTCAGGCAGCAGCGCAGCCAGCCGGACAGCCGGGGCCTTGGCCAGCATGGCCATCCAGGTCTTGCGGGCCAAAGGGGAAGCGTCGGTCATTTTCATCTCGACAGGTTGAGGGGGTTGTCTATCTACCTATACAACTATACAAATAATACCCGACAGACGGCCCGGGACCAACCGGAGAGTTGTGAATTTTTCATGACAGGATAAGACGTTGAAAGAAGCCATCTGGTCCGCCATCGCGGGCACCCTGACGGAAGAGATTGCTGCCGGGCACTATCGCCCCGGTGACCGCCTGCCGACCGAAGCGGCGCTTGCGGCGCGGTTCGGGGTGAACCGCCACACGGTCCGCCACGCGCTTGCCGCCCTGGCAGAGCGGGGTCTGGTCCATTCCCGGCAAGGGGCGGGCGTCTTCGTGGCGCAGCGGCCGACGGATTATCCCCTGGGCCGTCGGGTGCGGTTTCACCAGAACGTGCTGGCGGCAGGCCAAACTCCGTCGCGGCGGATCAGCCGGACCGAGACGCGGCCCTGCGATGCCGACGAGGCGAGGGCGCTGCGGCTGAAGGTGGGCGATCCGGTGCAGGTGGTCGAAGGGGTCTCGCTGGCCGATGGGCAGCCGATCGCGGTGTTCCGGTCAGTCTTTCCGGGTGGCCGGTTTCCCGACCTTCTGGCCTCGGTTCGCGAGACCGGGTCGATCACCCGGTCACTGGCTGCTTCAGGGCTGACTGACTATACCCGGGCCGAAACGCGTCTGACGGCGCAGTTGGCCGACCCGGTGCTGGCGCTGGCGCTGGCGGTGCGCCCCGGCGCGCCGGTGATGCGGACGCTGGCGGTGAACGTGGACCCGAAGGGTGTGCCCGTCGAACTGGGCACGACCTGGTTCGCGGGCGACCGGGTCACACTGACGGTTGCCGATCAGCCCTGATATTTCTCCAGGAACGCCTCGGCCTTCAGGGATCGGAAGTCCATCAGGGCGGCGCGCAGGCGGTCGTGGCTCCAGTCCCACCAGGCCAGCGCCATCAGACGGTCGGCGATGCCGGGGCCGAAGCGGGGGCGGAGCGGTTGGGCCGGGATACCGGCCATGATCATGTAGGGTGGCACATCCTTGGTCACGACCGCGCCCGAAGCGATGACGGCGCCCGCGCCGATGGAGACCTCGGGCTTCACGATGACGCCGTGGCCAAGCCAGGTGTCGGGGCCGATCACGGTGCGGCGGCTGGCGCGATGGGCCATGAAGTCCGCATCGTCGGCGATGTCGTCCCAGTAGTACGAGGACCGGTAAAGGAAGTGGTGCAGGCTGGCGTTCGCCATCGGGTGATCCGTCGGGCCGATCCGGGTCATCGCGGCGATGTTGGCGAACTTGCCGACCGTGGTGTTGGCGATGTCCGACAGGCGGTCGCAGTAGGCATAGGCCTCGAAAGTGGAATTCAGGACGCGGGAGCCTGCGCCGACCTCGGTCCAGGGGGCGAAGCTGGAATTCACGATCTGGCAGTCGGCATGGATCACCGCGCCGTCGGCGGAAAGGCGCGGTCCAGGCTGGTTGGGCGGATCGGTGGCAATGGTTTCAAGGGGTTGCTGGTGGGCGTTCATGATGTCTTGACCTTGTTCCTGGTGGCAGCCCCTCACCCCGGCCCTCTCCCCGAGGGAGAGAGGGCGCGGGTGGGGCTGTCAGAGCCCGGTTTTCGGCGGCGGAGCCTGGGGCGGCCGGGGAGCCTCCGGCGGGGATATTTGCGGCAGTATGAAAGGCAGGCGTCGGGCGGCCGGTCATGCCCCCTTGATCAGCTTGCGGCGCAGCCAGCCGGAGAGGCTGTCCATCAGCATGACCATCAGGACGATCAGGACCATGTAATAGGCAACTTCCTCCCAGTCCTTCTGGGTGATGATGGCCTGGGTCAGGAGGAGACCGATCCCGCCGCCGACGATCGCACCGATCACCGTGGCGCTGCGGGTGTTTGATTCCAGGTAGTAGAGGATCTGGGACAACAGGACCGGCGTGATCTGCGGGATGACCCCGAAGCGGGCGCGCTGCAGGCTGTTCGCGCCGGTGGACTGGATGCCCTCAACCTGCTTTTCGTCGATGTTCTCCAGCGCTTCCGAGAAGGTCTTGCCGAAGGTGCCCGCATCGGTGATCGCGATGGCGATGGCGCCGGTCATCGGACCCGGCCCGAAAGCGCGGGACAGGATAATGGTCCAGATCA